>CAJLHF010000004.1 GCA_905206365.1 uncultured Sutterella sp. | reverse complement strand
ATCGATTTCGTGACGATTCTCGGTCAGGCGGGCACGGGCAAAACGCTCATGACGCTCGCGGCCGCCCTCACACAGACGATCGACGTACGACGCTATTCCGAAATCATCATGACGCGCGCCACGGTGAGTCTCGGCGAAGACATCGGATTCCTGCCCGGTACGGAAGAAGAAAAGATGGCTCCCTGGATGGGCGCCCTTGAAGACAACCTCGAAGTTCTCCACAAGTCCGACGCGGGCGGCGAATGGGGGCGTCAGGCCTCGATGGACATCATCCGCAACCGCGTGCGCGTCAAGTCGATGAGCTTCATGCGCGGACGCACGTTCCTTCAGAAGTTCGTCATCATCGACGAAGCGCAAAACCTCTCCCCCAAGCAGATGAAGACCCTCATCACGCGTGCGGGTCCGGGCACGAAGATCGTTTGCCTGGGCAACATCGCACAGATCGACACCCCGTACCTCACCGAAGGCAGTTCGGGTCTCACCTACGTGGTGGAACGCTTCCAGGGGTGGGAACACGCGGCGACGATCACGCTCACGCGCGGCGAACGTTCGCGCCTTGCGGAGTTTGCCGCCGAAGCACTCTGACGCAAGAGCCGACGGACCTTTCCTTCAACCTCCCGAACGGGCTTCCCGTCGGGAGGTTTTTCATTGCACGGCTCCGACCACGGATTCGGGGAGGATATGAAAAACCCCTCCGACGGTCGCGATCCGACGGAGGGGTTTGTTCGTTTTGGCTTCGTTCTTCACGCGGAGCGCATGTCGTGCAACCCATGCGCTCCCGAAAGCCCGAAGCTTGCGTCGCTCAATCCAAGGATAAGCGACTCAAGTTCCCGAATCAGAACTTGTGGACGATACCGGCCATGACTTCAACCGTGGAGGGGTTGGAACCCGTATGGGTCGTAGCCTGGTACTGTTCCGAAACGTCGTCGCGCGTGTAGGCGGCGGCCGTGTAGACCATCGTACGCTTCGAGAGGTTGTAGTCGTAGCCCGCGGCAAGGCTCCAACGCGAAACGTTCATGTCGCTGTCGCGCGTGGATTCGGCATCCATGTAGGCAACCTGAGCCTTGGCCGTGCCGCCGAAGACGGGAACGCCCACGCCGACGTTGAGGCCCCAACCTTCGGCGCCTTCAAGAGTGGCAAAGCTGTAGCCGTCGGCGATGGAACCCGTTTCCGTAGCACGCTTCTGACCGACCGCCTTGGCGTTGTCGAAGTACTGACCCGAAGCGTAGAGCTTCGCGACGCCGAAGTCGTAGGCACCGCCGAGCGTGACGGCGAGCTGGTCGTCGAGGTTGGCGCCCGTAGCCGTCGAATCCCAGTTCATGGAGTCGACGATACCGACGAGGTAGAGGTTGTTGTTCGTGTAGGTGGCGCCGATGCCGTAGTAGCGGTCCACCGAGGACTTGCCTTCCGTGCCCGGATCCTTGGCCGTACCATCAGCATTCTTACCCGCATCGTTCTGGAACGAATACTGAGCGTAGACCTTGAGGCCCGCGAATTCCGGCGTCACGTAGGTGACGGTGTTGTCAAAGCGAGCGAAGCCGTTCGCGAACACAAACTTCTGACCGACGGAATCCTGCCAGCCGCCCGAGAAGGGCGAAGCGCCGCCGAGGATGCCGAACGAGCCGTTCGCGCTCGCCATCTGACCGACGCGGCCGAAGGAGACCGTACCGAAGGCACCGGAGAGATAGAGCTGGGATTCACGACCGAAAATCTTGTCGTCGCCGTTGCCGTCAAAGGAACCGTCGTCGGCGTCGAAGCCGTTTTCAAGGACGAAGCCCACCTGGAGGCCGTTGCCGAGGTCTTCCTGAGCCTTGAGGCCGAAGCGCGAGCCGGAGTTCTGACCGGACATCATGCGGAAGGAATCGGAGGCGTCCGTACCGGCGGCGTCCGTGTCGACGTGCTGATAGTTGAAACCGTAGTCGATGACGCCGTAGAGCGTAACGTCGGCGGCGAAAGCGGAACCGGCAAAAGCGCCGAGAACGGCGGCGGCAGCAAGAGTCTTCTTAAACATAATTCGTTTCCTGAAGAAATCGGGGACGTATCCCCGTTGTCCGACGGGGGCCAGCGTGCAACAAAGCACCCGTCGAACCGTGCGGCCTTCGCGGCAACGAAGCCGCAAGGCCGGAATGTGACCGGAGATCGCTGCGATCGCCGGTATCCGTGTATCGCATCCGCAACGGATGCGACAGGACCATTATCGACACCGATTTCAAGAGAAGCCGAAAAAATGCAAGTCTCGCTCTGTCATTTCTCCTGCGTCCGATAATAATTCCCTGAAAACATGGGATGCCTGCCATTTCCTCGAGAAAAAACCAATCCGAGATGCGGAAAGCCGAAGCGTTGCAAAAATACAACACATTCGGATTTCTCAGGGTTTCCTCTATGTCAAGAACTAGGCCAGCGTCGAAACGACGCGAGGTCGGCGTTTTTCCTCCCCCCTCAATGCGTCTCTTTCGGAAGCACCAGTTCCTCAAGCCGTCGGGCGAGTCCCCCGACGCGCGCCGTACGGCTTGCAACCGCCGTGCGGAGCGTACGTTCGGAACCGAAAATCGTCACGGTTCCCTTCGTTCGCGTCACGCCCGTGTACAAAAGTTCCCGCGTCGCAAGGCCCGAGTCGGGCTTCTCCGGGAGAAACACCGCCACATGTTCGAACTCCGACCCCTGCGACTGATGGATCGTGATCGCAAACGCCGTTTCGTGCGCGGGAAGGAGCGACGGGGCGATGCGCTTTCCCGTGTCGCCGAAAATCACCGTACGGCGGGGGCGCGCCGTGAGAGTATCCTCATCGGGCCCGAAAGGCACCGGAACGACGATCCCCACGTCCCCGTTGAAGACACCGAGCACGTCGTCGTTTTTGCGCACGATGACGACGCGCCCCGGATACACCTCGTCGTCGTACCGTTCGTCATAGGCGCCGATCTCGACGAGTTTTGCCTTGACGCGACTTTCCATGACGCGGTTGAGTGCTTCGACGCTTTGCGGACCGCGACGCTGCGCCGCCAGCGGACGAAAGCGCGCGAGCGACTTCCAGAGACGCGTCCAGGCTTCTTCCATTTCCGCGTCGCCGACCCCGGGGCGACGCTCGGTTTCGACATACGCGGCGAGTGCTTCCAGGTAGGGACGCGATTCGCGATCGAGCCACTCCAGAGCCGCGCTCGAAAGACCCGTATCGGGTTGCGGCGCTTCGTCGAACCAGACGGCGGGACGAATGTCGCCCTCGGGCGAGACTTCCGTCAGATTTGCGCGCAAAAGTCGCACCACGTCGTCGGGAGCATCCTTCGCGGCCACACCCTCGTGGTTGACGGCGCGCGCGAGCGACCAGATGACGGTTTTTTCTTTGAAGCGGCGACTCGTTTTCAATTCCGCCACATGGCGCGCCAGGGCACCCGTCGAAGAAGAGATGTCCGCGAACACCGCCCCCGGGCCCACGGCCGCCAACTGGAATTTGTCGCCGAGCACGATCACCCGGGTTTTCGGCGAGACGGCCTCAAAAAGGCGCGCCGCGAGGTGAATGTCCACCATGGACGCTTCGTCGATCACGAGGACGTCGCAGGGCAAGGGATTCGTTTTCGAGGGGCGCTCCCCAGAAGCGGTTTTCGTGACGAGCCACTTGTGAAGCGTTCGCCCTTCGACTACGGCGTCGCTCTTTCCCGCAAGCACCGCCCCCATGCGCGGTAGCAACCGTACGAGACGGTCCGAAGCAACGCTTTCCTGAATGGACTGCGCCATACGGCTCGTTGCCTTTCCCGTCGGGGCCGCAAGGTAGATGCGCAGGTTCGGCTTTTCCGCAAGCAGACACTCCAACATCAGGACGACGCTCGTCGTCTTCCCCGTCCCGGGTCCGCCGCAAATCACGGCGAGGTTTTCCTCGAGCGCCTTGAGAACGGCCCCCGCCTGGTGTTCGTCGGCATGAATCGCGTCCGTGAGACGCCGCATTTCGGAGAGCACCGCCTCGGAGGGCTTTTCGGGCGTTTGCGAAGCGATCCGAACGAGTGCGGCCGCAAGGCTCGCTTCCTGCGCGAAGTAGCGCGCCGCGTAGATGCGTTCGCCGTCTTCGATCCAGGGCGCCGCAAGCGTTTCGGGCACCTCGGCGCCCTCGCGCCTCAGAAGCAGACCGAGCGCTTCGAGTTCGTCGAAAAGCCGCTCGAGTCGCTCGGACGCGGTGTCGCGATCGAAGGGCGCGGACATCCTCTCGGCGAGCGACATCACAAGGTCTTGGCGACGCACGCAGACGCTTCCCCTATGCGATGCCTCGGCAAAGGCACGCATGAGGGCGTCCGTCGCCAGAGCCACCTCCTCGGAAAGCGCGCGCCCCGCGCGACGCTCGGCCATACGCAAAAAGGCCGCTCCGAGGGGGAGGAGTTCGTCTTGGAAAGACTCGGGTAAAGGCACATTCATCGTCGACTCTTTCGTCGGTTGTTCCGTCATCTGTTCCGTCTTCCATTCCGTCATTGCACGGTTTCTCCTCAATTGCACACCTCGGTGCGTCCGAGTTCGGCTTCGGCCTTACGGACTGTTTCTTCCGACCACCCGTAGGCGAAGAGTTCGTCGAGACACCGAAGCACGGCAGGATGAATTTCATCAACGACGACGCCCGGGCGTCGCCCGCTCGCATCAAGAGAGTCCTCGGCCGATAGCCCGCGCAGAAACACGTAAATCGCCCCGCCGATCATCGACTCCCGGAAATCCTCGCCCAAGCGCGCCCGCAGACACCGCCTCAAGGCCACGCCGTAAAGGAGGTACTGAAGGCGGTAATGATGACGGGTCATTTCAGCCGCCATCGCCTCTTGCGTGAAGCCCTCGCGCTCGTCGGCAATGGCGTTGCTCTTCCAGTCGAGAATCCAGAAGCGATCGCCCGCGCCGAACGCAAGGTCGATGAAGCCCGTGAGGTAGCCCGTGAGCGACGCATCCGTCAAACCCGGCACGGCATAACTAGGGTTGAGCCTCGCAAGCGCTTCGCCCAACCGGGCGGCCGTGAGGTTCGACGGCATCGAAAGGAGAAACTCCATTTCGGCCGTACGCGCTTCGGGCGGAACATCCCGCAACCGAATCCCGGGCAGAAGCTCCGAATTGAGCACGTCGCCGATCATCCGTGCGACGGCCGCGGCGGCCAAGGACTTTTCCGCCTCGGAAAATTCCAGCGTCTCCCCGACGATGCGCTCGGCGTGCGCCGTGCGCAACGCGCGAACCGCATCGGTCTCGGGCGCCATGACCTGAAAGTCCGCCGTCTCCAAAACTCGGTGAAGCGCGTCACCCGCTCGGGGGCCGCGCGGGAACGTGAGAATCCGGTCGGAGAGTTCAAGACGTTTTCTCGGCGCGAAGTGTGCCGTCGCAGGTTCGTCGTCTCCGAGCGTGCGGGTGAGACCCGTGAAACTCGCCGTACGCCATGCGGCCTGAACGTCGCGGGCGGGTGAGACGCCGAAGTCGTCTTCGTCGGGCGTCGGACGTGCGGCGTCGCACCGTTCGACCTCCCCCTGCGCCTTCGCGAGAACGTCGTCGGTTTCGCGCCATTTGATACCCCGTGCGCCCGCCAAGCCTTCGATCGCCTGCAGTTCGCGCAGTGCTTCTACGACCCCCGCCTGCGTCGGATCCCAGCTGCGCGTCAACGACCAGAAGAAGGGATTCTTCAAGCGGTTCGCGCGCCACTCGGCGCTTCGTTCGCTCTTTCGGATCATCGTCGCCCCGACCACAAGGCGCGCCGAAGCACGCGTGAGGGCAACGTACCCGAGACGGGTGAGTTCCTCCATGCCTTCTTCGGCCAAGTCGTCCGCTTCGGTGACGGGAACGGGCGAGACTTCAAGTACGGCTTCACCCGTCTTGGGATTGACGCGTCGGAAAGTTGCGGATTTTTGCTTGGAGTAACCCTTGTGCGCGTACGGCCAATAGACGATCGGGTACTCAAGCCCCTTGCTCGAATGAATGGTTTCCACCGTCACGAGGTTCGCGTCGCTCTCCAGGCGCATCTTCGCCGCTTCGTCGTCCTTCGTGTCGGTCATCTTGCGCTCGAACCAGCTGATAAGACCCGCAGGCGTCTGATAGCGCCGCCCCGCTTCGTGAAGGAGTTCAACCAGATGCGCGTAGTTGGCCAAGCGCCGCTCGCCGAGCCGCACCGGAAGGAGTCGCTCGACCAGGTGTTCGCCCGTCGTCACGGATTCAACAGCCGCTGCCACGCCGTTCCGGATCCAGAGTTCCCGTGCCGCTTCGAGCCGTTCGCGTACGGCAATGCGACGCGCTTCGTCGTCGGCCCGCACGTCGGCCAACGTCTCTCCGAAGAGGCGCGTCGTACGGACGGCCTTCATGAGGCGCTCGTCCGCGGGAGCCGAGGCGGCGCGAAGCAAGAGGAGCAATTCCATCGCTTCGTCGGTCGCAAAGACGCTCTCCTGCGAGGAGATGCGAACGCGAATGCCGAGCTTTTGAAGTTCCGAAATGATGCCGCGGGCTTCGTCGCGGCTGCGAACCAGAACGGCTACGTCGCGCGCTTCGAGCGCGCGCATCGGACGCGACTTCCCGTCGACGTCGAGCGTTTCGCACACAAGCGTCGCGTCGTCTTTCTCCTCTTCCCAAGGGAGAAGCGCCTCGCCCGCACGGCCCCGTTCGATCCAAAGCTTGATGTCGAAAGCCACCGCCCGGTCGAGTTCGCCGTCGTTTTCGTCCGCGGAGCCGAGCGGTTCGGTGCGACCCCAGATTTCAAAGGGAAGCGCCGGGCGGAAGTCCCCCTTTTCTTTGATCCAAAGCCCCGTGCGACGTCCGCTCGCGTCGACGTTTCGGTATTCCAGACCCGGTCGCATGAAGGGCGTACCCGCCCCAGAACGCGAATAAAAGGCGTTGAGCGCTTCGACGAGCGGTTTCGAGGAACGGAAATTGGTTGAGAGTCGCGGCAGACGACCGTCGGGCGCCGCGTTCACGATGGCGCGCGCACGCAGGTACGTATTGAGGTCCGCCGAGCGGAAGCGGTAAATCGCCTGTTTCGGATCGCCCACGAAAAAGAGCGACCGTCGGAGGCGCTCCTCGACGGAAAGGCCCGAAAGGAAGAGTTTGTCGAAAATCGCAAACTGTACGGGGTCCGTATCCTGAAATTCGTCGATCAGAACGCCTTGGTACGCACGACGGATGCCGGCCGTGAAATGCCCGTCCGTGTCGGCCGCAATCGTGCGCCACATACCCGTCAGCATATCGTCGAACGTTTGAATGCCGCGACGGACTTTCTCCCGCGCCACACGCTCGGGCATCTCGGTCACGAACCGCGCGAAAGCCGCGCTCACGGCGGGCGACGTGTCGTCCTCCGCGGGGACGGCTCGATGTTGCACGAGGTCGGCGGGCTGCCCGTCGAGCGCTCTCAGGATCCGCTCCCAACTTTCCGTGCGCAGGAGCGCCCGTCGATCGCTCTCTTCGGGAAGACGATCGAGTTCGCGACGCAGAAAATCTTCGACCGCGTCCGAAAAGACGTCGCCGTCGTCGTCCGAAAGTTCCTCGGAGAGGTTCCCCGACGCCGTAAAGGCGTGGTTCTTGAGCATCTTCTGACAGAAGGCGTGAATCGTTAGGATCGACGCGTTGTCAAACCCCGTGAGACTCGCCCGCACGCGCGCGGCCGCCGTCTCCCGATCAAGCCCCGCCGCCTCCCAGATCCGCACCTGCCGCACGATCAGGTCGTCCGTCTCCTCTTCGTTTTTTTCACCCGAAAGATAAGCGCTCGCTTGCGTCAAATGGTGCTGAATTCGGGCAGACAGTTCAGCCGTAGCCGCTCGGGTGAAACTCACGACGAGTAGCTTTTCGATCGAGAAATCGAGTTCCGCCACGAGTCGCAACACCAGGTGCTTGATGGAGAAGGTCTTCCCCGTGCCGGCAGACGCTTCGAGAAGGGTCGTGCCGGGCAACGGGGCCGTTTCCACGTGAAAGACGTCGTCAGCGGGCCGGGTCGGCGCCTCGGCGGCCGGGTCGGGATCGGCCCCCGCCGCGTAGGCGCCCGAAAGATCGATGTCGTCGACCTCCCCTTCGGGCTCGGCGGCCCACTCGTCGGCAAGCCCCTCCCAGGCGCCGTCCATGAGTTCCCGAAAATATTCGGGCGGCACGGTCGTCTCGTGCGATTCCGACGCGTCGAACAACGCCTCGGACGGCATGTCTTCGATCGGCAATTCATCAAGCGGCGGCTCTTCAAAGGCCGAGGCCTCGAGCGAAACCGTTTCGGCCGCCCGATCGTCCCGAAGCACTGGGACCTTGGATTGGTGTTCCATCATAGTTGTCGAGAACCTTCGGGGCGCGGGGCACCCTTAACGGCCCTTCTCCTCCGGGGTTTCAGTTCGTCGATTCCGGCTGCGGATCTGCGGCATCCGCGCCGAGCGGGAGTCCCATGGCGGCGAGAAACGCCCCCAGGCGAACGGTCGCCTCTGCGGGGTCGTCGCCAGCGACCGCCAAGGCTTTGAGCGCGTCGATTTCGTTTTGGCGACGGCGCAGAGCTTCGCCTTCGTCTTCGCCGCGCCAAAGAACGCGGGTGGCGGCACCGCCCGCGACCTCTTCGATACGCTTTGCCTTGGCGTCTAGCCCGAAGACGAACGGCGCGTCGTCCGCCCCCTGCGCGGCCCGCCGTTCGAGGGCGAGCAAGGGCGAGGCGAGCGCCTCAAGCAAAGCCCTCGCCTCCTCGGGCGTGAAGTCCGGCATTTTCAGGAGGCCGTCCGCTCCGGGCGGGGGTGCCTTGGGTTTCGAGCGCGTTGTTTTTGCGGGCTTTTTCTCCGCGGCGGGCGGACAGACCACGACGGTTTTGAGCTCCATCCCCGCCGCGCGACAGATCGCATGGTCAACGAGCAGCTTGAAAAAGGCCCCCGACGTGGTCTTTGCCTCCGAGACGGCACGACGTACGGCTTTGAGCTCCCCGTCGGGCGTACGGTAGAGGTCCCCCTGGCGGTGTTCGATCGCAAGGCCCGAATCAAGCTTCACCGACACGGCCGGGTCGTCGATTCTCTCAAGACCCGAGACGATCGCGCGCCACCGAGAGGCGACGCTTTCAGCCGTATCGAGTTCCTCTTCAACCGACCACTCGCGGATTCCCGCGGCACCGAACCGACCGTCGAGCGCCCAGCGCTCGCGGATCGATTCGACCGTCTCCCCCGCCAGAAGCGCTCCGAGCGCTTCGTCCTTGCGCTGCCACTTCGAGAGGCCGTCCGACGGCGTGAACATCGACAAGGGTTCTGTTTCGGAAAGCTTCGGGTACCGCACGTCGCACAACGAAAGGGTCGTCGTCGCGGGCTTCGCCCACCAGGCTTTGAGGAGCGTCGAGGGTAACCCTTCTCGGCGCCACTCTCCGACGATTTCGAGCCCCGTGTCCGCAAAAACCCTTTCATCGGCACGGTATTCGCAGGCATCGGCCGCACGGAGCGCCGCCAAAAGCGATGCGTCGTGACTTCGCCAGCCCGGGCCGCGCATGTCCGACGGTGCGAGGAAGGCGTCGGGCGAGTAGCGGTTGAGAGGAATGCGTTTCGTCAGCCGCGCGCTCAGAGTCTTGAGCCGCTCCTCGTCCTCTTCGAGGGAGAGAATCCAGGCTCGCAACTCCTCGGCCACGACCGACGGGAGGCGCTCGGCCGTCCCCGTGCCCGCCACGTAGGAAACGTAAAAGCGCGAACGGGCGGCCAACAGCAGATCCAGAAAGGCGTTTCGGTTGTCGACGCGCGAGTCGCGGTCGCCGCGCCGGGGTGCGGCCCCCATCAGATCGAACTCTTCGCGCCGCGTTGTCCCCGGGAAAGCGCAGTCGTCGTTCAAGCCCACGAGCGCGATCACTTTGTAGGGAAGACCGCGCAACGCCGTCATGCTCGTGAAGGTCACGCAATGAGTGGGTTTTCCCGCTGAAGCCGTCCCTTCGACGCGACCCGCAAGCGCGGAGAGGAAAAGCTCGAACGAGACGCGAATCGGTTCGATACTGTCCGCCGTTTCCATTTCTCCCGCCAACTGCACGATCGCCGTACGCAAGGGGGCGAAAAGCCCCGTCGCGTCGCTCGGAAAAAAGACCGTGAGCGCGTCCGTCATCCACTCAACCCACACCGCAGGTTCGTGCTCGCCCTCTGTACGGCGGCGGAACGCCTCCAAATCGGCCGCCGCACGCGCAAGCGCTTCGAGAAGTTCGGGGCGGTCCACCACCGACACCCAGCCGTCCGCTTCCGAACCGCGCACGGGAATCACGTCGCCCCAGGGGCTCTTCGCGGCGTCGGGAAGGAAGTACCCGAGCGCGAGTCGTTCGACGGCGCGCGCGAGCGTCATGTCCTTCACCGTGCCGTAGGTCGCGGGGTCGATCGCCGCCAGGTGCTCGTCCGAAAGCCCGAAACGGAACCCCGCGGCCTTGAGCCAATCGGAAAGGATCGACAGATCTTCGACCGCAAAGCCGTAGCGACGGGCCACGAGCGGCAACGACAACCACGCGAGGAGCGCTTCGGACCGCACGCGTCCCGTCAGCAGGCGACCGAGTTCAAGGAGCGTCTCGCCCGGCGAGTCCGCTTCCACGGCGCGCATGCCCGTAGCGCGCCATTCGATGCGACGACCCGCGGGAAGACTCCCGAAAACGCGCTCCACAAGCGGAAGGAGAGCCGAGATGTCGGGCGTCACGACAAGCACGTCGTCGGGCCTCAAAGGCTCCTCGTCGTTGCGGGTCGATTCGAAGAGCGTCTGCAACCATTCGGCCAGGCCCTCGAGTTCGCGCACGGCCGTGGGCGCGGCCGCAAACCGTACCGAGTCATCGTCGGCCGAAAGGAGTTCGGACAACGCTTCGCCCGTTTTCACGTCGTGCGTCACGCGGGTGGCATCGAGGAGCAGAATCGAGTCCTGAATACGCCGCAGGAGCCTCGGGTCGTTCGCCTCAAGGTAGTAGCTCTGCATTTCGACGTCCGTTTCGACTTCGAGGTCCTGAGGGCGGCGGAAGTACCGTGCCATGAACGCTTCGTACGTCGTTCGCGTGCGGTCGATCGCACGGATGGTGTCCGGACCGCCCTCGTCCGCGGAGGAACCTTCCGTGTCCGCATTCCGGTCGTCCGACTGCGTGAAGCGCCACAGACGATCGATGTTCGCTCGGGTGCTTCGGCCGTTGTCGGCAAGAATCGGATGACCGATTTCTCGGTGCTCGTCGCCGCGCACGGCAAAGAGCCGCCGCGGAACGAGGTCGAACCAGTATTCGCTCGACGGGTTGAGAAGATAAAACCAGATCTCGCGCCCCGAGGCGGCATAGGCCTTCAGAATCGGGAGCATGAGGGGCGGAACGACGAAAGGAACGAAGACGTGCAGCGCCCCCGGCATCGCCACCGAGCGACCGTCTTCGAATGTGAGGCGCCGCTCGTCGGGCCGCACGTTTTCAATTCGAGCGAGCGTCCCGGGAAAGGCTTCGAGAAAGCGCCGCCCCTGCCAGCGAGGATTTTTCGAGAGTTCCACCCAGAGGTCGCGCTGCCACGCCCAATCCGGATGCGCTTCAAGCGCGCGGTCTTCGCGCCGGCGGTTTTCGTCGCTCTCCACCCCCTTCATCGCTTCGGCATGCAGTCCGAGCCATGAAAAGATCCAGTCGAGTCGATACGTGGCGTAGGAAACGAACAGCCCCGAGATGCGACGCGCGAGCGCATAGACGTCCCGGTCGGTCTTTCCTTTGAGGTAATTTTTCAGGCGCTCGTGCCCCGGGGCCTCCCGAAAGCTTCCCGGACCCGTACGACGCAGAATCGCCCAGATCATCCACTCGGCCTCGTTGCCGACAACGTTGGCGAGAGGCTCCTTCGAGAAAAAGCCCATCCAGGTCGAAAGCGTCATGAAGTCGAGCCCCGCGCACACGGCGTCTTTGCGGGCGACGGCGCGCTGTACGTCGAGCGCCACCCCGACGGAGGGCGTGATGATCGGCACGCGTTCGAACGCCCGCTCGAAAAGAGTCGAGGGATTTTTGGCGGGCCCCACGGCGAGCGCTTCGATGTTGTGCAGAAGGACGGCGCGAAGCACCTCGTAGCTGTTACTGTAGACCGTATGAATCATGGAGGCTCGACGAGCGAAAGAAGAAAAAAGCGGCCGCCCCGACGGGAGCGACCGCACGCAACGTGTGGCGTTCGATCCGCCGGGGATCGACCCATGATAGCGGTACCCTGCGTCACACGGTGACGCAGGAAAGCACGCGCTCAACCGAGCACGAGTTTGACGGCGAAAAAGTAAAAGACGAGACCGACGACCGTATTGCCGATCCGTCCGAAGACGGGGCGCCGCCCGAAGAATTTCAGAAGCGTTTGCCCGATCTGCGCTAGGCTCGTCATGTAGCAGACGCTCCAGAACTGAAGAATGAGGGCGAGGACGAGAAAGGCCAACCCCGGATGTCCTTTCGACGCATCGATAAACGGCATGAAAAAGGAGAGGAAAAAGAGAATCGCCTTCGGGTTCGTGAGCGAGAGCGTAAGCGCCGTGCGAAAGGCCGCCCCTCCCGTCAGTACGTCGCGCCGCGGCGCTTGCGCGCCCGGCACTTCCACGGCAACGCCCGCTTCGTGCGTGAAGACCGGGCGCCACGTGCCCCAGAGAACGCGCGAGGCGAGGTACGCGAGGTAAACCGCACCTGCGAGTTTCACTGCGAAAAAGATGCCGGGATTCGCCGCGATGACGGCCGCAACGCCGAGGTACGTGGCAAGCATCAACACGGTGTCGCCGAGAAAAACACCGCACGCGCCCGAGAGCGCCACGCGAGGACCCGACGAAATGCCCGTTTTGAGTACGAAGATGCTGTTGGGGCCGGGACAAAGAACGATGAGAAGCGAGCCGAGCGCGTACGTACCGACGTCGACGACACCGATCGATTCGAGCATGGTTGGGAAAAGCCGAGAAAGAGGAAATGAAAATCGTCGGAAGGCTCTCTTTCGGAGCCTCTCCTATTCGGAAAGGCAAACCTGCCGCGCACCGTCAGGCGGTGAAATAGACGAGTAGCAAAACCCCCGTCATCGTGAAGGCGAGCGCGATCTTGAGAACGGTTCCCGCAATCATACCGATCCAGGTGGCCATGCCGACGCGCCCTGCATGCAGAAGATCGCGTTTCGCCCAAAATTCACCGATCGCCGCACCGACGAGCGGACCGAAGAGCAACCCGAAGAGCCCGAGGAACATGCCGATCACCGTCCCGATGATCGAGCCCACGATCCCAGCCCGGCTCGCACCCGCGCGCTGGGCGCCCGCCGTCTGCGCGACCGAATCGACCGCAACGCCGATTACGGCGAGCACCGCGAGAAAGGCGATCGTCTTCCAACCCACCTTCTCGAAATCGTCCGCCCAACCGACGAGCCAGGCGCCCCCGGCGATCATCGGAAGCCCCGGAATGGCCGGAACGACCGTTCCGGCAAAACCCGCGGCGATGAGTACGAAAGCGCCCAGCCAGCAGGCGAGCGCAAACCAGTCGAACGTCGTCAACCATTCCATGGCGATTCTCCTCGGTTGCAGTCGTCGGGAAGCGGCGGTCAGCTTTCGATGCCGCCCCAGTAACCTTCGTCGGCGGTAGGCTCGAATCGGGTGTTGCCGCCCATGAAGGTCATGCGCAACGTACCGATAGGACCGTTACGTTGCTTGGCGATGATGATTTCGGCCGTATTCTTGTCGGGCGTGTCCTTGTTGTAGACCACGTCGCGGTAAATGAACATGATGATGTCGGCATCCTGTTCAATGGCGCCCGATTCGCGCAGGTCCGACATCATCGGACGGCGGTCCGAGCGACTGTCGACGCTTCGATTCAACTGCGAGAGAACGATCACCGGAACGGAGAGCTCCTTGGCGAGTCCTTTGAGGCCGCGCGAAATTTCGGAGAGTTCCTGAGCGCGGTTGTCCGAGTCGCGCCGGCCCTGCCCCTGCATGAGCTGAATGTAGTCGACCACGATGAGGCCGAGGGGACCGGCCTGGTTGACGAGACGTCGGGCGCGGCTCGAGAGCTCCGAAATCGTAAGCCCGGGGGTGTCGTCAATATAAACAGGCTTGTTTTCCAGGCGATGCACGGCCGCCGTGAATTTGTCCCATTCCTCGTCGCTCAGGTGACCTTTACGCAGATTCTGCGCGTCGATGCGACCGACCGACGAGATGAGACGCTGCGCGAGCTGTTCGCTCCCCATTTCCATGGAGAAGACGGCTACGGGCAACTCCTGATCGATCCCGACGTTCTCGGCGATGTTGAGCGCGAGCGATGTCTTGCCCATCGAGGGTCGGCCCGCGAGAATGATGAGGTCGCCCCGCTGCAAGCCCGCCGTCACGTTGTCGAGATTGCGGTACCCGGTTGAGACCCCCGTCACGTCGGACGAGGACCGATTGTTGTAGAGCTCGATGATGCGCTCCGAGACGTCGCGCACGAGGTTCGACATCGAGCGGAAGCCCTTTTGCGTGCGGGAATTGCGCTCGTTGATCGCGAGCACGTCTTTTTCCGCCTCGTCGAGAATGTCGCGCGTTTCGCGACCTTCGGGTGCGAGCGCGTTCGTCACCATCTTGTCGCCCACGACGATCAGCTGACGCAACACCGCTTTGTCGTGCACGATCTCGGCATAGCGGCGGATGTTGGCGGCGGACGTCGCGTTGTTTGCGAGTTCGGCGAGGTAGGCGAAGCCGCCCACTTCCGCATCAAGCCCCGAGGACTTCAGCGCCTCGAACACCGTCACGCAGTCGGCGGGCTGTCCGAGTTGGACGATCTTCATGATGTGCTCGTAAATGAGCTTGTGATCGCGTCGGCAGAAGTCGTCGGGCGAAATGACGTCGACGATGCTGTCGAGGGCCGAATTTTCGATCATCAGGCCGCCGAGGATCGATTGTTCGCTCTGAATGCTCTGCGGAGGACGCCGTACGGCCGCGGCTTCGTCGGGAAAGTCGGACATGATGAGAACCTATCTGTGGGATGTCCGAGTTCGGACACCCTAGGGAACGAGGCTTGAATTGTACTGCGCGCGCTCGCGCGGGCTCGGGGCCGCCCTCCGATTCTAGTCGCGTCAGGGCGCGAAGTCCCCTCACCGGGACCGATTCGTTCGGGCGGCGCCCAAAAGAAAAACGGCCCTCGAAACGAGAGCCGTTTTTCATCGGTGTCGGAAATTCCGAAGCAATTAGGCTTCCGGAACAACCTTGACCGTCACGTCGGCCGTGATGTCGGTCATGAGACCGATGGTGATCACGTATTCGCCGGTCGCCTTGATGGCGCCGAGCGGCGTGCGAACCTGCGACTTCTTGATCTGGAAGCCGAGGGCGTCGATCGCTTCGGCGATGTCGGCGTTCGTAACCGAGCCGAAGAGGCGACCGTCAACGCCGCACTTCGAGGCGATCGTGATTTCGGCGCCGTTGAGCTTGCCGGCCACTTCCTGAGCGGCGGCGATGCGTTCGGCCTGAGCCTTTTCAAGTTCGGCGCGGCGCGTTTCGAATTCGGCGATGGCAGCCTTCGTGGCGCGCTTGGCGTGACCCTGGGGGATGAGGAAGTTGCGGCCGTAGCCGTCCTTCACCTTGACGATGTCACCAAGGTCGCCGAGATGCGTGATCTTTTCGAGCAGAATGACTTGCATTTTGTTGACTCCTCAGCGCGGATTACTGGTTGTCCGTGTAGGGAAGGAGGGCGAGGAAGCGAGCGCGCTTGATCGCGGTTTCGAGCTGACGCTGATAGTGCGCCTTCGTACCCGTGAGGCGAGCCGGCATGATCTTGCCGTTTTCCTGGATGAAGTCGCGAAGCGTTTCGACATCCTTGTAGTCGATCTGTTCGACGTGTTCGGCCGTGAAGCGGCAGAACTTCTTGCGCTTGAAAAGCGAATTTTGCTGGTTCGAACGGCGAGGCTTGCCCTTGCCCTTAGCACCAAAAGCCATGTTGAGCTCCTTAAATGTATTCCGTTATGTGTACGATCAGTCGACGGGTCTTCAGTGAACGGGGAGCCAAAAAGCCCTTCACCGTGATCTCGGATCCGAGCGGCAAACGGTTGAGTTCGCTCGCACATTTCCCGAATGAAACGGCCGGAAAGTCGTATTCGAGCTTTCTCGGTCGATCCGCTTCAAACACCTCGCCGCGAAAATGAAATTCGCCTTCGAAGGCTTCAATCCCGGCGGGGGTGTAGCGGACTTCCTCGCGTGCAACAAGGGTCGCGCGAATTTCGAGTCGGTTCACTCGGGCGGAATCCTCTGAAGACCGTCTCAATTAGGCCTGGGCTTCCTGGGCCGCGGCGGTAGCGGCTTCGGCGGCAACCTTGCGGGCCTCTTCCTTCTCGACGACCTTCATCATCGGAGAGGGAGCCGTTTCGGCCTTCTTCGTCTTGACCGTGAGGTGGCGCAGGACGGCGTCGTTGAAACGGAAACCGTTCTCGATCTCAGCGAGCGTTTCGTGGCCGCATTCGATGTTGAGGAGAACGTAGTGAGCCTTCACGAGCTTTTCGATCGGGTAGGCAAGCTGACGACGGCCCCAGTCTTCGATGCGGTGGATCGTACCGCCCTGTTCGGCGACGAGGGTCTTGTAGCGTTCAATCATCGCGGGGACCTGTTCGCTCTGGTCGGGGTGCACGATGATGCAGATTTCGTAGTGACGCATTTAGCCTCCTTGCGGAAAAAGCCGCCCGGAGCGTCTATTCCGGTGCAGCAAGGACAGAAAGGACGCGATTGTAGCCGAAATTTTCGAGCGCCGCATGAAAAACCGTCGGTTTTTTCGTGCGGCGGGAAACGTTCGCCCCAATCGTCGTCCGTCAGAATTCGGGAGCGCTCGGCCCCTTCTTGCCCCAGCGGCCGATTCCGGCCGCACGGCGCTGACGGGCGGATTCGAAAAGGCAGATCCCCGAAGCGACCGACACGTTGAGACTTTCAACGGCGCCCGTCATCGGAATGCGCGCCAGGTCGTCGCAGCGCTTGCGGGTAAGCTGACGAAGACCCTCGCCTTCGGCACCGAGCACCCACGCGAACGCCCCCGTCTGCACGAAGTCGTCGATCGTCTTTTCGGCTTCGCCCGCCGTACCCACAACCGTCACGCCCGCGTCGCGCAACTCGACAATCGCCGAAGCGAGATTCGTCACCGTTACGACGGGCACCGTTTCGGCGGCACCCGCGGCGGCCTTCGCCGCGGCGGGCGTCATGTGGGCCGAGCGGTCGCGCGGCACCACGACCGCCTGAACGCCCGCGGCGTCCGCAACGCGCAGACACGCGCCGAAGTTGCGCGGGTCGGTGACGCCGTCGAGGACGAGCAAGAGCGTCTCGGGCGTGATCTCGTCCAAAAGATCCGCGAAATCGAGTTCCGCTTTCTTTTCTTCGGCAAGCGCTACGATCCCCTGGTGCGGCACGTCGGGGGCCATCCCCGTCAGACGGCCGTCGTCGGCATTCATTACGCGGATGCCCGCGGCGATGAGTTTTTCGCGCATTTCGCGCATGCGCTTGTCACGGCGGGCGGGGTCGACATAAACGGCGGAAATCGATTCGGGATCCATGCGAAGGCGCGCGCCCACGGCGTGAAACCCGGCGAGAACGATACTGCTCACTGCGGATAAACCTATGAAAATTCGGGGTAGACCAAATGAAAAGCCGGCCTTTCTCAAGCCGGCTCCTGATTTTAGACGGTTTGGCTCCTGCGGGGAGCGCGGGGGCCCGACTTTCGGCGGGTCAGAGCCCCTCGAACATCTCTCGGAAGCTCACTGTCAATCGCCGTCGTTCTCATCCTCGTCGAAATCGTCGTAGTCGTACCGATCCCAGCGACGACGTCCCCGTCCTTTGATGACGTGGCGCGTGAGGTTCGACTCGAGAACGAAGCTGATTCGACGCTCGCGCATGTCGATCGTTTCGATGCGCACGCGCACCCGGTCGCCGATTTTCACCTGGCTCATAGACTCGTACGAGGTCATTGTCATCTCGGACTCATCGTACTCGTAATAGCCCCAACCGAGATTGGAGATGTGAACGAACCCTTCGACCGGCATCTCTTCGAGGGTCACGAAGATCCCCGCGGGAATCATGCCCGTCACTGTGGCGGTATAGTGACGCTTCTTGTGCTTGAGCATGAAGTCGCACTTGAGGTAATTCATCACGTCGCGCGATGCGTCGTCTGCGCGGCGTTCCGCGGCCGAGGTGATGATGCCGAGGCGTGCCCAGGCGTTGCCGCGCTCTTCCTTCTTCGTCTTGGCAGGCGCTTTGGGGGCATCGGGGTTGCTGCCGAGCTTGCGGGCGTGGTAACCCGACATGAGCGCCGTATCGTCGAAGGCGAGTGCGGGCGTGTAGGGCTTTTTCGCGAGAATCCCTTTGATCGTGCGATGCAGAAGAAGGTCGGGGTAACGGCGGATGGGCGACGTGAAATGCGCGTACGCGGCGTACTGCAAGCCGAAGTGACCGATGTTCTCGGGCTGGTACTGAGCGCGCGACATCGCGCGCAGTATCGCCGTCTGAACGGGAGCGTTCTCCTTCGTTTCCCGAATGAGTTTCGCCATCGCCTCGGCGCTCGTTCCTTCGAGCTTCACGTCGAAGGTCTTCAATACCGTACGAAGCGTCTGGAGTCGATCGGGTTCGGGCTTCGGGTGAACGCGGAAGAGCGTCGTCGCTTTCTTGCGGATCACGAAGTCGGCCGCAGCCACGTTCGCCGTCAACATGCACTCTTCGATCAGGCGGTGCGCATCGTTGTGTTCGCGAACGACAAAGCCCGAAATGACACCCTTCTCGTCGAAGAGCGCCTGACTTTCCTGCGTTTCGAAATCAAGCGCGCAACGGCGCTCGCGTGCGGCGCGAAGCACCTTGTAGAGGTCGTAGAGGCGTTTCAAGTCCTCAAGGCGTTCGCCCACCGCTTCAAGTCCCTCGGGGCTCCCCTGCAATGCCGCCCACACGTTCGTGTAGGTGAGGCGCGCATGCGAATGAATGACCGCGGGGTAGAACTGATAAGCGGTCGTTGTCCCTTCGCGGTCGACGATCGCATCGCACACCATCACGAGTCGATCTACGTCGGGGTTGAGCGAGCACAGACCGTTCGAGAGCTTTTCAGGGAGCATCGGCACGACCGACGCGGGAAAGTAGACCGAGGTCGAGCGCATCTGCGCGTCTCGATCGAGAGCGCTTCCCGGCTTCACGTAGTGACTCACATCCGCAATCGCCACGAGGAGACGCCACCCTTCGGAAACTTCCGTACAGTAGACTGCGTCGTCGAAGTCGCGAGCGTCTTCGCCGTCGATCGTCACGAACGGAATGTCGGTGAGGTTGACGCGGTGCAACAGGCTTCGGCCGTCCACCTCGTCGGGAAGGGCGTCCGCTTCCGCGAGAGTTTCGGGGCTGAATTCGGTCGGCACGCCGTGCTCGGCCGATGCGATCGCCACTTCGCCGAGCGGATCGTCTTTACGACCGACGCGACGCACGAAACTCACCGGCAGGGGAAAGTCGGCCGTATCGGGATTGAGCGCCTCTTCCTTGAGCGCCACCTCGATTACGTCGTTGCGCAGATTCGTATCGGCGGGCACCTCGGCCTGCGCGATATCGAAAAGGAGCGGGCAGAAGGGATTGACGGACACGAGCTGAACCCGTTCGCCCTTCATGCTACCGCCCTCGCGACGACGGCAGACGAAATGCGTGGGACCGCG
Organism: uncultured Sutterella sp.; assembly: GCA_905206365.1. GTDB lineage: Bacteria > Pseudomonadota > Gammaproteobacteria > Burkholderiales > Burkholderiaceae_F > Sutterella. Next base: position 74,921 of record CAJLHF010000004.1, on the reverse strand, counting down.
CCGCCGCAGTTCACCCACGCGCCAAACCCCGGAAGCTTCGCGCAGCTCGAATACGTCTCCCGGAAGGACGATTCTCCGACGGTACGCCGGGATCGGCACTTCCAGATCGGGCTTCGTCTGCGACATGACGACCATCTGTTCGTAGGTGCGCGCCCCCTTGACCACTCCCGTCAAAACGGGCGTTTCGGGATGTCGGAACCAGTTCTCCGACGGGCTCATGAAACCTTCCGTGTTGAGGGCCACGACGATTCCGTTGGCGACTCCGGTCGAAACGCCGAGTTCGCGAGCCAGGCGCTTTTTGGCAGACGTGAAGGAAATATCCGTCTTGAGTTGCGTGAGGAATTCGCGTCCGCGTTCGACGTCCTCGGGACGTACCGTGACCGGTTCGGCGGGACGGGCAGTACTTTTCTTTTTCTTGGCCATGAGGTGTTCCTTGGTCGCTGATTCGGCGCGACCTTCGCTAGAAATTCTAGAGATACCCGCGAAACATGTCGGAGTGTCCGGGCATATTTCGTTTCCGCCCTCTTCAAACCCGCTCGCGAGCGGGTCGAAATATTTTTCCAGAACCCTTGACAAACTGAAAATTCGTCGGCATAATTCATCTCCTCAGTGCCCGGATGGCGAAATTGGTAGACGCACCAGCTTCAGGTGCTGGCGGCCGCGAGGCCGTGGAGGTTCGAGTCCTCTTCCGGGCACCACAGAATTCAAGCCCGTCGATCTTCGGATCGGCGGGCTTTTTTGCATCCCGTCTCAACATGGCGCGGTTCCGAGACTTCGGTCCCGTCGCGCACCGTTCAACGAAAAAAGAACCGACCCCGAAAGGGACCAGTTCTTTTCAGCTTTTTCCACTCTTCAAGACCGTTCCCCCGTCGGGGAGGAACGGCCTGAAAGAACGGATCCCTCAGCGGTGATCAGTGCTTTTCTTCATGAAGCACCGGTGCTACTTCGCACTTCAGAACGAAGGTAAGCACGTAGTAGAGTGCGGCGCCGACAATCATAGCGACCGCAAGGCCCATGTTCGACGTGGCGAAAACGCTCTTCTCCATCTCTTCGCTAAGGAGGAAGCTCACGACCTTGGCAATGTAGGGGTCGGACGAAGTGATCGTACCGAGGCCGATCAGGCTCGCGACGCCGAGCGAGAGGAGAGCCGTCCAGCGGTAGTTGCGTCCGCCTTCGCCGTAGGGCAATGCCATGCGCACGTCCCAACCGAGACGCTTCTGACGCAAGAGGTCGACCATTTCAATCGCACCCCACGAACCCATGATGACGGAAATCGCGGCGAGGAACGACTGGAAAGGCGCAACGAACGAGTCGGAAACGAAAAGGAGGTAGAACGTGCCGAACGCGATGATGAGGGCGTTCAGAACGGTCGACTGCCAGCGCTTCAGAGGAGCGCCCATCGCCATGAGCGCGAGGCCAGACGAGTAGATCCCCGTCATGCCCGCCGAGACGAGCGAGACGATGATGACGATCGAGAAGGGAACGTAGAACCAGAAGGGCAGAATGCCCGTGAGCGCCGCGAGCGGTTCGCGGTTGGCGCGTTCAAGAAGTTCGGGGTTGCCGACTGAGAGCATCACGCCGAGGATAAGGAGGACCGAAACCGGAACGGCGATGCCGCAGGTCGTCCAGAGGATGACGCCACCCGCCTGCGTCTTGCGCGGGAGGTAGCGCGAGTAGTCGCCCCCGTAATTGAGAAAGCCCAGGCCTACCATCGTCATCGAAAGCACGATCGCGCCGACGAACGTACCCCAGTTGCCGGCTTCAACCGTGTTGAGCGCCGAGAAGTTGATCTGCGGGATGAAGAAGAAGAGGTAGGCGAGCGTCATGAGGCCCGTCACCCAGGCGATGCCCTTCTCGAGCTTGATGATGAGCTGATGACCGTACACAGCCCCGAACACCGTCAGAACGAGAATCACAAGGAAGGATACGAGAATGCAGGCGTCCGTCGGATAGCCGTCGGCCTTCGCAAACGCGGGCGCGAGCTTCGTGACGAGGTCGGCGAGCGTTGTCGTCGCCATCGAGAGAAGCGACACCTTCCACCCCATGTTCGCCACGTACCCGAAGAAGGTCGGTATCTTGTTGCCGTGGTAGCCGAACGCAAAACGCGACTGCACGAGCGTGGGAAGCCCCGTACGGACGCTGCCGACGGCAAGAATGCCCACGAACGAGCACGAAAGGAAGTACCCGATCACGCCCGCGGCGATCGCCTGCCAGACTGAGAGGCCGAGACCGAAGACGTAGATACCGAGCGTGATGCCGAAGATCGAAATGTTCCAGGAGAACCAAACGGGAAAGAGGTCGGAAGGCTTGCCGTAACGTTCGCTATCCGGAACCGGATTCACCCCGTTCATTTCGATTTTTGTCGTTTCAGACATAGTGTGTTGCGTTGAGTTGAGAAAAGAGTGGAAGGAGGACGCCCGAAAGGACGTTGAGGCGCCGCTTCGGACGTCCGAGACATAAAAATCGGGCTCGCCTGCTTACTTTTCCGTAAGCAACTCGCCGCGCGTGGGCGCCGTGGCGGCGCCTTCGCATCCGGTGACGTAGCTTGCAACGGCGTTGGCGAGCAGAACGCTCTCGTCGAGAGTGAGACCGCACATGAGCCCCGCTATAACGCCGCCCGTGTGCGCGTCGCCCGAGCCGATCGTGTCGACCACCTGAACGGGGAAGCCCGCGATGCGGCGCGCTTCGCCCGCATCGGCGACGATCGCGCCGCGACCTCCGTCCGTCACGACGGCCGGGCGCCCCGTGCGCTCCGCAAGCCACAGGGCCGCTTCGGAGACGTCGGACTTGCCCGACATCTTGCAGGCCTCGTCGGCGTTGACGGTGAACATGGCACCCATGTCGTAGAAGGCTTCGAGGCGCTCGGGGTCGAGTTCCAAAACACGGGGACCCGGGTCGAAAACGACCACGGCGTCGGGACGGCGACGCTCGAGCACGTCAAGCATCACGCGACCGTTTTCACCCTCGACCTGGTAGCCCGAGACGTAGATGTAGTCGTAGGAGGCGATGTCGAAAGCGTCGAACCATTCGGCCTTCATCTGGCGTTCGATCCCGAACATGGAAATGAAGGTGCGCTCGCCCGAGTGTTCCGCCAAAGAGAGGCACCAGCCGTTGTCGACGTTCCCCGGGACGCAGTGCTGCGGGTAGCCGCGTTCCGCAAAGGTTTTGCGGACGATGTCGGCGAAAAAGCCCGTACCGATCGGCATGAAGGCTTCGAAAGGAAGGTCGAGCTTCCAGAGCACGTCCGCCACGTTGAAGGAGCACCCGCCCACTACGGTCTTGCGGTAGTCGCCCTCGATGTCGGCCCCGGATTTCGGCATCTCGTGAACGTTGATCACCATGTCGACGAAGGCGCTTCCGATGATGAAAACGCGCTTCTCGGGCATGAGAGTGCAGACAATGTCGTGAAGGTCACGCATTCGAAACCTCCGCGGCATCGAGCGTGAAGGTTTCTCGGGCGTTCACGATACGTTCCGCAAGAGCACGGAAATCGAGATCGTTCGTCTTTTCGAGGTACTCGATCCAATCGGCGGGCAGACCCGAGAGACCCGACTTCGCGCCGCAGATCGCACAGGCCATGGCGCCCATCGTATCGGTGTCGCCACCCATGTTCGCACACATGATCGCGGCCTCCTTCGCGTCGCGGCACACCCAGGCAATCGCGAGCGCCGCGGTCACGGATTCGCTCGTCATCGTACCCGTACCGAGGAAGTCGTAAATGAAACGGCTCACTTCGTCGGCGTCCTTCCAGTCGCGTGCGGCGTAAAGCGTGCGGAAGGCCTCGAAGCGCGTGCGGATCGAGGCCGCCCAGGTAGGTTCGCCCTTTGCGGCGGCCACCGGGTGGATGCGGTTCACGTCCTCGACGATCTCGTCCCAGTTGCGGCCCGCAACGGCCGAAGCAACGGCCTGCGCAACCATGGCTGCCCCTGAAATCGCCACGTCCGTCGCGTGCGTGACGATGCTCACGCGTCGCACGGTTTCGGCTAGCTTTTCAGTTTCGTCGTGGGCGACAAGGCACCCCACCGGAGCGATGCGCATCGCAGCGCCGTTCGTCAAGGACTGCTTCGTGTAGGGCGTTGCATCTTCGCCGCGGCTGTGCGCGAGGAGCGACGCTTTCGAGGAGGGCCCGAGCAGATTGATTTCGAACCCGTTCATCGACTTCACCCAGTCAATCAGGCGATCGGCAAGCACCCGCACGGGCGGAACCGTACCAGCTTCGAGCAACGCTTCGAGAACGACGAAGGCCTGAGCGGAGTCGTCCGTGTAGTGCCCCGCCTTGAAGTAGCAGGCGACGATATTGTCTTCGGCGCCGTCCAGAAACGTATCGATCCAACCGTAGCGACCGCGCACCTTTTCGCGCGGCCAGAGTTCGCCCGGCACCCCAAGGGCGTCACCGAGCACCATGCCGGCAATCGCACCGGCGATCCGGTCCTTCAGGATCTCTCGATCGGTCATCGTTCACTCCAAAGGGACGGTCTTCTGGCGCTCCCCGGCGTCCGCATCCGTCCGTATATTCGAAAGGAGCAGATTGTATCGAAAATTGTCGCCGTTTTCCGAATAATCATGACGTTGCAACGCCTTGCGCGAGTTCGGTCGGCACCCGAAGACCGAAACTCCGCCGACGCTCCTCTACAATGAAAAGGTTTCCACACGGATTTCACCCGTTTTCCAGGCACCGGAGGCGACCCGCATGCAGTTTCCCCATCGCTACCGCTACTCGATCGAACTCGAACCCGAGGGGACGTACCGCTTCGTTTTTCCGGAACTTCCCGAAATCGAACTCTCGACGCGCACGCTGCGTGAAGGACGGGAGCGTCTTCAGGAGGTCGTTCTCGACGTGCTCGAAAATCGCCTGAGGGAGCAAAATCCGCCCGAAGACCGCCCGCCGCGTGCGGGCGAAGGGGTTCTGAAGCTCGCCCCCACCTACCGGGCGAAACTTCTCCTCATTGAGGGGGCGAACGACGCGAACGTTTCAGCGGCCGAACTCGGACGACGTCTTTCGATCGCACCCCAGGAAGCGCATCGCCTTCTGAAATTCCGTCATCCGACGAAAATTGACACCCTCGCCGCAGCCCTGGAGGCGATCGGGCTCGAATTGAAGCTTTCCGTCGTGCCCGTCGAACGTCGTACGACCTCGGAGGGGTATCTGAAGATCGACCTCTGAGCGAAAAACGGGAAAGTCGCCGCGTCGAAAATTCAAAAAGGCCGCCCGAAAAACCGGACGGCCTTTTGTGTTTTCCGAAGCTTTCCGCAAGGGCCCGCTCGGAGTCCTTCGAAAGCGACGAGCTCAGAGGTTACGCCTTTTCGGGGGCCGACTTTTCGATGTCGACTTTCGCCACGGGCGCATCCACCTTGCGCAGGTTGATTTCGAGCTGGTTGTAGGGGACTTCGATGCCTTCCTCCTGGAAGCGCTTCAAAATCGCCGTCGAAATCTGCGTGCGCAGGCCCGCCGTGCCGTTCACGGGGTCCGCGCACCAGAAACCGAGCTTGAGGTTGATCCCCGAGGCGCCGAAGCTGTCGACGTAGGACCAGCCGCGGCGGCCCTTCACGATGCGGGGGCGCTCGCGCATGCCTTCTTCGAGCATGATTTCAAGCGCGCGGGCGATGTCGGCGTCGTAGGCGATCGAGATGTCAATGTACTGCACGACGGGCTCGTCCGTGTAGGAGTAGTTGCGCACGGCGCTCGTCACGAAGCTTTCGTTCGGCACGACGCACTCGACGCCGTCGTTGTTGCGAACGACCGTAAAGCGCGTGTTGATTTCGGTTACGCGACCGCGGAAGTTCGCCACCTCGACGAGGTCGCCGATCTTCACCGAGCGGTCCAGAAGAATGATGAAGCCCGAGATGTAGTTCGAGGCGATCTTCTGCAAGCCGAAGCCCAAGCCGACGCCGACCGCGCCGCCGAAAACGGAAAGAACGGTGAGGTCGATCCCGACGGAGCTCAACCCCATGCAGACTGCGATGATGAAAAGCAGGATTCGAACGACGCGGGCAAGTGCGACCTGCACGTTCTTCGAGAGACCTTTCGAGGATTCAATGAGGTTCTCCGCGATGTCGGCCATCCAGTTGGCGATACCGAGCGAGAGGAGAATCGTCAGAACCGCAACGAAGACCGTCCAGAGCGTGACGTTGCCGCCGCCGAACGGAATGCGTGTCTCCTCCATGAACCCGATTGCGTGCCCGAGAATGCCGAAAAACTGCAAGACGACGAGGATCCAGAAGCCGATCCGCAAAAGCCGCTTCACGCCCGACGTCAGCACCTTCGTGCCGAAAAGGAGGCTTGCGAACTGAAGGATGACGGAGAGAAGCGCAAAGGCGTAGAGAAGGTTGTAGGCGACGTTGCAGAAAATGAGGCTATCGCTCTTGAAGCCGAGGCCCTTCGTCATCGCAAAGGCGCCGATCGCAACGATCGAACCGGAGATGAAGCTGAAAGAGATGCCCGCAAGGAGCTCCTTCATGAACTGCACGAGTTTGACGCCCATGCGTTCGAGGAAGGTCGGATCCTCCTTGTGCGCGAGCGCGTCGATGCTCGAAATCGAGAAGGCGAGCGCGCGGCTGTTGACGCGCCGCGCCAGGATGAGGCCCGTCACGACGGCGACGATCACGATGCCGAACTGCAGGGCGATGTTGTCGTACGTGAGCGATCCCCACCAGTTGGTGGCGATCTCGCTAATGGTCAGCGCGTCGGGCGTCGGTTCGACAAGCCCCTGAAGGATCTGCGTACCCGTCGCCTCGGAGATGGGCGGGACCGCGGCGGTAGTCGTTTCGGTCGGCATGGTGTCGAGAGAAATCGTGTGTGTTGTAGGAAGATTCGCGAAGCGCTCTTTTTTGTCGTAATTCGCGTTTTTTCAAGCGCGACGGCCTCGCAAGGCGAGTGAATTCTAAGCGATTCCGCAGACCCTCTTAGCGTAAACCCTCCCTCACCAAAAGGGAAGGATTTTCGCCGGATGTAAAAAAATCCCGACACATCGCATGGAGGATGTCGTCGGGATTTTCGGTTTCCGTTCGCCCCTTGCGTGGTCGAATTCGAATCTCAGCAGGCCTTGGCGGCTTCCTTCGCCTTCACGCGGGCGATGAGCGCTTCGGGGCCGAGCGCGTCGTAGCACTCGAAGGGCTGATGGATCCAGGGATTGTCTTCGAGGTACTCGACGTACCAGTCGGGCTTCAGGACCGAGTGGGCCTTGTACCAGAGCACGGCCACGCGGATTTCGGTGATTTCGGGATAGCGGTTCTTCAGGTGGGCGACCACTTCCTTGATCGTCTTGCCGGAGTCGACCATGTCGTCGACAAGAAGCACGCGGCCTTTGAGTTCGCTCACGCCGGTGATGCAGTCGGCGATGTCGAGATCGCTCTGCACGGTACCTTTGGCTTCGCGGTAGGAGCTCGTCGCGAGAATCGCGAGGGGCATGTCGTAGACGCGGCTGAAGAAGTCGCCCGGACGCATCCCACCGCGCGAGAGGCAAAGCAGGCTGTCGAACGCCCAGCCGCTTTCGGCGACGTTGCAGACAAGCCGTTCGTTGAGGTCGATGTATTCGTCCCAGGTGTAAGCAATATCGGACATGGTGCTTGGCTTCGGTAGAGGAAAGACGGCGTTCGCTCGAACGGCCGGCGCTTTCGAGAGAAAGGAAGAAGGGGTTGCACCCCCTGAAATAAACAAAGGGCGGCGGACTTTTACCCGTCGCCCTTTCGCCCGTCACGGGGGCGTTATTTTAACCCGCAAACGGATCGGCGTGCAAAATGGTCTGCCCGCGGTCGGGACCCGTCGACACGAGGGTGATCGGGGCACCGGCCACCTCGGAGAGGCGCTCGAGGTAACGGCGGGCCGTTTCGGGAAGGTCTTCCCACTTCGTCACGCCATAGGTGCTTTCCTTCCAACCCGGGAATTCTTCGTAGATCGGTTCGCACTGCGCGACCGCATCCGCGCCCGAGGGCATGATCGAGAGAGTCTTGCCGTTGTAGCGGTAGCCCACGCCGAGCTTGATCGTTTCGAAGCCGTCGAGCACGTCAAGCTTCATGATCGCAAGGCCCGTGATGCCGTTGATCTGCACGGCGCGGCGCAGCGCCGCACCGTCGAACCAGCCGCAGCGGCGGGGACGACCCGTCACGGCACCGAATTCGTTGCCCTTCTGACGGAGCGCTTCGCCCACGTCGTCGTGCAGTTCGGTCGGGAAGGGACCTTCGCCCACGCGGGTGCAGTAGGCCTTCGTGATGCCGACCACGAAATTGAGTTCATGCGGCCCCACGCCCGCGCCCGCACAGGCCGAGCCCGCAACGGTGTTCGAAGAGGTGACGTACGGATAGGTGCCGTGGTCGATGTCGAGCATGGAGCCCTGAGCCCCTTCAAAGAGGAACTGCTTACCGGCAGCCATCTGTTCGTGGAGCTCTTCGGAGACGTCGCAGACCATCGGGCGGAGACGATCGGCGTAGGAGAGCGCTTCGGCAATCACCTTTTCCGGATCGAGCGGCTCGGCGCCGAGGAACTTCTCGAGCGTGAAGTTGTGGAGCTTCATCACGGCGCGAACCTGTTCGGCGAAGCGTTCCGGATGGAAGAGGTCCGCCACGCGCACCGTGCGGCGGGCGATCTTGTCTTCGTACGCGGGACCAATGCCGCGCCCCGTCGTGCCGATCTTCTTGTTGCCGAGAGCGGCTTCGCGCGCGTGGTCGAGCGCCACGTGGTAGGGCATGATGAGCGGCGCATTTTCGGAAACGCGCAGGCGCTTTTCAACGTTGGGGACGCCGATCGCGATCAGTTCGTCGACTTCGCGGAAGAATGCTTCGGGTGAGAAGACGACGCCGTTGCCGAGGTAGCAGACGCTCGTCGCGTGCATGATGCCCGAGGGGATGAGGCGCAAAATCGTCTTCTTGCCGTTGATGACGAGCGTGTGGCCCGCATTGTGGCCGCCGTTGAAGCGAACGACGCCGTCGGCTTTTTCCGTCAACCAGTCGACGATCTTGCCCTTGCCTTCGTCGCCCCACTGAGCGCCGACAACGACTACATTCTTGCCCATTTCTAACGTTTCCTTGGAACTTAGAGTTGATGAAACCGGATATCGAGCGGCGTCCTCGCGCGGTCGGTTCCGAAAACCCACGCGCCGGTCAGCCGAAACCCCAAAAAAAGAACGGCCGATCGCAACGAAACGGCCGTCCGGGGACCGGTCCGCGTAAAGCGGACCGCTTTACAAACGCACAATAGCACGGTCGGACGACCTTCGTCCGAATCGCCGGCTGAAAAACCGACGTTCGGGTCGTTCCTACCGCGTTGAGCGTCCGATTCGGGAGCGTCAGCCCGTCATCCAAAGCACGATCGTGACGCCTGCGGCCACGAAGACCGCGCCGGCGGCACGAAGCGTTTCGGGACGCGCGCGGGCGATTTCACTCACGGTCTTTTTCCAGACCTCGGGAGCCGTCAGAGGCAGCAACCCCTCGATAACGAGCACCCAGCCGAGCGCGGCGACCATGACCTCCCAGGGCTTCATTTCGCTTGTTTTTCCTTCATGAAACCGAAGAAATCGGCGTTCGAGTCGATCACCATCACGTCGCTCTTCTCGGCAAAGCTCTGCTTGTAGGCTTCGAGCGAACGGTAAAAGCGCGCGAATTCCGGGTCGTTACCGAAAGCTTCCGCGTAGATGCGGGCCGCGGCGGCGTCGCCTTCGCCTTTGATTTTCTGGGCGTCGCGATACGCCTGGGCAAGAATCACCTCGCTCTGACGGTCGGCGTTGGCGCGGATGCGTTCGGCCTGAGCGGCGCCCTTGGAGCGTTCCTCCGAAGCGACGCGCTTGCGTTCGGCTTCCATGCGGCGGTAGACAGACTCGGAAATTTCGGGCGTGAAGTCGACGCGCTTCATGCGAACATCGACGATGTCGATGCCAACGTCCTTGACGCGCGCCTGCAGGAGGGTCGAAATTTCGCCCATCGCCTTTTCACGTTCCGCCGACGTGATCTGGTTGACCGTGCGCTTGTTGACGGTGATGTTGAGCACGTCGCGCAGAAGCGCCGAGACCCGGTCCGACGCGGCGCGCTCGCTCCCCTGGAAAGACACCCAGTAGCGGCGCGGGTCGCCGATGCGCCACTTCACGAAGGTGTCGATCATGAGGTTTTTCTTCTCGCTCGTTTGCACGAGATCGGCCCCCGAAGCGTCGAGCGTCAGAATGCGCTTGTCGAGGTAGACGACGTTCTGGAAGGGGGGCGGCAGCTTGAAGTGCAACCCCGGCTGATCGACGACCGTACGGAGTTCGCCGAGCGCGAACACCATGGCGTACTCGCGCTCGTTCACCGTGTAGAGACACAGGCGTGCGGCGCCCGCAAGCACCGCGAGAGCAATGACGATGTTGATGATGCGTTTCACGTTGTCAACCTTTTAAATCAGCGGAGACGCGAGCGGATGTCGCGGATGTCGGCGGCGGGCTCCGTTTCGTAGTGCGCCGCGGCGGTGTTCGACGTGCCCGTCGTCGAGGGCGAGACAGCGGGCGCCGGGGCAGCGCCGAGCGCACCCTGAGCGTCGAGCGTTTCCGTTTCGGCAGCCTTCTTCGTCGTCGAGACGATCTTGTCGAGCGGCAGGTAGAGGAGATTGTTCCCCGAGTCGCTGTCCACGTAGATCTTCGAAACGTTCGAGAAGACTTCGCGCATCGCATCGATGTAGAGGCGGTCGCGCGTCACTTCGGGCGCGGCCTTGTACTCGTTGTAGATCGACTTGAAGCGATCCGCGTCGCCCTCGGCCGTTTCCACGACGCGCGCTTTGTAACCCTCGGCCTCTTCCTTGAGGCGCGAGGCCGTACCCTGAGCCTTCGGCAGAACCGCGTTCATGTACGCTTCGCCGAGGTTGATCGAGCGTTCGCGGTCCTGACCCGCCTTGACGGCGTCGTTGAAGGCCGCTTGAACGGGCTGCGGAGGCTGAGCGTTCTGAATGGCGACGCTCATCACTTCGATCCCGGTCGAATACCGGTCGAGCATCGACTGCATCGAAGCCTTCACGGCTTCGGCGATTTCGGCCTTCGATTCGAAAAGGATGCTGTCCATCGTCTTGCGACCGACCACTTCGCGCATGGCCGACTCGGCCGCCTGCACGACCGACGTGTCGGGCGCGCGCGTGTTGAAGAGGTAGTCCTTCGCGCCCGTTTCGGGCTTGATGCGGTACTGGACGGTGAACTGCACGTCGACGATGTTTTCATCGTCGGTGAGCATGAGCGCTTCGCGCAGACGGTTCGAGCTCGCGGAACCGCCGATTTCGGTCGTGCGCACGCTGCTCACATCGACGAGTTGCACGCTCTGAACGGGAGCGGGCATATGCCAGTGAAAGCCCGGCATGGTCGACTCGGCGTAGCGACCGAACGTCGTCACGACGCCCGTTTGCCCTTCGGGCACGATATAAAAGCCCGAAGCGGCCCAACCCGCAACGACAAACGCCAGGAAAACCCCCGCACCGAAGCCCGAGCGCTTCTCTCCGCGACGCCCCGCGCCGCCCGAACGGCGTTCTCGCTCCCGAGCACGGCGGAAGGCTTCGAGGGGCGAGACGGGTTCGGATTCGCGGTGCGGTTCGGGTCGCACGCGCGGACCCGCTGCAGGATCCTCGTCGCGGTCGTCTTCGTTGCGACGGCGATCATCCTCGTACGAGAAGTCGTCGCGCGACTTCAAACGCGAGCGCAGATCCTCGCGACGACGATTCTCGTTGCGACCGCCCATCGCGTCATTGATCATGTCGGTGAAATTGCGCCAGAGACGGTCGAGTTCGTCTCCCTCCCCGTCGTCGCGATTGTCGCGGTCGGTGCGACGATTGCGCGCATTGCGCGAAGGGATGTCGTCGCGATCGTTTCGATCGTCGCGGTCGTTGTAGTCGTCGCGACCGTTGTTGCGCCCGCCCGCGGGCGTCTCTTCGCGACCCTCGTCCTTTTTCGTGTCTTGCGGCTCGTCGGAACCGCGGCCCCAATGGGGGTCATTGAGCGACATGGATGGTGTTCTCCGATTGTCCGTAGGACGATTCGACGCGCTTGGGGGCACGGAAACGTCCCGTATTTTCGATCAGGAAATTGTATCGAAAGCCGTGTCGGGATACGTTCTTTCGCAATGATTCGCAAAGAAAATCCCCCCTCTCGCATACCCGAATCCCGAACACATTCCGTCCGATTCCCGCGCCGTACGGACTTTTCGGGCGAATCCGAACGGGTTGGCCGATGAAACCGCCCCCTCTTTTGACGGATACCCCTGATGTACCGAGAAAAATCAAGGGCCCCGACCGTCAAACCCCATACGACAGATACCCTACGCATCGGGCGCGCCTTCTCCGTAGGATAGAGGACTTGGAGGTTACAAAAGTAACATCTTCGACCCTGATTACAGAGGAACCCTTATGTCCGACACCCCCTCCCAGCAGGCAAACGCCTCTGAAGAGAATCCCAAGGCGGGTATCGGGGCCTACATTGCCCTGGCCTTCGCCATCATCTATTTCTCCGGCGTCTTTTACAACATGCCCGAATCCCAGCAATGGCTCGGCGCATTCGACTACACGACTCTGATCGGCAAATTCGGCACGATCGCCGAGTCGAAGAACAACTTCACCGGTGCGGGCGGCCTCAGCGCTCGTGCGGGCTTCCTTTTCTCGCTCTCCCTCATTCCGGGCGTCATGCTCGCCATGGGCCTCATCGAAGTACTCGAGCACTACGGCGCTCTGCGTGCCGCTCAGGTGCTCCTCACCCCGCTCCTTCGTCCGCTCCTCGGCGTTCCCGGGAAGACGGGCCTTGCGCTCATCACCGACCTGCAGAGTACCGACGGCGGTGCCGCGATCACGCGCGCCCTTTACGACGAAGGCCACATCACGAAACGCAACCTCGTGACGATCTGCGCCTGGCAGTATTCGGGGGCGGGTTGCATCAGCAACTACTACTCAACCGTTTCGGCCCTCTTCGGCATGTTCACCTGCGCCGTCTGGATCCCGATGGTCATCATTCTTTGCTTGAAGTTCGTGGGCGGCATGTTCATCCGCTCGCTCTTGCACACCGTCTACAGGAAGGATTTCGAAAATGAGCAGTAATTCCACCGAAACGAAGAGCAACAACCCGTTCGACATCTTCATCGTCGGGACGAAGAAGGGTCTCAACATCGGCCTCTACAGCCTGTTGCCCAACGTACTCATGGCGTTCGTCCTCACGTACATGCTGCAACTCTTCGGCGTGATGTCGTTCCTCGGCGAAAACTTCGGCGGCGTCATGGGCGTCTTCGGCCTTCCGGGCGAAGCCCTCTCGGTCCTTCTTGCGACGTGGCTCTCGTGCGGCGCGGGCGTCGGCGTGGCGGCGAGCCTGGCCGCGAGCGGCACGCTCAACGGGCACGACGTCACGATTCTCGCGCCCGCCCTCATTCTGATGGCCTCGCAGATTCAGTACCTGGGACGCCTCCTCGGCGTTGCGAACGTGCCTAAGAAGTATTGGCCCGTGCTGATGCTCAACAGCATTCTCATGGCCTGCATCGGCATGATCCTCATGCGCTTCTTTGCCTGACGCATCGATCGACGACCGCCGGCCTCTTCGGGGACCGGCGGTATTTTTTTGTTTTTGAAGAATCCACTTGATCATGACCCTGCTCAACGATTACCTCAAGGATCTCGAGCCGCTCGTCAATCTCGACTGCGGAACCGCCAACCGTGCGGGCGTGACGCGCGCCGCGGAAATCATGAAGGGCTACTTCGAGTCGATCGGCTTCGTTTGTGAACTCGTCGACCTCGGCCCCTCCGTCGGCAAAGGGCTTCTCTGCCGCAACAAGCCCGATGCCGATCACTACGACGTGATGATGAACGGGCACCTTGATACGGTCTTCCCCGACGGTACGGCGGCGGAGCGCCCCCTGCGCGTCGAAGGCGACCGTGCCTACGGCCCGGGTTGCTCCGACTGCAAGGGCGGGGTTCTGGCCGCCTATTACGCCTGCAAGACCGCGGACCCGAAGGACCTCGAACGTCTGTCGATTTGCTGCGCCTTCAACCCCGACGAAGAAACCGGTTCGAAAGCCTCGACCGCCTGGCTCTGCGAGCACGGCAAAAAGGCGCGCAACGTGCTCGTTTTCGAAGCGGCTCGTGCGGGCGGCGAACTCGTGCGCTCCCGTAAGGGTGTTGCAAGCTACCGCGTCACTTTCAAAGGGGTCTCCTCGCATGCGGGCAACAACCCCAAGGACGGCCGCAACGCCAACATCGCCGCGATGCGTTTCGCGCTCGCCGCGTACGGTCTTGCCGACGAATCGCTCGGCACGACCGTGAACCCGGGCGTCATCCACGGGGGCACCGTCTCGAACGTCATCTCGGACCGCTGCACGGTCGAAATCGACACGCGCTACTGGTTCGACGAACACCACGCGTCGCTCGACCGGGCGTTGCGCGAACTGGCCGATTCGACCTGGGTCAAAGGCGTCACGCAGACGATCGAAATGCTCAACCGCTCGCCCGCCATGCCGCTTTCTCCCGACACGAAGGAACTCGTGGCGAAAATTACCGAAGCGGCCCGTCTCGAAGGGTTCGAAGCCTCGTGGATCGATGCGGGCGGCGGCTCCGACGGCAACCACATCGCCGCCATGCGCGTTCCCGTGATCGACGGCTGCGGCCCTGCGGGCGGGGGCTTCCACTGCGACAAGGAGTTCCTGCGCCTCGATACGGTCGAAGAACGCATCCGCATGGTACGCCGTTTCTTCTCGCTCGTTTGAGCACTCGGGCAAAGCGTGAAAAAAGCGGCGGGAGAGGTTCCGGCCGCTTTCTCCTTCCCCGAAACTCCGACGGACCCCGTGCGGTTGCGTCGGAGTTTTTTGTTTTCCCGTTTTCTTTCTCACTTCCTCCCTGTCGGTCCGACGTTTCGGGGCGCGCGGTCTATACTCGGTCACGCTCAAACACTCTCTTCGCGGAGGCTTTATGACGATGCCCTTTACCGTACCCGTGACGCTTCACGGGCGCGTTTGCGAAACGCCCGACACCTGGACGATTCAACTCGAAACTCCGAAAACGTTCCGCCCCAAGGCGGGCCAATTCGTGATGGTTCCGATCGGAAACACGGGGCTCGTTCGGTGCTGGACGGTCTCGTCGACCTGCGACTCGTGCGAATTCACAACACTCACCGTTCGGTGCGTTCCGGGCGGCCGAGGCTCCGGTTGGATCACGAAGGACGTACCCGTCGGGGCCCGCTTCTCGATCTCGGAACCGATGGGCGACTTCGTCGTCGACGAAAAGGACCCGGGGCCCTTCCTTCTCATCGCCGCGGGGATCGGTGTCACGCCCGTGATGTCGATTGCACGCGACCTTCTCATTCGCCGTCCGGGCACACCCGTTACGGTGCTCTACTGCGCGCGCAACCAGGCGTCGGTCGTCTTCGGCAAACTCTGGCGCACGCTCGCCGAGTGCCGCGAAGAGCTCACCTTCCTTCCCTTCGTGAAGGAAGATCCCCTCCCCGGCGAACCCGCGGGGCGCCTCACGGCCGAACGCATCCTCGAATACTGCCCCGACGTTGCGAACCGCACCGTCTACGCGTGTGGTAGCGAGGGCTTCATGAATTCCATGGCCGAAGCCGTGATCGGGCTCGGATGCGATCCGAAGCGTGTTCACACGGAAGCCCTTCTTCCCTGAGGTCGAACGCTTTCGGTTTTCTCCCGTCCTCCTCACGCCGCGCCCGAACGCCTGCGGGCGCGGCCTTCGTTGTCTCTTTTCCTTATGTCCGCTTTCGCCCCCCGTCCCTCCCGCCCGTGGTGGTCGGAAATTCCCCGCGAACACCACGCCACCCGCCTCTCCTTTTTCATCGCGGGCTTTTTCATGGCCGTCTGGGCCTCGCTCGTTCCCTTCGTCAAAACACACCTCGGGCTTGACGAAGGAAGCTTCGGACTTTTGCTGCTCGCACTCGGCCTCGGGGGGCTGATCGCCATGCCTGCGGCGGGCGCGTGGGTCGCGCGGGCCGGCGCACGGCGCGTGCTCGCGTGTTCCGTACCCGTCTGCGGCGCACTCCTCGTTGCGCTCGCCCTCACGCTGTGGCTCCCCTTGGAAGCAGCTTCCCTAGCGGGCGCCCTCGTTACGGGGCTGGGACTTCTTCTTTTCGGTATGGCCTTCGGCGGAATCGACGTCGGGATGAACGTTCATTCGGTCGTGGTCGACGCGCGGAGCCCCAAGCGCCTTCTCTCGGGATTTCACGCACTTTATTCCGTGGGCGGTGTCGCTGGCGCGTTGGCGATGACGGCGCTCCTGCACCTTTCCTTTTCGCCCGTTGCGGCGGCGATGCTCCTCACGGTCCTCTTCGTACTCGTCTGGTTCAAAGTCGGTCGCTGGGTAATCGAAGAGGCGGGCCGGGAAGAGAAAAAGAGCGGCGACAAGACGCCCCTTTTCGTTCTGCCGCGCGGCGGCGTGCTCTTTCTCGGCGCAGTCTGCTTCATCCTCTTTCTCGCCGAAGGTGCGGTCCTCGACTGGTCGGGGCTTTTTCTCACGGAAACCCGTGGCATGAGCCTTGAAAACGCAGGTCTCGGCTTTGCATTTTTCTCCGTGGCGATGACCGTGATGCGCTTTCTCGGCGACCGGCTGATCGCCCGGATCGGTCCGCGGGCGACCGTGCGCACGGGGGCGTTCCTGGCAGCGCTCGCGCTCCTTCTTGCGGTCGGGGTGGACTCGGGGGAAGCGGCACTCTTGGCGTTCTTCCTTCTCGGCGTCGGAAGCTCCAACATCGTCCCGATCGCCTTTGCGGCGACGGGCGAACAAAAGGAGATGCCGATGGCTCTGGCCCTTGCGAGCGCCACGACGCTCGGCTATGCGGGGCTCCTGACGGGGCCCGCCTTGATCGGCTTCGTCGCGCACCGTACGAGTCTTTCCACGGCCTTCCTCTGCGAAGCGGCGTTGCTCCTTGCCGTGGCGCTCGCGGCGGGACGATTCCGCGCCAAGTGACGTTCGGGACGGCTCGTCCCGAATTCCCTACGAAAACGCCCCGCCTTTTGATGCGAAAGGCGGGGCGTTTTCGTCGATTTGAAGCGAATCGGTAGCAGTGCTCGACCTCAGAGGAGCGCTTCGAGCGCGCGGAGCTCCTCTTCCGGAGTCTTCGTCGCGTGTTCGGCTTCAAGCTCTTCTTCCCAGGGTTCCGGAGCGCGCGGCTCGTTCGGATTCTCTTCGCGCCACTTGGCGGAAAATTCCCCGATCGCACTGCGCAGCAAATCAAGCCCTTCGCCCGTCAGTGCCGAGAGAAACACCGCTTTGGGCGTCCCGTCGGAATGACGCACGATTTCGGGTTCGAGGTTCGCACGGTCGATCTTGTTGTAGACAAGAATCACGGGGATCGTGTCTGCTTCGATTTCTTCGAGCACGGCATTCACTTCCCGAATCTGGTCTTCGCGTACGTTCGACGAGGCATCAACCACATGCAGAAGTAGATCCGCATGCACGGTTTCGTCGAGCGTCGACTTGAAAGCTTCGATCAGCTGATGGGGAAGCCCCCGGATAAAGCCCACGGTGTCGCTCGCAACGACCGTTTCTTCATCGCTGATCCAGCAACGACGTGCCGTCGTGTCGAGCGTAGCGAAAAGCTGGTCGGCCGCGTACGAACTCGCACGCGTCAGTTTGTTGAAAAGCGTTGACTTCCCCGCGTTCGTGTAGCCCACGAGCGAGACGGTAAGGGTATCGCCGCGCGTGCGGGCGCGACGTTGCGTACCGCGCTGACGTGCGAGCTTTTTCAACTGGTCGCGCAACTGCTTCACGCGCACGCCGATCATGCGGCGGTCGAGTTCGATCTGCTTTTCGCCCGGGCCGCCCGTTTTGGAGAGCCCCCCGCGCTGACGCTCCAAGTGAGTCCAACCGCGCACGAGGCGCGTCGAGAGGTGTTCGAGGCGGGCGAGTTCGACCTGAAGACGCCCTTCGCGGCTTTTCGCGCGGGCGCGGAAGATATCGAGAATGAGCTGCGTGCGGTCGAGCACGGGTTTTTCAATCGTTCGCTCGATGTTGCGCTGTTGCGCGGCCGAGAGCGCCACGTCGAAGACGACGACGTCGGCACCGCTTTCTTCGGCAACGGTCTTCAATTCCTCGATCTTCCCGGAGCCGAGATAGGTGGCGGGATCGGGTTTGTCGCGTTTGGCCTGCATGAGGCCGCAGGGCTCGAGCCCGTCCGAGGTAACGAGAAGGCGAAGCTCTTCGGCCGAATCCGTGTAGTAGTTTCGGCCCATGAGCACGGAGACAAGAAAGGCGCGCGAAGCCTTCTCCTCGCGCGTCTCATCGATCTGGAAGACGGCCAGTTTAGTTCTCCGACGAGTTGGCGGCGCTCGAGGCGACGGTGACCGAACGGGTCGGCACGACGGTGCTGATGGCGTGCTTGTAAACCATCTGCGTCACGGTGTTACGCAGAAGCACCACGTACTGGTCGAAAGATTCGATCTGGCCCTGAAGCTTGATACCGTTGACGAGGTAGATCGAAACCGGAATATGTTCCTTGCGGAGCGTGTTGAGGAAGGGATCCTGCAGGAGCTGCCCTTTGTTCGTAGCCATAGTTATTATTCTCCGGCCGTTCGGAACCGTACCGAAACGGCAAAAAAGCCTTGTTGTTTTTTCGCGGATTCGGGCGACCTCGCGGCCGACCCGAGCTCCTCACGGGGGACGGGCGTCGCCCTCGGAGCAACGCCCGAAACGGTTCAGGTCAATCTTAACACCGACCGTCCCTTTCCCCCCGATGCCGCGGGGGAAATGCGTTAACAAACGTTCCCCCGGCAAATACCGAACGCTCAGCGCTTTTCGTCCGCCTTGACGAAGGGGTTCTCCTTCGTGCGGAATTCGATGCGAAGGGGCGTGCCCGCAAGATCGAACTTCTCGCGGAAGAAGCTTTCGAGGTAGCGACGGTAGCTCTCGCCGATGTCTTCGAGCGCGTTGCCGTGAATGACAATGACAGGCGGGTTGGATCCGCCCTGATGGGCGTAGCGGGGCTTCGGACGACCGCCGCGGGCGCGAGGGGGCTGCTGGCGTTCGACCGCTTCGATGAGGGCGCGCGTGAGCTTGGGCGTCGAAATCTTGCGGTAGGCGGCCGCATGTGCTTCATCGACCGCACGCATCAGATGATTGAGCCCGTTGCGTTTCAGAGCGGAGATGCGGATCATGCGGGCCCAGCGCAGGAAGTGAAGCTTGCGCTCGAGTTCAAGCGAGAACATTTCGCGCTCGTATCCGTCCATGAGGTCCCACTTGTTGACGGCGACGACGAGAGCGCGGCCGCTCTCCAACACGTAACCCGCGATGTGCGCGTCGTGGTCGGCGATGCCGTTCTTCGCGTCAATGACGAGAATGACTACGTTCGCGTCTTCGATCGCCTGGAGGGTCTTGACGACGGAGAACTTCTCGATCGCTTCGAAGACCTTGCCCTTCTTGCGAAGACCCGCCGTGTCGACGAGTTCGTAGGGGCGCCCCTCGTACTCGAAGTCGACCTTGATCGCGTCGCGGGTCGTACCGGGCATGTCGAAGGCAATCAGACGTTCTTCGCCGATCAGCGCGTTGATGAGCGTCGACTTGCCTGCGTTCGGGCGTCCTGCGAGCGTTACCTTGAGGCGCTTGGGAGCATCGGGATCCGTTTCCTCTTCCTCGTCCTTCTCTTCGGGGAAGGGTTCGAGCGCGAGGTCGATCACCGCGCGCACGCCCTGACCGTGAGCGGCCGAAATGAGGTAGGGTTCGCCGAGCCCGAGCTCGTAGAATTCCGCCTTCGCGACGTCGGAAAGGCCCTCGGCCTTGTTGACGAGGAGCATCACGGGACGGCCCGATTCGCGCAGGTGCTGCGCGATGCGCGCGTCGTGCGGCGTCAGACCCGCACGGGCGTCGCACACGAAGAGAACGACGTCGGCCTCTTCGATCGCGAGTTCGGCCTGACTGGCCATCGCCTTGACGATGCCTTCGCTCTTCACGGGCTCGAAACCGCCCGTGTCGACGACGATGTAGGGACGCGGACCGATGCGGCCCTGACCGTACTGACGGTCGCGGGTGAGGCCCGGATAATCGGCGACGATGGCGTCGCGGCTTCGCGTGAGTCGGTTGAAGAGCGTCGACTTGCCGACATTCGGACGACCAACGAGTGCAACAACAGGAAGCATAGGTTCTCAAAAAATCAAAAGGCCGGGGCGGTGGTTCGGTCACGCACGCCCCGGCGGTCAATTCGAAAAAGAAACGGCTCGACGGGGAGCCCGGACGGTTATTCGCCGAGCGGTTCCTCGACGATGTGGGCGACGTCGCCTTCAATCGTCTGGAAGATCGCACCGTACCCGTACTGCGCGGCGGGCGACGCGATCGCACCCGAGAGTGACGTACGCGCCACCGCTTCGCCCGTGGCGGGATTGAGGAACGTGACGTAGCCCTCGTAGTCGCCCACGGCGAGCGTCGAACCGACGCGGATCGGGGTCGACACCGAGCGGTAGAGCATCGTATCGTTCACCCAAGCTTCGCGGCCGTTCGTGCGGTTGAACGCATGGATGCGACCCGCGTCGTCGACTTCGTAGACCATGCGAGCGTCGGCCACAGGCCCCGTGACCGCGTCGACGGGAGCGGCCCAGACCGTGCGGCCGTTTTGCGTCTGCATGCAGACGACGTTCCCCTGGAAGGTGGCCGCGCACATGAGTTCGTTGTCGACCCAGGGACGACCCACGACGTCGATCAGTCGTTCGACCTCGGTGATCCCCTTGGCCTGCCCGATCACGGCGTCGAACACCACCTTGCCGTCGTTCGGATTGAGGGCGAGAAGGCGACCGTTCGCTTGACCGATCAGAACGCCCGCGGGCGACCAGGCCATCTGCGAAAAGACCTTGAGCGTGAGTGCGGGCACCTGACCCTGATAGCGCCAGACGCGAGCGCCCGTGATGAGGTCAAAACCGGTAATGCGCGTATCGGACGACTTCACAACGACGCGACCCGCGCCGACGAGAGGCGGCACGTCGATGTCGGACGAAAGCGTCGCGCTCCAGACGAACTTGCCTTCGGCGTCGAAGACTTCGACTTCACCTCGCTCGGTCCCGACCGCCACGTAGTTGCCGTCCGTTCCGACACCGGCCGTAATCCGACCCTTGGTCTTCGCGCGCCACACCACCTCGCCCGTCTGACGGTCGAGTCGGTAGAGCTCGTCTTCACCCGCCGCATAGACGGCGTTGTCCGTCACGGCCGGGGCGAGACTGCGCGAAGCGCCTTCGCCCACGTTGACGCGCCAAAGCACGCGGGCCGTCGTCTTCGGCGTGATGTCCTGAAGTTCGGCGGGTTCGTGCGTATCGGACGAAGAAAACAGACCGCAGCCGGCCAGCGGCAACGAAAGAAGCGCGGCCGCCGCGAGGCGGGTCAGCACATGGTTTAAAGACATGCTCGAAATTCCTTGCGAACGTGGGCGGCGCGTCGCGCAGGCTCCTGGGAGGGGCGGCGGGAAACGTTCGGAACGATCCGAGCCGTCCTCGTCGGGTCGCGGCGCCGTCGGTTGGCCGTCATTGTACGGGGCCCGATGCTCGGGCGTGAAGCGGTAAGGGGACTTTTTCGGCGTCCCGGGTCCCTCTTTTCCACGAAAAACGCCCGTCCGGGCAAAGGGCGGGCGGCTTTCGAAGCGGCTCGCCCGATCGGACGGCCGCCAGTGTGTGCTCGGTCGATCAGCCTTCGACCGTCGGGAGAGCGCCCAGCTTGTACTGAACGACGCGAACGATCGGATCGTTCTTGTCGGCGACCTTCATGAGCTCTTCCCAAGCGGCGCGGGCCTTGGCGACGTCGCCCTTGGCGCGCCAGATGTCGCCCTGACGATCGAGGACGATCGACTTTTGACGGGGTTCGGGCTTCGCGGCTTCAAGGAGAGCGAGCGCGTCGTCGAGCTTCCCTTCGTCGTAGTAGACGCCCGCAAGACGCACGCGAGCGATTGTTTCGTATTCGGGGTGGTTCGACTTTTCGATCACCCACTTCAACTTCTCTTCCGCCGCGGCGAAGTCGCCCGAGCCGAGCGCGGCCTGCGAGGCGACGAACGCCGCAAGCGGCGCGTAGATCGTGGATCCGTACGAGGAAATCAGACCCGAGGAAAGCGACGCGATGTTTTTCGCATCGTTGTTGGCCACGGCGTGCTGCAGTTGCACGTAGGCGCCTGCCGCCGAAGCCGTCTGATTGCGCTGATACCAGTGCCAGCCGTTCCAGGCGGCAAAACCGAGACACACGACGCAGACGGCGGCCGTCACGGGGGTACCCCACGTGTCCCACCAGGCCTTCATCTGATCGATACTTTCCTGCTCTTCCAAGTCGTAAGCCATCGCTTAGCGCTCCTAAGTTCGTTGTCGGCGATGCGGGCGATCAAGCGCGCATCGTTGCAAGCGCCGCCGCCACCGCCTTCGGTGCGTCGGCCAGCGCCACGCGGGTTTGTTCGGCAAAGGGAACCGTGCGACCGTCGTCGTAGGCACGAAGCGCTTTGACGGAAACGGCGCCGTCGGCAAGTTCGTCCTCGGTTGCAAAGACCGCAAAGTCGGCGCCCGAAGCGTCCGCCTTCTTCATTTGGCTCTTAATGCTGCCGCTGCCCGGGTGCACGATGACGCGCACGTTGAGATCGCGCATCGCTTCCGCAAGGAGCAGGGCCTTTGTCTGCGTGTCGCCGCCGTGGTGAATGACGTAGACGTCCGTCTGCGTTTTCACGGGCACGTTGCCGACTTCGCGGATGAGTTCGATCACGCGCTCCATCCCCATGGCAAAGCCCACGCCCGGAGCCGGACGGCCGCCGAGCATTTCGACGAGCGGATCGTAGCGACCGCCGCCGCAAATCGTGCCCTGAGCGCCGAGCTTGTCGGTGATCCACTCGAAGACGGTGTGGTTGTAGTAGTCGAGACCTCGAACGAGACGCGGGTTGATCGTGTATTCGATCCCGGCCGCGCTCACGAGTTCTTCGAGACGGTTGAGGAACCCGCGACTCTTTTCGCCGAGGAAGTCGAGCAGACGCGGGGCCGCGTCGACGAGCTCCTGCATGTCGGGGTTCTTCGTATCGAGAATGCGCAACGGATTCGTATAGAGACGGCGAAGCGCGTCTTCGTCGAGCTCGCTCTTGTGGTCTTCGAAGTAGCGGATGAGCGCATCGCGGTGCGCCTGACGTTCGTCGAGCGCGCCGAGGGTGTTCATCTCAAGCTTCACGGGCCCCACGCCGAGCGCCTTCCAGATACGCGCGAGCATGACGATCATTTCCGCATCGACGTCGGGGCCTTCCATCCCGAGGGCTTCGGCGCCCAACTGATGGAACTGGCGGTAGCGGCCGCGCTGGGGACGCTCGTGACGGAACATGGGACCGCAGTACCAGAGACGCTGGTTGGTACCGTAGAGCAGATTGTGTTCGTTCACGGCACGCACCACGGCGGACGTGCACTCGGGACGCAGCGTCAGCTGGTCGCCGTTCATCGAATCGACGAAGGAGTACATCTCCTTTTCGACGATGTCGGTCACTTCACCGACCCCGCGCGTGAATACGCGCGTGTTTTCCAGAATCGGCGTGCGGATTTCCTGGTACCCGTAACGCTCAAGGACGTCGACGGCCGTCTTCTGAACGAACTGCCAGAGCGCGGCGTCCTGCGGAAGCATGTCGTTCATGCCCTTGACGCCCGTGAATTTTTCCTTCGCCATTGTCGAAACCTTCGTTGATGCGGGATCGCTCTATCGCGACTCCTATGATTTTTATGAAATTTATTGTGCGTACGTGGTTTGCACGAATTCTTCAATCATAGCCTGAAAGCGTTCCCCCATGTCGGAACCTTTGAGGCTCGCGACCTTGACGCCGCGGATGTAGACGGGGGCGACGGGACTCTCGCCCGCCCCGGGAAGACTGATGCCGATGTCGGCCTGACGGCTTTCGCCGGGGCCGTTCACGACGCACCCCATGACGGCCACTTTCATGCCCGCGGCGCCCGGATACGTAGTACGCCACTCGGGCATGCGTTCCCGGAGGAATTTCTGCGTCGAGGCGGCTAGCTCCTGGAACAATTCCGAGCTCGTGCGACCGCACCCCGGGCAACTTGTCACGGTCGGAAGGAACGAGCGAAGCCCGAGGCTTTGCAGGATTTCCTGCGCGACGACGACTTCTTCCGTGCGGGCTGCGCCGGGCGCGGGCGTGAGCGAGACGCGAATCGTGTCGCCGATCCCCTCTTCAAGGAGCACGCCGAGGGCCGTGCTCGAAGCGACGATACCCTTCGAGCCGATCCCCGCTTCGGTGAGTCCGAGGTGAAGCGCGTAGGAGGAACGCTTCGCAAGCATGCGGTAAAGACGCAACAATTCCGGCACGGTCGAAACCTTGCAGGAAAGAACGATCCGGTTGGCAGGGAGCCCCAGCGCCTCGGCCCCCTTGGCACTCGAAAGGGCGCTTTCGACAAGTGCCTCAAGGAGCACTTCAGAGGGATCCGCGGGTTCTGTTCGGGCGTTGTTCTCATCCATCATCCGCGCGAGCAGATCCTGATCGAGGGAACCGCCGTTGACACCGATACGCACCGCGGCGCCGTAACGCTTGGCGGTTTCGATCATCACGGCGAAATTTTCCGCCGCGCGATCGCCCTTGCCGACGTTCCCCGGGTTTATGCGGTATTTTGAGAGCGCCGCCGCGCATTCGGGAACTTCGGTAAGGAGCTTGTGGCCGTTGTAGTGAAAATCCCCCACGAGCGGCACGAAGCACCCCGCCCGATCGAGTTTTTCTCGAATCGCAACGACCGCACGGGCGGCTTCGGGCGTGTTGACCGTGAGACGCACGAGTTCGCTGCCCGCACGCGCGAGCGCGAGCACCTGTTCGACGGTTTTCTCCACATCGGCCGTCGAGGTGTTGGTCATCGACTGAACGACGACGGGACGTCCCCCGCCGATCGTGACCGTGTGGTCCTTCCACTTCACCTCGACCGCATGGGTCGGGTGACGTTGCAAGCCTTCCGTTCGAATGGTTGTCATGATGCTTTTCGAAAACGTGAAAAAAGCGGCGCAAACGCTGCGCCGCCGTGGTGATGTCGGACCGTCGCTTTACTGCAGGGCAAAGCGCGCGACCCCATTTCGGATCGCGAAGGCGTAATCGTAGGCCTTCCCGTCGACGGACAGCGTGAGCGCGCGACCGTTGCCGATCGTAAAGCGCGAGCCCGAAGGCACGTCGACCGTGTGCGACTCGCCCGCCTTCATTTCACGCGCGACGATGCGTTCGCCCGCGGGGCCCGTCACCTGCACCCAGCAGGAAGCGCTCGTCTCGAGCGTTACGCGGTGCACGACGGGAGCGACGGGATCGGTCCGTGCGGGCTCGTCAACCGCACGGGCGGGCGCGTTCGAAGCACTCTGCGTGTTCTCGGCAACAGGAGCGGCCGGCGTCACCGGCGCGGCGGACGCAACATTGGGCTCGGCCGGAGCCGGCGTCGGGGCGGGAGCGGGAGTCGCGACCGGAGCAACGGGAGCCGTCGGCGCCGAAGCGGCTTCGCTCGCAGTCGATGCAGGCGAACCCGTCGCGACGGGCGTCTGCACTTCGTTCACGCCCTCTTCGACCTTTTCGGCTTCGCTCAGAACGTTCGAACCGAAGCGGTCCGTGTAAAGCCCCCAGGCCCCCGCAGCCACGATGAGAATAAAGACGAAGAAAAGACTCACCTTGAGACCGCGATGACTCGAATTCGAGCGGATGACCTGTTCTTCGTTCGGGTTCGTTACGGGCACCTGACCGACGTTGCCGCCCGTGCGTCCGTAGCGGGCGTTGTAGTCGGCCTGAAGACGCACGGGATCAAGCCCGAGCTGCTGGGCGTAGCCGCGGATGAAGGCGCGCACGTAGACGGGCTCGGGCAGCTGCGACATGTCTTCGCTTTCGAGCGCCCGGATCTGCATCACCGAGAGACGGCACTTCACGGCCATGTCGCCGAGCGAGATGCCCGCGGCTTCGCGGGCCTTGCGCAATTCCTCGCCGAACCCCTGGGTTGCGGCCTTTTCCACGATCGTCGGATCTTCTTTCGCCATGGCGTCCATCTCTTCGGTGTGGACGGACTCTCGGAAGGATTCCGTCCGGGTAATTGGTTCGAGGTTCCCTCTCGCTTTTGGGGCGGCGCTCAGCGCGTACCCATGCCTTTTTGCAGGATGACGGCCGCTTCGGCCTTTTGTTGCGCGAGGCGTTCGGCACGGCGCGTGCGGTCGCGCACTTCGCCCGCAAGCTGCCCGCATGCGGCATCAATGTCGTCGCCGCGCGTCTTGCGAACGGTCGTCACAATGCCCGCCTCGTTGAGGCGGCGGCAGAAAGCGAGCACGCGATCGCGTTCGGGCTTGCGAAGATCCGACTGCGTGAAAGGATTGAAGGGAATCAGGTTGAACTTGCACGGAACGTTTTCGCGCCGCACGAGTTCGATCAGTTTTTCGGCCTCGTCGAGACCGTCGTTGATCCCACCGAGCATTACGTATTCGAACGTGATGAAGTCGCGCGGCGCCACCTTGAGGTAACGTCGGCACGCGGCCATCAGATCGGCGAGAGGGTGCTTCCGGTTGACGGGCATGAGCTTATCGCGCAACGCGTCGTCGGCCGCATGCAAGCTCACGGCGAGAGCGACCGGAGCCGCTTCGGCGAGCTTGTCCATTTGACGCACGAGTCCGGACGTGGACACCGTCACCCGGCGTCGCGACAGACCGTAGCCGTTGTCGTCGAGAAAGAGCTTGAGCGCGGGAATCACGTTGTCGAGATTCTGGAGGGGTTCCCCCATGCCCATCAGCACCACGTTGCTGATCACGCGATCGTTCGGATCGGTGATGCCGCGATCGCGTCGGAGTTCGCGTTCGGCCCACCAGAGCTGACCGACAATTTCGCTCGTACGCAAATTGCGATTGAACCCCTGTTTGCCCGTCGAGCAAAAGAGGCACCCCATGGCGCAGCCCGCCTGGGTCGAGATGCAGAGCGTGCCGCGGTCGTCCTCGGGGATGAACACCGATTCGACCGCGTTTCCGTTACCGACATCGAAGAGCCACTTGCGCGTTCCGTCGGCCGATTTCTTTTCGGCAATCGGCTTCGGAGGCTCGATTTTCGCGAGCACGGCGAGCTTCGCACGGAAGCTCTTCGCAAGATTCGTCATCTGCTCGAAATCGTCTTCGACGTGACGATGCAACCACCGCGCGAGCTGCGTCGCGCGGAAAGCTTTTTCGCCGTGCGAGGCGCACCAGGCGGTGAGCCCCTCGAGGTCGAAGTCCAACAGATTGACGCGGTCGTCCTCACGGACGACCGACGTCGCGGCACCCGCCGCGGCGGGCTCTTCTCGAATGTCGGTCACGGATAGTCCTTTGGCTTGGCCTTTACCGGATTAGCGGCTGTGAACGGCGAGCGTCGGGAAGAAGTAGGCAACTTCGACGGCGGCCGTTTCGGGAGCGTCGGAGCCGTGGACGGCGTTGGCGTCGATGCTTTCGGCGAAGTCGGCACGGATCGTGCCCGGAGCGGCCTTCTTCGGATCCGTGGCGCCCATGAGCTCACGGTTCTTGAGGATGGCGCCTTCGCCTTCGAGCACCTGGATCATCACGGGGCCGGACGTCATGAACGCAACGAGGTCCTTGAAGAAGGGGCGTTCGCGGTGCACGGCGTAGAAGCCTTCGGCTTCGGCCTGGGAGAGCTGGCGCATCTGGGCGGCGACGATCTTGAGACCGGCGTTTTCGAAACGCGTGTAGATCTGGCCGATCACGTTCTTCGCGACGGCGTCGGGCTTGATGATGGAAAGGGTGCGCTCAATAGCCATTTTGTTGACTCGCTTAACTTACGGTTGAGAATTCGACGAGACGGACAACGAGACGTAAACAGCCCGTTCTCCCGAGATTCGGGAGGCATCCGTCCTCAAACGTGAGATTTTATCACGCGCCATTCCGGCTCCCCTCCTCCCTTTGCGCTTTTTTCGCTTTGTTACGGGGGCCTTTCGATCGCGATCGGGGCTGTTGCAGGCGCTCCGAAGCGCTATCCTAAGAAGCTCCCCGAACCCGAATCGCGCCCCGCGCGTCAAAGGAGCAACATGTCGAAAGAAAAAAACGTGGGAACCGCCTTCGCCGACAACCTCGGCACCGCACTCGGCGGATGCGTGCGCGATCAGACCGTCGTGCTTTTCAACCGCGACGTCGCGGCTTCGGCGGGCGTGAAGCTTTGTCCGATTCCGTTTGCAGGTGAGAAAAAGAAGCGCGGCTTCAAGATCCGTTGGGCCGCACTCCTTGCGGGCGCGGGACTTTGGGGGGCGCTCTCGGAACTTCCCGAACTCGGGCGCGAGACGCGGCTTCTGAACCGCACCGAGCGCGCCCTTGCGGTCTACGCGGACGAAGCGCTTGAAGGGCGCTTGCTCGGCAAAGTCTCCCCCGAAGAGCGTGAAACCTACGAAGAGCTTCGCAAGGCCTTTATCGTGCTTGCGCGTCGCCCTTCGACGCGCGCCGAAGACTTCGCGAAAGCGTTTCTCGACGCGGTGCGCGCCTGGGATCCCGCGAGCGCGGCGAATTCCGAGCGTGCGCTGCGCGCCACGACGCACCGCGTGACCGAGGCCGCACACATCTTCTCGCGTCTCACGCAGAGCCTGCGCGATTCGCCCTACGCCTACGATCCGAACGCGTTTTCCGAGAAAGCGTGATGCCCGCCGCGCGGTAACGCGCGGTGCGACCACCGAGACACAAAGAAAAAGCGGTCGCCCGGAATCGGAGCGGCCGCTTTTTCTTATGCGAAGACCGGAGGCGCTTTACGCTTCTTCATCCTCGAGTCGGATCTTCACATTGTCGTCGCCCTGAGCGGCGATGCGCTTTTCGATCGACTCGGCTTCTTCGGAAAGCTTCTCGGGCTTGGGACCGGGTTCGAGCACCGCGATCGATTCGACGTGGCCCGTGTGCGGGAACATGTTCATGATGCCCGCGGCGCGGATGTGCCAACCGCCTTCGTGATGCAGAACCGCGCAGTCGCGCGCGAGCGTCGCCGGGTTGCAGGAGACGTAGACGACGCGCGCCGGGCGCACGTCGGTGGCGGCGAGAACGCGCGAGAGCGCGAGCGCCCCTTCGCGCGGCGGGTCGATCAACACGCGGTCGATCCCGCCCATGCGGGCGTTGAGTTCGTTCCAGTCGTCTTCGCACCAGGTAAAGAGGTTGCGGGCGACGAACTCGGTCTTATCCTTCAGGCCGTTGCTCTCCGCACCGCGGCGCGCGCGGGCGACGAGCCCTTCGGAGCCTTCGATGCCGATCACGCGGGCGCTGCGGCGCGCGAGCGGCAGCGTGAAGTTGCCGAGACCGCAGAAAAAGTCCGCGACCTTGTGTTCGGGTCGCACGTCGAGAAGACGCACGGCGCGCCCGACCATCGTCTCGTTGAGGGCGTGGTTGACCTGCGTGAAGTCGGTGGGCTTGAAGGCGATGCGAACGTTGAATTCGGGGAGTTCGAGGCCGAGCGCTTCTTCGTTTTCGGGACGAACGGCGTGAGCCGTTTCGGGGCCCTTCGGCTGGAACCAGATGTCGACGCCGTGCGTGTCGCCGAAGTCGAGCATCGCCTGACGGTCGGCTTCGGTCGGTTCCTCAAGAATGCGGAAAACGAGCGCGGTGCGGCCGTCGCCGCCCACGGCCACTTCGATCTGGGGCATGCGCTGACGGATCGAGAGCGAGGCGACGAGTTCGCGCATCGCGGGGAGCATGTCGGAGATCTTCTTCGGAAGAATCCGGCACTCCGTCATGTCGGCGACGTACGAGGAGCTCTTTTCGTGGAACCCGACGAGAACGCCGCCCTTTTTCGCCACGTCGCGCACCGTCAGACGCGCGCGGTGACGGTAGTTCCAGGTCGGGCCGTAGATCGGCGTAAGAACGCTTTCGGGACGCACCTTGCCGATGTGCCAGAGCGTGTCGAGGAGAACCTTTTCCTTATAAGCGACCTGAGCGAGCGGGTCGAGGTGCTGCATGGCGCACCCGCCGCAGCTCCCGGGGCCGTGACCGAAATTCGGGCAGGCGGGCTTGACGCGCTGCACGCTCTCGCGGTGCACCGCCGTTACGCGCCCCATTTCGTAGCTCGCCTTGTTGCGGATGCGCTCGTAGGTCACGCGTTCGCCGGGCAGCGCGCCCACGATGAAGACGACCTTGCCGTCCCTCTTCGCCACGCCGCGACCTTCCTGGTCGAGGCGCTCCACGTCCACGGTGAAGTATTCCGGGGTTTTCTCCTTCGATCGACGTCCCATGAGTCGGATCTCCTTGCGCTGCGTTGGTGTCGGGCGGTACGGATGCCAAGACGACCGGCGGGCCGCCCGCCCAGTCCGGTTGTCGGAAAATTCGGAGGCGCCATTGTGCCAAAAAAGGACGCCCGCGTGGCGTGCGGGCGCTCTCGGAAACGACTCAGCGACGGGGCGCGAGGTACTTCATGGGGTCGACGGGTTTGCCGTGATCGCGTACTTCAAAGCGCAGGAAGGGGCGCTTCGGATCGGTGCCGCCGAGCTCGGAAATCTTCTGACCGGCCCGCACCTTGTCGCCCACTTTGACGACGATCTTCGAATTGTGCCCGTAGGCCGTCACAAAGGTCTTCGTGTGCTGCACGATGACGAGCTGGCCGTAACCCTTCACGCCGTCGCCCACGAAGAGGACCGTGCCGTCCGCGGCCGCGACGACCACGTCGCCCACGGTGCCGCCGATGTCAAGACCCATCTTGTTTTGCGTGTAAGTGGCGAGCACTTCGCCGCGTGCGGGCCACAAAAGGCGCGTCCCCGGCACGATCGCGGGCGCCTTTTCGGGCTTCGGCGAGGGTGCCGCAGCACTCCCTTCGGCGGGCTTTGCGGGCGCGTTCGTGATCGCGGTCGTTTCCTCGACGTTCGAGCTCGGCGTACGCACGACGGTCGAGGGGGTTTCCGCGGTTTCGGGCGCCTTCGGCTCATTGTCCGTATCGGTCACGCGGTTGACGCGCACCGACGAAGACACTTCGTAGGGACGCGGCTCCGTCACCGATTCGGGCAGACGCAGGGACTGCCCGATACGCAACTGCGTCGGATCCGTAATGGCGTTGAGACGCGCGAGCTGCCCCGCATCGAGCCCGTAGCGCACGGAAATGTTGTAGATCGTGTCGCCCGGGGCCACGACGTGCGTGCGGCCCGAATCGCGAACGAGCCCGGGGGCGCTCGAACCCGCGGACGTGCCCGCGGAATACTGCGAGCGGTCCACGACGGGCACGGTGCTCGGATCGATCGTCGAGCAGCCCGTGAGAACGAGCGCGCCGAAGGCCGCAAGCGCCGCGGCGGAAAGTTTCAAGTTGCGGTTCATACACTTCGACGCCCCGGGGGTCCCTTTTTCATTGTGTTCTTTCGGGAACCGGAGCGCCGCCTCCTTGTTGGAATTCAATCGTTGTCGGCTTTTGCCGGAAGTTCGGTCGAAGCCAGACTCAGTCGAGGTTCGGCCCCAAGTCGCCCGCGAGCCACCGGCCCGTGCGTTCGACCTCGCGGTGCGCGGTGAGGTCGATCTGCAGGGGCGTCACCGACACGTACCCGTGCGCGGTCGCCCAGAAGTCCGTCCCTTCCGCGGCATCGGCAGGCTTCCCCGCGGCACCGAGCCAGTAAATCGGGAAGCCCCGCGGGCTCATCTCTTCGATCACGGGTTCGGCGCTCATGCGGCGCCCGAGGCGCGTCGAGCGGATGCCCTTCACCACGTCGAAGGGGAGGTTCGGCATGTTGACGTTGAGAAGCACGGGGGCCGTCGTATCACGTTCCTCAAGATAGCGCTCGACGACCGTCTCGGCAATGCGCGCGGCGGAATCGAGCTCGGCCCAACCCTTGTCGATCTGCGAGAAGGCGATCGAAGGCACCTTGAAGAGGTACCCTTCGATGGCCGCCGCGACCGTACCCGAATACATCGTGTCGTCGCCCATGTTGGCGCCGCAGTTGATCCCCGAAACGACGAGGTCGGGCATCTCGTCGAGAAGCCCCGTCAACGCCACGTGAACGCAGTCGGACGGGGTCCCGGAGACGACGTAGAGATTTTCGCCCGGCATGTGTTCGACCGTAAGCGGGCGGTTGAGCGTGAGCGAATTCGAAGCGCCCGAATGATTGTGGTCGGGCGCCACCACCGTGACGCGCCCGAAGCGGCGCATGGCGCGCGCGAGCGCCTGAATGCCGGGGGCTCGGTAACCGTCGTCGTTCGATACGAGAATGTGCATGGGTTTGAACCGTTCGAGAGTGCGGACCGCGTTCCCTTTTTGCATGACGATGCGCCCGAAGTCGGGCCCGGGAAACGCGGGCGGAGTCTGTGGAAAGTGTCCGTGATTTTAACGGAGCCTTCCCCTTCGGGCGGCGCGCGAAGCCCGACCGTCACGGATCGGTACGATTTTTGACGAATAAGGCAAGGTTCGGAGTCGAAAAAAAAGCCGCCCGACAACGTGCGTCGGACGGCTTTCGAAGGCTTTCGGCAGCGGACTTTCGCGCCAAGCCGCTATCAGCAGCCGCACTCCGTGCCGAGGAAGTCGAGCGCGACGCGCACGTGCAGGGCGGCGCCCTTCACGAGCACGTCTTCGTCGACCGTGTAGCGGCCGTGGTGCTGCGCCCAGCACGCACCGCACGCTTCGTTGCGAACGCCGAGGAAGACCATCACGCCCGGAGCCTTTTCCTGGTAGCGCGAGAAATCTTCGCCGCCCATCGTCGGCGGGTAGTCATAGAGGCAATCCTCGCCCAACACCTTTTGAGCGCTCTTTCGGACGAGCGCCGCCATCGCGGGATCGTTCACCGTGGGCGGCACGAGTTCTTCGTACGTCACTTCCGCATCGCCGCGCATGCTGCGTGCCGTTTCGCGCGCGATGCGCTCGATCTGTTCGGGGAAGCGCCGACGCACTTCGGGGCTGAAGCAACGAGTCGTACCGGTCATTTCGGCCGTACCCGAAATCACATTGAAGCGCGTGCCGGAATGCAGTTCGCCGATCGTCACGACGGCCGTATCGACGGGCGAGGTTTCGCGGCTCACCACCGTCTGCAGGTTGAGCGCGATCGACGCAGCCATCACGGTCGCATCCGCGCAGAGGTGCGGCTGCGCGCCGTGGCCGGCCTTGCCGAGCACCTTGATCGTGAAGCGGTCGCCCGAAGCCATGGTCGGACCTTCGCGCACGGAAATCTTCCCGGCTTCGATGTCGGACCAGACGTGAATGCCGAACGCGGCGTCGACCCCGTCCATGGCGCCGTCCTCGACCATCTTCTTCGCGCCGAGACCGATTTCTTCGGCGGGCTGGAAGCAAAGACGCACCGTCCCGCAGAGTTCGGAACGGATGTCGGAGAGCATCTTCGCGGCCGTCAGGAGCATCGAGATGTGGCAGTCGTGACCGCACGCATGCATGAGACCGGGTCGTTCGCTCGCGAACGACAAACCGGTTTCTTCCGTAACGGAGAGCGCGTCGATGTCGCCGCGCAGAAGAATCGTGCGACCGGGACGCGCGCCCTTGATCGTGGCGAGCGTGCCCGTCGGCATGCCGCAGACGCGCCATTCGACGCCCATCTTGTCAAGTTCTTCGCGAATCTTGCGGGCGGTGTCATGCTCTTCACCGCTCGCCTCCGGATAACGATGGAAATGGCGACGCATTTCAATCTGGTACGACTCGTACTTCTCTTCGAGAGCCTTGAGATCCATGTTTTTTTCCTTTCTTCTCGGTCCGCCCCGAACGCTCGGGACGACTCCTCTCAAAACAGGAACCCGGGCGAAGGCGTCCGGGTTCGAAAGCAACGATGCTCTCAGAACATCTTCGCGAAGATGCCGGCAATCACGACCGACGTGATCGTCACGGTCGCAAAGCCGCCGACGATCATCGGCGGGAAGATCTTCGACATCAGGTATTCGCGTTCGTCCTCGGTGGCGGCCATTTCCGCGCACATCGATTCGGTGATGATGGCGTTGAAGGGGAAGCCGTAGAGGGCCGTCAGGCAGTTGGCATAGCCGAGCCAGACGGGAATGCCGAGCGCGCGGGCGACGATCCAGGCGACGACCGCCATACCGAGGATGCCGAAGACGATGAGGGTCACCATCGGGCCGATGATCGCCACGAGCATTTCGGGCGTACAGTCCTTGAGACCGTCGAAAATGAACATCATGAGCGCAAAGAGCATGATCTGGTAGGAGTTCGCCTTCGTGAGGATGTTGGGCTCAAGAAAGCCAAGACGGCAGAAGAGTACGCCCAACACCAGACACCAGATCGCGCCCGAAATTCCCGTGATCCCCCCGGCGAGCATCGCAAGCCACGCCACGAACCCAAGCTTCACGAGCATGACGATCGGAGAATTCCATTCGTCGGGCAGATGCAAAATCGCGTGCTTCTGCTCTTCGGGCAACTTCGTCACCGCCTTGATGTCGGTTTCTTCTTCGGCCGGATCGCCCTTGACGCGTCCCGAGCGGTATTCGGCAAGAAGACGGGCGCCTTCGCGCTTCAGGCAGACGGCCGTCAGGGGGTAGCCCGCAAAGCCCTGAATGCAGTACATCGAAATCGCAAAGACGGCCGCCGTCGTCAGGCCCGCTTCCTGCGCGGCCTGCTGCATCATCGTTGCCGCAACGATCCCGCCCGTCAGAGGCGGCAACCCCGCGATCACGAGCGCCTGATCCATGAAGAAGGGGCAGACGAAGTAAGCGACCGCACACATCCCCACCAGACCGCACACGCAGAGAATAACGGTCTTCCACTGCGCGAGGAGCGCTTCGAGACTGATCATCGTCCCCATGTGGGTGATGATGAGGAACATCGCCACGGTGTTCGCAAAGGGCATGAGGTGAGCTTCGGTCACGAGCTCTTTGGGCAGAATCGTCCAATAACCCAACAGCAACACGACGGCGGACACAAAGACGGACGGCACCCAGGCGCGCGTGAGTTTCGCCACGACTTCGCCGATGATGACGACGATGCCGCAGATGATGAAGGCAGCCATGAAGTTATACATGGGGTCTCCCGGGAAAATTGAGGAATCTTTTGTTTCGACGGAATCGCGACGAAGCCGCGGAGGCTCCAGCAAAAAGACGGCCTTGCGGCCGCCCGTAACCCGTCGTTCAATTCGATTGTAGGGGACGAACCTTCCCACCCCCGACCGCACCGACTACGACAATTCTTTTAGTGCGATTGCGTGCCGCCAACTTCGACCGTTTTGGCATTGCCGCACGCTTCGCTTCGCACGGGTAGCGCCATGGTTTGCAAAGAAAAAGCCTTGCAAAAACCGGGGTTTTGCAAGGCTCC
Organism: uncultured Sutterella sp.; assembly: GCA_905206365.1. Lineage (GTDB taxonomy): Bacteria > Pseudomonadota > Gammaproteobacteria > Burkholderiales > Burkholderiaceae_F > Sutterella. The sequence goes on along the minus strand of CAJLHF010000004.1, from coordinate 39,834 downwards.
GTTTCGCGCGACGCGCGTCAGAATTTGCTGAAGGTGCGCGCTTCGGGAAAGCGCATCGCGAAGGTCGACCCTTTGCCCGGCGTCGACTCGATGGCGAGCGTCCCCCCGTTGTGGCGAAGGATGTGTTTGACGATCGCAAGTCCCAGCCCCGTGCCGCCCGTGGCGCGAGAGCGCCCTTTGTCGACGCGGTAGAAGCGCTCGGTAAGCCGCGGGATGTGCTTCGCGTCGATCCCGATCCCCGTGTCCGTCACGGAAAAGCACGAGCCCGTGCCGAACCGCCCCCAACGCACCGTAATGTTGCCGCCCTCAGGCGTGTAGCGAACGGCGTTCGAGACGAGGTTCATCGCAGCGCTGCGCAACTCGTCGGCAAAACCCACGAGCGAAACGTCTTCGATTTCCACGCGGAATTCGTGCTTGCCCATGGAGAGGGCCTTCCCTTCGCGCACGACGTCTTCGACGAGCTTGGACATAGCGACGACGTCGGGCTCGTCAGTCGAGCCTTCGTCTTCGTTTTCGAGACGCGAGAGGGTAAGGAGATCGTCGAGGAGCATTCGCATGCGCTTTGTTTGTTCGCGCATGAGCGAGCGGTGGTAGGCAAGCACTTCGCGGTTCGCGCCCTCGTCGTCCTTTTCGAGGTCCAAAAACCCGCTGATGACGGTGAGCGGCGTACGAAGTTCGTGACTCACGTTCGCGACGAAGTCGCGACGCACCTCTTCGAGGCGCCGGCCTTCGGTGACGTCGCGCGTGACGATCATCGTGTGACGCGCGTCGGGTGCGACGGCCGCCACTTCCAGAATGAGGTTCGTGCCTTCGGGCTCCGTGACGAAGGGGGCCGCGTAGTCGCGCGTCTGCATCCACTGACGAAGCCGCTCGTCGTGCAGCACGTCGAAAAGGGGCTTGCCGACCACGTCGGGCGTAAAGCCCAGGTGGCGCAACGCCATGTCGTTCAACCACTCGATCTGGTTGTCGTCGCGCAGAATCACGACGCCCTCGGGCAGGAGTGCCAACGTTTGACGGTAGCGGAAGTCGCGGTCGCGAATGCGGCGGGCTTTCCGTTCGTCTTCGTGGACGAGCTCGCGCCACATGAGGACCGTGAGCAAAAGAAGCACCGTCGTTCCCGCACCCCAAAGAAGGAGCGCGGCGTCGAGACTTCCCGCTAGACCCACCGCAATCGCGGCGGCCGCCAAAACGCAAAAACCCCCGATGAGGGCGAACCCCCGGGAGCGCATGAGTTCGATGTCGACCCTCCGATCGGGCAGACTCATGCCGTACCCGTTCGGATTGGGTTCCTGTGTCAGATGGCTCACGATCCGTAATCCTTGGCTCGATACCCGACCCCGCGAACGGTCTCAATGAACTCTTCCGCCGACGTGCCCGCCAGAATCTTACGAAGTCGCAACATGTGAACATCCACCGTCCGTTCGTCGACGAAGGCCGTCTGCCACACCGACTCCAGAAGCTGAGCACGCGAGAAGACCCGACCGGGTTTTTCGGCAAAGAGCTTGAGGAGCTTGAATTCCTTCACGGAGAGACGGACGGGCTTGCCGTCGATCGTGGCTTCGAACTTCGATTCGTCGATGCGGATCGGCCCGCAGACAACCGCGGTCTCCCGCGGCTCCGCGCGCTTCTCGGCCCCCTCGTCCGCCTCGTTCGGTCTCGGACGGCGCCGCAGCTGCGTACGGATGCGTGCGACGAGTTCGCGCGGCAAAAAGGGCTTCACGATGTAGTCGTCCGCCCCCGTCTCCAAACCGCACACGCGGTCCGCTTCGGCCCCCCGGGCCGTAAGCATGATGACGGGAATCGACGACCAGGCACGGTCACTTCGAAGCTCCTTGAGCCAGTCGAGCCCGGACATGTCGGGCAACATCCAGTCGAGGAGAATCAAGTCGGGGCGCGAAAGAGCGAGCGCCGCCCGCGCGGACGCGATGTCTTCGGCCCGGTTCACCCGGAATCCTTCGCTTTCGCACACGAAGGCGACGAGTTCGCGGATGGCCGTTTCGTCTTCGACGATCAGAAGTTCAGGCATTTCGGTCGGGGAAAGGTTTTCCAACGACGTCATTCTACGGCCTTTCACGCTTGAGTCGAAGTTTGGTGGCGGATGTCGACGCCTTCTCGCACGAAGACGATCGCTTCGGCTACGTTCGTGAGGTGCGCCCCCACGCGTTCGAGCGACTTCGCAATACGGATGAGTTCGAGCCCGTCGGGAACATCCGTGTGACCTTCCTTCAGGTGTTCGACGAGCGCCACGACGGCCGCATGCACTTCCGAGACGACGACGGGTTGGCGCGCGAGCACCGCGCGGGCCTTTTCAACGTCGATGTCTTCGACGGCGAGAAGCGCCTCGGTCGTCATGACAAGCAGATGCGCGTGGATCGTGAGGAGCGCGTCGCGCGTCGTGAGAAGTTGCCCTTCGAGCGACGAACTCATCTTACGCACGCCTTTGGCGGCGTTGCGCACTTCGTCGCCCATACGTTCGAAGTCGATCGTCATGCGCAGGCATCCGAGCAGCATGCGCAAGTCGACCGCCTGGGGCTGACGACTCGAAAGAATGCATTCGATGAAAGCGTCGAGATCCTTTTCCTGACGGTTGATATCGACGTCCGCAGCTTCGATTTCGCTCGCTTCCCGGTGGTCGAGCTTCAAAAGCACGAGACCGACGGCGTCGAGCTGACGACGCACCGAACGCCCCATTTCGAGCATGTTGTGCTTGAGTTCGCTCAGTTCTTCGTCGAAGCGTTTGACGATGTGTTGTTCCATGGCTTGTCTCCCAATCAGCCGAAGCGGCCCGTGATGTAGTCTTCGGTGGCCTTCTGTTGAGGGCGGGTGAAAATCGTGCGCGTGTCGCCGAATTCGACGAGTTCGCCGAGGTACATGAAGGCGGTGTAGTCCGAGATGCGAGCGGCCTGTTGCATGCTGTGCGTGACGATGACGACCGTGTAGTCCTTCTTGAGTTCGTCGATAAGCGTTTCGATGCGGGCGGTTGAGATCGGGTCGAGCGCCGAGCAGGGTTCGTCGAGCAGGAGCACTTCGGGCTTCACGGCGATACCGCGCGCGATGCAAAGGCGCTGTTGCTGACCGCCCGAGAGCGATGTGCCGGGCTGCTGGAGCTTGTCCTTCACGTCGTCCCAGAGCGCCGCCTTGTGCAGCGCCCAATAAACGCGCTCTTCCATGTCGGCCTTCGAGAGCTTTTCACGAAGACGCACGCCGTAGGCGACGTTCTCGAAAATCGACATCGGGAAGGGAGTCGGGCGCTGGAACACCATGCCGATGCGGGCGCGCAGATCCGTCACGTCGATGTCGCGCGAGAGAATGTCGAGGTCCCCCATGTGGAGGTACCCTTCGGCGCGTTGCCCGGGATAGAGATCCTGCATCCGGTTGAAGGAACGCAGGAGCGTCGACTTGCCGCAACCCGAGGGACCGATGAAGGCTGTGACGCACCCTTCGGGAATCTTCATCGTGATGTTTTTGACGGCGTGAAAGTCCCCGTAGTAGAGGTTCAGGTCACGCATTTCGATCTTGGCCGGCGGCATTTCGCGCGGCGTTGCGGAGATAGTCGTATCCATTTTTTTCAACTGAATGTCGTTCGGGTGTTCGGTCAGCGGGAGCGGCGACGTTCGCGCAACCAGATCGCAGCCGAACTCATGACGAGGACGAGAAGGAGCAGCACGAGTGCCGTGCCGTACTGCAGAGGACGCGTCGCTTCGATGTTGGTCCCGGAGGTCGCCATGACGTAGATGTGATAGGGAAGCGCCATCACCGGCTCGAAGAGCGAAGCGCCGTCCTTCGGAGTGAAAAAGACGCTGCCCGTGTACATGATCGCGGCCGTTTCACCTGCGGCACGCGAGAGCGCGAGGATCGACCCCGTCAGAACGCCCGGAAGCGCATTGGGAAGAATCACCTTCGTGACCGTCTCGAAGCGCGAGGCTCCGAGCGCGAGGCTCGCTTCGCGCCACTCCTGGGGTACCTGCGAGAGGGCCGCCTCGGTCGTGTTGATGATGATGGGCAGCGAGAGCACGGCAAGCGTGAGGATCCCCGAGAGCAGGCTCACGCCGAAGCCGCAGAAGACCACGAAAAAGGTGAGCCCGAAAAGACCGAAAACGATCGAGGGAACGCCCGCGAGGTTCGCGATCGAGAGACGCGTGAGCGTCACCCAGGCCGAGTCCTTCGCGTACTCGTGCAGATAGACCGCGCTCATGACGCCGAGCGGTAGCGCGATGACGAGCGCCCCGGCCGCAAGGAGGAAGGTCCCGACCAAACAGGGCCAGATCCCTCCTTCCGTCATCATGTTGCGGGGCGCTTCGGTCAAAAACTCCCACGAGAGCCCCGGCAGGGCTTCGACGACGATCAGACCGATGATCGCAAGGAGCGATCCGATATTGATGATGGCCGCCGCACGCATGAAGCCGAAGCCCATGCGCTCCGTAATCGTGCGGCTCGTACGATTCGTCGAAATCATGCTTTGAGACTCATGCGGCGGGTGAAGTACCACGCCAGAAGATTGAAGACAAACGTAAGGAGGAAGAGAACGAGACCGGTCGCATAGAGTGCGTGGTAGTGTTCTCCGCCGACCGCGGCTTCGGCCATTTCGGCGGCGATGCTAGCCGTCATCGGGCGCACCGGATCGAAGATGCTCTCGGGAATGATCCCGGCGCCGCCCGCCACCATGAGCACCACCATCGTTTCACCGATCACTCGGGAAATACCGAGCATCACGGCCGTACCGATGCCGCCCATGGCCCAACGGAGTTCGACGCGCACGAGGGTTTCCCAACGGGTCGCGCCGAGCGCGAGACTCGCTTCGCGCAAACCCGCGGGCACGTTTTTGAGGGCGTCCTCGGAAATCGACGCGATCGTCGGCACGCACATGAAGGCGAGCATCAACGCGGCATTCGTCAAGTTGAGGCCCGAAGGCAAATTGAAGGTGTTTTGCAACCAGGGCGCAACCACCACCATCCCGACGAAACCGATCACGACGGAGGGAAGCGCCGCCATGAGTTCGACGAGGGGCTTGGCGATGCGGCGCACCGGTTCGGGCATGCCGCAGTGCATCGCACAAGCCGTGAGCACCCCGAGCGGCACCGCGATGAGGGTCGTCAACACCGCAGCGGCCAGAGAGCCCGTAACGAGCGCTCCGATCCCGAAGACGGGCGGTTCGTCCGTCGGATACCACTCGGTTGAGAATAGAAAGTCCGTGAGGGAGACGTCGCGCAGAATCGGAAACGCTTGCGTGCACAGGAAGAGCACGATGGCGGCAAGCGCAATGACGCTTACCGCCGCCGCGGCTCCCAGCGTTCTCCGAAAAGCCCGGTCGATCCTAAGCTTTGCGGGAAGAGCCATCCGTTATGCTCCCGGAATCAGAGCGTCGGAACGAAGCCCGACTTCTGAACGAGGGCCTGACCGTCCTTGCTCATCATGAAGTCGATCACGGCCTTCGCATCGCCCTGGGGTTCGCCCGAGGTGAAGAGGTAAAGGTCGCGCGAGATGGGCCAGGTCTTGTTCTTGGCCGTTTCCATGGAGGGCTTGACGCCGTCGACCTCAAGACCGTGCGTCTGATTGTCGAGGTAGCCGATGCCGACGTAGCCGATCGCGTTCGGGTTCGAGGTCACGGCCTGAACGACGCCGCCCGAAGAGCTCTGAAGCAGAGCGCGGGGCGAAACGCGAGTCTTGCCCATGACGAGTTCCTGCCAGGATTCGAACGTGCCCGAGGAGGAGTCGCGACCGATCACGACGACCGGAGCGTCGTTGCCACCCACTTCCTTCCAGCTCTTGATCTTGCCCGCATAGATGTCGCGGAGCTGATCCTTCGTGAGACCCTTTACCGGGTTGGCGGTGTTCACCACGGGGATGATGGCGTCATAAGCCACCGTGAAACGAACGGCCTTTCCGCCCTTGGCTTCAAGGGCCTTCGCTTCCTTCTCCTTCATGTCGCGCGAGGACATGGCGATGTCGGTCATCTTGTCCTGGAGCGCCTTGATGCCGTTGCCCGAGCCCGTGCCCGAGATGGTGATCGTCACGTCCTTGTGAGCGGCCATGAAGCTTTCGGCCACCTGCTGCATGGCGGGAAGAACGGTCGTCGAACCGTTGATCGTCACCGTGCCGGCGTACGCCGAACCCATCACCATCATGCCCGCGAGGGCGCTCATCGTCATCAACTTAGCATTCGTCATTTTGATTGTGTCCGATCAGTTCGTTTCTTTGGCGACAACCCCGGTCCCATCGACCGTTTGAGTGCTCTTTGTCGCCGCGAGAGGAAGTATGGAGATGCGGTTTGACGGCCCCGTGACGAGTTGATGACGTTTTCGTGACAGGGTGGCAGGCAAATCGTGCACAAAAAAGAAAGGGGCCGATCCGAAGATCGGCCCCTTTCGAGGAATTCTTGTGGTCGGGGCGGCGGGATTCGAACTCGCGACCCCTTGCACCCCATGCAAGTGCGCTACCAGGCTGCGCTACGCCCCGACAACCAAGACTGGGAATATTACCTGATATCTCAAAAAAAAGCAAGGCGCTGATTCTATCGAACGCTCGGAGCCTCTCAGGATTTCGATTTGTCGTCCCAGGGACCCGACTGAGGCACGAGATTTTCCGTCACGCGAGCGTTGAGCGTGCCCGAGGGATGGAAGGTGACGACGCGGCGCTCCGTAATGATCACGGTTTCGCCCGTCTTCAGGTTCCGCCCCGGACGCGCCACCTTGTCGCGAACGGAAAAATTCCCGAGGCCCGGAATCTTGACGGTGTCACCCTTGACGAGGTGTTCGGAAATCAGTTCGAAGAAGCCTTCGACGAACCCCTTGGCGGTAGGGCGGTCGATGTCGAAGTGGCGCATGAGCACTTCGGCCAACCCCGCCTTGTTGAGCGTACTGCTACCCGAGGTCTCGGGCGTATCGTATTGGAACATGAAGGTTTCCTGGCAAAAAACGACGTGCGGACCGGTCCGCAAAGACCGGTCCGCACATTTTACATAGAAATCAACAGTTAAGAGCGCAGATGTGCACCTTCGCGCTCCAACACCTCGAGAATCGCCTTCATGGCCGCATCGGCCTGCTCTTCGGACACGGGCTCTTCGCCGCGCGCGACGAGTTCGACGGCGAACGCGAGCGACTTTTCACCCGCGGCCTCCGGATCCTTCGGACGGTAAAGGTCGAAGAGTCGGAAGTCCGCCACGGGCGCAAGACGCGGATCGGCCACCTGCGCGTTATGCACGGCGCGATTGAGGCGGGCGACTTCCATGTCGGCGGGCACCACCACGGCGATGTCGCGCATCATGGGCTGGAACTTCGAGACCGGGCGATAGACGGGAAGTTCCGTCGTCAGAAGAGGCTGAACCTCAATGTCGAAGACGATCGGTGCGTGCGGCAGATCGTACGCACGGCAGGCGCGCGGATGGAGTTCGCCGATGAAGCCGATACGCTTTTCACCGATATAGACGGCGGCACTGCGCCCGGGATGGAGCCCCGGGAAGCTTGCGCGAACGAAGCGCGCCTTCAGGGGCGCGACGAGTCGTTCGAGGTCGCCCTTCAGGTCGAAGAAGTCGACCGGACGGGCGGGCACGCCCCACTGCGGATTCACCGCGGGACCGTACGCGAGACCCGCGATGTGGAGCGGCTGACGCACGCCCTTCACGGTCCACTCGCCGTCGTCCACTGCGGGATCGGGCAGGAAAACGCGACCGAGTTCGAAGACGCGAACGCGCTCCGCACGACGGTTGAGGTTGTACTTGAGAATGTCGACGAGGCCGCCCACGAGCTGCGTGCGCATCACCGAGAGGTGAGAGGCGATCGGGTTGAGGAGCTTGATCGGAGTTTCGTTCGCGGAGAAGTCCTTTTCCCAGGCTTCGGGAACGAACGAGAAGTTGATGAGTTCCTGGTAACCGAGGTTCGCCATCGCGAGACGCAGAGCATGCGCCGAGCGGGAGTTTTCCTTCGGCGACTTCATCGCGGCGGGCGCCATCGGGGGACGATCCGGAAGCTTTTCGTAGCCGTAAAGACGCGCGACTTCTTCGATCAGATCCTCTTCGATTTCGATGTCGAAGCGGTACGCGGGCGGGGTCACCGTAAAGACGCTCCCGTCGAATTCATACGCAAAGCCCAGACGCTTGAAGGTTTCTTCCATCGCCTCGACCGGGATCGGCATACCGATCACCTTGAGGCAACGATCGACGCGCATCGCGACGGGCTTGCGTTCGGGCAGAGCGAGGATGCGGTCGTCGACCGGACCCGTCTTCGTTTCGGGCGTACCGCAGATGTCGAGAACGAGCTTCGTGACGTATTCGAGGTGCTCGGCCGTCGTCGAAAAGTCGACGCCGCGCTCAAAGCGGTAGGCCGCATCGGTCGAGAAATTGAGCTTGCGGCAACGACCCTGAACGGCTTCCTGCTGCCAGAAGGCCGCTTCGATGAAGAGGTCCGTCGTTTCTTCGGAAATTGAGGTCTTTTCGCCGCCCATGATCCCCGCGAGGCATTCGGGCACGTCGCCGTCGCAGATGACGCCGTAGTAGCCGTCGATCGGCTTCGTCTGGCCGTTGAGGAGCTTCACCTCTTCGCCGTCGCGCCCCCAGCGGACGGTAAGCCGCCCGCTTTCGATCTTCGAGAGGTCGAAGAAGTGGGTCGGACGACCGAGCTCGAGCATGACATAGTTCGAGATGTCGACGAGAGCCGAAATCGAGCGCTGACCCGCCCCTTCGAGGCGTTCCTTCATCCAGGCGGGAGTCTTCGCCTTGGCGTTGAGGCCGCGGATGACGCGCCCCGAGAAGCGGCCGCAGAGGTCGGGCGCTTCGACGGCGACGGGCAGCACTTCGTCCGTCGTCGGTTCTACCTTCACAGCTTCGGGAAGGTGCAGGGGAGCCCCCGTCACGGCGTGCAGGTCGCGAGCCACGCCAACGAGCGAGAGCGCGTCGCCGCGGTTGGGCGTGAGTTTGATTTCGATGCGCGCGTCGTCAAGCTTCGCGTACTCGCGAATGTCGACGCCGACGGGAGCGTCGTCGGGGAGAATCCAAATGCCGCCGTGATCATCGTTGATGCCGAGTTCGCGCGTCGAACAGAGCATCCCCATTGAGACGACGCCGCGAAGCTTCGACTTCTTGATCTTGAAGTCGCCCGGGAGCACCGCGCCGATCGTGGCGCAGGCGACCTTGATGCCCGCGCGAACGTTCGGGGCGCCGCAGACGATCTGCAACGTTTCGCCCGTGCCGGCGTTCACTTCGCACACGTGGAGGTGATCGGAATTTTCATGGTCGCGGCACGTCAGCACTTCGGCCACGACGACGCCCGTGAAGGCGGGCGCCATGGAGGTGACGTCTTCGACTTCCAAACCCGCCATGGTGAGCGCTTCCGCGAGCTCTTCGGTGCTCAGGTTCGGATTGATGTAGTGGCGCAGCCACGCTTCAGAGAAAAGCATGTCGTAAATCCTTTGAGCGATTAGTTGAACTGACGCAGGAAGCGGAGGTCGCCTTCGAAGAAGAGGCGCAGGTCGTCGATCCCGTAACGAAGCATCGTGAGTCGTTCGAGCCCGGAGCCGAAGGCAAAGCCGATGTGCTTTTCGGGGTCGAGCCCGTAATTGCGCACGACGTTCGGGTGCACTTCGCCCGCCCCGGAAATTTCAAGCCACTTGCCCTTGCGCGGACCGCTCGTGAACATCATGTCAACTTCGACGGAAGGTTCCGTAAAGGGGAAGTACGACGGGCGGAAACGCACGACGAGGTCGTTCGTTTCGAAGAAGCAGCGCAGGAAATTGCTGTAGACGCCTTTGAGGTCCGTGAAGCTCACGTTCTCGTCGATCCAGAGGCCTTCGACCTGGTGGAACATCGGCGAGTGCGTCGCGTCGGAGTCGACGCGGTACGTGCGCCCGGGGGCGATCACTTTGATGGGTGCTTCGTGCGTGCGCGCGTAGCGCACCTGCATGGGCGAGGTGTGCGGACGCAACGGCAGCTGACGCCCTTCGGCGTCGGTGCGGTCGACGTAGAACGTGTCCTGCATCGATCGGGCCGGATGGTTGGGCGGATTGTTGAGCGCCGTGAAGCTGAACCAGTCGCTTTCGATTTCGGGGCCGTCGGCCACGTCGAAGCCGATCGAACGGAAGATTTCCTCGATGCGCATCCAGGTGCGCATCACGGGGTGAATGCCGCCCGGCGTACGACCGCGCCCGGGAAGGGTCACGTCGATCGCTTCGCTTTCGAGCTTCTTGCGAAGCTCCTCTTCGGCAAGCGCTTCGCGGCGCGCGTTGAGCGCGGCTTCGATCGCGGCCTTGGCGCGATTGATTTCCTGACCGCGGCTGCGGCGTTCCTCAGGCGCGAGCTGGCCGAGCGCCTTCATGAGGACCGTAATCTGGCCGGTCTTGCCGATGTAGCGGGCCTTGGCGTCTTCCAACGCGGCGGGCTGCTCGGCGGCGGCGAAGTCCTTGCGGGCCGACTCGATGAGTTCGGAAAGGTCTTGCATGTCTACAAATCCCGAAAACCTATGAACGGCGTCCGCCCGAGTAGCGCCTCGACGGAAAATCGCCGCCGACCGATCGGCCTCCCCGAGGGGGCGCGCGATGCGGTCCGAAAAAATCCTGCACGCCCGAGCGCGGACAGACCGCGTGCACGGGACGTCAAGCATTGAATTTTATCGAATATCCCGTCGCCCGTTCGCCGGCGGTTCCTTGCGAAAACCCCGAGGAGCGGCGGGCTTGAGGCCGAAAAAAAAGACCCCCGGCGGATACCGAGGGTCTTTTCAAAGCTCGGGGACGAAAAAATCGACCGGCTTCACGCGGAAATCGGCGTCGTCCTCAAAAAAAGCTTTATTAGGCGGCCTTCACCTGGGCGACGAGGGCGGCAAAGCCTTCCTTGTCGAAGATGGCCATATCGGAAAGGACCTTGCGGTCGAGGGCGATACCGGCCTTCTTGAGCCCGTTCATGAAAACGGAGTAGGTCATGCCGTTGGCGCGCGTACCGGCATTGATACGGGCGATCCAGAGACGGCGGAAGACGCGCTTCTTGTTGCGGCGGTCACGGTAGGCGTACTGACCGGCACGCATCACAGCCTGCTTGGCAACGCGGTAAACGTTGTTGCGGCGCAGACGGAAACCCTTGGAAAGGGCGAAAACTTTCTTATGACGGGCACGAGCCGTCACACCACGCTTAACTCGGGGCATCTTTTACTCCTTCTCAATTAGGCGTACGGAAGCATGCGGCGAACCGAAGCCATATCCGAATCATGAACGTTCGTCATGCCGCGGAGCTGGCGCTTGTTCTTCGTCGTACGCTTGGTGAGAATGTGACGCTTCGTAGCGTGGGCGCGCTTGATCGAGCCGCTGGCACGCGGCTTGAAACGCTTGGCGGCGGCGCGCTTGGTCTTCATCTTCGGCATTTGCCGTTACCTCATTTATTAGATGGACAAGGGGCGCCCCGTTGAAAAAACGGGAACTTCCTCGAGCCTCAGGTCCACTTGGAATTCGGAAGACCGGGCGGGGAACCGCCCGGTCTTCCACGAAAGAATCGGATTTTAACTCAAAATTTCGAGTCGAGTCCGTTGAGAAGCATTTTTTTTTAACGCTTCTTCTTGGGAGCGAGCACCATGATCATCTGGCGCCCTTCGAGCTTCGGCGCGTGTTCGACCTGAGCGATCTCGTCGAGCTCCGTGCGAATGCGCTCCATCAGTTCCATGCCGAAATGCTGATGGGCCATTTCGCGACCGCGGAAGCGCAACGTGACCTTGGCCTTGTCGCCGTCGCCGAGGAAGCGAACGAGGCTGCGCAGCTTCGTCTGGAAGTCGTTTTCATCCGTGGCCGGACGGAACTTGACCTCCTTCACCTGCACGACCTTCTGCTTCGCCTTGGCTTCCTGAGCCTTCTTCTGCTCCTGATAGCGGAACTTGCCGTAGTCCATCAGGCGGCAGACGGGCGGCGTCGCATTGGGCGCAACCTCAACGAGGTCCACGTCGGCGTCTTCCGCCATGCGCAGAGCCTCGACCGTACGAACAATCCCGATCTGGGCGCCGTCGACGCCGGTCAGTCGGACCTCGGGGACTCGGATCTCACCATTGATCCGATGCTTGCGATCTTGTGCTATGACAATCTCCCAAAAGTTGAATCAGCTTCGCCTCAGGCGAGCGTCATCGCTCGCTCGGCGACTTCGCGGCGCACGAGAGCAAGGAAGTCGTCAAAACTCATGACGCCCAGATCCTTGCCGCCGCGCACGCGCACGGAAACCGTACCCGCCTGCTTTTCCTTCTCGCCGACGACGAGGATGTACGGAATCTTTTGCAGGCTAAGCTCGCGAATTTTATAGTTAATTTTCTCGCCGCGCAAATCCGTTTGAACCCGAATATCGGCTTCGTGGAGCTTCTTGGCAAGTTCCTTGACATAGTCCGCCTGACCGTCGGTAATGTTGGCAACGGCCACCTGAACCGGAGCGAGCCAGAGCGGGAAAGCGCCCGCGAATTCTTCGATCAGCATGCCGATCCAGCGCTCGAGCGAACCGAGAATGGCGCGGTGCAACATGACGGGCACCTTGCGGGTGTTGTCTTCGGCCACGTATTCGGCGCCGAGTCGACCCGGCATCTGGAAGTCGACCTGAATCGTGCCGCACTGCCAGGAGCGACCGAGGCAGTCCTTGAGGTGATATTCGATCTTGGGACCGTAGAAGGCGCCCTCACCTTCGAGCACTTCGTACTTGATACCCAGAGCGTCGAAGCTCTGCATCAGGGCGGCTTCGGCCTTGTCCCAGACGGCGTCTTCGCCGATGCGCATTTCCGGACGAGTCGCCACCTTGTAGGCGATTTCCGTGAAGCCGAAGTCCTTGTAGACCTTCTGAACGAGGCGCGTGTAGTCTTCGCACTCCTTGAGGATCTGGTCTTCGGTACAGAAGATGTGACCGTCGTCCTGCGTGAAACCGCGAACACGCATCATGCCGTGCAACGACCCGGAGGGTTCGTTGCGGTGGCACTGACCGAATTCGCCGATGCGAAGCGGCAGATCGCGGTAGCTGCGCAGAGCCGAATTGAAGATCTGGATGTGCCCCGGGCAGTTCATCGGCTTGAGCGCATAGTAGCGGTTTTCCGATTCGGTCGTGAACATGTTTTCACGGTACTTCGCCCAGTGGCCGGAACGCTCCCAGAGACTGCGATCGAGGAGTTGCGGCGCCTTCACTTCCTGGTAACCGTTGTCCTGGTAGACGCGGCGCATGTACTGTTCGACCACCTGCCAAAGGGCCCAGCCCTTGGCGTGCCAGAAGATCATGCCGGGAGCTTCGTCCTGAATGTGGAAGAGGTCAAGTTCGCGACCGAGGCGACGGTGGTCGCGCTTTTCGGCTTCTTCGAGCATGTGGAGGTACGCGGCCTGTTCGTCCTTCGTCGCCCAGGCGGTGCCGTAGATGCGCTGCAACATTTCGTTCTTGCTGTCTCCGCGCCAGTAGGCACCCGCCACCTTCATGAGCTTGTGCACCTTGAGCTTGCCCGTCGACGGGACGTGAGGACCGCGGCAGAGGTCGACGAAGTCGCCCTGGCGGTAGAGCGAAATCACTTCGCCTTCGGGAATCGCCTCGATGATTTCGGCCTTGTAATGTTCGCCGAGCCCCTTGAAGAACTCGACGGCGGCCGTACGGTCCATTTCTTCGCGAACGATCGGGATGTCCTTCTTCGCGAGCTCGTCCATGCGCGCTTCGATCTTTTCGAGATCTTCGGGCGTGAAGGGACGGCTGTAGGAAAAGTCGTAGTAGAAGCCGTTTTCAATCGACGGCCCGATCGTCACCTGAGCATCGGGGTAGAGTTCCTTGACGGCCTGCGCCATGAGGTGCGCGCTCGAATGGCGGATGATTTCAAGACCTTCGGGGTCGCGACCCGTCACGATGGAAACGTCGGCATCGGCCTCAATCACGTGGGAAAGGTCGACGAGGCGGCCGTTGACGCGACCGGCGAGGGCAGCCTTGGCCAAACCGGCGCCGATCGAGGCGGCAAGTTCCGCCACGGTCACGGGGCCTTCGAATTCACGCTTGGACCCGTCGGGAAGAGTAATCGCAACCATTTTTTGAAAACCTCAAAATGCAGGGACGAAAAAAAAGTGCGGACATGAGCCGCACTTTTTTGGTCAGGAAATCGTTGCCGACACTTCGCTCACGCCCTCGTCTTTCGAGCCGAGGGTGTTGTCGCACGAAGAGCCTGGCTATTCGACATCGTCAACGTTTCCCAATAAGAATTCTGGTAGGCACAATTGGATTCGAACCAACGACCCCCACCATGTCAAGGTGATGCTCTAACCAACTGAGCTATGTGCCTGTGAGGTTTTGGATTGTACGCAAGAACCTTGATTCCTGCCATACCACATACGTGGTATTTCGTACCGCCGGCCTCCGCCGCCGTCACACCGCCCGAGAAGAATTGGTAGGCACAATTGGATTCGAACCAACGACCCCCACCATGTCAAGGTGATGCTCTAACCAACTGAGCTATGTGCCTGTTCGTTTCAAGCTGTGTGAGGCATGAATTATACGGACAAATTTAAATTACGCAAGAGGTATCGATGTAACAATTTGTATCCGCTTTCTTTCGGAAGGTTCGAAAGGAGAGCGGACGACGCGAGCGCCGTCCGCTGTTCCCTTTCGCGACTCTCCTGATTCCCTCACACGCGGCGGGCGGAAAGCACGCCCGAGACTTCGCGCAGAGCGACAAGCGTCCGCTTCAAGCCGTCGGCCGAATGGATTTCGATTTGGAAGTGCATGTGCTGGTCGCCCTTCACGGACTGAGTGTTCATACCCGTGACACGCTCCTTTTCGCGCATGAAGACTTCGGAGATGTCTTTGAGAAGCCCCATGCGGTCCTGAGCAACGACGAGGACTTCCGCCGGATAGACGGCGTCGCCCACGGCGCTCCCCCAGCTCACTTCAATGAGACGTTCGTGATCCTGCTCGGCCATGTTGCGCACGTTCGGGCAGTCCGCACGATGGATCATGACGCCGCGGCCGCGCGAGACGTAACCCACGATCTCGTCGGGCGGCACCGGATGGCAGCAACGGGCGAGCTGGGTCAGAAGCGAATCGACCCCCACGACGAGAACGCGCCCCTTGTTGTCCTTCTGCGCCTGATGAAGCACGACCTCGGGCTCGACCTCTTTCACGGGCTTCGGAGGCTGTACGGCAGCGGCGATCGCCGTCGCGGTGATTTCTTCCTTCGCGAAGGCGACGCACACATCGTCGACCGAGTCGTATCCGAGACGCTTCGCGAGGTCTTCGAGCTTGACGGCAGTCTTGCCGAGGCGCGCGAGCTCCTTGTCGAGGCGTTCGCGACCGCTGGAGAGAAGTTCGGCCGTTTGCTGCGCGTTGAACCACTGACGCACCTTGTTGCGCGTGCGGGCGCTTGCGGCGTACCCCAGTTCGGGGTTGAGCCAGTCGCGACTCGGCTGCCCGGTTTTCCCGGCAATGATTTCCACCGTCTCCCCGGTGTGCAGGTGCGTATTGAGGGGCACCATAACGCCGTTCACCTTGGCGCCGCGCATGCGGTGACCGAGTTCGGTGTGCACCTGGTACGCGAAGTCGACGGGGGTGGCGCCCGCAGGGAGCTCCACGACGCGTCCCGCTGGCGTCAGGCAATAGACGTGATCGTCCTCAACCGCATGCGGATCGTGCTCGGGAGACCCCCCCACGTCGCTGCGCCACGCGAGGAGTTGCCGCAACCAGGCGACGCGCTGCTCTTCGGCGCTCGACATCCCATTCGAGTTGCCCGCCTCCTTGTAGCGCCAGTGCGCGGCGACACCAAGTTCGGCGAATTCGTGCATCGCGCGCGTGCGGATTTGAATCTCGATCGGACGCCCCGCCTTGTCGGTCACCACCGTGTGGAGCGACTGGTAGCCGTTGGGTTTCGGCTTCGCGATGTAGTCGTCGTACTCTTTCGAGAGCACTGGGAAGCTCTCGTGCACGATCGAGAGCACCTCGTAGCACTGCTCGAGCGTCTCGACGATGATGCGCACGGCGCGTACGTCGAAGAGCTGATCGAACCGCAGATGCTTGCGCTGCATCTTCTTCCAGATGGAATAGATGTGCTTCGGGCGACCCGACACCTCAGCTTCGATGCGGTGTTCCGCCAGGAGCTCCCGAATACGCCGCACGGCGCCCTGCATGAATTCAAGGCGCTCTTCGCGCGACTCGTCGAGCTCGCGGGCGATCTCGTGGTATTCGTCGGGACGCGTGAAGCGAAGCGACAGGTCTTCGAGCTCCCACTTGATCTGCCAGATCCCGAGGCGATTGGCGAGCGGCGCGTAGAGCGCGAGCGTCTCTTCCCCGAAGGAAGCCGCTCCTTCGCTTTTCGAGCTCGCAAACCAGCGCAACGTCTGCAAGCGGCTCGCGAGCTTCAAAAGCACCACGCGCAGGTCCTTGCACATCGCCAGGAGCATCTTGCGCAACGCCTCGGCCTGCCGGGACGTATTGGCCTCCGCGTTGTCGGAGCGCGCCCGCATTGAGAGGTCGTTGATCTGGCCGAGCTCCTGAACGAGACCGTTCACGGTCGGACCGAAGCTCTTTTCGATCCATTCGCTCGAATTCTTCTGAATGACCGTCGGTACGCAGAAAAGATAGGCGGCCGCGATCAGATCCGGATCGTTGCGAATGCTTCGGATGATGCCAGCCACGCCGTCGGCGTGTGCCATGAGCGCTTCACCCGTCGAAAGTCGAAGTCCGCGGTAAAGGGGATCGACCATGCTGCGTGCGAGCCCGGGATCCGCCGTCGGACGGCTTTCGTTGTCTGCCATGTCTTTGTGCCTCCCTTTGTTTGTCCGTCGCCCGCCCGCGTCGTCCGTACGTACGTGCGTTCGAACGCTTTTCCGCGTTCGAGGAAAAAGCGGGCGCTCGGACTTGACGGGCGGCGAAGCCACGGCGGAGATTTTAAAGATTCTCCGTTTTTTGCGCCGCGGGCTCGACGACTCTCCGGAACACACTCTAAGAAGGGCGCGGCAAATTGCCGCGCCCCGCCGGGAAGTTTTGCCTTTTCTTACGAATCGGAGGACATTCGATCAGAGCACGTACCCGTACCGAATCCCGACCGTCTTCGCGTCAAAGCCGTCGACGCCCCGGTCGATCGCACCCCAGATGCCGAGCGTCGAATCGCGCCACGCGAGTCCCGCACCGAGCTTCGCGCTCACGCTCGCGGTTTCGGGACCGTCGACCTCGAACCGGGCGCGTCCCGCGTACTCGGAGGAGACGTTCACCGTGCGCACCGAAAGCGTCACATCCGTGTCGCCCGCAAGCGCGTAGCCCGAGAGGCCGCCCCAGACGTGCCAACTCTTCGGAAGAAGCGCGGTCATCCACCGGCGCCAAACTTCCGACTCGCCCTCGTCGTTCGCTTCGCTCCAAGACGTGAAGGTGCCCTCACCCGCAAAGGAGGCCGTAAGCGATGCTTCGCCGAACATGCGCGTGCCGAAGTCCGTCGCGAGAATCCTTTCGGATCCCGCCGCGAGCTCTCCGCCCGACCCTTCGATGCGATAGCCCCGAAGACCCGCACCGAGTCGTCCCGACCAACGGCTCGCACCGTACGTCGTCGTCCGGGCGGGACTCGTCCAACCCAACCCCGCCGACCAGAACGTGCGCTCGATGTCATCCGAAACGAGCATCGTGCCGTACGTGGGCATCCGCGCCGAATCGTCGGCGCTCGCCCACAGAAGGTCCGCCGAGAAATACCCGTACGCAGTCGGTACCGCGCCGAAAATCGAAATCGTCACGACGTTGCTTTCGCCCGAGAAGCGGTTCTGCGTTACGACGTCGGTGTCGACGTCCGCCGTCGACCAACCCGCGCGGATCCCCCAGAGCAGATCGGGCAGACCGAAGGGCTTCTCGACGCGCCCGTAGAAGGTCGCACCGATCTCGTCTTCGTCGCGATCAAGCGTCCAATCGTCGCCCGATCGCACCGTCGTGTCGTCGCGCATCGTCGTGCGGGAGAGGTCGACAACGATCGGCAGATTCGGGTGCGTGAGCTTCGCGATCCCGCCTGCCTTCGCCCCCGCATCGCCCTCTGCGGCTTCCTTTTCGCGCTCCGCGGCGCTCGTTTTCGCGTGCTCCAACACCCGAAGCGCTTCGTCGGGATCGAAGGCGTGGGCGCGCATGCTTCGGATCACCGCGTTTTCGGTCCCCATCTGAACGCCGACCTCAACCCAGGAGGCGCTGTTTTCAGAAAGCGCGTCGACATCGTTTTTCGCAAAGGCCGTGCGCCAGAAGGCGGGAACGCCGACCGAATCCGCCATTACCCCTTCGAAAAGCCGGTTGACGACGGGCGCCATGGGCCCGCGAGACGTGACGGGGGTGCCGACGAAAACGAAATTTCCGTTCGCGTCGATTTCGAGATGCCCTCGCTCCTGATAGGCGCCGCCGGGTGCACTCGTATTGACGAGCACACCGAGGTTGCCAAGCCCCGAGACATTCGAAGCGCTCGTTCTGAGGCGAAGTCGTTTTTCGAGCTCCTTGACTTCATCGTCCTCCAGGACGAGAAGGCTCCCCGGTTCGAACCGCACGGTCGAGTCGCGCGCGAAAAGAAGCCGTCCGGAGTCCTTCCCCTTCGCATAAGCAAGCACGCCGCCCTTCCCGAGCACGAAATTCGTGCCGTCCTCAACGGCATCTCCCACGTACACGTACGTATCGGGGCGGACCACGAAGTCGCCCGCCAATTCGAGCACCGCATCCCGCTCGTTCGTTCGGAACTCGACAAGATTTTCGAAATCCACGGCGTAGCCCGAGGGCTGAATGCGCATGGCGGCGCCCCGGGAAATCGAAATCCTCAACGCGCCCCGGCCGTCATCGGGCGCCGCGCCGTTGTTCAATTCGATCGTGTTGACGTCGTCACCCGCGTTCCACCACATCTGCGACTGCAAATACATCCCGTCCACGGGCTTTTCGGCCCGGTTTTCGACGCGAATCGCAAGGTCGCCCGAGCCGCGCTTGAGCGAATCGAGCATCAGAAGCGTCAGCCCCTCGCCGCCCCCGTCGTGCGCGACCACCACCTCGTCGGCGGCACCCGACGCGCCGAAAGACGCCGTACCCGCGACTACCCCGGCACTCGCATTGCCCGACGCTTCGACGGTAAAGCGCGCCCCTTCGAGGGAGAGCGCGCCGATCATCATCGATCCGGGTTCCCTCTCGTTGTGAAAAGTCAGCGATGCGCCCGACGCGATTTCGAGCGCAGGCCATTCGTCACCCTCGACAATCGACTCGATCCGGTCGTCCGTGACGCGCAACGCGTGAGCGGGCGCCGCCGACACCGCCGCAGCAAAAGCGACGGCCGCAGCAACGGCCGTCACCGCACGAAGTTCGGGCGCGACAGCGCTTCGATCGGTCGATCTCAACGGATGGAGAGCTCGAAACTCAAGCTCTCCGCACATATGTCCTCGCATGGAATTGTTTTCATCCTAGAAAAATCGCCTCCGTCGGGATTGGCGGAGGTGACAGGCATTTTTCCTCATGTGCAGGACAGTTTATGAAAACACCACGATGGTTTTTTGATTAACCTCAATATTTTATATCGGTTTGTTTGTTTATTTTTACTTAAAGCTGATTCCGGCTTGGGCCTCCCGTTGAACGTCGGAACCGGTCAAGCCTCAACGACAGGCAAAGGCCTCCGGGTGCGAGAGTACCGCGCGCAGACGCGGGAACGCCTCGAGCGCCGCTTCGCGCGAAACCCGTGCGACGTTCTCGAGCGTCGTCCCCCGGAGGTTCGCGACGATTTCGGCCGTCCGCACGATGTCGGCGGGCTCCGTCAGGGGTTCCGTCCCGAGACGCGCGGCCGCGTCGCGCCGTTCGGCCCCGGGCATGTCGGGGGCATCCGTTTCAAGTACCCAACAGCCCTCGGGAAGCTCCGCAGCATGGCGTCGGATCCGAAGGCTTCCGTCGTACGTGACCGCCCCGCCGAAGCCGAGCTTCAAGCCGAGCGCGAGAAACTGCGCCCGCTCGACGTCCGAACCGTTGAAGGCGTGAAGGGCTCCGCCCGCGGGCGGAATGCGCCTCAACCCGTAGAGCACTCGGGAGGCGCTCTTTCGGACGTGAAGCGAGACGGGCAATTTCAGATCGCGCGCCGCCTTGAGGCACGCGGCGAATACCGCTTCCGCGCGCGCGTCGCCCGCCCCGGGTACCGTGCCGTCCAAGCCGATCTCGCCGACGCCGATGAAAAAGGGATCGGCGCACGCCGAGGCGAACGCCGCCTTGAGGTCGGCCAAATCCTCGGACGTCGTTTCCGCCGCGAAAAGCGGATGAATGCCAAGCGTGTAGGGAAGCCCGTACCGACGGGCGATGTCGCGCACCCGAGCCCAATCGCCGCGCGAGCCCGCGCAGATCACGATCGATTCGACGCCCGAGCGACGGGCCGCGTCGAGCAACGCGTCGAGTCGTCCCTCGAGCACCTCGGCTTGCAGATGGCTGTGCGTGTCGATGAATCCCACGGTTGTTTCTCTCGGGAAATGAAAGGCGCGTCCTGCGGTTGCGACCTCAACGCTCGACGATGCGACCGTCCTTCAATTCGACCGTGCGGTCGCACAGCGCCGCGATCTCCCGATCGTGCGTCACGATCAACACGGCCGTCCCCTCGTCGCGTGCGACCCGGATGAAGAGTCCGAAAACGGCAAGCGCCGTCTCATGATCGAGGTTCCCCGTCGGCTCGTCGGCGAGCACGCACGCAGGACGCGTTACCAGAGCGCGCGCGATCGCCACGCGTTGCCGCTCTCCCCCGGAGAGTTCCGACGGGAGGTGCGAGGTGCGCGCGCCGAGCCCCACGGCTTCGAGAAACTTCGTAGCCTCGGCCCGGGCGCTCGTGCGGTCCGTGCGCCGGATCATCAGGGGCATCGCCACGTTGTCGAGCGCCGAGAATTCGGGCAACAGGTGGTGGAACTGATAGACGAAGCCGAGAGAGGTGTTTCTCAGGCGCCCGAGTTCGCTTTCCTTCAAAGTCGAGAGACGCTTCCCGGCCACTTCGACTTCGCCCGAATCCCAGCCGTCGAGCCCCCCGAGAACGTGCAACAGCGTCGACTTCCCCGAGCCCGACGCTCCGAGAATCGCCACGGTTTCGCCCGCACGGACGGTAAGATTCACGCCTTTGAGAATCGGAATCGCTCCTTCGCCCTCGCGGTAGCTTTTCACGAGGTTCACAACCCGCAAGGCTTCGGCGGGCGTCGATCGGTTCGTAACGTCATTCATAGCGCAGAGCCTCCGCGGGATGGGTCTTCGCCGCGCGCCAGCTCGGGTAAAGCGTGGCCGCAAGGCTCAGAAGGAAGGAACAGAGTGCGATCGGCACGATGTCGGAGAGTCTCGGGTCGGACGGCATGTTGCTGATGAAATAGATCTCCTTCGGCAGGAACGCGACGCCGAAGGCCGCCTCGATCGTCGAGACGATGGCGTCGACATTGCACGCAACGAGGAGTCCTCCCACCACGCCCGCCGCAACGCCGACAAAACCCACGATCGCCCCCTGCAGGACGAAAATTGCGAGAATCGATCGAGGGGAGGCACCGAGCGTACGCAGAATCGCAATATCGGACTGCTTTTCCGTCACCGTCATCACGAGGGAGGAAACGAGCCCGAAGGCGCCGACGAGCACGATCAAAAAGAGAATGATCCCCATCATGCGCTTTTCGACCTGAACGGCCGCGAACCACGTGCGGTTCTGCTTCGACCAATCGGTGACGTAGCAGTTGTCGGGAAGATCGAACCGCAATTCGGACGCGATCTCGGGAGCGCGCTCCATGTCGTTCACCTTGAGACGCAGTCCCTTGGGGCCGCCCGTGCGAAAGAGCGCCGAGGCGTCCCGAATGTGCACGAGTGCCATCGTGCTGTCGTACTCGTAGTGGCCGCTCGACAGGAGCCCCGTCACGCGGAACTGCTTCACGCGCGGCACGAGCCCCGCAGGCGTCATGTTGCCTTCGGGAACGAGCAGGGCCACCTTGTCGCCGACCCGCACGCGCAGCATCGCGGCGAGATCGCGCCCGAGAATCACGCCGAATTCGCCGGGCTTCAAAACGTCGAGCGAGTCGGCTCCGAGAATGTGTGTGTTGAGTTCGCTCACCGACGGTTCGTACGCGGGATCAATCCCTTTGACGAGAGCTCCGCGCACGACGTTTCCAGAATTGAAGAGTCCCTGTCCCTGAACGTACGGAGCGGCCGCCACGACGTCGGAGCGCGCCGTGAGACGCTGCGCGAGCCCCTCCCAGTCGGTCAACGGACCCGAGGCGCTCGTCACCTCCACGTGGGCGATGACGGAGAGCATCCGGTCGCGCACCTCTTTCTGAAAGCCGTTCATGACGGAGAGCACGATGATCAGAGCCGCGACGCCGAGCGCGATCGACGTGACGGACATCGCCGAAATAAAGGATAGGAAACCGTCCCGACGGCGGCCCCGTCGACCCGCACGCGTATAGGTGAGGCCGATCACGAGTTCGAAAGGTGTCTTCACGCGTTGAATCCTGCAAAGAAATAATCCGGTGAAATCCCGAGAAAGGTATCACAAGTCGCACTGAGCCTCGCGTTCGATCGGGAAACGGAGACAAGTCCTTACGGGAGAGTGCGATCGGAGGAACGCGCTCCCGCTAAAATTTGTCCACTATGTCTTCCGCCTATTTCCTCATTCCGGGCGCGCGCCTTGCCGCGCCCCTCGCACGCGAATTTTTGGGAAGCGCGACGCGCGACGAACTCGACGCGCTCGCCCTCATCGGTGCGAAATCCGAAAATCCCGTCATGCAGGCGATCGCCCCGCACCCCTTCGAACGCGCCCCGCACTACATGTGGCTCTGGCGCGTACTCGCGCGCAAGCCCCGGCTTCCCGCCTCGGCGCCCGCGCTTTGGGTGCAGTCGGGGGGACCCGGCCAGGACGTTCAGATCTGGACCCTCTCGGCGCTCGCCTTCAATGCCGAAGGCACCGTGTCGGACGAAGTCGAGATCGACGACGAACGGATGTTTTTCGAAATCACGATGGCGCTCGCCCGCGAGCTCGATCGAAATCGTGCCGAAGGGCTGCGCCTTCAAACATCGGGCCGCACCTGGTTCGTGACGCGCCGCGCCGACTGGGATGCGACGGCCGCACCGGCACGCGCGCTCGTGGGCGAACGTCCGGACGCCGCGCACGTCTGCGGCCCCGACGCCGAGGCGGTGCTCGACCTTCAAGCGCGTCTCAATGCGCTCCTCTCGGGGGCGCTTGCGGACGTAAACGAAACGCTTCGCCGTGCGGGCCGCACGCCGATCGGGGCCTTCTGGCTGCACGGCGGCGGGCGCGACGCACGCTTTTTCCCGCCGACCACGATTCGCTCGGTGGCGGCCGACGATCCGGTCGCACTCGGCTGGGCCAACGCCGCGGGGATTCTGCGCGACCGACTCGGCACGACCCGATCGCGCCGCGAAACCCTCTGGCCCGATGCGCCCGAGGGTGACCTCATCGTGCTTTTGGAGGAGCTTTACGACCCCTGGCTGCGGGGAGACCTCACCGCCTGGCGCCGGGTGCTTCCCGAACTCGCCGAGCGCCTTGCGCTCTGGCGCGAAGCCGCCCGCATGCGTCACGCCGAGGATGCGGTGACCGTCCTTTTCGGTTCGGGCACCTCCGCCACCCTCACCCCGAAGAAGGCGGGACTTCTTTCGCTCCTGCAGCGCTCGAAGTCCGTTGATCCGACACTCTGGCTGTCGGACGACGCCCTGCACGAAGATTCCGCCGCAGGAGAGCACGCATGACCAAACTCGTTTCCCGTCCCTACGACGTCCGCGCCGCCGAGCGCCTCGCCGCTTCGGGGATTCTCGCGCCCGTTGCCCGGGCGCTGGCCGCCCGCGGCATCGAGGAGCCCTCGGACCTCGTCCAGGAGTGGTCCGGGATGCTTCCACCGAATACGCTCTCGGGCACGCGAAGCGCGGCCGAGCGCCTTGCGCTTGCGCGCGATCGGGGCGAGCACGTCACGATCGTCGCCGACTACGACTGCGACGGCGCCACGGCCTGCTCCGTCGGAATCCGCGGGCTGCGCATGCTCGGCCTTTCGGTCGACTACTTCGTTCCCGACCGCGTAATCCACGGCTACGGCCTCACGGACCGGGTCGTCGATATCGTTGCCGCCCGCCGCCCCCGACCCGACATCATTCTGACGGTCGACAACGGCATCTCCTCCGTGAAAGCGGTCGAGCACGCCCGGTCGCTCGGCATCGAAGTGATCATCACCGACCACCATCTGCCCGGCCCCCTCGTACCCGAGTGCGCCTGCATCGTGAATCCGAATCTCGCGGGGTGCGATTTCCCGTCGAAGGCTCTCGCGGGAGTCGGCGTCATCTATTACGTGCTTCTCGCCCTGCGGGCGCTTCTGCGCGAACGGGGCGACTTCACGGCGCAAACGCAACCGCGCCTCGACACGCTCGTCGACCTGGTGGCGCTCGGCACCGTCGCCGACGTCGTGAAGCTCGACAAGAACAACCGCATTCTCGTGGCGCAAGGTCTCAAACGCATCCGTTCGGGGCGCACCCACCCCGGGATCGCCGCCCTCTTTTCGATCGCGGGCAAGAACATGCTGCGCGCGAGCGTTCGCGACTTCGGCTTTGCGATCGGTCCGCGCATCAATGCCGCGGGACGCCTCGGCACGATGGAAAACGGCATCGAATGCCTCCTCGCGGACGAGCCCGAAGAGGCCCTTCGCTACGCGCGCAGCCTCAACGAAATCAATACCGAGCGACGCGAACTCGAGGGTGAAATGCAGGCCGCAGCCGAAACCGCGCTTGAAAAAATCGACCTCGAAAACGAAGCGGCCGTGTCGCTTTTCAATCCGACCTTCAACGAGGGCGTCGTGGGACTCGTCGCTTCGCGCATCAAGGAGCGCATCAATCGTCCCGTCATCGCGTTCGCACCGACGGACTCGGGCCGCCTGAAGGGCTCGGGCCGCTCGATTCCGGGCATTCACCTGCGCGACATGCTTGACCTCGTCGCCAAAGAGCTCCCCGACGTCGTCAAAACCTTCGGCGGGCACGCCATGGCCGCGGGCCTCACGATCGAGCGCGACGGATTCGAAGAATTCGCGCGCGCGTTCGAGCGCACGGTGCGTGCGCACTGCACGCCCGAAACGTTTGAAAAAGTCGTGCTCACCGACGGTGGGCTCACGCCCGACGAAATTTCCGAACGGCTCTGCCGCGAGGTCGAGCATCAGATTTGGGGTCAGGGGTTCGAAGCGCCTCTTTTCGCCAATGAATTCACGGTGCTCTCCCAGACGCTCGTCAAGGACGCACACCTCAAGATGAAGCTCGGTCTCGGCGGCGTCGTCTATGACGCGATCTTTTTCCGTCACACCGAAGCCCTGAGCGGCACGCCCAAACTCGCTTACCGCCCCGACATCAACGAGTTCCGCGGACGTCGCACCGTGCAGCTCGTCG
Organism: uncultured Sutterella sp.; assembly: GCA_905206365.1. Lineage (GTDB taxonomy): Bacteria > Pseudomonadota > Gammaproteobacteria > Burkholderiales > Burkholderiaceae_F > Sutterella. The sequence continues at coordinate 14,519 of CAJLHF010000004.1, read as the reverse complement.
TCGAAGCGGCGGACGAACCCGCTTGAGGCCCCGACTTGCTCTCCGGCGGGCCGATGCCGCCCGAAAACCCCGCGGATCGCTCCCTTGAGTGGCGCAACTTTTCCTGCAATTTCAGAGAGAAAGCCGCTTTTTCGATCGGCGGAGGCGCTGTTTTCCGTATAATGAAAGCTTTGCCCGAGGCGCCCCGAGGGGGCACCCCGGACGGGCGCTCATTCTTTATTTTGCGAGCTTGAACAATGGAAGTCGAACGCATCAACCAAATTCAGAACCTCATCAGCGACCTCGAGCGTCGTCTGATCGACTTACGGGGGTATCTTTGACGTCGATCGCAAAGCGCGCCGACTCGAAGAAGTGAATCGCGAGGTCGAAAATCCCGACCTCTGGAACGACCCCAAACACGCCCAGGAAATCAGCAAGGAAAAGAAGATGCTCGACGACATCGTCGGCAGCTTCCGCCGTCTGACCGCGGGTGTCAACGATGCGTCCGAGCTCTTCGAGCTTTCCATGGCCGAAGAGGACTGGGAAACGGTCGAAGCCGTGGGCGGGGACGTCGATGCGATCGACCGTGAGGTCGGTCAGCTCGAATTCAAGCGCATGTTCAACCAGCCGATGGACTCGGCCAACTGCTACCTCGAAATTCAGGCGGGTGCGGGCGGCACGGAAGCTCAGGACTGGGCGAGCATGCTCGAACGCATGTACATGCGTTACGCCGAACGCAAGGGCTTCAAGGTCACCCTGGAAGAAGAAAGCGCGGGCGACGTCGCGGGCATCAAGTCCGCCACGCTCTACATCGAAGGCGAATGGGCCTACGGGACGCTGCGTACCGAAACGGGCATTCACCGTCTCGTTCGTAAGAGCCCCTTTGACTCGAACGCCCGTCGCCACACGTCCTTCACGTCGGTCTACGTCTATCCGGAAGTCGACGATTCGATCGAAATCGAGATCAATCCCGCCGATCTCAAGATCGACGTCTTCCGCGCTTCGGGCGCGGGCGGCCAGCACATTCAGAAGACGGAATCCGCCGTTCGAATCCACCACGTTCCGACCGGGATCATCACGATCTGTCAGGACGACCGTTCGCAACACCGCAATCGCGAGAAGGCGATGCAGCAGTTGAAGGCCAAGCTCTACGAGCTCGAGATGCGCAAACGCATGGAAGAACAAACGAAGCTCGAAGAATCGAAGTCCGACATCGGCTGGGGTCACCAGATTCGCAGCTACGTGCTCGACCAGTCGCGCGTGAAGGACCTTCGTACGAACGTCGAAACCGGCAACACGGGCGCCGTGCTCGACGGTGACCTCGACGATTTCATCGAGGCTTCGCTCAAGCTCGGCATCACCGCTCAGGCGAACTAATCGAAACGCGTCCACCGACGACGGCGGTCGCTCCGAGCGAGCGCCGCCCTCCTACGGAAACAACGATCATGGCTGACATTGACTCTCAGAATGCCGTCCGCGAAGCGGCGGAAGACGAAAACCACATCATTGCCGAGCGCCGCGCGAAACTTGCGAAGCTGCGCGAATCGGGCGTGGCCTATCCGAACGACTTCGTTCGCACGGACCTTTTCGGCGACTTGCGAGCCGCCTACGGCGACAAGACCGCCGAAGAACTCGAAGCGCTCGCTCCCGAGGTCTCCTGCTCGGGCCGCATGATGCTCAAGCGCGTCATGGGCAAGGCAAGCTTTGCCACCGTGCGCGACTTTACGGGCGAAATGCAGTATTTCGTTCAGAAAAACGAAGTGGGCGAAGACGCCTACGCCGCTTTCAAGACGTTCGACCTCGGCGACATCGTGGCCGTCAAGGGCGTGCTCTTCCGCACGAAGTCGGGCGAACTCTCGATCCGCGCGCGCGAAATCCGTCTCATGACGAAGAACATTCGTCCGTTGCCCGACAAGCACAAGGGGCTCGTTGACACCGAGCTCTGCTACCGCCAGCGCTACGTCGACCTCATCATGAACGAAGAATCGCGCAACCGCTTCCTCGTTCGCTCCAAGGCGATTGCGGCAATTCGCGCCTACATGCTGAAGAACCGCTTCCTCGAAGTGGAAACTCCGATGCTCCACCCGATTCCGGGCGGTGCCAACGCCAAGCCCTTCGTGACGCACCACAACGCGCTCGACATGGACATGTACCTGCGCATTGCGCCCGAGCTCTATCTGAAGCGTCTCGTCGTCGGGGGCTTCGAACGCGTCTTCGAAATCAACCGCAACTTCCGCAACGAAGGTGTCTCGGTCCGTCACAACCCCGAATTCACGATGATGGAGTTCTACGCGACCTACTGGACGTATCGCGATCAGATGGATTTCACCGAAGGACTGTTGCGCGAAGTCGCGATCGAAGCGACGGGCTCCGCGGTGCTCACCTACCAGGGGCAGGAAATCGACCTCTCGAAGCCCTTCGCGCGTCTGACGCCCATTGAAGCGGTGAAGAAGTACTGCCCGCACTACAAGGCCGAAGACCTCGAAAACCCCGAGTTCCTTCGCGCCGAACTCGGACGCCTCAAGGCGGAAATCCCGGTCGACGCCGGTCTCGGTGCCCTGCAGATCGCCCTCTTTGAAGAAACGGCCGAATCGAAACTGATCGAACCGACCTTCATCCTCAACCACCCGACGGAAATCTCGCCGCTCGCGCGTGCTTCGGATGAAAACCCCGAGATCACGGAACGCTTTGAGCTTTACATCGCCGGTCGCGAAACCTGCAACGGCTTCTCGGAGCTCAACGACCCCGACGATCAGGCCGCGCGCTTCCGCGCTCAGGTCGAAAAGAAGAGTCACGGCGATGATGAAGCCATGTACTTCGACGCCGACTACATCCGCGCGCTCGAATACGGGCTCCCGCCCACCGCGGGTTGCGGCATCGGGATCGACCGCTTCGTGATGCTTCTCACCGACGCGCCTACGATTCGCGACGTGCTCCTCTTCCCGCACATGCGTCCCGAAAACTGAGATGCTTGATGCGGCGATGCGAAGGGCCCTTGCGGCCCTTCCCGCCCGAGAAGAACGCCCCGCCGAGTACGGGGCGTTCTTTTTGGGAGACCACCCCGTCGGAGCGGTTCCGCCCGAGCTTGCCGAGCGCCTTCTCAAGGAGCCCGACGTTCGCGCCTCGGGGAGCCGAATCATTCTCGAAGACCCCGACAACAACGAAGCGCGCGACGTGCGCTGGGCGGCGCTCGCCCGGGATCTTCGCCTCGAACCCGATCTCATTCCTTTGCGCGCCTGGCGCGACGAACTGCTCGACGTCCAAGACCTCACCCGCGCGCCCGAACGTCGCGAAGGGCCCGCGCTCGGGCGCTGCGAGCGGGCGCTCTTTCGGCTCCTCGGCATGCGCACGGCGGCCGTCCATCTCATTGCCCGCCCCGACGAAGGGAAAGGCTTTTTACTCTCGAAGCGTGCGCTAACGAAAGCGGTGGGCCCCGGACTCTGGGACACTCTTTCCGCGGGAATGGTGGCGGCGGGAGAAACCCCTCTTGAAGCAATGCTGCGCGAAGCCCATGAAGAGGCGGGCCTCCGACTCACGCCCGAAAGCCTTCGGCCCCTCGGGGTCGGTCGGGCCGTGCGTCAAGTGGAAACGGGCTGGATGGACGAGGTGAATTTCTACTTCGACGTGCGACTTCCCGAAGGCACGGTTTTTCGTAATCTTGACGGCGAGGCGGACGACTTCCGGTGCTTTTCTCCCGAAGAAACCCTTCGCGCCATCGCCGAAGGGCGCCTCATGTGGGAAGCGGGCACGGGCATCCTCCTTGCGCTCGGCGCACTCGGCGGACGGCGCTGAAAAAGCGCCTCTTCCGATCCAAGTGAAAAGGGACGCATCCCGTTGAGGAGGCGTCCCTTTTTCGATCGTCCCGGCAAGCCCCCGAGTGGCCGGCAGGTTCAGTCCCGCTCCTCAAGCCAGGCCGTAAGCACGGCCTCGAGGATCCGTTCGTTCGAAGCTTCGGGATCGTCGTCGAAATCTTCGAGCGCGCAGATCATCGCGTGCAACTCTACAAACCCGATCGTAAGCGGATCGAGTTCGGGATCGGCATCGTAGAGCGCTTCGGCGATCGCGCGACTGTCCGTCCACTTGAGGCCCATGATCAGTCCTCCTCTTTCGCGTGGTTGCGCGAGTACTTCGGGATTTCGATCGTCAGGTTTTCGGTGCCGACCGTCGTCTGACAGGAAAGACGGGAGTACATCCCCGCACCCCAGGCCGTGTCGAGGTGATCGAGCTCGTTGTCGGAGGGCTCGTTGAGACTCTCCAGCCCCTCCCGAACGATCACGTGGCAGGTGGCGCAGGCGCAGGAGAATTCGCAAGCATGTTCGATCTTGACGCCGTGTGCGAGCAACGTGCGGGCGAGGTTTTCGCCAGGCGCGGCCTGGAAGCTGAGACCTTCGGGGCAGAGCGTTTCGTGGGGCAGAACGGTAATGGTGGGCATGATGTGCTCCTCAATGGAAACTGGGTACGTTCAACCGAGCGGATCTTCGCCGCCCGAAGAGAAAATGGCGTCGTCGACGGACTTGCCCGCCAGAGCCGAGCGGATTGAGCGGTCCATGCGGCGTTCTGCAAAGAGTTCGGTCCCCTTCGTGAGTGCGGCAAGCGCCGCCTTCACGCGTTCGACGTCGCTGCCGGAGAGCGTCGCACCGAGTTCGGAGGCCAGCTGGTCGATTTCGGCGCGCTCGGCTTCCGTCAAAAGGTCGCCGTCCGACGCGAGGGCGCTCGCGGTTGACTCAAGAAGTCGTCGCGCTTCGACCTGTTGCTCGCGCAACTCGCGCGCGCGCATGTCGTCGGCCGCCCGGGCGTTCCCGTCCTTCAACATCCGAACGATTTCTTCGTCGGAGAGACCGTAGGAGGGTTTCACCGTGATACTCGCTTCGACACCCGTCTTTGTTTCACGGGCCGAGACGGAAAGAAGCCCGTCGGCGTCGATCTGGAAGGTGACGCGAATGCGAGCCGCACCCGCCGCCATCGGCGGGATGCCGCGCAATTCGAAGCGCGCGAGCGACCGACACGCGTCGACCACTTCGCGCTCGCCCTGCACGACGTGAATCGCCATGGCGGTCTGACCGTCCTTGAAGGTTGTAAAGTCCTGCGCCATCGCAACGGGAATCGAGCTGTTGCGCGGGATCACCTTTTCGACGAGACCGCCCATCGTTTCAAGACCGAGTGAGAGAGGCGTCACGTCGAGAAGAAGCCAATCGTCCTCGGCAGAGGTATTGCCCGCAAGCTTGTTCGCCTGCATGGCGGCTCCCACCGCGACGACGCGATCGGGGTCGATGTCCGCGAGCGGTTCGCGCCCGAAGCGCTCGCGCACGGCCGCACGCACGGCGGGCATGCGAGTGGAGCCCCCCACGAGCACGATGCCGCGCACTTCGTCCTTTTCGACCTTCGCGTCGGCGAGCACCCGCTCGACCGCGCAGAGCGTCTTGCGAACGAGATGCGCAGTGAGTCGGTCGAAGGTTTCGCGCGTGACGACTTCGTCGATGCGCGCGCCCGTCGAGAGCGTGAGTTCGATTCGGGTTTCCGCCGCCTCGGTGAGGGCTTCCTTCGCACGGCGCGCCGCGTCGAGAAGATGACGTTTGTCGTCGGATTCGAGAATCCCGAGTTCGGGGTGTTGCTCCAGCACGTAACAGAAGAGCCGGTGATCGAAGTCGTCTCCGCCGAGGGCGGCGTTGCCGCCCGTAGCAAGCACTTCGAAGACGCCCTTCGTGAGTTTCAGAAGCGACACGTCGAACGTGCCGCCTCCGAGGTCGTAGACCATGTATACACCTTCGGCCTCGTTGTCGAGCCCGTAGGCAAGCGCCGCGGCCGTCGGTTCGTTGAGAAGGCGCAGAACATTGAGGTTCGCGAGACGCGCCGCGTCTTTCGTCGCCTGACGCTGCGCGTCGTCGAAGTACGCGGGCACGGTCACCACGGCGCCCACGAGTTCGCCCCCGAGGCGTTCTTCGGCGCGCGCAACGAGCGTCTTCAGAATCTCGGCGCTCACCTCAACGGGGCTTTTGAGGCCCTGAACAGTGCGGATCATCACCATCGAGCGCTCGTCGACGAGGTCGTAGGGGAGATGGGCCGCATCCGTCAAATCGACCTTCTTGCGGCCGATCAGGCGCTTGGCGCTCGCGATCGTGTTTTTCGAGTCGAAACGCGCCGACTCCAACGCGGCGCGGCCCACTTCGACGGTGCCGTCGGGCATGTACCGCACGACCGAGGGCAAAAGCGCACGACCGTCGTGATCGAGAATCACCTCGGGCGAGCCGCTCACCACCGCGGCGACGAGCGAATTGGTGGTCCCGAGGTCGATCCCGACCGCAAGACGATGTTCGTGGGGAGCGGCCGAAAGACCGGGTTCCGCAATCTGAAAAAGGGCCATGTGAACGTTCCTCGTGTCTGGTGACGCCGGCGTAACAACAAACGAAAGACTCAGTCGGCAAGCCGATCAGTCTTAAGGACCGCGTCGGCTTCCCGGAGAAAACGCTCGACGAAGAGGAGCCGCCGCGTGAGATCCACGGCGCGAGTCCAGTCACACGCGTCGTCGATCGCCCGACCGAGACCATCCAAAAGCTCGGTGCGGGTGCGCTCGGCGCACTCGCGCGCCTCGACGCCCCGTCCCGCTTCGAGCGCCTCCCGCCACTCGATTTGCTCCATCAGAAAGTCCGCGGGCATTGAGGTGTTGGTTTCGGCTTCGATCGGATGCCCCGCCGCCGCACACAGCCAGGAGGCGCGCTTCGACGGAGACTCGAGCGTCTCGAACGCTTCGTTGATACGGCTCGTCCACTGTTCGGCCACGCGCCGTTCGGCGGCCGACCGGTCGGCGAAGCGATCCGGATGCACTTTCATGATCGCCTGCCGATAAGCGGCCTCAAGCTTCTCGCCGTTGATGCGGAATCGAGGCCGGGCGCCGAAAATCGCAAAGGGCGTCAGTTCCTGAGCCATGTCACACCATTCGTTGGAAATGTCGACTCCGACCCCGCAAGGCCGGAGTGTGAAAAGAAAGCAAGGCGCGGATGAGCCACGGGCTCCCGCGCCTCGGACGGGTTGAGGGCGAACGACCTCAGACGTGGAACGATTCGCCGCAACCGCAACGACTCGTTTCGTTGGGGTTGTGGAACTTGAACCCTTCCTGGAGACCTTCGCGCGTGTAATCGAGTTCGGTCCCGTCGATGTAGGGAAGGCTTTTTTCGTCGACGATCACCTTCACGCCGAAGCTCTCGTAAACCTGATCGTCCTCGTTCACCGCGTCGGCGAATTCGAGCTTGTAGGCCATACCCGAGCAGCCCGACGTTTTGACACCGAGGCGAAGGCCGATCCCCTTGCCGCGACGGTCGATGTACTTCTGCACGTGACGGGCGGCGGCTTCCGTAAGCGTAACGGCCATGGACTTACTCCTTCTTCTGCTTGGCGCGGTAGTCGTCGATGGCGGCCTTGATGGCGTCTTCGGCGAGAATCGAACAATGGATCTTGACGGGCGGAAGTGCAAGTTCTTCGGCAATCTGCGCGTTCGTGAGGGCGCCCGCCTCGTCGAGAGTCTTGCCCTTCACCCACTCGGTGACGAGCGAAGACGAGGCAATGGCGGAACCGCACCCGTAGGTCTTGAACTTGGCGTCTTCGATGACGCCTTCGTCGTTGACGCGGATCTGCAGGCGCATGACGTCGCCGCAGGCGGGCGCTCCCACCATGCCGGTACCGACGTCCTGAGCGTCCTTGTCCAGCGTGCCGACGTTGCGCGGATGTTCGTAATGATCGATGAGTTTTTCGCTGTAGGCCATATTCGGTCTCCTCTGCCCGGAGGGGTCGGGTCGGACGCCGTGCGTTCCCTCCGAAGCGGACAAATTCGGGGTTAGTGGTTCTGCCACTGGATCGTCGAAAGGTCGATTCCCTGCTGGTGCATTTCCCACAAGGGACTCATTTCGCGCAACTTCGTCACCTTTTCAACAAGGGTCTTCACGACGAAGTCGATTTCTTCTTCCGTCGTGAAACGCCCGATCGTAAAGCGGATCGAGCTGTGAGCGAGTTCGTCGTCGCGACCAAGCGCGCGCAAAACGTACGAGGGTTCGAGCGATGCGGACGTGCAGGCCGAGCCCGATGAGACGGCGATGTCCTTCATCGCCATCATGAGGCTTTCCCCCTCGATGAAGGCAAAGCTCACGTTGAGGTTGTGGGGCGACCGGTGTTCCCAGTCTCCGTTCAGATAGACCTCGGGAATATTGTTGCGGATGCCGTCCCAGAGACGGTCGCGCAGGGCTTTCAAGCGCGGCATTTCGGTCGCCATTTCTTCCTTGGCGAGACGATAGGCTTCGCCCATGCCGACGATCTGGTGCGAGGCGAGCGTGCCCGAGCGCATGCCGCGTTCGTGGCCGCCCCCGTGAATCTGGCACTCGATGCGAACGCGGGGCTTGCGGCGCACGTAAAGGGCGCCGATCCCCTTGGGGCCGTAGACCTTGTGGCCCGAAAGCGACATGAGGTCGACCTTGAGGCGGTTGACGTCGAGATCCATCTTGCCCGCGGCCTGCGTGGCGTCGCAGTGAAAGAGGATGCCCTTTTCGCGGCAAAGCGTGCCGATCCCTTCGAGATCCTGAATAACGCCGATTTCGTTGTTGATCGCCATCACGGAAATGAGGATCGTGTCGGGACGAACGGCGGCACGCAACGCCTCCATGTCGATGAGACCGTTTTCAAGAACGTCAAGGTACGTAACCTCGTAGCCTTCGCTCTCCAGGTGACGCATCGAGTCGAGCACCGCCTTGTGTTCGGTCTTCACCGTGATCAAGTGACGGCCCTTTTCCTTATAGAAGTGGGCCGCCCCCTTGATCGCGAGGTTGTCGCTCTCGGTCGCACCCGAGGTCCAGACGATTTCACGGGGATCCGCACCGATCAGGGCCGCGACGTGGCCGCGCGCTTCCTCAACGGCCTTCTCCGCTTCCCAGCCGTAGCTGTGGCTGTGCGAAGCGGGATTGCCGAACTTTTCGTAAAGGTACGGAACCATCTTGTCGACGACGCGGGGATCGCACGGCGTTGTGGCGGAGTAGTCGAGATAAACCGGAAGCTTCATTTTTCAAGTTCCTTCTTGCCTTGAGGTTCATGTCGGGCGCCTGGGGCCTCGGGCGAGGCGTCCGACTGAGTTTTCGTGCGGCTGATGCCGATGACGGCGGGCACGGTTTGCTGGCCGTGACGCGCTTCGTGCTGATCGACGAGAGACGCGAGCGAAATGCCGGCTAAAAACCGTTCGATGACACCGTTGAGATCGAGCCAGAGATGATGTGTGAGACAGGCCGCGCCGCCGAGACACGTACCTTCCCCGCCGCACTGCGACGTGTCCATGTTCTCGTCGACCGCTTTGATGATGCGGTCGATGGTGATGGCTTCGGGACGATCCGCCAGGCGGTAGCCACCTCCCGGACCGCGAACGCTTTCGACGAGTCCCGCACGACGCAACCGGCAAAAAATCTGTTCGAGATAGGGAAGCGAAATCTGCTGTCGCTCGGACACCTGAGCAATCGAGATCGGACGGCCGGCTTCGGCCGCGTGCATGGCGATGTCCAGCATCGCCGTAACGGCAAATCGACCTTTCGTGGTGAGCTTCACGGCTTCGCTCCTATTCTTGAGGTTTTCAGTCAGCTATTACGAGCTCGAATGTTACTCGATAATACCTGACCAATCAAGTCATCTTTGTTGCGTACCACCGATTTCCAGGATCTAACTCTTATGAAGTACGCGAGGAGGCCGTGCATGAAACGGGATGGAAAAAGGGAGCCGTCTCGGTGCGACTCCCTTCGGGGGTGCGGGTTCGGAAACGATCAGGCGGTCGTCGCTTCGTCGGCGCGAGCAGCCTGACGGGTCCGTTGCTCTTTTTGCATCGCGCGGGCGCGTCGCTCGAGCGTTTCGAGGAGACCCTCGCACGCGTCGTTGCAGTACTCGAGCACGAGGTTGAAGCCCTCGTTCAACCCGTAGTACGGGTCGGGCACCACCGCCGCGTCGTTGTCGTTCGCGTAGCGCATGAGCAACTGAATCTTGTGGCGGTACTGCGGGGGCGAGCGGTGTTGCAACTCCGTGAGGTTTTCCCAGTCCATAACGAGAATGAGATCCGCCGTCACGAAGTCTTCGGACGTGATGACCTTGGCGCGATGTTGCTGAACGTCGAGACCGCGCTTGCGGCACGCGAGCTGCGCGCGCATGTCGATCGGCTCCCCGACGTGGTAGTCGCTCGTTCCGGCACTCGCCGCCACGATGACGTCATCGAGCCCCGCCTCGCGCACCTTCTTGCGGAAGATCGCTTCCGCGGTCGGGCTGCGGCAGACGTTTCCGGTACAGACAAACAAAACTTTGATCACTTTCTTATTTCCACGTCGACGGAACGGGCGGGCCGCTCGCAAAGAGAGAAATTTTACCCTGTCGCAGGCAATTGAAGGTTAAGGGCGGACTCACCGACCCCTCACTATCCTACTCTAGAGGGTGCGAATTTCCTAGAGTCTTTTTCCTCCCCCCTCTTTCCCTCACGCATCGACCGACGCCCCAAAGACCTTCGCGCGCAACGCCTTCCAGGCTTCGCGCACCTGCGCGGCCTTTTCGAAGTCGAGATTCCTGGCATATTCGGCCATTTTCGCTTCGAGCTCCTTGAGACGCGCGGCCGCGGTCTTTTCGTCGAGCGTCTCTTCCGAAGCCGCTGCGCCCGTCGCGCCGCCCGAGGGCGCGTCGGGACCGCGGTAGACCCCGTCGATGATCTCGCGGATTTCCTTTTTGACGCCGCGCGGCACGATGCCGTGCGCTTCGTTATAAGCCTTTTGCTTTTCGCGGCGGCGATTCGTTTCCTTAAGCGCGCGCGCCATCGAGTCGGTCGTGCGATCGGCGTAGAGAATCGCCCGTCCGTGCAGGTTGCGCGCCGCGCGCCCGATCGTCTGGATGAGAGAACGTTCGCTGCGCAGAAAGCCCTCCTTATCCGCGTCGAGAATCGCCACGAGGGACACTTCCGGAATGTCGAGCCCTTCACGCAGGAGGTTGATGCCGACGAGCACGTCGAAGATCCCCTGACGCAAATCGCGGATGATCTCCACGCGCTCGACCGTGTCGATGTCGGAGTGCAGGTACCGAACCCGCACGCCGTGCTCGGAGAGAAAATCCGTGAGGTCTTCGGCCATGCGCTTCGTGAGCGTCGTGACGAGCACGCGCTCTCCGCGCGCCGTCGTATCGCTGATTTCGGACAAGAGGTCGTCGACCTGCGTGACGGCGGGCCGCACTTCGACCTCGGGGTCGACGAGCCCGGTCGGCCGCACGACTTGCTCGACAACTTCGCCGTCGCTCTTTTCGAGTTCGTAATCCGAAGGCGTGGCGGAAACGAAGATCGAACGGCGCATTTTGCGCTCGAACTCGTCGAAGCGAAGCGGCCGGTTGTCGAGCGCCGACGGGAGTCGGAAGCCGTAATTGACGAGCGTTTCCTTGCGGGCGCGGTCCCCGCGGTACATCCCGCCCAACTGCCCCATCATCACGTGACTTTCGTCGAAGAACATGATCGCATCAGGAGGCAGGTAGTCGATGAGGCACGGAGGCGCAACGCCCGGGGCAAGCCCCGTCAGATGACGTGAATAGTTTTCGATCCCTTTGCAAAAACCCACCTGATCGAGCATTTCCAGATCGAAGAGCGTGCGCTGCTCCAAACGTTGCGCTTCGACGAGGCGCCCCTCGGCGAGGAGTTCGGCCTTGCGCTCCTTCAATTCCTTGCGGATCGATGTCATGGCTCGCACGACTTCTTCGCGCGGCGTCACGTAGTGGCTCGCCGGATAGACGACGAAGCGCGGCACGTTTTGTTCGACCCGCCCCGTGATGGGGTCGAAAAGGAGTACCGCCTCCACTTCGTCGTCGAAGAGTTCGATCCGAACGGCACTTTCGGCGTGTTCCGCCGGAAAAACGTCGATCGTGTCGCCGCGCACGCGGAAAGTGCCGCGCACGAACTCCATGTCGCTGCGGCGGTATTGCATTTTTACGAGTTGTCCGATCAGCTGCCGCTGTGTGCGCTTGTCGCCCCGACGCAGGATGCAGCGCATCTCGGTGTAGCTTTCGGGCGCGCCGATTCCGTAGATCGACGAGACCGTCGCCACGATGATCGTGTCGCGGCGCTCGAGAATCGACTTCGTCGCCGCCAGGCGCATCTGCTCGATGTGTTCGTTCACGGCCGCGTCTTTTTCGATGAAGAGATCCCGGGCGGGCACGTAAGCTTCGGGCTGATAAAAGTCGTAGTAGGAAACGAAGTACTCGACCGCATTGTCCGGAAAGAACTCCCGCATCTCCGAATACGTTTGCGCCGCCAGTGTTTTGTTGGGCGCCATGATGATCGCGGGCACGCCCTCGCGTGCGATCACGTTCGCCATCGTGTAGGTCTTCCCGGAACCCGTCACCCCCAGGAGCGTCTGAAACATGACGCCCGACTCAAGCCCTTCGCAAAGACGATCGATCGCCTGCGGCTGGTCGCCCGCGGGCTCGAAGGGTTGGTACAGCACAAACGGAGAACCGGGATAGGTGACTTTCTTCACGAAAAGGACCCTCGAAGCAATGAAAAACGTGGGGCTATTCTAGGGCGCGCAGGCACCCGCAACCGCATCGGATGAAGTTCCCTCTTACTTGATTACATTTTGTTACTTCAGGGTGCTTGCCAAAATCATGATAGAGGCTATATACTTCAAAGCCTTGATTCCCCGATAGCTCAGTCGGTAGAGCGACGGACTGTTAATCCGCAGGTCGCTGGTTCGAGCCCAGCTCGGGGAGCCAAGATTACCGATCGAAGATGACCGACATCTTCGAAAGTACTCCCCGATAGCTCAGTCGGTAGAGCGACGGACTGTTAATCCGCAGGTCGCTGGTTCGAGCCCAGCTCGGGGAGCCAAAGATTCTAAAACGAGGACGATGCAAATCGTCCTCGTTTTTTTTTGTTTCATCCGACCGCAAGGCCCGAGCCCTCAAAGCCGCGATTCTTTGTGCGGGCGCATGGCCGTCTAAGGCATTCGGAGTGCGGCGCACGAGGCGCGTGCCCGTAGCATGGATAGGTCTCTCTAATTTTTCAAGGAGTCTCCATGCGCTATTCGAAAGAGTTCCTGCGTACCGTCGCGCAACACTTCCTCACCGCCACGGGAAGCGACGAAGCCGAAGCCCGGATCGTCGCCGACCATATGGTGCTTGCCAACCTGCGCGGTCACGACAGTCACGGCATCGGCATGATCGCCATGTACGCCGACTACCTGAAGACAGGTCGGCTCCGTCCCAATACGCCGCCCACTGTCATCAAAGACACCGGAGCCGTCCTGCAGCTCAAAGGGAATCTCGGCTACGGTCAGCGAGCGGGCTACGAAGCGACCGAAATGGCGATCGAACGCGCCCGCAAGCACGGTCTGTGCATGTACACGATCGCCAACTGTTGCCACCTCGGGCGCATCGGCACGTACGGCGAACAGGCCGCCGCCGCGGGCATGGTGTCGGTCCATTTCGTCAACGTCAACCAGTTCCGTCCGCTTGTTGCGCCTTATTGCGGCTCCGAAGCACGCTTCGGTACGAATCCGTTCTGCTGCGCGCTCCCCGACGTCGACGGACGCGGCCCTTTCGTGCTTGATTTCGCCACCTCCATCGTCGCCATGGGTAAAACCCGCGTGGCAATGCTCGCAGGGAAGACCTTCGACGAGCCCGTCATTCTCACGCCCGAAGGACACCCGACCGCGGAACCTCAGTACATGTGGCAGGAGCCTGCGGGGGCGCTCATGGCCTTTGCGAAGCACAAAGGATCGGGCCTTTGCTGGGCCTGCGAACTCATGGCTGGCATCCTCTCGGGGGGCGGAACGATTCAGCCCGAACACGGTCGCGACGGTTCGATCGTCAACAACATGACGGCCTTCGTGATCGATCCCTCGGCCCTGTGCAACCCCGAATGGATGGCGCACGAAATCACCGCTCTCACCGACTATGTGAAGAGCAGCCCCGCACCCGACCCGGAAAATCATCCGGTACTGATGCCGGGCGAAATCGAACGCCTGCGCACCGCCGATCGCTCCGCCAACGGTGTTGAGATCTCCGACGGCGAAATGGCAGCCGTTCGCCGTGTCTGCCTTGAAGCAGGCGTGCCTGCGAGCGAACTCGAACCCTGACAGGGGCCCGAAGGCGTCTCCGGTCGCACATACATCCCCGATACGCCTTCCGCCCTCTTCACCATCCTTCGAGGGCCCACCGAGGCTCTTTACTCTTCCGAGGAGCCTCAGGGCCTTCAACAAAAGCATTCTCCTCGGTCTTTCTCCGGCGCAACGGCGAGACCGTCCTCCCGATCTCTTTTCGAACGAACCGAGAAAGCGTACTACCGCCTCTAGACCGTTGAAACCGTGCCCGTGGTGGGGAGCTCGGTGAGCCCTTCCACGGAGCACCGTGACGTCTCTCAGACCCAATGGCAGGCAGAGGCCGCCGGAGTTTTGCGAAGCCTTCTTGCCGTACGCCGATCGGTCGAAACGGACATTTGAGAAACAGAAAAACAAAAACCCCCGATGCCGAAGCACCGGGGGTTCTTGAATGGGGAGTCTGGCGAT
>CAJLHF010000003.1 GCA_905206365.1 uncultured Sutterella sp. | reverse complement strand
GCCTTTCTTGCTCTCCCGAAAAACGTCGCTTGAAGCGTCGTCGTTCGCGAGAGGAGGTGAATTATACACACCCCTTTCTGTTTGTCAAGGATTTTTTGAGACCTCAAAAAAAACGAGGGGCGCTGCGCGCTCCCTCGTCGTTTTCGGGTCTCCCGTCAAGCTCTTACTTGAGGACGGCACCCGACATGCCCGAACTCACGAGCTTTGCGTAGCGCGCAAGCACGCCCGTACGAATGCGGGGTTCGGGAGCCTGCCATTCGGCGCGACGTCGTGCGAACTCCTCTTCCGACACATCGACCGAGATCGTGTGCCCGGGGATGTCGATGCGGATCCGATCGCCCTCGCGAACGAGCGCGATGGGGCCGCCGTCCGCAGCTTCGGGCGAGACGTGACCGAGGGCCGCTCCGCGGGTCGCTCCCGAAAAGCGACCGTCGGTGACAAGCGCCACCGTTTCGCCGAGCCCCGCACCGACGATGGCGGCCGTGGGGTTGAGCATCTCGCGCATGCCGGGCCCTCCCTTCGGTCCTTCGTAGCGAATGACGACCACGTCGCCCGGACGGATCGAACCCGAGTGGATGGCGGCAATCGCCGACTCCTCGTTGTCGAAGACCCGGGCGGGACCTTCGTGGCAGAGCATCGCGTCGGCAACGGCACTGCGCTTCACCACGCACCCTTCGGGGGCGAGGTTCCCCTTCAAGACCGCAATGCCGCCCTCGCTCCCGTAGGGGTTCTCGATCGGACGGACGACCTCATGATCGAGCACCTTGCCTTTGCGCAGGATCTCACCGATCGTTTCGCCCGAAACCGTACGGCAGGCTTCGTTCAGAAGCCCCTTCTTACCGAGTTCGTTCATGACAGCGGGAATCCCGCCCGCACGGTCGAGGTCTTCGATGTAATGGCACCCGGCGGGTGCCAAGTGACAGAGGTTCGGCGTACGACGGGCGATCGCGTTCGCGACCGACAAATCGAGCTCGAACCCGCACTCGTGCGCGATCGCCGGGAGGTGCAGCATCGAATTCGTCGAACAGCCGAGCGCCATATCGACCGTCAAGGCGTTTTCGAACGCTTCGCGCGTCATCAGGTCGCGCGGACGAACGTCCTCGCGAACGAGGTCCATCACCCGCATGCCCGCTTCTTTCGCCAAACGGATGCGGGCGGACATGACGGCGGGAATCGTGCCGTTCCCGGGGAGCGCCATGCCGAGGACTTCGGTGAGGCAGTTCATGGAATTCGCCGTGAACATCCCCGAGCAGGAGCCGCAAGTCGGGCAACACTTGTTTTCGACCTCAAGGAATCGCACCGCGTCGATGCGACCCGTCGCATGCGCCCCGACCGCTTCGGCAACGTCGGAATAGGAAAGACGACAACCGTCCGTCGTACGGCCCGCGAGCATGGCGCCCCCGGAAATGACGATACTCGGCACGTTGAGGCGCGCCGCGGCCATCAGAAGGCCGGGCACGTTCTTGTCACAGGCCGCAACGAGAACGAGTCCGTCAAAGGGGTGAGCCGAGGCCATCGTTTCTACGCTGTCGGCGATGAGTTCCCGACTCACGAGCGAATACTTCATGCCCGCGTGCCCCATGGCGAGCCCGTCGCAAACGGCGATCGCGGGAAAGACCACGGGCGTGCCGCCGCCGAGCGCCACCCCGACCTTCACGGCCTCGGTGATCTTGTCGAGGTTCACGTGCCCGGGAACGATGTCGTTCTGCGAATTCACGATCCCGATCAGGGGCCGCTCGATTTCGGCGTCCGAAAGGCCGAGAGCTTTCAAAATGGCGCGTTGCGGTGCCGCGGCGGCTCCTTTCGTGAGTCGATCGCTTCGCATGGGACATGTCCTCCTGTTCGTGAAATGGATGGGTTGACGGGTTCTTCGATTGAGCATTGGTTCAAACCCGAACAACCACTCTAACAAGCGAAAAGCCCGATTCGCCTGCGCAAAACGCCGTAGACACGGCTCCGCGGTTCTCCTTAAGCGCATTCGCCTACCAGGTGAAAGAGCGCCGTATGACGCGCCCCCCGCCGCGGTAAGATTTCCCGACGACAAACTCGGAGACAGTGCATTGCCGAAGACCGGGCATTTTGCGAAGCGCCGCTTTCGACGCTCGCAACCCGCTTCATTTTTAAATTTCGGAGGTTTTTTGAAGATGTTCGACTTTTCGACCGAAATCGACCGTTCAGGGACCTACTCCCTCAAGTGGAACGTGGCCGAGGGAGAGCTGCCCGCTTGGGTCGCGGACATGGACTTTCGAACGGCCCCCGTCATCGTCGAGGCCGCGACGCGCGCGGCCGAACGCGGGCTCTACGGCTACACGATCGTGCCGGAGGCTTTCGGTTCGGCAGTATCCTCCTGGTACGAACGCCGCTACGGCTGGCACTTCGCACCCGAGTGCGTGCGCTTTGCCACGGGCGTGATGCCCGCCGTCCACTCGCTCGTTCGCACGCTCACGAATCCGGGCGACAAGGTCGTCGTTCTGACGCCCGTCTATCATTGCTTCTTCCAAGCAATTGAAGAAAACGGGCGCACCGCCTCGACCGTCCCCTTGGTCGAACAGGAAGACGGTGCCGTTCGGATCGATTTCGACGCGCTTGAAGCCGCGCTTCGCGATCCCTCCGTTCGTCTCATGATCCTTTGCAACCCGCACAACCCCACGGGCACGCTCTGGTCGGAAGAAGACCTGCGCCGCATCGGCGAATTGACGAGCAAGGCGGGCGTTCTCGTCCTCTCGGACGAAATTCACGGCGACCTCGTCGACCCGGGGACCCGTTACGTCCCCTATCAGAAGGCAATCGACGACGAAGCGCGTCGCTTGAGCCTCACGTGCGTTTCGCCCTCGAAGACCTTCAACATCCCGACGCTCGGCGTTTCCGCCCTCATCGTTCCCGACGAGCGGCTGCGCGCCCGCGCCGCCGCGGGTCTGCACCGCGATCAGGTCTGCAATCCCGGGGCACTCGTGATCGAACCCGCGCTCGCCGCATACAACGCGGGCGAGTCCTGGCTCGAAGAACTTCTCGTCGTTTTGGAGGCGAACAAGCGTCGTACGGTGCAGTTCATCGCCGACGAGCTCCCGAAGGTGAAGTGCCGCTATCCGCTTGCAACCTACCTCCTCTGGCTCGACATTTCCGCCTACGGCGTATCTTCGACCGTTGCAATCGACGTCATCCGCCGCACGACGGGCCTCATCCTCTCGCCCGGGAGCCAGTTCCGTCCCGCCTCGGGCGAATGGTTGCGGTTCAACGTCGCGACGCAGGCGACGCGCTTGGAAGATGCGCTCGGACGTTTGAAGCGCGGACTTGAGGCGCTTGAACAGGAAAAGGGTTGCTGAGTTCAAACCGCACGGAAGTCGCACGCAAGAAAAAAAGCGTTCGACGGTTTCACACCGACGAACGCTTCCATGGAGCGCGGCCCCAGCCGCGCACGGAGTACGCGCAAAAGGCGCTCGGAGTTCGACTTCAAGCGCCTTTTTTCTGTTTCGTTACCAGTTCGCGCCGAAGACGCTTCGGAAGATTTCCACGCCGTGCGATAGATCGAGCCGGTCCGGGTGAGTTTCCGCCGCCTGGCGGCGCGCTTCGCGCTCGGGACTCACCGTGCCGCCCAAAGCGGTCGTCATGCGCGCGAAGAGTTCCGGGTCTATGCGGCCCCGGCAAAGGAACGTTTCGACGAGGGTGTTGCCACGGCCCGAAGCGACGAGCTCTTCGGACGTGCGACGCATCCAGTCTTTCGACTTCTCGTCCTCGGGGTTCCCGCCCATCGTCGCGAAACACCCGATGCGCTTCCCTTCGAAGCGCTTGGCCGCCCGTTGCATGTCTTCGGGAGCCATGCCGCGGTCGCACCAGAAGCCGAGGAGCACGGGGTTGTAGATCGAGAGATCCTCGGGGAGATCTTCGGGCTTCATGAGAACCGAGCCCGGCCACGCGTCGCAAATCGCATGCGCAAGCATGAGCGTGTTGCCGGTGCGGGAGCTGATCACGATAAGGGGCGTCGAGCCGCGGACGGTTGTAGTTTGGGTTTCGGAAGCGGTTTCGAAAGCAGACATGATGAGTGCGTTCTTCGAGTTATCGTTTCCCCCTAGTTTAGCCGTCCTTCCGGCCGTGCGTTCGCACGATGCGACGCAGGGCGCGGATTGCTCAAAAGTTTCACAAAGAAAAACGGTCGGAGCACGTAATACATACTTCCGGCCGTTTCGTATTGCGCAACTTCCCGTGCGCGCTGCGTCACTTGGTACAGATCGAACAGGCACCGTTCCCTTCGTCGGCGCCGTAGAGATCGTCGATGTCGCAACCGACGTTGATCAACCCCACGCGAAGCGGATTGATCGGGATGCGCTTCTGCTGCTGAGCCTTGCGCTTTTCGTAGTCGGCCTTGATTTGCTCGACGCGCTTGGGACGCGAGAGCTCCTCCAGGCTTTCACCCTGACTCCACGTGAAAGGCGAGCCGTGCTCGACGGCCGTCTTCTCGTAGGCCATGGCATCCCGAAAAGCCTCGGGATGGCGCTCAAGCAGATGCACCCATTCGATCTTCTGCTGGAAAAAGCAGAAGGTGCACCCCGAACGCGAGCGCCACTCGTAATAGGCGGGAAGCCCCAGGTCCGCCGACTCAAGAATTTCGTACACGCCCGCCTTGTCGATACCCGCCTCGCGGAAAGGGAGCACGACGTGCATGTTCGGGTGATGCTCGCGCATCCCCGTACGGTGTTCTTCGTCGGCACGAATCGCCACGTAGCTGTAGACGTCGTCTCCGGCAGCAAGCCAGGGCTTTACCCAATCGCGGAACGGCTCAAGCTTCAGGACGCGCGTGCACCAGCGCGTCTGAGGCGACGGCAGGAAGTTGTTAAAGGCGCGCAACCAATAGTCGAAATCCTTGTGCGGATTCAGGTATTGGATGGGCTTCCCGAGAAAGCCCTCAAGACGCCCCAGGTACTCGTACACCTCCGGGAGCTCTTTCCCCGTATCAGTGAAGAAGTACTCGATGTCGAGTTCGGGGTGGTTGACCGCCATATAGACGGCCAGCGCCGCGGAGTCTTTACCACCCGAAATCCCCAGAACATGATGCTCAGCCATTTTGCTCGCCTTCCGAACGTGTACTTATCAGAATACCCAGCTCGGCCAGAACACCGAGCGCGATCTTCGGGTCCAGCCCGTTGAGGCTCTCGAACATCGATCGCGCACGTTCGCGCGCAACAGCACCCTCTTCCCGCGTCAGATCGACCGTGCGCACGACGTCGCGATCGCCGCTCGCGACGGTCACGCCGAAGACGCGACGGTTGCCCTCGCGGCCTCGCATCGCCGAGAACTTTTCCTGTTCGCGGAAGGCAAACGAGAGTTCGCTGATTTTCGTGAGCGCGAGTTGAACGTCGCGGTCAGTCCACATCTGAGCCGGACGGTTGGTCGCAAGGCTGATGAGGCCCTCGATATTGGTTCGCACTCCGGTGAACGAGCACATGCGAGCCACGAAAGCTTCCTGAACCATGCTCCCCGACAGCCCCTTGATCGCTTCGGCACGCTTGCGAAGATCGTCGAGTCGATCGGGATCGACCTGCAACGAAGCATAGAGGTGCGCCTTCACCGTTTCAAGCATCTTCGGCATGGCACCGAGGAATTCGTTCAGGCACTCCTCGACGCCGCGCGCGATCACGTCGGGATCTTCCGTTTCGAAAAGATTCGGAATATCTTCGAACAGGAACTGGATCGGGTCGGAGGCCTTCAGCACCACATTCTTGAATTTGACGGTGGTCGGCGTGAAATTGGTCGATTTGCGCGACCAGGCGGGAGCCGAGAACACCAGGCCGACGAGCGCGCGACCGACGGAAAGCGCTTTGGCTTGAACGGGCTCGGTGTTGAGCGTCGTCAGGACTTCGGCGAGCTTCCCGAGCATCACGCGGTAACGGTCGCCGTTTTCGATGAATCGGAAAGCCACGCGCGAGGGGTCGACCAGCCACTCGTTGACGGTGTCGGTCGTAATTTCCGCTTGGAACGCGTCCCCGACGTACATCGCCATCGAGTCGCGGTTGCCAAGATAAAAAGCCAACGCGAGAACGGGCATGGGACCGTACTTCAACCCGAACCCAGGTCGACGCCAAAAGGCATAGAGGTCCTTGAGCGTCGTATGAGAGCGCCCCTTCAGGAATTCTTTCGTGGCTTGCCAAAGCGGCTGGAAGCCGTATCTCCCGGCTTCGGGTTCGGCAACAAAGGCCCAACCGTTTTCTCCCTGCACGTGGAGCTTCGAGAGAAGCGAGAGGTACAGAGCGTAAGCGGGTGGGAAGCCGCTGAACCCGAGGCTTTCCTCCCGTTCGTACTGGAGCATTGCATAGAGCAACTCGCGCCGCGCCTTGCTGATGTTGGTGGAAAGGAAGTCACGGTTCACGAGCTCGTTATTGATCCACGGCGTCGACGCGTAAATTTCTCCGCAAAGCTTCGAAGCATAGTGCTGAAGGTCGCACTGATTCTTGACGGCCACCGTATTTCCGCGAACAAACCACGTCGCTCGAGAGAAAGCTTCGCCGAGCTCGTCCGTCAAACGTTCGCGAATGTAGCGCTCGCGAATCTGCACTTCGTTGCGCCCCGTCTCGTCCCCTTCAAGGGACGGATCCTGCGCAACGCGCCCGATCGCCTGCAGGTCGAGTGCGAGATCTCGAATTTTGTCGGCGTTCTTCGGTAAGCCAAGGACGAAAAGACGCTCTTCACGACCGGAAAGTCCGATCTCTTCGCTCCATTCGGCGAGTTGCGTTTCCGACGAGCGGCTCGAACCCGTGTTGTCGGCTTCGTCGGGCAGCACGAGGACGAAGTCGCCCACAGAACCGTCATCCGTCGGTTTTTCTTCCGTCAACGCGCCGAGGCTCGACGACGTCATGAGGCGGCAGTTGAACCAACGCGCGGTCCCGGTGCGCAAATAGTATTCGCGGGCCACGATCGGGTTGAGGTTCAAAAGATGCGCGATTTCCGACGCATCGATACCGCTCTGACGAGCGTGCGCCTTTTTCAGTGCTTCTTCGAGATCGAAGTCGCTGCCCGCGTACACCGCCCAGGCCCTGAGGTGACTGCGCTTGACGAGCACGCGCGCTTTGACGAGCACGTCGAGCATTTCGCACACGGTGCGGGTGTCGGTACTCATGGCGGCGGCGAGAATGCCCTCGTTCGCCTGCAAGCGGGACCCCGCTCGGAAAAGGTCGACGACCGCCACCGTCTTGGCGAGATCGACGAGCTCCGCCGAGTGCAGATTTTCCGCACGCATGATGGCGTCGCAAGCCGTCATCCACCGATGACCGTCCCCGGTCGCCATGATGGACGTTTCAAAGTTCGCCTGGAGGTAATCCCAATAACGTGCGGGCGTGTAGAGATCATTTTCGGTTGCCTTACCGAGAAACTCCCGGAACCCTTCGGGTTCGATCGCGCTCAAAAACGAATAGACGGAGCGCTCGTTCTGGGCGAACCGACGGCGAGAAACCGGGCCCAAAAGGAGCGTCGTCACGGGGTTGAGCGGCCAACACGCAGTCAAACGACGCGTCAGATGCGCTTCGTCCGCCGCGCGCCCCTGCCCCACCGCCGCTGCGGCGTAGGCAACGCTCTTTTGAAAGCTCGCTGGCGCCTTCCAGTCGGCCGGATGCACGATGGCGCGGCTCAAAAGTTCCAGGGTTTCGTCCGTCGTGGCCGCAAGGGGAATGTCGATGAAGCGCCCCTGCACCTTCGACCATTCGTCGCGCAGCGCAAACGGCATGCGAGCCGCATAGACGTCCATCGCCTGATGGAAGATACCCACCACGACGAGCTTCGACGTCATGCGGCAAGCCGTTTCCGCCAGCTCCTGCAGGAGGTACGTGTTGTCGCTCGCGCACTCCGCTTCGAGGTACTTGCCCGCCTCGTCGATGATGATCAAAACACCGTCGGGAGACGTTTTGCTGTCGGCAAGCTTGCGCAGTTCGTCGATGACGACGCGACCTTCGCCGATCACGCCGAGTTCGACACCGAGATCTTCGGAAAGCGCCCCCTGACGGCCGACGATGCGAAGCACCGACCAGCCCTTGTCGCAACGAAAAGCCTCGCGAATGATTCCCGTATCGGGCACGAGACGCTCCGCTCGGGCTCGCTCTTCGGGGTTCCCCACGAGCGAGGAGAGCACGAGCGCCAAGCTCGACTTCCCGCACCCGTAAGGCCCCGTCCACGTGAAGGCGCGCTGATTCCCGTGCAGCAGGTTTTCCGCCATGACATCGAGGGCCTGTTGCCCCGTGCCAAGCAGGACATACCCATCGTCCACGCTGTCACTGTCGATTCGTTTCGAGCGCAGAAAGTTCCCGCTGATCTCGGTTTTCATCGTGTTCATAATCTGCTGTGCCGACGGTCTCGGCTGTTAGTTCTTGTAGGCCTTGCGAAGGATCTCGAGCGCGAAGGATTTCGGGCGGCTCAACGCGTCGCGTCGACGGATGATCTGGCGAAGCCCGGCCTGTTCGGTCCATTCGAGCGCGCCGTCGGTCAGTTCCGATAGGCGCTGCAAACGCAGAACGATGCTGTCGGGATCGAGCTTGAAAACCCGCCCCGGCGCACCGAAGTCGTAGGCAATCCGGGTGAAGTCGATCGAGGCGGAATGTACGGGCAAGCTCTCCCAATACTCAAGGAGCGCGTAGACGAAAATTTCGTCGGGCAACGACCGACGAGCGGCACGCGGAATGGCAAAGACGTCTCGGGTATCCGTCGTTT
This sequence comes from uncultured Sutterella sp., assembly GCA_905206365.1. Lineage (GTDB taxonomy): Bacteria > Pseudomonadota > Gammaproteobacteria > Burkholderiales > Burkholderiaceae_F > Sutterella. Next base: position 91,925 of record CAJLHF010000003.1, on the reverse strand, counting down.
CAAGCAGATTGAGACCAGCCAGGAGCGGCTCGATGAAGTCTTCGGTGTGACCCTTCCCTGCCATGCGCGGCAGATAGGAGCGCAACACGCACTCCTGCGCGCGACGCAGCGTAAGGGCCGTCGTACGCCAACCGTTCTCTTCGGAGAGCTCTGCCATCCCTTTGGTGAAGCCCTCACGGTCGAGCGTCGGCTGATTGATGCAATTGAAGAGATACCAAATCGGCGTGAAGGCATCGGGCTTTGAAGCCAGATTCCAATGAAGAAGCCATACCGTGGCCATGCTGGCGCAGTACGGATCGATCCCGTTGGTGTCGGGGCCGCCGAAAACGAGCTTGCCGAGCTCGGTCAGGTTTTCTTCGGCGTCGACGATGCCGCAGGCCTTGGCCCAAAAGCGCATCGAGGCCACCATGTTCTTGCCCACGCCGAGTTCGACGATCGCATCGGTGCCGTTGAGAGGAGCCTTCTGCCCTTCGCGTTCCGCCCGACGAAGCAGACGGGCGAATTTGGCAAGCCACAGTTGACGCAGAGGAAATGTTTCATGTCCCGAAAACTGAGGCTTGCAGTTATCGGTTACCGTTTTGGGGTTACGCGAGAGCATGTTGTTTTACATAAGCTCAAAGGGCCCTCTAGCTGTTGGAGCGCCCAAAGCAGTGTTTTTCGAATTGAGAGATTTTACCCTCGGAGCCAACGACGTGCCCCGGCCTTGCCAATGAAGGCGTTTTGTATACGCCAGGAGCCCGGCACTGTAGGGCTCCCGGAACGCAACGCGAAACGTCGCGCTCCAGAAGCCTGTATCGGTCAAGCCTTACCGCCACTCCCCGTCGGCGGCGCAGATGGCATCCACCACCTCTTCGATTTCGCCGTTCTCGTCGTTGACGTACGGAGCCTGCGCATAGCTGAGGACGCCGCCGAGTTTCGCAACCAAGTGCCCCTTTCCGAGCAGGTTCTCAGCCCCCTTCTCTCCGAGAGCGATTTCGCCCGAGAGAGCGGAAAGCTTCAAGACCAAGCGGTTGGCGAGGTTGTCGCGAATCTGCATCGGCAGAACGTCCTTGTCCGGGCGCTGCGCCATGAGGATGAGGTAGATGCCCGCGGCGCGCGCCGTCGTAGCGAGCTTCGTAACCAACGTCGTCAGCTTTTCCGCGTAATCGCGGTCCTGCATCCAGTTGGGAATTTCGTCGTGAACGAGGAAGATGGCCGGGAGCTGCTCCTCGGGAGGAACTTTCGCGTTGTAACGCTGCAGATTCTTCGCCTGGGCTTCGCGGAAGAGCACATAACGCCGTTCCATTTCTTCGAGCACCTTGTTGAGCACGTCCACGGCCTTCGTTTGTTCGATCACGACGGGCTCGGCCAGATGCGGAAGCTTCGCAAGCGGAGCATAGTCCATCCCGCCCTTCGGGTCGATGATGAAGAACTTGAGCTTGTTCGACGGATTCGTTGCCGCCATGTCAAGAAGCAGCGTCTGCACCAACACGGTCTTGCCCGATCCCGTCGATCCGGCGATCAACGTATGCGGATCCTGCTCGATCGGATCGAGACACAGGATCTGCCCGTCTTCCTCTTTGAGGCCGACCATGAAGGAGAAATTGATGCCGCCTTGACGGTGCACGGCCGGGCGATGCTCCCAGGCACTCCAAATCGAGACGGACTCGCGCGAGCGGCTCGGATCGTTGAAGAGCACGTTGAAGCGGTGCGGCGCCGGACGGGCGGAGATGATGTTGAGACCTCGAGTCATGAGGAGGCCGTCCTTCATGCCCATGAGGAGCTTCGTGTTGAGCCGCTCGTCCCCCTCGAAACTCACGAGGCACCCGTTCGGCGTGAGCGTGTGCGAGATCACGCGCGCGGGGACGCCCTTGGTCACCAGGTCCATGCGCAGCATTTCAGTGGCGTCTTCCGCCCATTTCAAGCTCTCGGCGGAATAGGAGAAATCGCCTCCCTTGGTCTTGACCAAGGCGGCAAAAGAAGGTGCGTACGTCATATCGGTTGTTGCGATTTGAATGATTTCAGTCGTTGCGGGAATGACGACGGGGACGGACATCGGCGAGCCGGCGTCCTTTTCGTTCGTGGGAGCGACGGGCTCGGCGGGCGTTGCTTCGGTTTCGTCTTCGGATTCGTTTTCGACGTCAGACGTCGGAACCGATCCGAAACCGTAGGCCCAACGCCACGGCTTCACGAGGTTCAGCAAGAGGAAGGCAGGCTCGAAGGGGCGAACCTTCAACGCATCGTCTACGGTCTGCGTCGGATCCTGCTCGCGTGCGAAGCGCTGCAGAAGGCTCGAGACCGCATCCGAGCCGAACACATACTGAGCGGCCTGGCTGCACGTCGTGTGAATCTTCTCCGCCTCGGAGGTCACGGGCTCGTCGTGCACGAAGACGTGCGACGCCGCATTGATCGTGATCGAGACGTTGCCCGACACGATGCGGTCCGCCGCGTCGATGAGTTCGTTCGAGCTCGACGAGGGATCGTCCATATCGTTGCGCGCCATGGAGAGCACCAGGTTGGCCAGGCGTCCGAGCCAGATCGGGCGCTCGGGCTCGGCCTCGGCGCTGTCGATCAGAGCCTTTTCGAGAACACCCACCGTCGCGGCAAGCTGAGCTTCCGAGGTGCGGCGCCCGTGAGCCGAAGCCGCGGCATGATAGAACTTCGACTCCGTGACGTAAATGTGGAGGTAGAGCCTCCCGTCCTTTTTCGAGAGCACCAGGCCGAGGAGGTCCGCGAGCTTCGTGCCGCGTCGGAAGAAGGTCGCATAGTCGTCGACGAGGAAGCTCGCCGAAGCCACGACGGTTTCACCCGCTTTTTTGCAAAGCCGATGAACTTCCGTTCGGGCCAGCCAGTCGGAGAGCACCAGACCGATGATTTCGTTGGCGCCGTTGTCGAGCTTCGCCGAGCGTAACGCCACGTAACCTGAAATACGGAAGGAGTCGTCGAGAATGCGCTCCGCAAGTTTCGTGAGCTCCGCCTCGTTCGTTCCGAGCCGCATCTGTTCGAGTCGCGTTTTGATGCGATTCGTGAGGAGGTCGGTCGGCATTTCGGAGCTGACGATCACCGTCTTCCCGGTGCGATCGTTCTGCTTGTAGCGCACGAGTTTGATTTTGTTGTTGACGAGCTGTCGACGATCAATAAGGTCGTTGCTTGTCACCACCCACTGGGCGGACTCGTGAAGCTCTCGGATGCAATTGCGAATGTCGGTGTCGGAGCAATTGACCTCGAGACACGGATACACGAACGCGTCGTTCGTTTCCGCCGACTGATCGGTCAGAAGAAACGATGTCGCATTGATGTAGAGGCGCCCCGCAGCGTCCGTCTCGCGGTCGCACAGTAGGGTCCTGGAAATGTATTCGTCTTCGAGGCGCACCAATCGACGGGAAAGGCGATGGAGCCGAGCGTCGAAGCCGTACGGATTACTAACGAGAGTGGTCTTCGGTAGCGGCACCCACTTTTGTTTGGCGCTGTAGGTCAGAAACCGATCGATGAACGTCAGATCATAGGGGCGCGCGTTGCCCGCGCCGCTCTTTTGTTCGCCGAACGCACGGTCCGAGCGCGACACTGCAAACTGCAATCGCGCCTTGAGCGACGCAGCGGAAATTCCCGCTTCCGCCACCGCATCCGTCTTGCCAGTTGCGAGCGTCAGACCCTGGAAGAGATCCTCTTCCAGAGACTGGGTGTAGCCCGTCGCATTGATCCCGCCGACGAAAAGCGAAATGAGCTCGTCCTCGCCGAAGCGGGCCACGAGGTCCTTCAAGACAGCAACGGGAAACGCCTGCGAAACGGCATCGGGCAACGCCACGTTGAGACTGTTGACGTGTTGCGGCACGAGGCGACCGTAGTCCTGAGCCACACCGCCGAGCTCGGCGATCGACGCGGCATTGATGCCCGCGTCGCGGCAGGCCGGGCCGGCAATGCGCGAATAGAGCGTGTATCCGCCGAAGTGTTCGATCGGAGCCAGAATTTCCCGGCAGACGGCATCCATACCCTTTTCAGCGTGATCCGGAGCAACCACAAACTGCGGCATGAAGGATTCCGCGCTGCGCCACAGCGCCTGCGTGAAGTCCTGAGCCCCAACGATCGTTGCGTCCTCACGCTTGAGGAGGACCTTCACCAACCCCGTCTTGCGTACGAAGTCGCAATGCAGCTCGTAGAGGCGAATAGGATGCCAGGGCATCACGACCGCGTTCGAGCTCGTGCGATCCACGAAACTGAAGGTCCCGATCGAAAGCAGGGAAGAGTACGCCTCATGACGGAATTGCTGCGACTTGTCCGCGTTGTCGTTCACTGCACGCAGGAGTTCCGTCCAAGCCTCGTACATCTCGGGAATTTCCGGAGCCCCGAGGCCGCGATCGGCAAAGGCGCCCAAGGCCTTGCGATAGGCTTCGGCAAAAGCCTCCCAGGCCGCCCGGATACGAGGCGCGTCTACGCCCGCATTGGCGTCGGCATTGAGAATGCGCTTGAAGCGAGCCTCAAGGTCGATCAGGTTGATCACGTTTTGATGAACGAAGCACCCCGACGTAAACCCGAAGCTGCCCGAATCCTCGAGACTGATTTCGCTGATGAGTCCCTTGTTGTTCGTTTGTTTGAAGTTTCGCCCGAGGACCACCTTGAAGATATTCGAGAAGTCGCGCGTGCGGCGCTTGCTGAGCGCCCGGAAGTCGCGGGACATGCCGAGCGTGACGCCAGTCTTCTTTTGAGACCAGCAAATGCGAACGGCCTTGTTTCGGCACAGCTTCTCGTCGTCGAGCTGGGACCGCTCGGCAATCACCGCCTGAAACTTCAGCTCGAGCGCCGCCTTCGAAACCGAGGCCGTGGGCTTGGCGTCCTGGTACCGCTTTTCGAGATTCGCCCTGGCTTCCTCAAACTCGAAGAGCAGATTGAGCCCCTTCGTTCGGGTGAGCTTCAGGTTGGCAAAGCGGAACGCGATGAAGTCGCCGCAGTCCGCCTCGAGACCGCGGTTCATCATGGCGAAGTATTCGCGGCAGTGCTCGTTAAGCGTCTTGACGATGTCCATGGTTTTGTTCTGACACGTCAGACAAAGCACGGGATCCTTGAAGACGGTCCCCTTGTTGCGTTCGGCAAGAACGAGCGCCGCACGAAGCACGCCGTCGAGAAAATTGTCCGTTTCGATCTCGTCCGTGAAGAGCGCGTTGTCCCACTTGCGATCGAGCGCCGGATTATCGGCAAGATCCGAAGCCACGAAGCTGTAAAACACCCGGGCACGCCCGCGCATCTCCTCCGTTTGTTGGAGCTTAGCGTTTTTGTCGTACTCCTCGAGGAACTCCTCGACCGTGCAGTCGAGCCCGTGAATTGTCTGAGGGAGCACCTGCGAGTGACCGGCCTCGAGATGGGCGAGCGTCGCCGCGCCGAGCGTGAGCCGGGGTTCGCGCATGCTCTTTTCCGACAAAAACTGCGAGAGTCGGTCCCGCTCCCAGTCGAGCGTGAGGAGCTCGCTCCAATCGTGCCGACCGTCCTCGGAAGCCAAAGATGCGTAAATCTCGGCCACCTCCTCGGATACGTTTTCCCGGAGCGCTTCGAAATGCTCTTTCAGAACTTCGGGCGTCAGAGAGAGCGGTCGGCTTTCCTTGCGGAAGGGGCTCGGAGGCACGCTCTTCAACTTTTCAAAGGTCTTCACCCAGGCGGTATCGAGGTCGAAGTCCTTGCGTGGCATGGCATCGGCATACTTCGGCAACCCGATCACCCAAAGGTTCCCGTTGACGGCATCCTTGATGGGGTCTCCCGCCACGAGGCTTTCCGCCACGTTGTAGGCGAACTCTTCGGTGATCGCGATGTTGCGCTTCAGTACGCTCGTGAACGCACGAAGCATTACCCGAAGCTGTGCGCCGAGTTGCGGGGTAAGTTGCGGAAAGATGCTTTGCAGAGCCTTTTCCCAGTTCGAGGGGTCCTCAAGCAAGCGATCCTGCCCGATCGTACCCACCTGTCGGAGCGTATCCTCGATCTCATCGTGACTCCCGTTCGCAAAGAGCAGGAGGTGCTTCGTCGTGCTCGAATTTCGCGCCGCCGCGGCGTTACCCGCGAAAAGAACTTCGGGGCGCTTGATCAGGCTCGCATCAAGAAGCTCCCTGGGGATCTTGATGTCCACCCCGTTGGGGTCGTCCGTGGCCGTGTTCGCAATCGGATCCGCCGCGATCGTGTTGACGCACGCGGCGAGCATCTCGGGCTCGAGACTGTCAAGGCGCAACATACCGAAACCGTCCTTGAGCTCGTCGAGCTCTTTGCGAACGCATTCGAGCGCCACGAGTCCGATCAATTTATTCTTGCGATCCTGTTCCATGTTGGGCCTTAAGCGCGATAGGGGTTCATCACATACTCGGAGCCATCCGAGAGCGACACGAGAAGACCGAGGCCGTCGATTCGATTTTGGAGGCGGCGACGGTTCTTCTGAAGTTCCGCCGAGTCGAGCTCGAGCTCGCGATCCTTGATGTTCGCCGCATTGAATTCTGCCTCGCCGAAGATGAGGCCGTAACGGTCATAGGCGCATCGGAGAAAAGCGTTAAGAAGCATGCGCTTGCCCGGAAGCATCGTAGCCACGAGCGTTTCGAGGAGCTCGTCCGACGGCGCGTAGCGATACGCATTCGTATTCAGCTTCGAGCCGAGCCCGCAATCCCTCGAAAGCACGCGATGGATGCTCGCCCAGTGTTTGCTGTGAGCGGCGCGTGCCTCTTCGGGCGTACTGATCATCCCCGGGGGCGTATCGTCGTCCCCGTAATCCGTGTCCGACTCGGCATCCGAATAGGAAGCGGCATCGTCTTCGACGCCTTCGCCGTCGTTCGGAGCGATCACCCGAACGGCCTGACTTTGAATCAGCTGGAAGTAGGCCACCGCCGCATCGGTACTCTGCTTGGTATGGCGGGCGTAGAGCGCCTTCGAAATTCGACGGATGTCGGAAGACTCTTTCTGAATGACCTCGCAAAGGAAGACGTTCCGGTCGGACGGCATCTCCGCCCCGGCTCGGGCGAGCGTCTTGTAGCCGCACTCCATGAAATACACGAAGAGGTTGAGCGTCATGGTGCGCGCCGCGAAAGCCACGATGTCGGGCGCGGGGATCGGCAACTCGAAGAGACGGATCAAGTCTTCGCAAAGGATGTTCGCGCGTCGGATCTCGACGTTGCCGAATTCCGTCGGCAACCTCGCTGCACGCGGCACGCGAATGTACTCAAGATCCGTTTGAAGCGCCTCGCACAGGCGGTCGAGGACGTGCCCCGAGTCGAAAATCTTGTCACGGATAAGCTCGGCGAGCTCCTCCCGACGTTCCGCAAACGAAAGGAGCAGGAAGGCGAGTTCGCCGTTTCGCGCGAAAAACCGTCGATCGGTTTTTCCCTTGTGGTTGAGGTCGCTGAAAAGACAATGACGTCCCCAGGGGAAAACAAATCGGCTCGTCCAGCGCTTTTCGCTCTCGGCGTTGATGCCCGCAAATCGAAGCATGCGGATGACGCCGGCAAAGCACTCGAAGCTTTGACGCTTCGTAAGCGAGCCGCCTTCGTCGAAAAGGTGCTGCAAGAGCGCCTTGAGCTCAAGCGACTTGCACGCGCCGTTGATGTCGAACATCTCGTTTTGCGAATCCTTCGAGAAGCTCTCGAACCACAGCTCCCAGGGGTCCTCGTTGCTCGCGTAAACCTCGTCGATGTAGGGGTTGTTGAAGATCAGCGTGCGCAAAACCGCACGCTTCGGGATCTTGTATTCCTGAAGCTTGAGCGTTTCTTCGTTGATGCTTCGATCCGCATTTTGCTGCTCGAACGGGAGAGACGCTAAAACGCACAGAAATTCCAGGAACGTCATCAACCCCGTCTGCTCGTCGTAGAGGCGATGGCCCCAGATTCTTCGTTCAATATTCCCTGCTTTAATCAAGGTACTCATGACCATCATGCCAAAGAGAGTTTCAGGGGGGCAACCTTCACTTTCACCGTCTTGCCGTCGGTGAACTCCAAAAGGATATGTTGCGGATAATTCTTGCGTTTCTTTTCAAGCGCCTTCACCAGGCGCGCCTTCAGAGAGAAGAACTCCGCCAGGCACTGTCCCGAAAACGAGGTGGACACATATCCCTCGGCAAGGCTCGTGAGAAATTCGTAACGACGCGGCGTCAACGCAAATCGAATAGTCTCGTCCCGAGACGGACAGAAACACACCTCTGGTACGGCGTCCGCCCCGGTCCCCGAGAGCTCAAGCATGACCTCGTCGTGATCGGGGTAGAACTTCCCGGCCACAAGGAGCCCCACGGGAACTTTTGAGCTCGAGCCGTTCGTCGAGACCTTCAGGCCGTCCTGGGGCTTCGAGAGGGTGCTACCCGTCAGCATGCGAGCGAACCCCTCGAGCAATACGCCGGGCAGGCTCGTATCGCCCTCCTCGATGTTTCGCCTCAGCGCCAAGAAGCCGTCGATGTGATTGAAGGTCGTGAGGGACCATTCGAGCCCCTTTTGTTGCGTCTCGGGCTCCTGCCAGGAGAAGAAGAGTTTCCGACGCGCCTGAGCGAGCTGTTTGCTGCGCACCTTCTCGTCGGCGCTTTTCGCAACCAGCTCCTCGAGACCGAAGTAACGGTTGTAGATCTCCCTCATCTCGGCCTTCGGGTGTTCGCGCCCGAGCACGATCAACTCGTCGAAAAACGCATTGCCCCGAGAGCCGATCTGGAATTCGCCGAGACTGCGGAACACCGCACTCTTCGCACGCACGTTGGCACTCACGTTGTAGCCGAGCAGGTTGGTATAAACGTCCATCTCGTGCGTACGCAGTTCGCTCACGAGGTGGCTGACGTCGTGGCACGACCCCGTTGCGCGTCCGCCCGTGTAACCGAGGAGCGCATTGATCACGAGGACGAAGAGTTCGCGAATGGGAACATGCTGTCCGTTGTACCCGACCGCCTCCACGAGGCGACAAAGCCTCTCCGTAGCCACGGTCGGCTTCCCCGTCTCCGTATCCCAGAGAAGCTCCCGATTGCGGCGAATCGGACAAGATTCGCAATGCGGGCACTGCTTCTGCACGCAGTTCTTCCACTGCGGATGTTCGGCGACCTGCCGAATGATTTCTTTGAGGTTCTCGGCCTGGGACGTGCGAGAAAGGTCGAAGACCCGGAAGTTACCGACGCATGAAACCGCGTTTTGCTGGAAGAATACGTCCTCAAGTTCGGCAGCGAGGGCGTCGCGCCCGACGGCGCGAAGACGGGCCAGGATCTGGCCGTGATTGCAGGCGATGACGAAGGCCTCGTCGGTTTCGTTCGAACGTTCGATCTTGTCGAGTAACACGCCGAACGCGGTCAGGTTCGCACTCAAGTCCTTGATGAAGGTCACCTGACGCGTGCCGCCGTTCTCTTTTTCAACGGTAATCGTGATGTCACCGTCTTTTTCCCAAGTCTCGGGGCCTTGCTGAGAGAGCTCCTCCCAGACGCGCCTCAAGTGGAAGCTCTTGCCGTCGCCCGCCACCCCGGCGATTAGGATACTCGTCGTCGAGTCGGCCTTCAACGCGGTTACGATTTGCGGCACGTATGCGGTGTCGAGTACGAAAGGAGCAATTTTGTAGCGCCGGGCGCTTTTGCCGACGCGTTCGTCGAAAAGGTTGGTATTCGAGGTATCTGGACCGTATGCGGACAAAAAACGGATCCAATTTGAGGCCGGAAAATCAGCAACTCGCATCGTTCTTGCTGTCAGGACGTGCGGCAAACGCACGCCTCGGTTCGTGAGGGTCAAAGGAATAAAACTTCGGCCACAAAAACACGGGGTGTTTCTGCAGCCGCAGACAGTCGGATCGACGATTTTGACCAGGGAAAAGCCGCACATCGACAACCTGGCGATTTTATAAAGTTATCGTTGCGCCGTCGAATGCCGAATGGGAAAAATTGAATGGCGACCCCATTCCCCGGGAAAATACCAAGACAAAAAAAAGACCCTCTTTCAACACAAAAAAGGCCGGGACAAGCCGGCCGTTTTCGAAGTGAGTCCTCGCCTTCCAAAATCACTCTTCGGTCGCGGGCTTCGTCTTCGTGCGGTGGTGACGTGCGCGACGTACCGAGAGACCGAGATTGCGGGTGTTGAGTTTCGGGAGATCCTCGTCGGGGATCGCCTCGCCTCCCGCCTCCTTCAGGTTGGCGTTGAGCTTCTGAATGACAGCGTTTTGTTCCTTCACGACGCGGGCGAGCTCCTTCAGAGCAGCGTCGCGGTCGGGAGACTTGTCGGCGGGCTTTTCGGGAGCCTTTTGAGAGGGCTCTTCGGAGGTTTCGGCCGTCTTTTCCGTTTCAGCGGGGGCTTCGACCTTTTCGGAATCGGTCTTCTCGGTTTCGATCGCTTGGACTGCGACCCGAGGCGTGTCTTCCGTCACGTGGACGCCGTGCTCGAGCACGGTCCCCGCCGCCACGCGGACGTTGCGGGCGATGAAGGCCGAGCCGAGGAGTTCGACGTCGGGGTCGAGGCGCGCCCCGGATTCGATCACGACGCCCGCGCCGTGCGCGATGTAGACCCGTTCGCAGAGCTTCGCGTCGGGGGCGATGTCCGCCCCCGTCAGGATGCGGTTGATCGAGGAAACGAGGCCGCCCAGAGCTTCCCACTCCTGAAGCGCGCACCAGTAAGCAGCGCGCGAGAGCACGGCCGCCTGCCAGCCCGAAGCGCCGAAGACGATCCCGAGCGTCGAGCGACCGGTCTTCGTACGGTGAATTTCGAGAAGTTCTTTGGCGTACTCAAACATGTTCGTGATCCCGATGTAGTGTTGAGATGCCGAGGCCCGTTCGAGCCCCGAAAGTACTCATTGTGCCAGAGCCGCGCGGCGGCTTCGCGCGGCTCGGGGCGACTCAAAGCTTTTTCGAGCCCGCGCGGTCTTTCTTCGGGCGTATGATCGCCGCGCAGATCCCGCGCAGAAGGTCGATTTCGGTTTGGGTAAGGCCCGAACGGCCGAAAAGGCGTCGCGTGATCGGCATGAGAAATTTCGGGTGTTCGGGGTCGTGCACGCCGCAAGCGATCATGGCCTTTTCCCAATGCGCGAAAAAGCCTTCGACGGCTTCGTTCGTGGCGGGCTCTTCGTGACCGAAGCGCGATTGCCAGTCGTAAAGCCCCCCTTCGTGACCTTCGCCCGCGAGAAGCGCCATGTGCATTTCGTAAGCGGTAAGCTGCACGGCCTGCGCCAGATTGAGGCTCGGGCTTTCGGGATCGGCGGCGATCGCGGCGGACCCCTGGCAGAGCATCACTTCCTCGTTCGTAAGGCCGCTTCGTTCCGTTCCGAAGACGAACGCCACATCCCCTTCGTAGTTCTTCAACCACGCATCCGTTTTGACGGTCGCTTCGCGCAAGGGGGACATCGGAGGACCGAATTCGCGGTCGTAACCCGTCAGGGCCCAGGCGAAAGTGACGCCTTCGAGCGCCTCGGCGAGCGTCGCGTGCGAGCGCGAAGCTTCGAGCACGTCGATCGAACTCGTGGCGTACGCAACCGCCTCTTCATGCGTGCGGTAGTCGGCCTCGCGGGGCGCGACGACGCGCAGATCGCGAAAGCCCATCGTTTTGACGGCACGGGCGGCGGATCCGATGTTGCCCGGATGACTCGGTTCGCAAAGCACGAACCGAACGCGACGGGCGAGTTTCGGCGTATTCACTTCTCGATCGACTCCAGAAAAAGAATGAGAAAAAAGCGGACCGCTTATTGTAGCGGTCCGCTTCGCGGCGGTCGAATCGGGTTTCGATTCGAGCTTCGACTCGGGTTCCGGCTCAGAGCTTCGAGAGATCCGGCATCGGGATCGCGTCGTCCGGGTGTTCGCCCGACCAGCCCGTCTTTTCGGGAAGCCCGAAAAGCGCCGCGCGGTCTTCGTCGTCAAGCGCAAAGTTGAAAACGTCGCGGTTCGCGCGCATGCGTTCGGGGTTCGCCGACTTTGCGATCGGCAGGAGCCCGAGCTCAAGCGAGAAGCGCAGGCAGACGCGAGCGGGCGTCACGCCGTGTTTTTCGGCAATCGCCCGCACGGTATCGTTCGACATGAGGCGACTCTGCCCCAGAGGCGCCCAGGCTTCGACGAGAATCCCGCGCTCGCGGCAGTAGCGAATCGCCTCTTTCTGAAGGTACCCGGGATGGACCTCAATCTGATTCACAACGGGCACTTCGCCCTCAAGCGCGGCGAAGTGGTGCGGGAGGAAGTTCGCGACCCCGATCGACTTGACGAGCCCTTCCGCTTTGAACTCCTGGAAGGCGTTCCAGGTTTCCGTGATCGCGCGCTGCCAGTTGAGGTCCTCCGCCGAACGGCGGGGCCAGTGGATGAGAAGGAGGTCGACGTAGTCGAGACCGAGTCGTTCGAGCGAGACGCCGAGCTCGCGTCGGGCGCCTTCGACCGAGAGGTCGTCCTTCCACACTTTGGTTGTCACGAAGAAGTCGCTGCGAGCGAGACCGCTCGTGCGAACGGCTTCGCCGACACTTCCTTCGGAGCCGTAGAGGTAGGCCGTATCGAAATGGCGGTAGCCCGCACGGACGGCTTCCTCGCACACGCGCGCGCCGTCTTCGCGGTCTTTGACGCGCCAGGTGCCGTAGCCGATGCAGGGAATCGAATTTCCGTCCGAAAGCATGTAGCGGTCGTCGGGCGACGTCGGGATGCGGCGGATGGCGGACAGCATGGAAACCTCGGAAAAACGCGATGGAAACGCAAAGGAACCGAAACGGGAAAAGCGGGGAAGGACGTTCGACGTGCTCTTCGGAACCGAGGTCATTGTAGCGATCGGGCCGCCGAAACCGACCTCTTTCTTTGTTCCCGTCCTTCCCGTCGTGGTCGACCTTCCGTCAGTTCGAAGAAGGCGCGGCGCAGGCGCAGGTTCCTTCGGAGAGCTCCGGCCAGGCTTCGACGAAGCAGTGCGCCACCGTCCGGAAGTCGCCGAAGCGCACCGCGTGTCGAGCCGCGGCCGCGACGACGGGTTTGCCATGGTAGGCAAAGCCGAAGCCCGCCGCTCCGATCATCTCCAGGTCGTTCGCGCCGTCCCCGCCGCAGATGACGGCCGAAAGCGGCGCGTCCGCCGCTTCCGCGAGCACTTCGACGGCGCGGCGTTTCCCGTCGGCGTCGAGAATCTTCCCGCCCGCGGGGCCCGTCACCTCGCCCGAAAGCGACCCGTCGGCGTTGAGGCCGAGTCGATTCGAAACGAACCCCGTCATGCCGTAGCGTTCCGCAACGACGCGGGCGATTTCCGCGAAGCCCCCCGTCAGGATGTAGGTGCGAATCCCGTTCTCGTTGAGCATGGCGATCCATTCGGCCGCGAAGGGCGTGGGCTTAAGGCCCGCAATCGTCTTTTCGAAAATCGTCCCGTCCGCGCCCTCCAAACACCGGACCCGTCGGCGGAGGTTTTCTGCAAAGGGGAGGTGCCCCTCCATCGCAAGCCGTGTCATTTCGGCGACTTCTCGGCCGCGTCCGACGATTGCGGCCATGTCGTCGATGCACTCGTTCTGAATAAGGGTGCTGTCCATGTCGAAGCACGCCACCCGGAAGTCCCGAAGCGAGAGACCGGGCGCAAGCGCGATGAGGTCGATGCGGCTTTCGAGCGCGCGAGCGCGGAGCTCCTCCGTGAGGCACTCGGCTGGGACGTTCGTCAAACGGATGAAGTCGGGACGACGAAGGACATTTTCGGCGGCGAACTCGGCGGCGAGCTGTTCGAGTTCCGCGGGATCGGTCCCGCCGAGGAGGATGTCGATGCGTTCGCCTGCTTGGGGGATGCAGGTTTTTTGGGTTTCGTTGGCGGTCATAGTGGTTCTTTTCCGTTGGGTCGGGTATCGACCCGGAACTCGTCCGAGCATGCGCGGCAACGGTGTCCGGTACGGACGGTTCCGGGGTGATTCCAGGACGCTCTTCGGACCTATTGTGGTCCTCTTTTCGATGCGGGCGCTTTATTTTCCGCTAACGTCTTCGGGAAGGCCCGTTTCGGCGCACCAGCCGTCGTCGCTCGTGCGGTAGCCCGCCGTGAGGTAGGTGCGACCCGCGTGGTTGATGCGTTCCAACACCTGTGTGAAGGAGCCGCAGGCGAGTTCCAGACGTTCGACGGCGGGAACGGCGGGTTGCACCCCCCTGGAGCAGGTACAGCCGTCTACCATCGCTTCGACGAGAAGGCGCCCCGTCGGAAGGGGCAGGAGCGCTTCGTCGTCGAGGAGCCCCAACTGATCCATGATCGTCACGGCCGCGTCCGCATGTCCCGCGGGTTCCGTATGACGCCCCTTTCCGGGGAAGCGCGACCCCGCAATCGCAAAGACGCAGTTCAGTTCCTGCGGGAGAAGCCCGCCGTGGTTGCCCGTCCCGAGTTCGAGCTCGCGCCCCATGACGAGGTCGCCCGTCGCGGGGTTGCCGCGCGGAACGATGCGCAAGTCGGGGGAACGTTCGTTATTCGTAAAGACGAGCGCTTCGGAGAAGGTCCCCGGCACGCGCCCTTCGACGGCATCGGGACGCGCTTCGTCGGGTTGCGAAAAAAGCATCCCGATGTCGGGCGAAGCCATCAGCGCGTCGCGCGCGCGAAGGAGATTTTCGAAAGTGGGTTCGGTGAGCCAAAGTCCCGACGTGTAGGTTCCGGCCAGCACCGCGTCGACGCTCTTCGGGTCGAGCCCGCGGGCGACTTCGGCGCCCGTCGCGACCTTGAAGCCCGCCTTTTCGAGAATCTCCGTCATGGAGATGTGACGGCGCACGACGCCGTGACCGTGATCGGAAAGCACCGCGAGTTGCACGCCCGCGTCGCGCCCCGTTTCGCGCCACCAGGCGAGCACCCGCGCGAACTCCTCGTCCGCATGACGGCGCGCCGCGCGCGTGCGGTCGTCCCAGAGGCCGAATTCGTGCGAGGAATGGTCGGGCTCGCCGATCCAAAGGACCGTGACGTCGCCGAGTCGATCAATGCCCGCATCGCCCAACTCTTCCTTGAAGAAAAGGTCGACCGTGAGGCTCGATCCCTTGAAGTCGGGGAATTCGAGCGGCACGCCGTTCCCGTAGTGTTCGACGAGCGCCTCGCGGGCGGTGGCGGGTTCGGTCGCATCGAGTTTGTGCACGCACGCGACGACGTGTGTCGCGTAGCGGTCCGCATGCACGTGCTGCAGACGCGTGCTCCCGACGGAATTCGCGCAGTAGACCCGCATCGTCATGCCGCGCTCGCCCAGACGGTCTCCGATCGAGGGAACGGCGATCACGCCGCAGCCGCCTTCCGAGCGTTCGTGCGCGAGCACGGACTCGAGGCTCGAGCCGCGAAAGACCGCCTCTTCGGGCTTCATGCCGCGACGGAAGTACGTATTCGCAATGACGCCGTGATCCTTCGGGCGAAAGCCCGAGAAGATCCCCGGGTGGTTCACGTAGGTTTCGGTCGGGAAGTCCGCGCGATAGTTCGTCCACACGTGGCTTTCCGCGAGAAAACCCGCGAGCGCGGGCATTTCCTCCGCCGTGACGGCGTCGGGGCGGAGCCCGTCGAAGCCCACGATCAGAAAGCGGGGATGCGTGGAAGCACTTGCGGTTTTGGAAGCGTTGTCGGAATTCATCATGGTTGCGGTCCGTTGTTTTTGAAGTTTCAAGGTTTCAATTCGGTTCTGAAAAACGGCTTCGGGAGCCGAACGGTCGCGTTCGGCTCCCGAGCGGTTTGTTGAGGTTTATCGCGAGGCGGGTTCGAGCTTTTGCTGCACGTAGTCGCCGAGAATCGACATCGAGAGGGTCGAAAGCACGATCACAACCCCGGGCACGACGGCAATCCACCAGGCGGTCGTGAGGTAGTCGCGTCCGAACCCGAGCATCGTGCCGAGCGAACTCATCGGGGGCTGCACGCCCACGCCCAGGAACGAAAGCGACGTTTCGAGAAGAATCATTCCGGGGAAGTTGAGCGTCATGTTGACGACGAGGGCCGACGCGATGTTGGGGAGAATGTGGCGGAAGGCAATGCGCATCGTCGGGATCCCGAGCCCTTCGAGCGCCGAGGCGTAACCCTCGGTGTAGGCCGAGCGCGCCAGGTTGCGCGTCAATCGCGCGTACCGGTCCCACCCGTAGACCGCCATGATGACGATGATCACGGTGACGTCCGTCCCGAGGAAGGCGATGATCGTGAGCGCAAGGATGATGAAGGGAAGCGACGCCGTGAAGTCGACCCCCGCATTGACGGCATCGTCCGCGAGTCCGCCGAAACGCGCCGCAATGAAGCCCAAGGTCGTGCCGATCACGGCCCCGAGGACCGTACCCGCCACCGCCAGGAGGAAGGAAAGGCGAATCGAATGCAAGAGGCGCGAGAACACGTCGCGACCGAGTTCGTCCGTGCCGAGCCAGTGAGCGCTCGACTCAAAAGGCATCAGAAGGCGTCCCGTCAGGTCCATCGCCTCGATGTCGTAGGGAGCGATCCAAGGGGCGAGCACCCCCGCCAGGAAAAACACGAGAAGAAGGAGCGCGCTCGCCGTGACGAGGCCGCTTCGACCCGCTGCCGAAATACGTGTGTTCATGTTTGTGTGTCCCGGAAATCAGCTTGTGTCAGTTGTCGCCTTTGCGAAGACGCGGATTGACGATCAGGGCGAGAAGGTCCATGCAGAGGTTGGCGGTCACAAGAGACGCGCCCGTCACGAGCACGATCATCTGCACGACCGGAATGTCGCGGTTTGCGACCGACTGCACGAGAAGTTTCCCGACGCCCGGCCACGAGAAGACGTTTTCCGTGATAACGGCACCCGCCACGAGCGTGCCGATGAAAAAGCCCAGAATCGTGAGAATCGAGAGCATGGCGTTCGGCAACGCATGGAGCCAAATGACGCGCGACTCGGGAAGCCCGCGCATCCGCGCGGCACGCACGCAGGGAAGGCGCATAGCGTCGATCATGGCGCTTCGGGCGTAGCGGGAGAAAATCGCCGCTTCCGAGGTTGCCATCGTCACGATCGGCATGATGTAGTGCCAGACGGAACCGTTCCCGTAGGAGGGAAGCCACCCGAGCCAGATCGAAAAGACGAGAAGGAGCAGCACCCCCATGAAGAAGTTCGGCACGGCGTAGCCGAAAACCGAGAGCACCATCATGGCGCGGTCCGTGCGGGTGCCGCGCTTGAGAGCGGCGAGCACCCCGGTCGGGATCCCGAAAAGGAGCGTCACGATCGCGGTCGGAATCATGAGGCTCATCGTGGGACCGAAGGCCGAGAGAAACACTTCCTTCACGGGCAACCCCGTCATATAGCTCGTCCCCATGTCGAGCATGACGAACTTCTGCAGGTAGACGAGAAACTGCTCCCAGAGCGGGCGATTGAGCCCCCACTGTTCGCGGAAAGCTTCGAGCGCCACCGCGTCGGCGGAATTCCCCAGCATGATGCGGGCGGGGTCGCCCGTGAGGTGCAGGGCGAAAAACACGCACGCCGTGAGCAGAAAGAGCGTGAACGCGGCGCGCAGAACGATACGGAAAATCAGAGCAAACATCGGTCAGAGCTCCTCGGAGGTCGTCGCGGTGAGAAAGGACGTGCCGTGAAAGCACGCGACGCCGTGGCCCGACGCGTCCGTGCGCAGGGGCGGTACCGACCGACGGCAGACGTCCCGCGCCAAGGGACAGCGGTTGGCGAAAACGCACCCCGCGGGGCGGTCGATCGGGCTCGGCATCGAGCCCTTCGGGTAGTACTTCACGACCGAATCGTTCGCCCCCGGGGTCGAGGCCATGAGAAGCCGCGTGTAGGGGTGCTTGGGGTTGCCGAAGACGGCGTCGACGTCCCCCGTTTCGACGATGCGCCCGAGGTACATCACCGTGACGCGGTCGCAGATGTAGCGAACGACGTTGAGGTTGTGCGAAACGAAGAGCATCGACATCTTCGTTTGCTCGCGAAGCCGGTTGAGAAGCTCCAGAACCTGCGCCTGAATGGAAACGTCCAAGGACGCAACCGGCTCGTCGCAGGCGAGAAGCGCGGGACGCAACGCCACCGCGCGGGCAATCGCCGCACGCTGGAGTTGCCCGCCCGACATGACGCCGGGGAGTTTCCCCGCGTGGTGCTCGGGCATGCCGACGAGCTTCAGTACGTCGAGTGCACGAGAGCGCGCTTCTTCGGGTGTCAGACCCGAATGCACGATCAGGGGTTCGGCCACCTGGTCGACAATCGGAATGCGCGCGTCGAAACACCCGTAGGGGTCCTGGTAGATCATCTGCATCGAGGAGCGCTGTTCGCGCCAGCGTTGCGAACGGGGTTCGGGATAGGCTTCGTTTTTGAAGAGCACCGTCCCTTCGGTGGGCTTTGAAAGGCCCAGCATCAGGCGCGCCAACGTCGACTTCCCGCAGCCCGATTCGCCCACGAGCCCCATCACTTCGCCGTATCGGATCTTGAGGTCGATGTCCTGAAGGACGTCCCAGGGAGTACGGCGGCCGAAAAAGCCCTTGCGGGCGTAGTAGCAGTGGCGCTTGACGCGCACGTCGACGATCACGGGAAAGTCGGTTTGCTGGGGCTCGCCGAGCGGGCTGAGCGGATCGGCCGACCCGAGCCGACCGACGGGACCGTGCGATTCGGCGTTTTCAACGAGACGACGCTCGTCGTCAATCGTATCGTTCGCGTCGTCGTGCACGGAATGTTCGGAGCGGACGTCGACCGGGGTCGCGCGGGACGTGCGGGAAGACGCGTCGGAGGCGGCCGCGGGCGCGCACGCTTCGATTGCTTCGAGCATGTCTGCGGTTTCGCGAATTTCGCGCACTTCGGTTTCGTCCAGGAGCGCGTCGGCGCAGCGCGTGCGGCGTTCGGCGGCCTCGCCTTCGGCGTCCGTTGCGTCCAAGGCGACCGACAGGGTCTTCATCGCGCCCAAGGCAAGGCGGCACGCTTCGCGGGCGCGCGGGCAACGACTCGCGAAAGGACAGCCCGAACCGAGGCGGTCGGGAGGCGGAATTTCGCCCGGAATGGGCTTCAAGGTGCCGCGCTCGCTTTCCATGTCGGGCATGGCGTTCAAAAGCCCTTCCGTGTAGGGGTGTGCGGGGCGGGCGATCACCTGTGCGACGGGGCCTTCTTCGAGAATGTGACCCGCATACATGACGGAAACGTCGTCCGCCACGTCATGCGCGAGGTGCAGATCGTGCGTCACAAGGAGCATCGACATGCCGCGCGCACGCACGAGGTCGCGCATTTCGTTCAAGAGCTCCCGCTGCACGACGACGTCAAGCGCCGTCGTCGGTTCGTCGGCGAGAAGAAGCTTCGGTTCGCCCGCCAAGGCGAGCGCGATCATCACGCGCTGACGCATCCCGCCCGAGAGCTGGTGGGCGTACGCGGTCATACGCTTTTCGGGGGCGGTGATCCCGACGGTCTTAAGGAGCCCCAGGGCCTGATCCGTGAGGTCGGCCTTGTGCTTCACGAGCGCCGCCGCCCCCGACATGCGATTGCGGTAGTCGGGGTGACGGTAGGCGAGCGTTTCGGCGAGCTGTTCGCCGATCGTGCGCATCGGGTTCAGGGCCGACATCGCGTCCTGAACGACAAGACCGATTTCGGCGCCGCGCAACGCGCGGTATTCGTCTTCGGTGAGACCGACGAGCTCGCGCCCCGCGAAGCGGATCGAGCCCGTCGTGCGGCTCGTGCGGCCCGCGAGCCCGAGGATCGAGCGCGCGAGCACGCTTTTGCCCGAGCCCGATTCGCCGATGAGGGCGTGAATACGTCCCGTGCGGACGGAGAGGTCGACCCCGTGGAGGACTTCCACGGCGCCGAAAGCGACGTGAAGGTTCCGTACCGCAAGGAGTTCGGAAGCGGCGTTCGAAGATGGTGTCTGGGATGCCATAGGCGTGCGACCGGAGAAAACTCCGGCCCTTCTTCTTGGGTGACGAATGTGTTTGAAAACGGGTTGGGAAATTCAAAGAGCCCCGCGACGCGGTCCGCCGCGTCCGGAGCCCCGGATGCTTTTCGCTTCTTGATAAGCGTTCACGGAGAAAGGGCGGCTCCCGGCAGGAAGGTTCTCAAAGCCGGGAGCTTGCCCGCCGCACTCAGCGGAAAGCGAGGTTGTCGGCCGAAAGGTCGAGACTCCCCTGCATGACGTTCGGCGTCCACTCGACGTTCTTTTGCTTCGCGTAGAGCATCGGGAGGGCGTAGAGCGGGCAGGCCCAGGGGTTCTCTGCGAAGGTGGCGAGCATCCCTTCCCAGGCCTTCTTGCGTTCGGCCGCATCGACGGAACTTTCAAGCACGCGACCGAGTTCGCAGAACTTCCGGTATTCGGGGCTGTCGGCGACAAAGCCCGCGTCGATCCAGAAGCTCGCGGGCTTCATGCGGCGCCAGAGCTGCGCGACGGGATCGGGGTAGTAAGCCGAGAAGGAGGCGTTGTTGATCATGCGATCGGCGCCGTCGGCTTCAACCTGCGTCCAGTTTTCCTTGACTTCCAACTGAACGTTGAGACCCACGGCCTTGAGCATCCCGGCAATCGCCTGCGAGACGGTGAGTTCCTGCGTGTAATAGCCCGTCTGGATGCGCCAGACGATGGGTTCGCCCTTGTAGCCCGAGGCCTTGACGAGAGCCTTGGCCTTTTCGGGGTCGTAGAGCTTGGCGTCGAACTGCGGGAGGTAAAGTTCGCCGAAGGTCTTCGACTGGAAGCTGTTGGCGGGCGTCGTGCGACCCGCAAAGAGCGCCTGAACGAGAAGGTCGCGGTCGATCGCATGGAGGATCGCCTGGCGGAGTTCCTTGCTCGCCATGAGTTTCGAACTCTTCGAGTCGAAGATCATGCCGTAGACGTTGTCGATGGCGCCGCCCACGACGTCAATGCGACCGTCCTGCGAGAGGGGCTTCACCTGGTCGGGCGTCACTTCGGTGATGAGGTCGAATTCGCCCGAGCGCAGACCCGCGACGCGGGCGGAGAGTTCCGGAACTTCCACGAAGCTCACGCGAGCGGCGGGAGCGGGCTTCGCCCAATAGCCGTCGTTGCGAACGAGCTCGAGGCGGTTGCCCGTCTTGAAGTCGACGATCTTGTAGGGACCCGTGCCGATCGGCTTGCGAATCCAGTTTTCCCAGCCGCCCGCGGCCTTCCAACCGTCTTCGGAGACGATTTCGGAGGTGCGCGCCGAGAAACGGCGTTCGATGATCGGATCGGGCGTCTTCATGGTGATTCGCACCGTGTAGTCGTCGACCTTCGTCACTTCTTTGAGGTTCCCGAGGAATTCCCACGCCACGGCGCGACCCGGAGCCTTTTCGCCCGAGAAGCGTTCGGGGCCGAACGTGAAGACGACGTCGTCGGCCGTGAAGTCCGTGCCGTCATGGAACTTGACGCCGTGACGGAGCTTGAATTCGACCGTTTCGGGCGAGATGCGCTTCCAGGATTCGGCGAGCCCCGGCTTCAGTTCGCCCGTCGCGTTGTCGGCCTTCAGGAGGGTTTCGAAGACGGAAGGCAGGTAGCGGTCGATCGCGTTGTTGTTCAAGCCCTGCGGCTCGATCACGGTCGGCAGTTGGGGCATGGCGATCACCATGTGGTCGGCCCCGGCAAAAGCGGCGATGGAAGCGGCCGAGAGCGTCGCGGCGACGATCGTACGGATAGCAAGCATGAGAGAGAAACTCCTAGAGGCCCTTCGGTTTCCCTAACCCGCGTCGGAGTTCGTTTCGGGGAAAGATCGAAAAGCCCGAGTGAAGATCCGTACGAAGGCCGCCGCATCCCGAGCGCACGATTTCTCTTTTTCCGTGCGGTGCGCCGCGGGTTGCGGGGAGCGTCGAGTGTCGTACCTCGTACGGACCGAAACATTCCTGAGCGCCGCGTCCGCGCAGACGTTGTGTCTTTCGTGACAACGCGTGCGCCGTCCGTCGGGCTCGGGAAGCATTCTCCGCCCCGCATATGACATTTCTCCGTACGGTTTTGTGAAGACTTCGTGACCGATCGGAAGGGTAAACAATACGAAGGCGAGTTTCCGTCCGTTTTCGTCATCGTTTCGTCATGAAAGTTCTCCGGAATCAGGGAAAACCACCGCGTTTTCCCCCACCTCGGACGGGCTTTGCGTTAAACTCTTCGCCCGATATCGGAGGGTTGGCCCCGTCGGGCCTCTCTCCGCTTTGCTTTTTGAAAGTCCGGGAGCCGCTTTTTGCCGCGCTCTTCGGGCTCCACGTTCTCTTTCAATTCGAGCCCCTCCATGTCCACGTCGCAACTCTCCGCCTATATTGCAACGGCCGTCAAAGCCGCTCGCCGCGCCGCCAAGGAAATCCTCCGCGCCGCCAACGACCTCGACCGCCTCACCGTCGAAGCCAAGGCCGCCAACGACTTCGTGACGAGCGCCGACAAGGCCGCCGAAGAAGCGATCGTTCAGGAGCTGCAGGCCGCGTATCCGCGTCACGCCTTCCTGACGGAAGAAGCCGGTCGCATCGGCGGCAAAAGCGACTACCTCTGGATCATCGACCCGATCGACGGTACGACCAACTTCATGCACGGCGTTCCGCAGTACGCCGTCTCGATCGCGCTCGCCTTCCGCGGTGAAGTGGTGGCGGCTGTCATCTACGACGTGGCGAAAAACGAACTCTTCACGGCCGCCAAGGGCCAGGGGGCGTTCCTCGACAACCGCCGCATTCGCGTCTCCGACACCGTGGACCTTCGCCGCTCGCTGATCGGCACGGGCTTCCCCTTCCGTCGCACGGACGATTTCGATGCGTACATGACGGGCTTCCGCAAGGTGGCCGAACGCTCGGCGGGCATCCGTCGTCCGGGCTCCGCCGCGCTCGACCTGGCGTGGGTTGCCTGCGGCCGCTACGACGGCTACTGGGAAGCGGGCCTGAAGCCCTGGGACATCGCCGCGGGCGGCCTTCTCGTTCTCGAAGCGGGCGGCCTCATCACCGACCTCGAAGGCGGTGAAAAGTGGCTCGAAACGGGCTCGGTCTGCTGCGGCACGCCGCGCATCTTCGCGAAGCTCCTCCCGCTCGTCGGCCGTCTTGAAAAAGCGGAAAAGGCCGAAAAAAGCGAACCCGAAACGAAGACCCTGACGACGAAGGTCGAAAAGACGACCGAAGAAGCTCCGAAGGCCGAAACGGCTGAAAAGGCTCCCGCCAAGAAGCGCGCTCCGCGCAAGCCGAAGGCCGCCGCGGAATAATCTCCGCGTTTGAGAGACCCGAGTTTCCGCGGTCTCTTTTCGGCCCCGGCCGACCTCCGGGAGACCCCGATCCGTTCCACGGATTTCGGGGTCTTTTCATTTCGGGGCGCGCCCCGCGCGCGCGTGCGAAAATACCTCCCTTCCGATACCGATCACTTACCACGTTCCCATGGGCACCATCGACCTTCAGACCGAGTCGCTTTCGCAATTCACGCCCGCCATGCGGCAGTTCGTCGAAATCAAGCGTCGCTACCCCGAGCAGCTCGTCCTCTTTCGCATGGGGGACTTCTACGAAACGTTCTTCGACGATGCGTCTAAAGCCAATCGCCTGATCGGCATCACGCTCACGAAGCGCGGGAAAATGTCCGACGGCACGCCCATTCCGATGGCGGGGATTCCGATGGTGTCGCTCGATCAGTACGTGGCGCGGCTCGTGAAAATGGGCGAGAGCGTCGTCATTGCCGAGCAGCAGGGGGTACCGGGCAAGGGCCCCGCCATGGAACGCAAGATCTCCCGCATCATCACGCCGGGGACCCTTACGGAAACGGCGCTGCTGCCCGAAAAGTCCGATTCGGTGCTTCTTGCCGTCGCCGCCCCGAAGCGCCGCCGCAAGGGGGATGCGGGCTACGGCTTCGTGTGGCTCACGCTCTCGAGCGGCGACTTCCGTGCGGAGAACGTCTCCGCCGAGCAGTTCGAAACCGAACTCGCGCGCATCGCCCCTTCGGAAATTCTCGTCCCCGAACACCTCAAGCAGACGCTTCGCGAAACGCACCCCGAGCTCGTCCTCACGTCGATGCCCGACTGGCACTTCGACGCGGCCCACGGGACTGAAAACCTGAAGAAGGTGTTCGGCCTCGACAACCTCGACGCCTGGGAAATCGAGGGCTTCCCGCTCGTTCTGGAAGCCGCGAACGCGCTTCTCGACTACACGTCGGAAACGCAGGTCGACGCCCTCCCCTTCATCCGACCGCTCAAGCTCGTCACCGAAAACGAATTCATCGTGATCGACCCGGCGAGCCGCCGCAATCTGGAAATTTCCGACACGGTGCGACGCGACGCGGGCGAACTGACGCTCTTCTCGGTTCTCGACGGGTGCCGAAGCGCCATGGGGAGCCGCGAATTGAAGCGATGGCTCAATCAGCCGCTGCGCGGCGCCGACGCGGCGCGCGCCCGACACGATGCGATCGAACGACTCGTAACGGATGCCGACGACCGCGCACGTCTTTCCGAGGAACTTGACGCTCTCCCCGACATCGAACGCATCGCGAGCCGCATCGCACTCGGAAGCGTTCGTCCGCGGGAACTCGCGTCGCTGCGCGACGCCCTGCCGGCCGTGCGCGCGCTGGGCGCGGCGTTTTCGGATTCGCCCGCGACGCTTCTTGCGGACCTCTCCCGCACGCTTGAGGTGCCCGAAGCCATCGAAACGCTTCTGCGCGAGGCGCTTCTGGAAGAACCCGCCGTACAGCTTCGCGACGGGGACGTAATTGCGAGCACGTTCAATACCGAATTGAAGACGCTTCGCGACCTCAGGGACAACACGGGGCAGTTTCTGCTCGACCTTGAAGCACGCGAACGTCAGGCGACGGGCCTCTCGACCCTTCGCGTCGAATTCAACAAGGTTCACGGCTTCTATATCGAAGTCTCGAAAGCGCAGTCGAAGGACGTGCCGCTTCACTACCACCGTCGGCAGACTCTGAAAAACACGGAGCGCTACATCACGCCCGAACTGAAGAGTTACGAGGACAAGGCCCTCTCCGCCAAGGAACGATCGAGTGCTCTGGAGCGCGAACTCTACCTGGAGGTCGTCGCGCGCCTTCAGCCTGAAGTTGCTCGCCTCATGGAGGCCGCGTCCGCTCTCTCGCAGTTCGACGCGCTCCTCGCTCTCGCGGAGCACGCGATCGAATACCGTTGGGTGAAGCCGCGTCTTACGGACCGAACGGGCCTCTCGATCGAAGGCGGACGTCATCCGGTCGTTGAAACCGCGATCGAAAACTACGTCCCGAACGATTGCCGACTCGACGAAAACCGTCGCATGCTCGTCATCACCGGTCCCAACATGGGCGGGAAGTCGACCTACATGCGTTCGGTCGCCCTCATCGTACTTCTCGCATGGGCGGGGAGTTTCGTTCCGGCCGCCTCGGCCGAGATCGGGCCCGTCGACCGCATCCACACCCGCATCGGCGCCTCGGACGACCTCGCGCGCGGGCGCTCGACCTTCATGGTCGAGATGACCGAAGCGGCGACGATTCTTCATCAGGCGACGGACCGCAGTCTCGTGCTCATGGACGAAATCGGTCGCGGCACGTCGACCTACGACGGCTTGTCGCTTGCGGCCGCGATCGCGCAGTCGCTCGTCGAAGACGCTCGAGCCTACACGCTTTTTGCGACCCACTACTTCGAACTCACGAAGTTCGCCGAAGAACTGCGGGGTGTGGCGAACGTGCACGTGGCGGCCACGCAGGCAAAGTCCCGCGTCGTCTTCCTTCACGAAATCACGGAAGGCCCCGCCAACCGCTCCTACGGGATCGCGGTGGCGCAACTCGCGGGGGTTCCGCCCAAGGTCGTTCGCCGAGCGCGTGAAGTGCTCCGGGACCTTGAAGCGGGGAAGATGCCCGGGATGCAGCCGTCGCTCTTCGACCTGCCGCACGATCCGCTTCTCGACGCGCCGGCTTCGGACGATGAGTTCGGCGAGGATGCGTTCGACGCGAAGGCCCCGGGCCTCACGGCGGAGGACCTTCGACCCTTCCTCGATCGCGTCGAAGCACTCTGCGCGACGGACCTCGACAGTCTGACGCCGCGCGCGGCGCTCGAACTCCTCTACGGGACGCTTCCCGCGCTGAAGTCGGCGCTCGAAGAAACCGAAGCCCGCTTCGAGGCATCCGACGAAAGCGGCGTGTGAACGTTTGAAAAAAACGAAGGCCCGCCGCTTCGGCAGGCCTTCGCTCGAACTTTCGATAGGGCCTCGGATCAGGTCTTCGCGCCTTCGAAGAAGAAGGCGGCCGCCCGCGCGCTCATCGCCTCGACGTCTTCGGGGCGGAAGTCGGGGAAGTCCTGCGAGAGCAGGTACGCGTCCGTTTCCGCGCGAATGAGCGCCATCAGTTGCCGCGCGCGCAAGTACGGGTCGGCCGGGGCAAGTTCGCCCGCATCCATGCGACGCTTCAGGTAGGCAGCCACAGCCTGCATGGCCTCTTCGGGGCCTGCGCTTCGAAAGAGTCGTCCCACGTCGGAGTGTACCGACGCCCCTACGATCAAACGGTAAAAACGTCCGACCGACTTCTCGCGATAGAGGAAGTCGAGAACGTGCCCGGCAAACGTACGAAGCTTCGCTTCGAGCGGCTCGGGGGAATCCTCCGCCGCGACGAGATCCTCCACGGAACGCGTGAGAAACGAGGTCGCGTACCGCACGATCACCGCACGCAGAAGCTCTTCCTTCGAGGGGTAGTAGTTGTAGAGCGTCGTCTTCGAGACGCCCGCTTCGCGGGCGATGCGATCCATCGATGCGCCCTCAAGTCCGTCGGCGTCGATCAGAGCATAGGCGGCGGCAAGGATGGATTCCCTGCGAATCGGAGAAAGGGTCTTCATGGGAAAGGTTCGGGTCGCACGTGTCGGCGGTCGATTTCGGCGGTTGTTCTCAATGTCGACGCAATATCGGCGTGAGGAAATCGCGGTTCGCTCACGCCGCTCGATCGACACCTGTAAAAAAGCATAGCGGAAGGCGCGTCCGGGCGTAGGTACGGGGAAAGACGCTCAATCCGGCCAACGCACGTCCTTCGAGCGAATTCTCGAAGAAAAACGAACAGACGTTCATTGACAGCACGAAAAAGTATAACTACACTCCGCAATTCAGTCATACGAAAACTGAACTGTACGGTTCAGTTTAATATGCAATCGTCCGATCTGTCCCCGTCGCGTCGATCCGGTCGATTCCTTCGACCCCGATTTCCTTTTTCTTTTTTTGAGTTTTCTCATGACCGCTTCGTTCCGCAAGCTTGCGCTCGTTTCCGCGATTTCCGCCGCGTTTGCGCTCCCCGCCGCTCTTCAGGCCGCGCCCGCTCAGGTGAGCCTCGGCGGCGCGCTCTACGTCACCTCGTCCGAGTACGTCGACACGGATCCCGTCTACTACCCGCTTCCCCTTCTCACGGTCGAATCGGACCTCTTCTGGGCGCACGGCATCTCGGGCGGCGTTTATCTCTTCAAGAACGAAGCGCATTCCGTCCGTCTCGGCCTCGGCTGGATGCCGATGTTCTTCGATCCGGACGATTCCGACGACGCGCGCATGCAGACCCTCAAGAAGCGCGACACCTCAATGGCCGCCTCGGTCGGCTACCGCTGGACGAGCCGCTTCGGCATCGTCGACGCGAGCATGCACGTCGACGTACTCGGCAAAAGCGACGGCCTCCTCATGATCGGCTCCTACCGTTACCCCGTGCAGCTCGGCGAACTCACGCTCGCGCCCTTTGCCACGTTGACGTGGGCGAGCGAAAACTTCAACGAGTACTATTACGGGGTCTCGAACGCCGAATCGCGCCGCTCGGGCTTCAACGCCTATTCGCCCGACGCCGCCCTGACACCCTCCTTCGGCATGGACGTCAATTACAAGCTCGGCGCGAACTGGTCGCTCTTCGGTACGGCTTCCGCCACGGTACTCCCGTCCGAAGTCAAGGACAGCCCGATCGTCGACGACGACGTGAAGTGGGTGCTCGGCGCGGGCGTGCGCTACAACTACTAAGGGTTCGAATGGTCCCGGGCGGAGGCGTGCAACCGCCGCCCGAATGCTCGAAGGGGCGTGTACCGTTGCGGCACGCGCCCCTTTCATTGTTTCGAACTGCCGCTTCGAGGAATGCGCTACGGCGTCTTAGGCGAAGTAGGACGCGACGGCGAACCCGAGGAAGATCACGGCCGCGATGCGACGCATCCAAACCATACTGATTTTCTTCGAAAGCTTGTCGCCCACGAAAACCGCGGGCACGTCCGCGATCAACATCCCGAGGGTCGTCCCCGCCACGACGAAAATCGCGTCGTGGTAGTGCGCGGCGAGCGCCACGGTTGCAAGTTGCGTCTTGTCACCCATTTCCGCGAGGAAAAAGAGCATGGCCGTCGTCACGAACACGCCGTAGGTGTTCGGGGCGCTCTCGCAATCCTCTTCGTCGATCTTGTCGGGAACGAGCATCCAGAGCCCCATCGCGAGGAACGAGAGCACGAGAATCCACTTGAGCGTCTCGGGCGTGAGAAAGCTCGCCACCGAGAGGCCGAGGAGTCCGGCCAACAAGTGATTCAAAACGGTGGCGGCGAGAATACCGAGCACGATCGGCACCGGAGCGCGAAAACGCGCCGCAAGACACAGCGCGAGCAACTGGGTCTTGTCGCCGATTTCGGCGGCCGTGACGACAAGGGTCGAGAGGGTAAGCGACTCGAAAATCATGATGGGGTCCGGGAAAAAAGAAAGGGCGGGCTGTCGGCGGCGAACAATCGTACGAAGGCCTCCGCCGCCGGTCCCGCCCGGTCGCATCGGATGCCTTCGCAGATCTTGCCGACACGGTGCGCGTTGCGCGCAACCCCGCTATCCGCGCCATGGGTCCGAAAGGTGGGAAAACCGGACGCCAAGTATGTTGACGCGGACGGAAACGGCGTCTCAGACGCCCTTCCCGGCTACTCCTCTGCGAGAAGAGCGAGGATTTTAACAGAATTCGACCTTCCCGACTTTCCCAAACCCGCATATACATGGCGGACGACACCGTGTCCCGGGCGCGATTCTCATCTCGTCTTGGGTCGACCGATGCGGTCGCGTCTCTGCGCTAAAATGAGCGCCACTTCAATTTTTTCCAAACAGCACGCAGCCGTTCGTCTCTGCCCGGAGGAACCGACCCGGGCGGAACACACCCGTCGGACGGCACTTTCCGGGGAACGGCTTTGACAAAAGACACGTTGGTCGATGAAGAAGCGCTCTTTCGCGCGATTCATCAACACATTCTCCGCCAGGCCAAGTCGGGCGGACGCATCGATACCGAAACGGAACTCGCCACCCGCTTCGGCGTGACGCGCTACAAGATTCGCAAGGCATTGAGCGTTCTCTCTCAGATGGGCGTCGTCGACCGCGCGCCGAAGCGCGGCATGACCGTCAACAATCTCGGCCCGAAGAACCTCTCCGCGCAGATTCAGGTTCAGATGGACATCGCCAACTTCGACATCCGCGAATTCATCGAAGCGCGCCTCCTGATCGAAGTCGACATCATTCCGCTCGCGATCCGTCGCGTGACACCCGCACTGCTCGGGCGACTCGACGAAGCAATCAACCGCATCGAAGCGAACGCCGCAAACACGCAGGAAGCGGACCGTTGGGACCGCGAATTTCACCTGTTGCTCCTTGAAGCTTGCGGGAACCGCGTCCTCCAGGTCTTCTCGGCCGCGCTCGTCACGTACTTCGAAAAGACGACCTCGACCCTTCCGCAGAACAATCCGGAATTCTTCCTCAACATCGCCCGTCAGGAGCGCGAACTCCTCCAGGCCATCAAACGCGGCGAAGAAGACCTCGCGAAGGAACTCCTGCGCGAACACCTGCGCGAACAGGTCGACATGCTGCAGGCTTGATTTCCTTTCGTCGAATGAAAAACAAAACGCCCCTCGCGTTGCACGCGACGGGGCGTTTTCGTTTCGGGGACGTTCGGGATCCGGAAGTCCGGCCGCTCAGCCTTCGTTCTTTTCGATTTCCTTTCGGAAGCCGAACTTCGTCCAGTCTTCGACCCGCATCACGTAGAGGATCCCGTCGAGGTGATCCGTTTCGTGCTGCACGACCCTCGCGTGCATGCCGGCGGCCGTCCGCTCGATCGGGTTCCCCTCGATGTCGAATCCCCTGTAGCGGATTTTCTTTGCGCGGCGCACGACGCCCCGCAAACCGGGAAGCGACAGACACCCTTCCCAGTCTTCTTCCGTTTCCTCCCCGATCGGCTCGATCACGGGGTTGACAAGCACGGTCTGCGGAATCGAACGCCCTTCGCACAATGGATTTTTGGATTTGAACCCGAAGCAGATCACGCGAAGGTTGACGCCGATCTGAGGAGCGGCAAGGCCGCAGCCACCTTCGCGATCCATGGTGTCCCAAAGATCGCCCGCAAGTCGGCGCAATTCGGTCGTGCCGAATTCGCGAACCGGAACCGAGGCCGTGACGAGGTTCGGATCCCCCATTCGAAGAACGGGACGCTGCACGGAGACGTTCCTTTTCGTTATCGCTCGGCGGCAGGCGTCTTGAGAGCTTCGAACGCCACGAACGCCTTCGCGATGTCTACCACCGAAACCACGGCTTCGGCAACCGTGTCCTTGAGCGCCTCGAAGTCGATCCCTTCGTTCGAGGTACCGATTCCCGCCGCGTGATTCACCGAGACGCAGACGGGAGCGTACGCGAGCCCCAACTCGCGCGCGAGCGCGCATTCCGGATACACGGTCATGCCGATCATGTCGGCCCCGTCGCGACGATAGCGCTCGACTTCGGCCGCCGTTTCAAGGCGCGGCCCCTGAGTGGCGGCATAGACGCCGCCCGTACGCACCGTGCGCCCGATGCGTGTCGCCGCGGCCGCAAGACCCGCCGAGAGCGTGCGATCGAAGGGGTGCGTCATGTCGACGTGCTTCACGCCCGCTTCCGGCGTGTCGTAGTAGGTCGCTTCGCGGCCCCAGGTGTAGTCGATCAGCTGATCGGGAAGCGCAATCCCGCCCGGCCCCATGTCGGCGGCGATACCGCCCACGGTGGCGACCGCAATGACCCCCTCGACTCCGGCCTGCTTCAGGGCCCAGAGGTTCGCGCGCGAGGGCACGCGATGGGGAGCGAACTGATGGTTCACGCCGTGCCGGCGCAGAAAGACGATCGGCGTGCCGCCGAGGCGCCCGAAGACGAGCGGCGCCGAGGGGATGCCGTACGGGGTGGTCATTTCGATTTCTTCGCGGTCGGTCACGACATCGTTCGACGTGAACCCCGATCCGCCGATAAGCGCATACATGGGACTGAAATCCTTCGCCCCCCGAGAAAACCGGGGGCGTCTGAAAAAGGGCAACGAGGAAAGCGGTGATTCGGGAGCGGACGTTCGATCTCAATCGAAAAGCGACGGTTGCTCCGCCTCGGGAGCGGCCGCAGGGGAAGACTCCTCTCGGGAAGCGTCCTTTTTCTTCCGTGCGGCTTTCTTTTTCGGCGCGGGCGCGTCGGGAGACGGCTCTTCGACGACCTCGCAGACCCCAACGGTTTCGGAAACTTCCGTCGGTTCGGCGGGTTCGACCGGTTCGGTGCTCGCGACGGGCTCCGTCGGCTCGCCCGGCACAACCGATTCGATCGACTCCTCGTCGGCGAGCATCGCAAGGAGCGTCGCTTCGTCGATCACTCGCACGCCGAGGCTTTCGGCCTTTTCGAGCTTCGATCCGGCTTCCGCACCCGCCACGACGAAGTCCGTCTTGCGGCTCACCGATCCCGACACCTTCGCTCCCGCGGCGATCAGACGATCTTTCGCCTCGTCGCGCGTAAGGTTGGGAAGAGTCCCCGTCAAAACGAAAGTCTTGCCGGCGACGGCCGAATCCGTTCGCTTCGTTTCGACGGCGGGCCACGTGACGCCCGCTCGCACGAGCGCTTCGATGACGGTGCGGTTGTGGGGTTCCCGGAAAAAGGCTTCGACGCTCGAGGCGACCACCTCACCCACGTCTTCGACCCCGGTCAGCTCTTCGAGCGTCGCGGATTCGAGTTTGGCGAGCGTGCCGAAGTGTTGTGCGAGGCCGAGCGCCGTCGCTTCACCCACGTGCCGGCAGCCAAGCGCGTAAATAAAGCGCGCAAAGGTCGTCTGCTTGGCTTTTTCAAGGCTTGCAAGCAGATTTGCGGCCGCCTTGGGACCCATGCGTTTGACGGGCTTGTCCGTTCCGACCGTAGCCGTCAAAGGCGCCGTGAGTGCTTCGTGCGTGAGCGAAAAAAGGTCCGCGGGGGTTTTGACGAGGCCTTCTTCGACAAGCATGTCGACGATCTTTTCACCGAGCCCGTCGATGCCGGCCGCGCGACGCGAGGCAAAGTGCACGATCGAGAGCTTCATCTGCGCGGGGCAGACGAGGCCGCCCGTACAACGGGTGTCTTTTTCTTCGTCGTCGCGGATCGTGGCGCTGCCGCAAATCGGGCAGTGTTCGGGCATCGCAAAGGGTTCGGTCCCTTCGGGGCGACGCTCGTGAACGACGCGCAGCACTTCGGGAATGACGTCCCCGGCACGACGGACGACCACCGTGTCGCCGACGCGCAGGTCGAGCTCCGCAATGTGGTCTTCGTTGTGAAGCGTCGCGTTCGAGACGGTGACGCCCCCGACGAAAACGGGCTTCAGGCGCGCGACGGGCGTGAGTTTCCCCGTACGTCCCACCTGTACGTCGATGCCTTCGACCGTCGTCAGCGCTTCCTGCGGCGGGTACTTGTGCGCGCACGCCCAGCGGGGCTCGCGCGCGACGAACCCGAGCTCGGCCTGAAGGTCGAGACGGTTCACTTTGTAGACGACACCGTCGATTTCAAAGGGAAGATTCTCGCGTTCGGCGCTCACCGTCTCGTGGAAGTCCGCGAGCGCCTCGGGACCCGAGACAACGAGGCGAAGTCCCGCGACCGGGAACCCGATCGCGGCGAACCAGTCGAGGATTCCGCTTTGCGTGTCGGCGGGCACCGGCCCCGAGACGACGCCGAGACTGTAGGCGTAAAAGTGCAGTCGCCGCTCGGCCGTCACTTTGGGATCGAGCTGTCGGAGCGCACCCGCCGCGGCGTTTCGAGGATTGACGAAGGTCTTCTGACCCGCTTCGAGCTGTCGGCGGTTGAGTGCTTCGAAGTCCGCGCGGTGCATGATCACTTCGCCGCGCACTTCAAGGACTTCGGGCACCGATGCATCCGTGAGGCGCAGGGGGATCGTGCGGATCGTGCGCACGTTCGCAGTGACGTCTTCGCCCGTCGTGCCGTCGCCGCGCGTCGCGGCGCGGACAAGAACGCCCTTTTCGTAGCGAAGCGAGACGGCGAGACCGTCGAACTTCATTTCGCAGTCGTACTCGACGGCGGGAGCCTCGTCGTCGAGCCCGAGCTCGCGCCGAACGCGCGCATCGAAGGCCTTCGCTCCTTCGCGGGAGAAGTCGGTCTCGGTATGAATCGAGAGCATCGGCATCTCATGGACGACCTTTGCGAGGTCGCTCCGAGGGGCGCCCCCTACGCGAAGCGTGGGAGAGGCGGGACTGCGGAGTGCGGGGAAGCGTTCTTCAAGCGCGCTCAATTCGTTCCACAGACGGTCGTACTCCGCGTCGGGCAGTGTCGGCGCATCCAGGACGTAGTACTCGTAATTGCACCGCTCGAGAATCGCCTCAAGCGCACGCATGCGCTCGGGCGCTTCGGATTCCGTCATTTCGGCCGCACGCGTGCGTCCGAAAAAATCGGCCGCTTGCGCGGCCGAAATTTCGCTCGAAAGTTCGGCCATGGACCTTACGCTCCGCGGGCAAAAAGAAGCTTCGCACGGTTCGAGCCCGAGGGAACGCCCTTCGAGGCCATCAGTTCGACATGCGAGCGGATGTTTTCTTCAATGATGACGGCACCCGCCGCATCGATCGGATGACCCTTGCGGTCGGTCCAGGCGGCGTGGAGCGTGTTCGCAAAGTGGTTCGCGAACGTAAAGAAGAGCTTCAGGTCGCCGCGCGAGAGGTTTGAGAGCGGTACGTCGAAACCGAGGCAAAGGCTCATGCCGCCTTCGGAGCCGAACGCGAGCGTGATCACCGGGTCGTGGTCCGTCGGATCGGGACGGTACTCCCAGCGGCCGCTCGCTGCCGTGAAGCCCGCGGCGCGCGCGGCGTCGTTCACGGTGTCGAAACCGAACGGTGCGGCATTCGGATCCGTCGGGACGATCGACACTTCCATCGTGCGATCGTAGTACTCGATCACGCTCTTGAGGTTGTCCGAGAGTTCCGCGGCCTGTACGGGTTCGAGCTGTCGACGAACGGCCACGTCGTTTTGAGCGGCCGACTGTTCGAGCACCTGATAGAAGTTCGACGCCATCACGGGGTCGAGCTTCGCGGTGCGGTTCGCAAGGACCATCGCCGCGACGACGTGACGCGCCGGCGCCGAAAGGTTCTTCGGGTCGTAATACAGGCCGTCGCGGGAGCTCTGCGCCCAGATGCGAACGAGCAGCGGCAGGTCGAGGCGCTTCAATTCGAGCTCGAGGCTCTTGACGCCCCCGAGCGAAAACTGCAGACCGTCGCGCGGCGAAATGTCGAGCACCCATTCGATGCCCGGGTCGACGGGCGGGTAGGCGCTCAGTTCGGATTCGACGGGGCGGGCCGCTTCCTGGGCGCGCGCCTCTTCCTGCGCCTTCTTTTCTTCGGCTTCTTCGCGTTCGAGCTCTTCGTAAATCGGAGGCTCTTCGGAAGGCTCTTCGGGCGCCGAAGCAACGACGTCGTTGTCATCCGCAGCGCGCGCTTCGGTCGATTCGAAGGCGGCATCGGAGCCGCCGAGACCGGGCTCGATGCGCGGGGTTTCCGTCAGCACGTCTTGCGTCGAAACGCGCATCTTCTTCGTCTTGTCGAGAGCGCTGCGTTCCTCGCGCTTCGAGCGCCAATAAAGGAAGAACATGAGGGCAACGCCCACGAGGATGAGAATGATCACAGTCTGATTCGGCATGATGCTCGGAAGCGAAGAATTGATGTGCGTTGGAAGACGATCCGCGACACCGACGCCGTAGCGCGTCGGGCCGCCCGTGTGCGGCGAAAACCGCGGGGTTTGCGTTGTTGCATTGTAACCCGCGCGTTCGCCGATGAACGGGGCCGTGGCACAGGAGCTCCGGTAATTTGTGACTGATTACTCCCGACGACTAAAGTCGCGGGGCTCTTTCGACCGAAGCCGAAAGGTCCCGAAGTTCCCGCTTTCCAACAAGCCCGTACCTTGCGGCCGGGTGAGACCTTATCCGCATCCCGAAGGGTGCGGAATCTGCCCCAATAGACTGACGAGAACCTCTGATATTTCACGGCGGAAGATGCAGACGTACTTCGCGCGATCCGCAAAGGAGACCTGAAGCAGCAGGTCGTCCGGGGCAATTCGGAACTTCGCCGTGAATCCGTTCAACCCGAGGAGCTTGCCGTCTTTTTCTCGAAAACCGAAAGAGTTTGACTTGTTCTCAATCGTAACGGGAGTTCCGCGGGGCTTGTTGTTCAGGCGGTGCGCCTCGCCGCTCAAATGCGCGGAAGGCCGCCGTTGCCGCTTTCTGAGCTTCGTTGATGGAAATCGGATTGCCGAAGTGCGAGCGCATCTTGGCCACTTCCTCGTGAAACTGATACTCCGTCAGGCGGTACTTGAGCTTCAGATTCCTCTAAGTGGTCTTAACAAGCTCAAGTTCGGCCTTTTCCTCGGCCGTCTTATTCTTTTTTTGCATGAAACTCGCCGTACCGGCAAGCAGCATGACGCCAGTCGGGATCGGTTTTTACCACGTCAGCTCCCCTTTTGTTCTTCGATATGGAGCTTGACGCTTCTTCGCCGATGTATCCCACCGTGCAGATGAAGTAGCTCCTCGTCCACAAGGACTGGACAACGGTACTTCGGACAGAAGATCACATGTGCCACCAATCAATTCAAAGCGCCGATTTCCCCCAACGACCGAAGCCGTGGGCTCACTCGGCGGTTTGTTTGTGGGTTTTACCCGACCGTCGCGGGGGCCGCGTCGCCCGACGCACGATCTCCCGAAGCCGACTCGGCGATTCGCACGGCCTCGTCCAGGTCGACGCTCACGACGCGGCTCACCCCGGGCTCGCGCATCGTGACGCCGATCAGGGCCCGAGTGAATTCCATCGTCACGCGGTGGTGCGTGATCATGAGGAATTGCGTCGACTCCGACATCTTGAGGCAAAGGCCCGCCAATCGCGCCTGGTTCGCTTCGTCGAGCGGCGCGTCCACTTCGTCAAGCAGGCAGAAGGGCGCGGGATTGAGTTTGAACATGGCAAAAACAAGCGCCGTGGCGGTGAGCGCCTGCTCGCCCCCGGAGAGCGATCGAACGGAGGCGTTTTTCTTCCCCGGAGGCTGCGCCGTGACGTCGATCCCCGAGGCGAGGATTTCGTCACCGGTCATCGTAAGTTCGGCGTGCCCGCCCCCGAAAAGCCCCGTGAAGGTCTCTTTGAAGTAAGCGTTCACGCGCTCGAAGGTCTCCCTCATGCGGCTTCGCGTATCCGCGTCGATCGTACGAATGGCGGATTCCAACGTGTCCGCGGCCGTACGGAGGTCTTCGATCTGAAGGCGCGTCGCTTCGAAAACTTTTTCCGCTTCTTCAAGCTGCAACAGGGCCGCATGGTTGACGGGCCCGAGCGCGGCGATTTCGCCCGTCAAGCGAGAGACTTCGTTTCGGACGGTGCCGATTTTGACGCCGCGCGTTTGCGCGACCACCGACATGCGCGTCCAGTCAGCGCCCACTTCGTCCATGCGCTGCGAATACTGCTCGAGCAAAGCCTTCTTTTCGCCTTCGGCAAGCTTCAAGGTGCCGATTGCTTCCGTCAGCGGCAACATCGCGCCCTGTAACTCCCGACTCACGGCTTCGTTGGCGGAAAGCGTGGCGCGAGCGACTTCGAGCGCGTTGCGCGCTTCGGCGCTTGTGCGACGCAACCGTTCGAGCTCTTCGACGAGGGCGCGCGTTCCGGCATCAAGCTCTTCGCGATCCGTCTCGTCGATCGTGCGACGGGCGGCTTCGACGCGCAGACGTTCGCGCTCGATGTCGTCCGTCAGATCCTTGATCGTGCGCGTGCGCGCGAGGTCCGCGTCTTGAAGCTGCCTGGCTTTCAACCCGAGAATCGACACGCGTTCGCGTGCGTCGGCCGCTTCACGCGCCAAGCGCACGGAATTCGCACGGGCGGCGGTTTCGCGGGCGGCGGCGGTCGCATCGGCCCGTTCGGCGTTTTCGAGCGCCTCCGCCCCCGATTCGAGTCGCTCCAGAATCGATTCGATCTCCAGAGCGCGCTCCGCGCGTTCGGCTTCGAGTTCTTCGCTGCTTCGGCGCAAATCTTCGTCGCGACGACGCCAGGCGGCCGCAGCCGCTTCGCGGTCTTTGAGTTCGAGTTTCAAGGCGGAAAGCGTTCGTTCGGCTTCCGATACCCCGCGACGCGCGTCGTCGACCGCGCGCTTGGCGTCCGTCGCACGGGCCGCGGCCTTTTGTCGACGGTCGTCCGATCGGCCCAGTTCCACCTCGGCTGCTTCGATTTCGTCCGTCAAACGACGGATTTCCTGGGCGCGTGCGAGAAGCGAATTCTCGGGAGCGTCGGACGCGAAAAACGTGATGCTTGCACGCCCGACGATGTCACCCTTGGGGGTGACGAGTACGACGCCTTCGGGGATCGACTCCCGAACGCGCATCGCTTCCGCAAGCGACTCCACGAGCCCCACGCCCGCGCACCAATCTCGCACGGCGGCCGCAACGGCCGGGTGAGCACTCGTGACGACGTCCGCCAAGGGGCGGAGCGCACACTGCTCTCCGAGCTTGAGAAGCGCCTCGGAAAGCGCCCCCGAAGAAGTTTCCGACACCGATTCCCCCGGAACGGGGGCCGCAAAACTCAAAAGCGCGGGAGGGCGTTCGCTTTCAAACCCTGAAGCTGCCCGAAGGTCCCGCAAGAGCAACGTGCGCACGCGCGCGCCCAACACGGCTTCGAGCGCCGTGAGAGCGCCCTCCTCCACGAGGGCTTCGTCCAAAAAGGCGGGAATTCCCGTGAGACCCCGAGCTTCGAGCCACTCGGAAAAGGCGGCCTGTTGCTCGGCTCCCGCCTGTACTTCCTGAAGGGCCGAAAGGCGCGACCCTTTGGCTTTGAGATCCGCAAGGAGTGCGAAATACGCCTTGTCCGCTTCGTCCGCAAGACTCCGGGTTTCTTCGAGCCGCGTTTCGGCGGCTTCAAGCCGCTCGGCGCAGTCTTCCGCCGCAGCTTCCGCTTCGTCGACGTCGTCGCGCAGCCGCGCCGTTTCCTTTTCGTCGGGACGCGACGCTTCGGCGGCCGCGCGGTCCGCTTCGGTTTTCGAGCGGTTCCGTTCGATTTCGGCCAAGCGATTGCGTTCGTGCCCGAGCGCGGCTTCGTCGACCGACGTGCGACGACGAAGCGCTTCAAGCGCCTCGCGCGTTTGGCGGCGTCCCTCCTCGGCCGTTTCGAGTTCGATTTCCGCCGCCTCGAGGCGCTCCGCGGCTTCGGCTTCCAGGGCATCCGCTTCGTCGCGGGCATCCGTCAGCGCCGCCCGACTTTCGCGGTCGGCGGAAAGTTGCTCGTTTTCGGCCGCAAGGCGCGCTTTTTTCGCTTCGAGCGTGGCGGTTGCGGATGCGAGGTGACGCTCCGCTTCGGCGCGACGCTCCATGGAGCGCTTGGCTTCCCCTTCGAGGCGTGCGAGCTCACGCTCGACGCGGCGTTCGTCGACCTCCGCGGCCGAGAGCGCGTGTTCGGCGGCGGTCGCGCGCTTGGCAAGACCCTCGTGCTCGGCCGTGCTTTCGTCGTAGGCGGCGCGCTTTTCCTGAAGGGTCGCGACCGTCGCCAAACCCTCGGTTCGCACGCGCTCCAATTCGTTTTTCGCGTCTTCGTACTGAAGAAAGTAAAGGAGCCCCTCGGACTCGGTGCGACGGTCGGTGAGTTCCTTCCAGCGCGCGGCGCGCCCCGCGTCTTCCTTGAGGCGCGCGATTTCTTCACCGCGCACGGTTTGAAGGTCTTCGGCGCGCTCGATGTTTTCGAGCGTGGAGCGCAGGAGCGACTCCGTTTCGCGACGCCTTTCTTTATAGAGCGACACGCCCGCCGCTTCTTCAAGGTAGACGCGCAGCTCCTCGGGCTTGGCGCGAATGAAGTTCGAAATCATCCCCTGCGAGATGATCGCATAGCTTTTGGGGCCGAGACCCGTGCCGAGGAAGATTTCCTGCACGTCGCGGCGGCGTACCTGCTGATGGTTGATGAAGTAGCCCGATTCGCCTTCGGCGGTGACGACGCGCTTGATCGAGAGTTCGGCGTATGCACTCCACGGGCCCTTAACGCGCCCGTCGTCGTTTTCCAAGACGAGCTCAACGCTCGCGCGCCCCATCGGGGCGCGGCCCGACGAGCCCGCGAAAATCAGGTCCGTCATCCCGAGGCCGCGCAATTCGCTCGCACGCCCTTCGCCGAGCACCCAACGCACGGCATCGATTACGTTCGACTTTCCGCAACCGTTCGGCCCCACCACCCCGACGAAGGGGTCGTTGAGTTCGATCAACGTCGGATCGGCAAAGCTTTTGAAGCCCGAGAGCTTGATCTGGCGAAGACGCACGGGGGGAAAGTCCTTGAAAACGTTAAAAAAGAACGGAGGTGGTCGACGGCACGTCGCACACCTCCTTCGGGAACGGGCGACATTGTAGCCGTTCGTCGGACGGGTGTCGGGGGCCCCGGAAAATCGGTCTTTGGGTCGTACTCGAAGGACCTTCTTTAACTACAGGCCGAAAACGTCGAAAAGCCGCGCATCCCAAGCACTGCAAGGGATGCACGGCTTTTTCGGTTTCGGGATTCCCGCTGTCGGAATCGATAATCCACGACTCAACAGATCACTTGATCCCGACCGCCTTTTCGACGTCAGCGAGCATGAGGTTCATCGCCGTCGGACCGCCTTCGCCGAGATACCAGGCCGCGTGTGAGAGTTCGAAGGCGCGACCCGCCTTGACGGCGGGCAGCTGATCCCAGTCCGCACCGAAGATCGCCCGGTAGTCGGTCGCGGGCTTGCGCCCGACCGCGATGTCCTTGTTGAGGACGAAGACGTACTCGGGATGGAGGCGCTTCAGGTCTTCAAGCGTCTTGCGGTTTGCGTTCGCTAACGCTTCCGCATCGGACTTCGAACCGTCCTTCTTGGGAGCCGGCCCCTTGCGGGGCGGAACGACGTTCGCAAAACCCATTTCGGCCGAAATCATCGAGCAGCGGCCCTGAGGCGCTAGCATCCCGATGCGGCCTTCGTTCACCATGAGGACGGCGGCGCTCTTTCCGGCCGCGCGCCCGCGAATCGCCGCAACACGGGCTTTCGCCTCGTCGATCAGGGCGTTCGCGGCGTCCGTCTTTCCGAAGAGGCTCGCGACCGTGAGGAGGTTCGTGCCGTAGCTCGCGAGCGCCCCGTTCCGCTGATCGGGCGTGACGAGAAGAACGGGCGCCACCGAACCGATCTCCTTTTCGCGACGCGCGAGGCGCCCCGTGATGACGATGAGATCGGGCTTCAGAGCCGCAATCGCTTCGAGGTTCGCGTCCTTGAGGCCGCCTGTCACGGGAAGACCCTCGGGCAAGGGCGCAAGGAACGGCACGCTCGAGAGGGCCGCCGCACCGACGATGCGGTTCTCAACGCCCCAGAGACGCATCATGTCGAGCGTTGCGTAGTCGATGCAGACGACGCGCTTCGGGTCCTTCGGGGCCGTGGCGTGGACGGCGGCTGCAACGACCTCGGCCGACACGGTGCGCGCCAAGGGAAGGGTCGCAAGGAACGCGGCGGCGGAAGTTGCTCCGAGGAGCGTACGACGGGAGAGGAACACCATCACATCGCCTCCTTCGCCATGCCAAGCTCGCGCTCGACGTCCGTGAACATGATTTCCATCGCGGTAATGCCGCCTTCGGCGAGGTACCAGGCCGAGGGCGTGAGGTAGGCGATGTGATCGTCCGCCTTCGCCTTCATGCGGTTCACCATGTCATTGTTGAGAACGTCGGCCGCGAGCTTCGCACCCGGACGACCGATCGCGGAGTCGCGGTCGAGCACGAAAAAGTAGTCGGGGTTGAGCTTCAGAAGAAGTTCAAAGGAGGACTCGTTCCCGTGGTTGGCGTTCGCCTTTTCGGCGACGTTCGTAAAGCCGAATTCGTTCCCGATCAAAGAGCAACGGGCGGCGTTGCCGAGGAGGTTCACGTGACTCGCCGTCACGAGCCCCACCAAAGCGGTCTTCCCTTCCGTCTTCTTTTTGATCGCTTCGGCGCGAGCCTTGAAGTTTTCATAGGTCGCCTGCGCGTCGGCTTCACGGCCGAAAAGTTTTGCGACGTTCGTAAGGTTGCGGCGGAAGCTCTCGAGCGTCCCCGCCTCGCGGTCCGTCGTCATGTAGACCACCGGAGCGATGCGGGAGAGTTCGTCGTACTTCTTCACGAGGCGGCCGCTGATGAAAATCACGTCGGGTTCGCTCGCCATGAGCGCTTCCATATTGACTTCCTTCAGGGTGCCGACGTTGGCGATGCCGTTCTTCGGATCGAAGTACTTGGCAAGAAACGGAATAGTCGTCGTCTTCGGAAGCGACACGATGCGGTCCCCCAGATTCCAACTGTCAAGCATGTCAAGGACCGCCGCGTCAAGAACGGCGATGCGCTTCGGGTCGGCGGGGACCCGAACGGTCTTGGCCTTCATGCGGCCGTCGAGCGTGTCGAGCGTCACCGTGTCGGCCGCGTGCGCGGAGATGGCGGGAAGCGCGAAAGCGGCCGAGAAGCAGAGGGCGGCGGCGCCGCAGAAAAGAGAACGTCGGAACATCGAGGATTTCCTTGGAAAAGTCGTGAGTCAATCGGGCTGCAATCGGGCGATCGTCAGTGGAAGATCGCGAGCGGGCGGCCTTCGATGCGGTGGATTTCGAAGGGAACGCCGTAAATCGTTTCGAGGGTTTCGCTCGTCATCACTTCGTCGACCGTGCCGAAGGCGGCGACGCGCCCGTCCTTGAAGGCGCAGATGTAATCGGAGTGGAAAGCGGCGAGGTTGATTTCATGGAGCACCAGGATGACGGTTTTTCCGAGCTCGTCGCAGAGACGCCGCACGAGCTTCATCATCTGGGTCGCGTGGTAGATGT
Source organism: uncultured Sutterella sp. (assembly GCA_905206365.1). Taxonomy (GTDB): domain Bacteria; phylum Pseudomonadota; class Gammaproteobacteria; order Burkholderiales; family Burkholderiaceae_F; genus Sutterella. The sequence goes on along the minus strand of CAJLHF010000003.1, from coordinate 50,212 downwards.
CGAGGTTGTTGGTCGGCTCGTCGAGGAGCACGTACTCCGTATCCTGCGCGAGCACCATGGCGATGAAAGCACGCTGACGCTGCCCGCCCGACATTTCGTCGATGAAGCGTTCGGCAAAGGGGTCGAGCTCCATGTAGCGGATCGCCTCGTCGACCTTTTCCCAATCTTCGGCCGTGAGGTGCGTGCCGCTGTGGGGGAAACGCCCGAAGGCGACGAGCTCGCGCACGGTGAGTTTCATCGTGACGGCGTAACTCTGCGTGAGGATCGCGAGGTGGCGCGCGAGATCGCGGCTCTCCCACGAGGAAACGTCGCGTCCCTTGAATTCGATATCGCCCGCCGACCGGGCGACAAGCCGGGCGATCATGCCGAGGACCGTCGATTTGCCGGCCCCGTTCGGGCCGATCATCGAGATGACCTTACCGGCGGGCAGCGTCACGGAAACGTCGTCGACGACGGCGCGCTCGTCGTAGCGCTTCTCAAGATTGCGGATGGTGATCATGTCGAAATTCCTGTCAACATTCAGCGGGTACGGGTCGTCGTAAGAATGAGGTAGAGGAAGTAAATGCCGCCGCCGATCGTCACGAAAACGCTCACGGGGACGCTGTAGTTCGCGGCGTGCTCGACGAGGAACTGCCCGGCCGTGAGGATGAACATCCCCACAAAGACCGACCCTGCGATCAGCACGTCGTGGCGGTACGTGCGGAAGATCCGGCGCGAGAGGTTCGCGGTGATGAGGCCGAGGAAGGAAAGGGGCCCTACGAGCGCCGTCGCGACGGCAATCGAAAGCGCCACGCCCGTCATCAGGCGGCGCACGGTGCGCTCATAGTCGACGCCGAGACTCACGGCGGGATCTCGCCCGAGAGCGATGACGTCGAGAATCGCAAGATCGCGCCGGAGCCAAATCCCGATTGCCGCAAGAAGGAACACGCCCGGCACGAGTACCGACGCGTTCACGTTCGTGAAGCTCGCGACGAGGCTCGTCAAGAGCGCGTCGTATTCGTTCGGGTCCATGATGCGGGTGATCGACGACTGCACGCTCGAAAAGAAGGTCGAAAGGACCGTACCGATCAGAAGGACGTAAAGGACGTTCCCGCCCGTCTTTTCGAAAATCGTGTTGTAGACAACCGTCGCCACCACGCCCATCACAACGAGATCGAGGAGAAAGGCGAGCTGCGGATCGGTCGCGAAGGCGCTCCCCGCACCGAGAAAGAAGAAGACCCCGGTGTGAACGAGTACGTAGAGCGAATTCATGCCCAAAAGGCACGGCGTCACGATCGTGTTGCGGATGATCGTCTGAAAGACGAGCGAAGCCGCGGAAATCGCGAAGGCGGCGGTGAGCATGGCGGCCAAGCGCGGCCAACGCAGACTCATCGCGTACTCGAAATACTTCGGGTTCACAAACGCAAACTGGTAGGCTAGGACCGCCACGAACGTCGCCGCGGCGAGTGCCGCCATGCCGACGGCGATGCGGCGCGAGCGTGCACGGACGGCGCTTTCCGCGTCGGTGCCGTTAGGGGCGTGAACGGACCGGACGGGTTCGAGGGACTGAACGGATTCCATGGCACTCATTGGCGGCACCCTCCGCAAAGGTTGGGGTTGCGGTCCCGGGTAAGACCGAAAAGCTTCAAAAGCGCGTCGCGATCGAGCGAGCGACGACCGAACCGCAGGCGGTAGAAGATGAGCCCGATGAAAAGGAGACTGCCCACGGAGCCCACGATGAGTTCGATCGGAAGTTCGTAAGGCGCAATGATGAGGCGCCCCGCAAGGTCGCACGAAAGCACGAAAAACGAACCGAAAAGCGCCGTGTCGGCTAGCGTCGCCTTGAGGTTGTCCCCTTTGAAGAGGCTCACGACATTGGGGACGATGAGACCGATGTAGGAGATGGCCCCCACAACCGTCACGATCGCGGCCGTGATCATCGCGGCGATACTGAGCCCCAAAAAGAGCACGGTTTCGTAGCGAACGCCGAGGTTTCGGGAGAAATCCTTCCCCATGCCGACGATGTTGAAGTGGCTCGAAAAGACGAAAGCAAGCGCAATGAGAGGAAGCGCGAGCCAGACAAGCTCGTAGTTGCCTTTTAGAACAAGCGAGAAGTGCCCGACCATCCAGGTCGAAAGCGCCTGCGTCATGTCAAAGCGGAAGGCGATGAAGTTCGTGATACCGCCGATCACGTTCCCGAACATGATCCCGACGAGCGGAACGAGGACAACGTCCTTCATCGGAAGACGCATCACGAACCACACGAAGACCCACGTGCCGAGCATGGCGGCCGCAAACGCAAAAAGCGCACGGCCCCAGATGCCCGCATCGGGCAAAAAGAGAAGCGCGAGAAGAATCCCGAACTGCGCCGAGGAGATCGTTGCCCCCGTCGTGGGCGAAACGAACTTGTTCGCGCAGAGCTGCTGCATGATGAGGCCAGCAATGCTCATGCCCGCCCCCGTACAGAGAACGGCCAGAAGGCGCGGCAGGCGCGAGGTGAGGAGTACGTGAAGCGCTTCGACGTCGCCCGAGAGAATCTGTGCGGGCGAAATGTCGGCCACGCCTACGAACAGGGAGGCCGCCGAAAGAAAAAGCGTCAGGGCGAGGAGGCAGTAAGTGGATCTCGTCATGGTTTCGTACGGTCGAGGTCGTGCGCGGAGAGAAGCACCCGAGAGCGTTCGAAAACACGCGAAAAGCGCTCGAAGTCACCCGGCACGGATGTCGAAGGCCACACTCTACCGAAGAATGATTTTGAGAGTTATTCTCATTAGTATTTAGTTACATTTTCTCGATTCAATTTAACAATGGCATTGTTAGACAACAATACGCCTCTGCAAATCCATGGAAAAACCCTTGTATTTCAATAACTCGCGCGTCCTTCCCGAGAAACAGTCGGCGACGTTTTGAAACCCTTCGGCGAGGTTCGGCGGGGAGTTCGTGTTCTCGTTTGAGAATGGTTATCAGTTACACTTCGTCGCAACTTACGGGAGCGCTTCACTCCCGACCCGACTAACGGACGTCCGCAGTTTCCCCCAGCGTTTCACCGAAACCGCGGACGCACTTCTCTTCGTTTCCACCGATATGACGACTTCGAAGACCACCCCCGTCCTTTCTCTCGCTCTTCTCTCCTGCGCGGTTTCCGCCGCCTGGGCGGCCGACGCGGCCTACACCACGCTCGACGAATCCGTGGTGTCCGCCTCGGGTTACGAGCAGGACACGCGCGAAGCTCCTGCGAGCATCTCCATCACGACCGAGAAGGAACTTCAGTCGAAACCCGTCACCGATCTCGGCTCCGCCGTGGGCGACGTTCCGGGCGTCGACGTGTCGCAAACGAAGATGGGCAACAGCACGGTGTCGATCCGCGGGTTCGACGCCGCCTACACGCTCTTCATGATCGACGGCAAGCGTCAGAACGTGAGCACGGCGATGATCGACAACGGGTTCGATCCGACCTCCGCCTTCATTCCGCCCGTCGGCATGATCGAACGCATCGAAGTGCTGCGCGGTCCGGCCTCGGTCGCCTGGGGTTCGGACGCCGTGGGCGGCGTCGTGAACGTCATCACGAAGCGTCACCCCGATCGCCTCACGGGGAGCTTTACGATCGACGGCACGATCCAGCAGCACGACGAGTACGGGAATCGCGGCGGTTCGAGCTTCTACCTGGGCGTCCCCCTGAAGGAAGGCGTCGCGTCGCTTACGATGCGCGGCCGATATCAGAAGTCGGGCAAGGACGAAATCACCGCCCCGAACGGTACCTACGCCACCCACTCCTCGACCGAAACCTACCTCGGCAACTTCGGCGCACGCTTGAACCTCACGGTCGACCCGGAAAATTTCTTCTACGTCGACGGCGACTTCTCGCGTTTTCAGGGCGGCTCCATGCAAACGAGCTCTTCGAGCATTCAGTCGCGCCGTTGGTACCAGAAGTACAACTTTCTTGCCGCTCACGAAGGGACGTACGACTTCGGTCGCACGGAAACCTACGTGATGGCGAACGGCCTCGATCTTCTGCAGACCCAAACGTCGCTCAACCCCTGGTCGTCGGGCAGTCTCGCCGTCCCGAGCACGACGAGCGGCTCCTGGAACGATCCGCTCCGCTCGACCTGGAACTACACGGCCGCGACAAAATTCACTTCGCCCGTCGAGCTCGACGCCTACGGGAGCATGATGGTGACGGGAGGCCTTGAAGGCACGTACGAAACCTTCAAGGACAACCAGACGGAAATCATCCGCGGACAGACGCTCGATCAGACGGTGCTTTCCGCGTTCCTTGAGTCCGAATACTTCATGACCGAGCAGTGGATTGCCACGGTGGGCGGTCGCGCGACCTGGAGCGACATCTTCGGCGCTCACTTCGCGCCGCGCGCCTTCCTCGTTTATAAACCCGTAGACGCGCTCAGTTTCAAGGGCGGTGTCTCCGCGGGTTACAAGACTCCGAACGTGAAGCAGCTCACGAACGGCGCTTTCAGCGGAACGGAAGTGGGCAACCGCACGTTCGGCAACCCCGACCTGAAGCCCGAGGAAAGCTGGAGCTACGAACTCTCGACGACGCTTGACATCGCACGTGCCGCGCAGCTGACGATCGGGGGCTTTTATACCGACTTCAAGAACATGATCGCGACCGAAGACATGAGCGGCGCGGACCACATCGGCTCGGACGGCAAGGCCGACCAAGTCCAGATCAACTATGGCAGCGTTCGCACCCGCGGTATCGAAGTTCTCCTCAAGACGGCGAGCTTCCACGGGTGGTCCTTCTCGACGGGCTATACCCTGACGGACGCCGAAATCCGCGACGGCGACAAAAGCGGCAAGCGCCCGAACGAACTTCCGAAGCACAGCTGGCAGAATCGCCTCGACTACGCGAACGGCAACTTCAGCGCCTACCTGAAGTCGACGTCGAAGTTCGACATGGCGGTCGTCTCGACGAAGGGAGCGCCGACCTCGGACACCTACAACGACGTGACGATCGTCGACCTCGGTGCTTCGTACGCCTTCATGAAAAACCACCGCGTGTCGGTGGCGGTGAACAACGTGCTCGACCAGTCGACGACCGAGTGGGAAACCATCGAGTCGGGAGGCAAGGTCTCCTACGCGAACCGCTACAGCGACATGGTCGACGGGCGCAACCTCTGGGTGTCCTACACCTACAGTTTCTAAGTTACGGGTATCCGACCGAAAGCTCCGGGAGAGCTCCCTTCTCCCGAACGCTCTTTCCGTTGGAGCACTTTGCGAACGGGCTTTCCGCCGACACCGACGGGAAGCCCGTTTTTTTCGAACATCGAATCCCTGCACTTAGTAATGAGAAGAGTTATCAGTTAGAATTGCATCCTCAACTCTCTTCCGATCCTCATTACGGGAGCCTACCGTGGAATTTCTTAAAGAAAGCATCGACTACATCATCTTCGCCGTGCTCGGTCTCATGGGGTTCGTCACCGTCTGGCTCACGATCGAACGCGTGATGTTTCTCAAGCAGCTCGATCCCTCCCACTACGCGACGAAGGACGAGTGGGACGAAGCGCTCACGAACAATCTCACGACGCTCTATGTCATCTATTCGAACGCCCCGTACGTGGGACTCCTCGGTACGGTGATCGGCATCATGATCACCTTCTACGACATGGGGATGACGGGCAACATCGACGCAGGCCAGATCATGACGGGGCTCTCCCTCGCCCTTAAGGCCACCGCCCTCGGTCTTGCGGTCGCGATCCCGACCCTCATTGTCTACAACGGTCTGCAACGCCGCATCAACGTGCTCTCCGCCCGTTGGAAGCCCCGGGAGGTCGAAGCATGATCGAAATTCCCAAGAAGGAACCGCTCAACATCGTCCCCTTCATCGACATCATGCTCGTCCTTCTGGCGATGGTCCTCTCGATTTCGACCTTCATCGCCAAGGGCGAAATCCCGATCGAGCTGCCGAAGGCGAATTCGGCGAGTGCTCCGAGCGCGGACGCCGCGCCCGCGCTTCTGCAGATCGATGCGAAGGGCGACATTTTCTGGAACGACGAAAAGTACGAGCTCGAACGCCTCGACGAAGTCGTAGGCGCCCTGAAGCCCGAAGAGCGCGTACTTTTGCGCATCGACAAGGCGGCAACCTTCGACCGCTTCATCCAGGTGATCGACCTTTTCAAGACGCACGGCCATGAAAACTTCACCATCGCTGCCGAAAAAGCACAGTGACGCTCGCCGCCACCGGCATTCGTTCCTGATCGCCTGCTCGGTCTATGCTCCGCTCACCGCCCTCGCCTTCTTCGGTTTGACGGTCAACGCGCCGCTTCCCGCGGGCGAACCCCTTCCGATGACGATCGCGTTCGCGCAGATCGCAGGCGCGGCCGCGCCCGCCGGAGCCCCGGCGCTCGAGGCTGCGCCGCCCCGGGAGATGGACATCGAAGAAAAGGACGTCAAAGAGGCGACACCCGAGCCTCAACCCGAAGTTCCGCCTCCGGAGCCCGAACCCGAAGTCGTCCCCGAGCCCGCTCCGACGCCCGAGCCGAAACCGGAGCCCAAGCCTCAAACCAAACCGCAGCCGAAGCCCAAACCCGTCGAGAAGAAGGTTGAGAAGCCCGTCGAAAAGAAGGCGCCCGCACCGAAGGAAGAGAAGGAAGCCAAGCCCGTACCTGTCCCCGAAACACCGGCGAACGCAACCTCGCAGGATCCGTCTCCGGGCGTCGTTCCCCAAACGGGGGGTGCTCCCGCCTCGGGCGAAGCGGGCATTGCGACGCTCGTTCACGGGGAGACGAACGATCCGTTCCTCGCCGACGTGAAGCGTCTCATCGAATCGAACCTCGTCTATCCGCGCAAGGCACGCCGTTTCGGCAAAGAGGGCACCGCCCTCGTGCAGTTCACGGTTGCCAAAGACGGTCGGCTTTCCGAACTCGTCATCCACACGTCCTCGGGCGAAGGGATGCTCGACCGCGCGGCGCTGGCCGCCGTCACGAAAGCCGAATCGCTCTGGGGAGCGCCGGGACGCACGGTGCGTCTGCGCCTGCCCGTCGCGTTCCGCCTCAAAAATTCCCGGTAAGGCGAACTCGGATTTTCCGAGTCCTTCCGACGCGTTTTCAACGCAAACCTCCACGGGGATCGGTCTCAACCGATCCCCGCATCTATAATTAGCCCGCCCGTGCGAACGCGTTCGCGTTCGCCCTTTCGCGGCGAGGCGCCTTCGGACGCCTTGCCGCCGACATCCGACAACCCATCTGTATGAGTGATCCATGTACGAAATCGCCCCGCTTCTTGACGACCCGATCCACAATCTGAAGACGATCCGCGACCTCTACCGCTGGGCCATCACCGAGATGGAAACGGCGGATCTCTCCTACGGTCACGGCTCGCCCGACAGTTGGGAAGAAGCCTCGTTCCTCATCTGCCGCGCGCTGAAGCTTCCGTTCGAGCACTTCGAAGAGTTCCAGGACGCCGCCCTCACGCACAACGAACTCGTTCGCCTCGTGCATCTCGTCGACCGCCGCGTCCACGACAAGGTCCCGAGCGCCTACCTCCTGAAGGAAGCCTGGCTCACCGGTCACCGCTTCTACATCGACGAACGCGCCCTTATTCCGCGCTCCTACATCGCCGAACTGCTCGAAGAAGACCTCGCCCCCTGGATCGAAGATCCCTACGCCGTTTCCTCCGTGCTCGACCTCTGCACGGGATCGGGGTGCCTGGCGATTCTCGCCGCGGGCGTGTTCCCGAACGCGGCCGTCACGGCGAGCGATCTTTCCGAGGACGCTCTTGAAGTCGCAAAAATCAACCGTCGCGACTACGACCTCGAAGAGACCCTCGAACTCGTTCAGGGCGACCTCTTCGAAAACCTCGAAGGCCGCACGTTCGATCTCATCATCTCGAACCCCCCGTACGTCACCTCGGACTCGATGTCGCGCCTTCCGACCGAATACCGTCACGAGCCCGAAATGGCGCTCGGTGCGGGTGCGGACGGCATGGACGTCGTGCGGCGTCTCCTTCCCGAAGCGCGCCGCCACCTGAACGACAACGGCATCATCGTCGTCGAAGTAGGCGACGGGCTTGAAGCCGTCGAAGCCGCTTTCCCGGGGCTTGAGCTCACGTGGCTCTCCGTTTCGGGCGGGGACGATCAGGTCTTCATGGCGACCAAAGCCGAACTCGACCGCTACTTCGGGGCTTAAACCCAAATGCTTCGTCTTCAAAATCTCGCCCTCGCCCGCGGCACTCGCGTTCTCTACGAACACGCAACGCTCGTCGCTTCGCCCGGCGAGCGCATCGGCCTCGTGGGCCCGAACGGCTGCGGCAAGTCGACCCTGTTCGCCGCGATTCTCGGCGAGCTCTCGCCGGAGGCGGGCGACATCGAAACGCCCCCGCAGGACCGCATCGCGCACGTCGCGCAGAGTTTCGTCGCGGAGCCGATGCCCTGCATCGACTTCGTGCTTTCGGGCCACGCCCCTCTGATGGCGGCGCGCGCGGCGCTCCGAGCCGCGGAAGCGTCCGGGGACGAAATGGCACTGGCCACCGCGCACGCGAACCTTGCGGAACTCAACGAAGGCGCCGTCGTCGCGCAGGCACGCACGATTCTGGCGGGTCTCGGCTTTTCGCAGGCGGACGGCGACCGATCGGTCTACGACTTTTCGGGCGGTTGGCGCAACCGCATCGCGCTCGCTCGCGCGCTGATGCGTCCCGCCGACCTGCTCCTTCTTGACGAACCGACCAACCACCTCGACATCGACAGTCTCATCTGGCTCGAAAACTGGTTGAAGCGCGTCGAAGCCACGGTACTCATCATTTCGCACGACCGCGAATTTCTCGATCGTGCGGTGACGACCATTTGGTCCGTCGAAGATCATTCGGTCGTGCGTTACGCCGGGAACTACACGAAGTTCGAAGCCGAGCGGATCGAAAAGCTGAAGCTTCAGGACGCGGCCCACCGCGCCTACGAGCGCGAGGCGGCGAGCCTTACGAGTTTCATCGAACGCTTCCGCGCGAAGGCGACGAAAGCCCGTCAGGCGCAGTCGCGCATCAAGATGCTCGAACGCCTGAAGGCGGTCGAGCCCGTACGCGCCAAGCGCGAATGGCGTTTCGAATTTCCGAAACCCGTGCGCCTTCCCGAACACCTCGTCGACGCCGAAGCGATGCGGATCGGCTACGGGGATCGGGTCGTACTCGACAAGGTCGGTTTTTCCGTTCGTTCGGGCGAACGCATCGGCGTTCTCGGCGTGAACGGCGCCGGGAAGTCGACGCTCGTCAAAGCGATCGTCGGGGAACTCCCCCTGATGGCGGGCGAAATCCGTCGCGGTCAGGGGCTTGAGATCGGCTACTTCGCGCAGCACCAGCTCGATCAGTTGCGCACGGACGAGACGCCCCTCGAACACATGAAGCGACTCGCTCCCGACGTGCGCGAACAGGATCTGCGCGACTTCCTCGGGATCTACCGTTTCTCGGGCGACTTCGCTTCGAGTCTCGTGGGTCCGATGTCGGGCGGCGAGAAGGCTCGCCTCGCGCTCGCCCTCATCGCCTGGAAGAAACCGAACCTTCTCGTTCTCGACGAACCGACGAACCACCTCGACATGGAAACGCGCGAGGCGCTCACGATGGCGCTCTCGACCTTCGAAGGGGCCGTGCTCATCGTTTCGCACGACCGACACCTCCTTCGCGCCGCGACCGAACGACTCTGGCTCGTGCACGAAGGGCGCGTCGACGAGTACGACGGGGACCTCGACGACTACGCCGAACTCGTGCTCGAACACCGCCGCACGACGGCCGCCGTCGAGCGCGCCGAGCGCCTGGCCGCAAAAGAAGCACCCTCCGTCAACAAGAAGGAGGCGCGTCGTCAGGAAGCGCAGGAGCGTCAACGCATTGCCGAACTTCGCAAACCCCTCAAAAAGGAGCTCGACAAGGTCGAAAAGGAACTGAGCCGCAAGAGCGAAGCCCTGAAGGCGCTCGCCGCCCGACTCGCCGATCCGGAACTCTATTCGAGCGCCGACCCGGACGAGGTCGCCCGCGTCACCCGCGAGCACGGCGAACTGGCGCCTCAGGTCGAAGAACTTGAAATGCGCTGGCTCGAACTCTCCGAGCAGATCGAAGCGGTGGTCTGAGACCGTTCGCTCTCGACCGCAGGCCCCCAGGCGGAGTCTCCTCACGAGAGGCTCCGCTTTTTCTTTTCCCCTTTCGTGACGAAGCGCAAGCCCTCCCGCCCTTTCGACCGATGCGCCCGAATGCAAACTCTCGCATCCCGCCGATACACTCGAAATCATCGGAAAATAACAACGGAGGTTTTCTATGATGTTCAAAACGCGCTTGGCTTCGGCTCTTGCTCTTTTGACGCTTGCGGGCGGCGCACTCGCCGCCGCACCCGACTGGTTGAACGAAGCCGTTTCCGCCGAGACCGAAGCCACGGTGACGATGCGCCACGAGCTCCATGCCATGCCCGAGCTCGGCAACCAGGAAAAGAAGACGCAGGCCTATATCGCGGACGTGCTCCGTCGCGCGGGCGTCGACGAAGTGCACGTCGGTTGGAAAGACGCCCCCACGGCCGTGATCGGCGTTCTGAATCCCGGCAAAGGGCACGCGGTCGGGCTTCGTGCCGACATCGACGCGCTCCCTATCAAGGAACGTACGGGTCTTCCTTACGCAAGTCAGGCCAAGGGCGTCATGTGGGGCAACGACGTCGACGTCTCCCACATGTGCGGGCACGACGCACACATGGCGATGCTTCTTTCCGCGGCAAAGATTCTCGCCGCGCACAAAAACGAGATCGACCGTACGGTGGTCTTCGTCTTTCAGCCCGCCGAAGAAGGCGACTCGATCGAAAACCCCTTCACCGCGAAGTCGCCGAAACTTTCGGGCGCTCGCGCGCTCGTCGAAAACGGCCTTCTGAAGGAATACGGCATCGAACGAATGTTCGGCATTCACGTGATGGCCCGCCTTCCCGCGGGCGAGCTCGTCGTCGTAAAAGGCCCCGCGCTCAATTCCGCCGACGGCTTCGAAGTGAAGATTCACGGCACGCAAGCCCACGGTGCGATGCCCTGGACCGGAAACGACGCAGCGCTTGCAGCCGCGCAAACCGTGGTCGCTCTTCAGCAAATCGTCTCGCGCAACGTCAACCTTTCGGAAGGAAACGGCGTCGTTACGGTCGGGAAACTCGTTGCGGGAGAAACTGCGAACGTTATGACGGGCGAGGCCTACCTCGCGGGCACGATCCGTTCGAACCACCCCGGCAACCGCAAGACGATTCTGAAGCGCATCCCCGAAGTCGTGGAAGGCACGGCGAAGGCAGCGGGCGTTCGAGCCGAGACGCGTCTTGTCGAAATTTATCCCGTCACCGTCAATTCGCCCGAACTCGCCGAAGCGATGATGGCCCCCTTGGCCGATTTCGGCGTCAAGGCCGCAATGCGTGCCTACAACCCCGGCGCGAGCGAAGATTTTTCCTTCTACGCCGAACGCGTTCCGAGCGTCTTTTTCTTCCTCGGAGTCGACGCACCCGGCGCGAAAAACGCGGCCAACAATCACTCCGACAAATTTGTGATCGACGACGCCGCGCTCGCGGCGGGCGTGCGCACTCACTTGGCGGCCGTGCTCGGGGACGCGACGAAGTAAGTCCCCGCTTCCGGGGCCGAGAGTCGAAGGCCCGGTCCCGAACGCCACACGACGTCGAATAAAAAGCGGAGCCTCCCTCAAGAAGACTCCGCTTTTCATCGAGCGCCTGATCGGTCCGACCGGTTATTCGCCGTGAAACATCAGGCTTTGACTTCGCCTTCGGCGGGCACGGGAGCTTGCGCGGGCGCTTCGGGAGCGGGAGCCCCAGCGCCGCGCACGGATTCGATCAGATGGTAGACGATCGAATTCACCACTTCCGCGTCGCGGTCCATTTCTTCTTCCGTCGGATCGCGCCCTTCGGCAAAGGCCTGCTTGCAACGCGGTCCGTAACGCAGAACGTAACCCATGACGATTTCTTCGCGCTTGCCCTGCGGCACCGCGGCCGATTCGTCCGTGAGGTAGAGGTTGCGCATGTCGCTCATGAATTCGGCGTTCCCCATCATTTCCGTCATGAACTGCATGTCGAGGGGATTGATGCTGTTGAAGCCCACGCGTTCGACGTCGAGCGCGTCCGCGGATTCGGGCTTCCAGTCGGGGTAGTCCTTGAGGAATTCGGGCGTCACGCGGTTCTGGGCGAGGATCCCTTCGAAGTCGGGAAGGGTCGAGTTCGCAAGCTGCAGGTTCGCCGTCACAAAGCCCGTGTAGGCGGTGATGAGGCTGTCCTTGCAGTTCGTGACCGAAATTACCTTGTCGCCGCCCATCTGAGCGAGTTCGCCCGTCATGTCGAGGAACGACATCACGAAGTCGATCGCGAAGAGACAGACGAGGTCGCGCTTGTCCATGAAGCGGTTCTGCACGGGCACGCCCGCGTGAATCATCTTCGCGAGGCCCCAACGGTCGCGAAGGGCGTCGAGGGCGCCGTTACCCATCCAATTCGAATCGTCGCGGTAGTCGGGACGAATATTGAGAAGCGTCGCCGCCAGGGCGTACGCCACCGCCGCGACGCGGTCTTCGCGTTCTTCGAGCGTGTAGGGCGCGCCGCTGTGGAGCGCTCGGGCGAGCGAGTACGCGAACCCGATGAACATGTCCTGGAGCTCGAAATAGTTCGAGAGGTCGCCGTGCTGTTGCTCGGGACCCGACCAGTTCTGGGCGAGAAACTCGAGATGCGGGAAGCCCTGTTCTTCGTAAAAGCGCTTGTTGAGCGATTCGCGCAGGTAGTCGAGCATCTGCACGTAGCTCACGGGCCGATCGGCGCCTCCCTGACGACGCTTCGACAATTTGCGCGCACGGCGCGCCGCAACCTTACTCTCCGGCATGATGGGTCGGGTCCTTTTTTGTATTCGTGTGCGGCCGCAATTGAGGGGTGGTGCGTCGCAGCGGCCTTTCGACGCAGGTCGGACAAAGACTTTAGCGCGCATTTCTTAAGTCTTGATTGCGTTCTTGGCTCGTCGCCCGCGCCGCCCCTCCCGAAATCGTGCGATACGGGCAAACCTTCGGGCCGATTTGAGAAGGTTCGTCCGCGGGTATACAATGGAGCGAATCCGCTCGATCCCGTATCGCGCATGCGTCTCCGAAGGGACACCCCGGTTCGGGCGTTTTTACTTTCTTCTCCCTATTTCCCGCAACTGTGAGGTTCAACGACATGTCCGACATCGACCGCGACCTTTCCGAGACCGAAGCGGCGCACCTGATGCCCGATCCGGAATGGCTTCAGGCCACCCTGAACGACGCGAGCGAAGCGCTCCTTGAGGTGCTCGCCAAGCTTGAGGCGAATCCCGACGAGGAGACGTCCGAAGAGATTCTCAAGAACGACCTCGTGCATGTCTACGCCAAGCTCAACTATGCGGTGAACTCCGCCCGTCTCGGCCCGGCCGCGCTCACGGCCCTCTCCGAAGACGAAGTGATCGCCTGGCCGGCGAAGATGCCGTTCCTCACGTTCGACGAAATCGACGACCTCGGTTGCGAAGAAGAGGACGAGAACGCCGAAGCCTGAGTCGGCGCTTTTCTCAAAGCATTCGGCCCGAACGCTCGTGAAGCGTGCGGGCCGTTTCCAACTTCGGGAGTCGCTGTTATTCGGGCGACTCAGTGCCAACCGTTGAATTCCGAGACGGTCTTCCAGGCGACGTCGCGCAGGAACGCGGCGGTGTCGGGGTCGAGCGGCTTTTCGCACTCGCCGAAATAGTTGATGTCGGCGGGCGTACGGTGAAAGAGCGTCGCGTAAAGGACGGCACCGTAAAGGTACGAGCCCGCCGCCGACGGATGGCTCTTGTCGGGCATGTACATTTCAAGCTCGGGCTTCGCCTTGATCGCCTCCGCGAAAGCGAGCCCCACCGGTACGACGCGCATCTTCGCCTTGTTGGCGATGCGAATCGTCGTGTCGGCGAGCCGCACGATGTCGTCGGGCTTGTCCTTCTTCGCCCAGGTCATGACGAGAAGCGGCGTGCTTCCCGCTTCGCGGATGATGTCCGCCTGTTCGATCGCGTACTTTTCGAAGAAGGGAATCCGCTTTTTCGACGTGGCGCCCGCCGAATTTTCCTGCAGCAGTACGACGTCGAACATGGGATGCGCGAGCTTTCCGTTCTTGACTTCGGCGTAGGGATCCTGCTCGTGGGGCGCGAGGTAGTGCCGCATGTCGTGGAACGACAACGAGCCCGAGGAAATCGTGAGAAGACGCGTTTTCATCCTTTCCTTCGGAGTACCGTTTTGCATGAAGCCGCGCAGGTAGGTGTGAACCCCGCAGTTGTAGAAGGAATAGGAATTCCCGACCAGGAGCGCAACCTTCGGGGCTTTCGCAAGCGGTGCGGTCACGTCGGGGGCGACGGTGTTTTCGAGCGCCTGCGCGCACCCGACGGCAAGGAAGGCACCGGCCGCAACGGCGGCGAACTTTCGAACAAATGACATGATGGAAGTCCTCGTGAGATGCGGGCGCGGGCCGTCAGGCCTCGGCGCCCGCGTTGTTTCGGGCGTCAGAACTTGTGAACCAAACCGACCGCGATCGTCGTACGGTCGAGGTCCCCGTCGCCGTTGTAGATGTTGTAGTCCTTCGCGAGCCCTTTGCGCCCTTCGAGGTGTGAAACAACGCCGTAGACGTTGGTACGCTTGCTGAAGGGATAGATGTAGCCCGCGCCGAGCGCGTAGTAACCCGCATCCCGTCCGAGGTCGCCCACGTTGTTGTTCGCGATGTTGCGGCTGTTTTCGCCTTCGACGTAGATACCGCTCAAACGAACGGAACCGCCCCAGGCCGGAATGCGCGCCCCGATCATGTAGCTGTTTCCGTCCCAATCCTGAATCTGGGCGTTTTTCGCGGTTTCGCCGTGCTTTCCGATCTTGATGCCCTGAAGCGCACCGACGCGATCAAGCCCCTGGCCGCGCTGGTAGCCGCCCATGAGTTCCATGAAGCCGAAATCGTACTTCGCACCGACGAAAAACGTCGTGGGATCGGCGTCGTCGTTGTCGGCGTAATCCTCGTCACTCATGAAGATGCGTTCCGCACCGAGCATCACGCCGAAGTTGCCGTACGTGTAGTCGACGGTACCGCCGAGGAAGCGGTTGTTGTCGTTCCACTTTTCGGCTTCCGAACCGCTCGTATTGAGCGAGCCTGCGAGGACAACGCGAAAGCCGGCAAGTTTCGGCGACCGGTAGAAGATCCCGTTGTCGACGCGCCCGCCCTTCCCGTAGAAAAGCAGGCCCGCATCCCCGTACGTCACGCCGAAGGGCGTAAAGCTCCCAATGCGGGTGAATTGGTCGGCGCCCGACATGGGCTTCCCGGAGCGACCGAAGGCGAGTTCGCCGTAGGAGCGATGGTAGAGGGAGAGCGTCGACTGACGACCGAAGAGCTTCCCCGAGCTCGAGAATTCGCCCGTATCCGAGTCGAAGCCCGATTCCAGAACGAAACGGACGGCCCAGCCGTCGCTCGTGAGAGCTTCGCTTCCTTTGAGGCCCCAGCGGGAACCCGTGGAGCGGCCCGAGGTCATTTCCGTCGTGTCCTGCGCGTCGCCGTGGTTCATAGTATAAAGAAAGCCCGTGTCGAGACGACCGTAGACTTCAACGTCGGCGGCTTGGGCCGTTCCGAGCGTACCGAACGTCGCCAGAGCAAGGGCGGCCGTCAGGACCGAACGAGTGAATCGAGGCATGATGCTGTTCTCCTTTGTAGTCGGTTGCGCGGGCGCCCGGGTCAAAGGGCGCCGCACGAGATTTACAACGAGTGTAGGAGGACACACCGGCGGCCCACCAGCTCACGACGGGCAAAGAAATTTTGCCGTTTGCGCAATCGGTTCGTCCGAACCGCCTTCGGACCTTCGACGCACGAAGGCCGCACCGGCACCCGGCCGGACAGTCTTTCATCAGTGCTTCGAGCAATCTCGACGAGCCTTGCCTTACGACGTGACTCAGGGCTTGATCAGCGCCTCGGGCACGAGCGGGTCGCAGTCGACAAGCTCGAGGCTCGTCACCATATCGGCCGTTCCTTCCTTGTACTTGCGGAAATGCGGCGTCTGGATGTGGTGCCGATAGGCCTCTTCGCTTTCGTAGATTTCGAGGATCGCAAAGGAAGTCGGATCCTTCTTTTCCTGAAGGCTGTAGAGTACCCGAACGCCGGGCTCAAGCCGCATCGATTCGCGGCCCACCTCGGCGGCGAAGACCTTGTAGGCTTCAAGCTTCGCTGGGTCGACCTTGATTTTCGAAAGACGCACGATGTTTCCTTCGTAGCGCGCAAAGTCGACCGCGGGAACCGCTTGAGCGACAACGTCCGCGGCACCACCCTCTTCGGCCGCGACGGGCCCCGTCAAGAGAACCGTGGCGGCCGCGGAAGCGAACGCAAGTCGTAAAATCATGATTTCCTCCTAAAAGTCAACGATCGGAGCGGATTTTCCCGCCCCGACGCGCATCACGCGCCCTCGACGAGCACGCCAGAAAGGCGCTTCATCGCAAAACCCGTCACTAACCACTCGGCGCAATCCGCCGCCTTGAGTGGATCCGCGGCAAGGAGCGCCTCAAGCGCTTCGGGCGAATCCGCCTGCACGATCATCATGCCGCCCGTACCGTCTTCGTAACCACCGAAGCAGAGAATGTCGCCCGATTCGAAGTACGCATTCAGGTAAGCGATGTGGCCAGGGAGATGGGGAAGCGCCGCTTCGCGGTCACGAATACGTACGTCAACAAGACACTGCATGATTTTCTCTCCTCAGACGTTCTTTTCAGTCGACTCGATTTCGGCAAGGAGACGCTCAGCGTGTGAGTCGGCCGCCTCACGTATGCGGCGCAGGTCGTCCTCGGTACTCACACCCGGGATGTACATAGCGCCGCACGTCCAGATCGGCGTCAGCATCTCCATCCCGCACAAGCGCGCCGTCTGCATCAGAGGCGGAAGAAAATCCTTGACGGGCCAGCCCATGCCGCCGCCCCGCACGTATTTTTCGGCGGGTGCACCCGTCGTGAAGGAAAGAACGAGCTTCTTACCGTGCAGCGCGGTGCCGCCCGTACCGAATGCAAAGCCTCGCGTCAGCACAGTGTCCATCCAGGTCTTCATCAGGGCCGGCACCGAATACCAATAGAAGGGAAAATGCCACACGATGACGTCGGCAACACGCAGGGCCTCCTGTTCGGCGACCGCGTCAAAGCCGTACTTCCCGAACGCGGCCTTGAGTTCGTGCACGGTCACATCGGGGCGGCGCTTCATCAGCGAGTCGACGATAGCCTTCCCCGCCGTCGAGGCTTCCGGGTTGGGGTGACCGTTAATCAAGAGGATTTTCGTCATTCTCGTAACTCCTTCGAACGAAATCGGATTGAGAGACGGAAGTTTGTTTTTGTATTTTCCTATTACATACCCTTGTTAGTATCATCGAATCATTCAAAATATTGAAATAATCGATCATTCCCAGAAAAATAGTCGGATTCCGACATTTCCGGGCGGAAGCCATCCTTCCGCCCTTCTCTCTTTCGCGAGGTGTACCCATCATGATCGAACGCACGGACGCCGTCGAGAAGCACGGCAAAGAACTCAACGAAGCACGCCGTCTCATTCTCAAGCACCTCCCCACACCCGGCGTGAGGCTCACAGGCGTGCCGGGCCTCGCGCTCTACCACATCGCTTCGAACGACTTCATCGAACGCAATGCCGGGGAGCTTCTTGTTTCCTTTATCGTCTCGGGTCGGAAGGCGACGGCGGTCGGCGACCACGTGCTTGAATACGGACCAGGGCAGAGCCTTGTGTGCGGCATTGCTTCGCCGACCGAATTCCATACGCTTGATGCGTCACCCGAAGCCCCGTTTCTCGCACTCGCCGTGTCGCTCGATCTGGCGATCCTGATGGAGTACGCGGCCGCCATTGGCCTGAAAGCCTCCGATTCAACGTCGGCTGACGATCTGAGCGGCGTTTTCGTCATACGGCCCGACGTCGATTTGGCCGAGGCCTTTCTGCGGCTTCTTCGGCTTCTTGAACGCCCCTCGCTCGTTGCGATTCGTGCGCCGCTCGCGTTGAGGGACATCCATGCGCTTTTGCTCGACTCGAAAGAGGCCGCCACTCTGCGCGATCTGGCACTTGCGGGCTCCGTCGGAAATGCCGTCTCGGCCGCCGCCGACTGGCTACGACGCAACTACGCCGACAACTGCTCGGTGGCGGACCTCGCCGAGCGCTCGCACATGTCGCCTCCGACCTTCCACAGACACTTTCGGAAACTTACGGGCCTCTCGCCCATCCAGTTCCGAAAACGAGTAAGGCTCTACGAAGCAAGGAAGCTCCTTCTGTCGCGCCGCATGAACGTCACGGGGGTCTCGTTTGCGGTCGGGTACGAGAGCCCGTCGCAGTTCGTACGCGACTACAAGGGGCTTTTCGGAGAGCCGCCGCTACGCGACATCCGCAGGCTCTCGGCGACCGACTCAGTCGGGGATGTCGAGGAGGTCGACGCGATCGGTTGAGTTTTTTTTCGAGGAAATTCAGCCTCTATGTTTCTCCTAAGTTTCGTTTCCTACACTCACTTCAACGGTCGGGGAAAGCCATCCCGACAACTGCAAGAAAAGCAACGACAACCGATTTCCTCTTCCAAGGAGTACGCCATGCTTACGAAGAAAACCGCCGTTTCTATCGTCTCCGCCTTCGCGCTCTTCGCAGGCGTCACCGCGCTTCAGGCCGCCCCTCAAGGTTTTGAACCCGCGCCCGCGGGCCCCCAGGGGTTCGATCCCGTGAACGTCCCGAAGAGCGTCGCCGAAGTGAAGAAGAACGGCTATGACGATCAGCACGTGGTTCTGAAGGGGCGCTTTACGAAGCAACTCTCGCGTGAAAAGTTCGAATTCACGGATGACACGGGCACGATCGTGGCCGAACTCGACGACGATCGCAACTGGAGCCACATCCGCAAGGACGCCCCCGTTGAAATCACGGCCGAAATCGAACGAGAACGCCTCGGCACGGTCATCGAACTCGACGTGAAGAGCGCCCGCGCGCTCTGACGCCCGACGCCGTCGGTTCGCCTTTCGGAAGCCTCGGAGAACCCCGAGGACTTGAAAGCCGCCGAGAGACGAAGGCCGCATCCCCTTCCGGGTATGCGGCCTTTCTTGTCCTCATTCGGCTCGAGCCGACTGCGGCTCTCAGTTCTTCGCCGGACGCAGATCCCGCAGTCGCCAACCCGTAACGAAGAGCACCCCGAAATAGAGTACCGCCGCACCCGCAACGAGCAGCGCCACCCCCAGCGCGCGGTACGCCCAACCGAGTTGCGTCCAGTCCTGTCCGTCCTGTACCCAGTAAAGGACCGCCCCCATGAGGACGGTTGCAAGGAACACTCGCAACGCATAGACGCCCCAGCCCGCAAGGGGCTTGTAGATACGGCGCTTCCCGAGAATGACGAGGAGCGTCAGGGCATTCACGCAACTCCCGAGCCCCACCGACAACGCAAGCCCCGCGTGCGCGAGAAGGGGCACGGCAACGAGGTTGATCAACTGCACGACGACAAGCGACGCGAAGGCCGCACGCACGGGCGTGCGGATGTCTTTGCGGGCGTAAAAAGCGGGCGCCACGATCTTCAAGGCGATGAGTCCCATCAAGCCCGCACTGTAACCCACAACGGCGGTGGCGGTTTGACGGACGTCTTCGGGCGAGAAGCTTCGCCCCTGGAAAAGGAACGCAACGAGCGCGTCGGCCGTGAGCCACAATCCGACGCTTGCAGGGAGCCCGACGAGAACGACGAGACGCAAGCCGTGGTCGAGCAACCCGTTGTAGCGCTCCAAGTCGTTTTTCGCAAAGGCGGCGGAAAGCCCCGGCAACAGTACCGTCCCGAGCGCGACCCCTAAAAGCGCCGTCGGGAATTCCATCAGGCGGTCGGCGTAATTGAGCCACGTCACCGCACCGTGCCCGAGGTGCGAAGCAATGTTGGTGTTGATGAGAATCGAGAGCTGCGCGACCCCCACGCCGAAGAGCGCGGGTACCATGAGTTTCAGAACGCGCCGCACGTCCGCGTCCGCCAGACTCGTCCCGAAGGCACGCGGTCGAAGCCGCACGCCGAGGCGCGCGAGCGCGATCCACTGGGCGCCGAGCTGCAACACGCCCCCGAGCATGACGGCTCCCGCCAGCGCCCAGACGGGTTCTTCCAGTCGGGGAGCAACGAGGATCGTGCAACCGATGAAGGAGAGGTTGAGAAGAATCGGTGTCGCCGCCGGAATCGCAAAGTGCTTGAGCGTATTGAGAATCGACGCCGCCAGCGCCACGAGACTCATGAAGGCGATATAGGGGAACATGAAGCGCGTGAGCGCAACCGCGAGATCGAAGGCCTCCCCGTTCTCGCTCATCCCGCCTGCAATCGCCCAGACGAGAAGGGGCGAACAGAGTACGCCCAGGACGCTTGCCGCCAACACCGCCGCACCGAGGATCGTGAAGACGTGGTCGACGAAGGCCGCGCCGCGCTCGGGACTTTCACGCTCGCGCACGTCGGAGAGCATCGGCACGAACGCCTGCTGGAAGGCCCCTTCGGCAAAGAGCCGTCGAAGCATGTTGGGAAGTCGAAACGCGACGTAGAACGCGTCGGTTTCCGCGGATGCACCGAAGTAGCGGGCGATCAGCATGTCTCGGATCACCCCGGTGATGCGAGACACCAGGGTGAGGCCGGAAATCGTTGCGGCGGACTTGATGAGCGACATTCGAAACTCGAAAATTTCGGGCGCTCGGGATTTGTAGCGCCGTTCGAAATTTGGTATAGTTGAGGACTTTTCGGAGCCTGGCAGTTTAATGCTTACCGACGACGGGCTGTGGTGAAATTTTGCAACCGCACGCACGGCGAACGAGGCAGGCGACCGCCGGACGTTTCGAAAAGCTCCGCGACTGATCGATCTGATGGTTGTCGGAGCCGCCGCCGGAACGCGCACGCGTTGCGGGGCTTTGTTTTTATTACACGAACCGGCCGGGCCCACGCTCCCCCATCGGGCGCATGAAGCTGAGGCCGGCCGGGCTCCCCGATTCGGGGACGTTCATCAAGGACACACTACAAATGGCTAACACCAAGCAAGCTCGCAAGCGCGCCCGCCAGATCGTTGCGCGCAACCTGCACCTCTCGGCTCAGCGCAGCGAATACCGCACCGCCATCAAGGCCGTGCGCAAGCTCGTCGTCGCCGGTGACAAGACCGCCGCTCAGGAAGCCTTCAAGAAGGCTGAATCCGTGATCGACTCGATGGCTCGCAAGGGCGTTCTCCACGCCAACGCCGCCGCTCGTCACAAGAGCCGTCTCTCCGCTTCGATCAAGGCCATGGCCTAATTGCGAGTGAAGCGCTCGGGGTTCTCGAACCCCGAATGAAAAGAGTCCCCGATAACCCTCAGGATCGGGGACTTTTTTTATCCGCGTTTTTTGCTTCGCGCGGACCCGCCGCCGGCGGATCCTGCGATGGCACGATTCGGGCTTATTCGAGGAAGACGGGTTCGGGCTCCAACGCAATGCCGAACTTCGTTCCGACGCCCGCCGTGATTTCCTTCATGAGGCGCAACACGTCTTCGCCCGTTGCGCCGCCGTAATTGACGAGGATGAGAGCGTGGTTTTCGCAAACACCGACGGGACCCGAGCGGTAGCCTTTGAAGCCCGCCTGCTCGATCAACCATCCCGCCGCGAGTTTGACGCGCGCACCGCCGAGCGGATAGGCCACGAGACTCTGGTGCACGGTAAGAAGCGGCCTGGCGGCCACCTTCGGCACCACGGGATTCTTGAAGAAGGACCCGGCGTTCCCGAGCACCTTCGGGTCGGGAAGCTTTTTCGCGCGGATCGCACGCACGACCGCTTCGAGAGCGGCGGGCGTCGGTTCCGCGTCGCCGAGCGCCTCATCAAGGCCCTTGTAGGTCATGACGGGAGACCATTCCCCGGGCAAACGCAGCGTGGCCGAAAGGACCACGAGGTCTTTCCCCGCCTCTGTTTTGAAGATGCTGTGGCGGTAGCCGAAGTCGCACGCTTCGCGCGTGAGCATCCTCACCGATTCGCTCGAGCGGTCGTAGACCGTCACGCTCTCAAGCCGTTCGGCGAGTTCCAGCCCGTAGGCGCCGATATTCTGCACGACCGCACCCCCGACGGTCCCCGGGACGGCGGCGAGGTTTTCGAGCCCCCCGAACCCCTGCGCGACCGTCCGCGAAACGACCTCGTCCCAGACTTCACCGGCCGCAGCCGTCACGAGCACGTCGCCGTCGGCTGCCCGACGCGCGTCGAACCCCTTCATCGTAACGCGCACGACGAGGCCCTTGACGCGCGGCATCGCCACGGTGTTGGCGCCGCCCCCGAGGAAATGCACGGGAAGATTCCGTTCGCGAGCCGCCGCAAGCGCGACACGCAACTCGTCGGTCGTCGCCGCTTCGGCGTAGGCTTCGGCCGTCGAACGAAGACCGAAGGTAGTAAGGCCCTCCAGGGGCACGTCAAGCTTGAGGTCAATCATGGTGTTCCGGTGGAGGCCTGCGCCTCCGCTCAATATGCGTAGTCCTTCAAGAATTATAGGGATGAGGCGGCTTGGAGCTCACAGTCGACACGAACGGATACGACTTCGGGCGGGCGTCGGGAAAGAGAAAGGCCCGGACGTTTCCGTTCCGGGCCCGTTGTGTTCCATCCCTAGGACTTCTTCGTGCTTATCGGCCGAAGAGGCCTCCGAAGGGGGACTTCTTCATGGTCGCCAAGCGCGCCTTCACCTTTTCTTCGACGGCGGCGGCCGTGAGGCCGAGCTCTTCGTGCAACTCCGCCTGCGTTCCCTGCTCGATGAAGCGATCGGGCAGTCCGAAACGCATCACGGGAACGGAGAGCCCCGCTTCGGAGAGCACCTCGAGAACGGCCGACCCCGCCCCCCCATCGAGGACGCTGTCCTCGGCAACGACGACGAGGTCGTGCGCCTTCGCGGCCTCAAGGAGCGCTTCTCGATCTAGGGGCTTCACGAAACGCATGTCGAGGAGCGTTCCGTCCAAATGCCCGGCGACTTCGGCCAACATGTGCGTCATGGGACCGAACCCGACGAAAGCAACGCGGCCCTTGCCGCGGCGCAGAACGCGCGCTTTGCCGACCTCGACCGTTTCGGCATCCGCCGTCACCTCAACACCCGTCCCTTTACCTCGCGGATAACGCACCACGGTCGGCGTATCCATCGCAAAAGCGGTGTTGAGCAACAATCGGCACTCGTTTTCGTCCGAGGGCGTCATGATCGTCATGTTGGGAATCGGGCGCAGAAGCGCTACGTCGAAGGCTCCGTGATGCGTGGCGCCGTCCGCCCCCACGAGCCCAGCACGGTCGACCGCAAAGACCACCGGCAGGTTCTGGAGCGCGACGTCGTGAATCACCTGGTCGATCGCACGCTGCAGAAAGGTCGAATAAATCGCCACGACGGGCTTCATCCCTTCGCAGGCGAGCCCCGCCGCATACGTCACCGCATGCTGCTCGGCGATCGCCACGTCGCGGTACCGATCCGGGAAGGACTTCTCGAATTCGACGAGACCCGAACCTTCCCGCATCGCGGGCGTGATCCCGTAGAGACGCCCGTCGCGCGCGGCCGTGTCGCAGATCCAGCGACTGAAGACCTGCGTGAAGGTGGGCTTCGACGGTTTCCCCGAGGAAACGATCCCCACCGCAGGATCAAAGGTCGAGACGCCGTGATACGTCGTCGGATCGGCTTCCGCAGGTGCGTATCCCTTCCCCTTTTTCGTCGTCACGTGCAGAACAATCGGGCAATCGAGCGCCTTCAGGTTGCGAAGGATGTCGACCAACTCTTCGAGGTTGTGACCGTCGACGGGGCCGTAGTAATTGATGTCGAAGCTGCTGAAGATGCCCGACGGGGGACTCACGAAGTTGATCGCCTGCTTTTCCATGCGCTTGGCGACTTCCCAGAGGCCGGGGACGGGCTTCAAGACCTTTTTGCTCAGTTCGCGCGCGCCCGTGAAGGCACGGGTCGAGACGATCTTCGCAAGATGCCCCGAGAGAGCCCCGACCGCAGGCGAAATCGAGCAGTCGTTGTCGTTCAGGATGATGAGCAGACGCACGCCCTTTTTATAGACGCCCGCATCGTTCAGGGCTTCGATCGCCATGCCGCCCGTCAGAGCGCCGTCGCCGATCACGGCCACATGCCAGCGATCGTCCCCCTTGAGCTTATCCGCAACGGCCATGCCGAGCGCCGCGGAAATCGAAGTCGACGAGTGGGCCGTGCCGAAAGCGTCGTACTCGGACTCGCTGCGCTTCGGAAAGCCCGAAAGACCGTGGTGACGTCGGAGGGTTGCCATCTGTTCACGGCGCCCCGTGAGGATCTTGTGGGCGTACGCCTGATGACCCACATCCCAAATGATGCGGTCGCGCGGCGTATCGAACACGTAATGGATCGCCACAGCCAATTCCGTCGCGCCGAGCGAACTCGAGAGGTGTCCACCCGTCTTCGAAACGCTCTCCACCATGAAGCCGCGCAATTCCTCGGCCACCTCGGGAAGTTCGTCCTCGGGCAGGCGACGCAGGTCTTCGGGGCTGTTGATGGTGTCAAGAAGCGGATAGTTGCTCACGACGATCTCCTATCGTTCGGGGTCCCCTTCGGGGTATCAGTAGCTGCGGGCGACGACGTAGTCGGCAATTTCGGTAAGACGCACGAGCGCCCCTTCCGGAACCGACGGATCTTGGGCAATCAGATCGAGCCCGCGTTGCGCGTCGGCGCGCAACGCCCGGGCGCGCTCGCGCGCGCCCTCAAGCCCGAGGATCGACACCCAGGTGGGCTTGTCGTCCTTTTCGTCCTTGCCGGCCGTCTTCCCGAGCGTGGCCGTATCCTGAGTGCAGTCGAGAATGTCGTCCACCACCTGAAAGGCGATGCCGAGCGAGTGACCGTAAAGCGCCAGACCGCCCTTCGAGGCTTCGGAAAGCTCTTCCCAACGTCCCGACTGAGCGCCCATAAGAACGGCCGCCACGATGAGCGCGCCCGTCTTCATCGACTGCATGCGCAAAAGCGCCCCTTCGTCGGGGTGTGCGCCCACCATTTCAAGGTCGATCGCCTGACCGCCCGCCATCCCCGCAACACCCGAAGCGCGCGAGAGCGTCCGCAACAGACGCACGACCACTTCGGGAGCGGCGTCGATCTTCGAGAGCACCGAGAAGGCTTCCGTCTGCAAGGCGTCGCCCGCCAACATCGCGCAGGCTTCGCCGTACTGAACGTGCACCGTCGGACGACCGCGCCGCAACGTGTCGTTGTCCATCGCGGGCATGTCGTCGTGCACGAGACTGTAGCCGTGGATGCATTCAAGCGCGAGCGCGGCGCCGTCGAGCACCGGCTGAGGCGCCCCCGTCACGGCACCCGCCGCGTAGCAAAGCAGGGGACGAATACGCTTGCCGCCTCCGAGCACCGCATACCGCATGGCGCCGATCAGGCGTTTCGGATCGCGGCCCGGCTGCGGGAGCCCTTTTTCGGCGAGCCATTCGAAGTGCCGGGCGCGTTCGTGGGCCCAAACGGAAAAGTCGATCCGGGCTTCGGACGAGCCCTCGGTCTGCGCCGTACGGTCGGCATCAATTTCGGTCGTCACGTATCGTCCTCGTCAGTCAATGAGTTTCAATGTGAAAGGTCGGAGAGCAAAACACCCCCCCTCCGACCTCCCCGGTCATCCTCAGTCCTCGTCGTCGAGCGGACGGCGTTCGACACCGCCCTCTTCGGTCTCGCGCAGACGCTCGATCGTTGCGCGCGCATCGGCGAGTTCGTTGCGGCAACGCGCGAGAAGCTTCGTTCCGCGCTCGTACGCGGCTACGCTCTCGCGCAGCGTCGTCGTGCCCGTAGCCATGGCCGCCGTGAGCGACTCGAGTTCGTCGAGCGCTTCTTCGAACGTCAACGTTTCGGGCTCGGGCAGGGCCTCGGAAGCGGCCTTCGCGGTCTTGGCCATCGCATCGTCCTCCGCAGGATGGGGATGAAAGGAATGCACGCTTCGCCGCCGGGCTCCCGATCGGGCGCGCACTCCGAAATCAGGTAATTTTAGCGGACTCCGGGGGCCTCGGGCCCTTCCGTCACACGGTACGGGGACGCGTTTTCGTCGAAAACGGCGTGTTCGGCGCGATGCGCGTCGGCCCCCGACGCTTCGGCGGTCTCGGTCGCGTGATCGTGACCGTGCGCGTGCGGGAAGTCGTGTTCGTGCCCGTGCCCGACGCCGAGAAGCCCCATCGAGAGCACCGCCCCGGCCGCAAGCGACACGGCCACCTGAAGGCGCGCGCCCGCCGTTCCTTTTTCAAGGGCGGCGTGGAGCACCTCGGGTAGGAGTGCAGAAAAGGTGATGTAGAGAAAAGCGACGCTCGAGGCCGCCAAAAGATAGGGAAGGAGTTCCACGCTCATCCCGACCGCCCCGCACCCGAGCACGCCCCCGAGCAGGGCCGCCAACGCGAGCGCCGCAAGGCAGGCGACGGTCTTTCGTTCCGAAAAACCGCAGCTTTTGAGAACGATCGCGTAGCCGATCTGCTGCGGAATTTCGTGCACCAGAACGGCCGCGGCCGCGAGCCACCCCGCGCGCGCGTCCGTCATGAAGGCCGCCGCCACGAGCGTGCCGTCGACGATGTTGTGCAGAGCCGCCCCCGTAAGCAACGCCCCCGCGTCGGAGCGGTGTTCCGCGACTCGATGGTCGTGCGCGTGAGCGTGCCCCGACGCGAGCCCCGGGAGTACGAACGCAAAGAGCGTCCCCAGCATCACGAGACCGAGCGTGTGCGGGTCCGCCGCTTCGGATTCGAACGCTTCCGGCAAGAGATGCGTGAGCGAAAGCGTGGCGAGAAAGCCGCTCGCCACGCCGAGCAGACGCTCGCCCCAGCGCGCAAGCGACCGGTGCGACACCCAGAGGGCCGCCGCGAGCGCGACGAAACGCGTGAGAAGGTTGGCCAGAGCCACTTCGATAACGAGCCAAAGCATGGTCGGTGGAACCTTTTGCAAGGAAGCGGAAACGGAAACAAGCACCTTCGAGAGCGGGGAGTCGGAGGATAGCTTGTGGAAAACGCTTAAGGTTAGCGGATTATGCGGAGCCGCACGAAAAAAAAGAACCCGATCCTCACGTTTTCGAGCGCGTCAAAACCCTTCCGAACGGAGCTACATCTTACAAAAAATGGATGTTTCTCAAAAGAAATTCTCGTCTTTACGCGAAACCTACCCACTAAGGAGTAATTCCCTCATGTGCACAATTTGCGTTTTTTCGCAGTCTTTTGCGTTGGCGCAAACCGTCGGGATTTCGTTTTTGAGGCCGAAATTTTATAAAAATCCAAATAAACCACAGTGTTTTTAGCGATTTGTATAGGGATTACGTATTTACACTTAATTGTTTACGCATTATTACAAAGTGCGCCGCTCCCTAGAATCGTTCTCAACGGCACGGTTTTCCGTCTCGGTTCGGTCGCGCAGTTGCTCCCGAACGCCAACACAATTCCAACAATCGCTAGGGGTGGAGATAATGGCCTCCAAAATGAAAATCAGCCTTGCATGGCAGATGATGATCGGCCTTGCACTCGGTATCGCCGTCGGTGCCGTGGTCGATTCAAGCTTTGCGCAGACATACCTGCAGCCGCTCGGCACGCTCTTTATTCGTTTGATCCGCATGGTGGTCGTTCCGTTGGTGATCGCCACCATCATCGCCGGTGCGGCCGGCATCTCCGACACGTCCAAGCTCGGGCGCGTCGCGACGAAGGTCCTCTGCGTCTATGCGATCACGACGGCCGTCTCCGTGGCGATCGGTCTCGTTTTCGCTTCCGTCATTCAGCCCGGCCTCGGGATCAACCTCTCGACCGAAGGCCTCCAGGCCAAGCAGGTGACGCCTCCGGCGCTCGTCGATACGCTCCTTGACATCGTGCCGATCAACCCGATGGAAGCCTTTGCCAAGGGCAACATGCTTCAGATCATCTTCTTTGCGGTGATCTTCGGCTTCGCGCTTGCCGGCCTCGGTGAACGCGGCAAGCCCGTGCTCAAGTTCTTCGAACTCGTGGGCGACACGATGGTGCGCGTGACGAACATGGTCATGCACTACGCTCCGATCGGCGTCTTCGGTTTGATGGCCTACACGGTTTCGCGTCACGGCCTTCAGGTGTTGCTGCCCCTCTTCCAGCTCATTCTGTCCTCCTTCCTCGCAACGGCGACCCTCGTCTTCCTCGTTCTCATCCCGCTCGTCTACATCCTGGCGCGCATTCCGATGATGAAGTTCCTGCGCGGCATTTTCGAGCCCTGGCTCATCGCCTTCACGACCTGCTCGTCGGCTGCGGCTCTTCCGGCGAATCTCGCCGCCGCCCGCCGTCTCGGTGCGACCAAGAGCATCGCCTCCTTCTCGATTCCGCTCGGCAACACCATCAACATGAACGGCACGGCCGTCTACATGGGTGTGTGTTCGATCTTCGCCGCGGAAGTCTACGGGCTTGACCTCACGATGGTCGACCAGATGACGATCGTTCTGATGGGCGTTCTCGCCGCCGTCGGCACCGCAGGCGTCCCCGGTGCGGGTCTCATCATGACGACGATCGTCTTCACGCAGGTCGGCATCCCGCTTGAAGCCGTGGCGCTCATTGCCGGCATCGACCGTATCCTCGACATGATCCGCACCTCGATCAACGTGGTGGGCGACGTGGCCTCCGCGGTTATCGTCACGAACCTCGAAGGCGACCTCGGCAAGGAACCCTACGTCGAAGGCGAAGCCTGATTCCCGGAAACCGCCGCAAGCCTCCGATTCCTCCGACAGCGAGACTTGCGACGCTTCCGAGACCAAACGGCCGGATACGCTTCACGCGCTTCCGGCCGTTTTCTTTTGCCATTTTTTCGCACCCCGCCGCCGGCTCACTCATGAGTTCAAGCTCAACGCCCTCCGCCTTGTGGTTGTTTTCGGTCGACCTGTTCAAAATGTTGAACCCCATGCGGTAGTCCGCATGGGGTTTGGAGAGTTCAGGCAATGTTGATGCGGTCTCGGCGCCGCAAGCGTCTGCGATCGCCGAGTTGCGATGATGCCGGAAACCGTCAGACGATCGCGGAGGCTGACGCACTTTGTCCGGCGATACGGCCGAAGACGATGCAGTCCGCGATGGCGACGGTACCGAGACGAACTTCGCCGTGCACGCCGCCGGTAGCTTCGCCAGCAGCCCAAAGTCCGGGGATGGGTTCTCCGAAGGCATTGAGTACCTGGGCCTTCGTATTGATGATCAAACCGCCCATGGTATGGTGCGCGCGGGGCCAAAGTCGGGATACGAGGAAGGGACCGGTTTCGTTGACTTCGGCATCCTCAAAAATCTTGGCGCCGAATTCCGGATCCTTCCGGCTACGGATGCATTCGTTCCAGGTTTTGAGTTGTTCGCGGAAGGCTTCAAGAGGCATGTTGTAGGCCTTGGCAAGTTCTTCAATCGTGTCGTAGGACTTGACGGAACCGTTTTCCATCGCCTTCTGCAGACGCAGTGCCGGCGTATGCTTTTTGGCATTGGCGAGCGTACAGATGCACAATGCCGGGTGTTTGAGCGCCAAAATGGCGTCGGCGCGAACCTTGCGGTTGGCGGTTTCGTTCATGAAGCGCTTGCCCGTGACCGGGTCGACTGCAAGCCCGAAGCCGGCGGTGTACTCCACATAGTGAACGGCAATACCGAAGCCGTGTTCGTCGGGGCTCGTCATCGGAAGACATTGAATCCAGTCCATCTGCGTCACGCCGGCACCGATCATCTGCGCGCACGCCGTCGCGTCGCCCGTTGCGCCGACGTGATTGGTCGTTTCAATGGAGGCATCAAGCCGGGGATCGAATAGCATGCGCATCTTCGGATTGGCGGCAAAGCCGCCGCTTGCAAGAATGACACCGCCCTTCGTACGGACGCGTTCGAGCGTGCCGGATTCCGGTTTGCCGAAGACGAAGTTCTTGCGCACTTCGGCGCCGATGACGCGTCCCGCATCATCGGTAATAAGCGATGTGAGTTTGGTTCGCGTTTCGATGGACACGCCAAGCTCACGCGCCTTGACTTCAAGCCTCGGCATGAAGTTGGTCACGTGCGCATCCAGAAGCTCGGCGCCGCAACCGCGCATCACGCTGTGACCGCCGTGGTAGATCAGACGTGTGAACTTGACGCCGATGTCGTTGACCAACCAGTCGTAAGCGTCTCGCGCACCGAAGGCGACGGTCCGGGCCAGTTCGGGGAAGTTGAGATTGTTGCCGGCCTTGAGCATGTCGGCGAGCATCAGTTCCGGGCTGTCCTCAATGCCTTTTTCCTTCTGCATGGGCGAGCCGGGAACGGCGATACCGCCGCCGGTGATGCGTGAGTTACCGCCGGTGAAGCTCATCTGCTCGATGATGACGGGCGTACGTCCGGCCCTCTTGGCTTCAATGGCGGCGCTGAGCCCGGCAAAACCGGAACCCACGATGAGGATGTCAACGGTCCGATCCCAGCTCTTGCTTTCTTTGGCCTGGACTGCGAGCGGTGAGGCGATCAGTGCGGCTGCGCCGGAACCAAGCAGGGTGCGGCGGTTGAGATTGATGGTCATGGGTAAGGTCCTCCTTTGGTCGAAGTAAACTCAGTTTAGGATGGATGCTGACCCCTGTTAAGAGTGGATCTACAATCATTGTTGATAAATCAACAACAAAAGCTGTCGCATGAGGATAGAAAACAACATCGCGGCCTGGAAGGCCATTGTGGAAGTGGCGCGGTGTGCATCCATGCGGGATGCGGCTGTGGCTTTGGACATGGATGTCGCCATGGTGAGCCGTCTGATCTCGGCCATGGAGGAACGGCTCAACGCACGTTTCTTTGATCGATCAGCGAGGCCCATGCGATTGACGACCTACGGCGAAGAACACATTCCAAGCATCAAAGCTTTTTTGGATCAGCACAATGAGCTGTGGTCCAAGTTGACCCGATGCCGAAACGATCACGGACACCTGATTCGTTTCGGGGTGGTTGCCGGCTATCCGCGGGAACAGCTTTTGGCGATGCTTGCCGAATACAAGCAGATCGCACCGAAAATTGACATCGAGGTGGTGACCGAAGTGGATCACCTGGATTTGCTGAGGAACCGTGTGGATGTCGCCTATCTTCTTTACATGCCAGAGGATCCGAATCTCTGCAACCGCTTCATTCATTGTCTCGGCGTTTTGCCGGTCGCATCGAAAGCGTATGTAGAACGGCACGGCATGCCCGAAAGACCGGAGGATCTGTCCCGGCATACGTTGCTGATGAGAACAGCAAGGAACTATCCTGAATCGCATTGCCTCGTACGCGGCCTGGAGCGTCGCCCCTTCAAGGCGGCGCATATGCTGTCGGGAGATTTTCTGACGATTCAAAGCGCTCTGCGTGTGGGCTTGGGCGTTGCGCTCGACCTGCCGACGGCGAGCATTCGGGATGATTTGGCGTCAGGGGAAGTCGTGCCGGTTCTGAACGGATGGAGTCGGGAACCGTTTCGAGTGACGCTCACGGTAAGACAAAATTCGGCAGACGATCCCGAACTTGACTGCTTCATGAATTGGTTTGTCGAACGGGAACGTCAGGCTGCCCTGTCCCGTTATCGAACCGTGGGACTGCCGTTTGAGCAAAGACACAACGGACTGTTTTGGAAGGTTGGAGATAAGGGTCAAAGTTGAGGTGTCGGCGGCCATCCGAATTTCAAGCTCGACACAGCCTCTTTCAAGGAGTTCTTCCATGGCCATGCCCCGCTACCGGTTCACTCATGAGTTCAAGCTCAACGCCCTCCACCTTGTTCTCCATGAGAAGTACCCCCGCGTGTCAGGTCACCTGCGAGCATGACATCCCTCGCAAGCCCCTCTGCGGCCGGGCTCCGCCTGTACCGCCGCCCTTCCGGAGACGTCCACGGAGTCGGAAAAAGACCGCCTTCCCGTCGGAAAGCGGTCTTTGAGATTTCAATCCTTGGGGGACTTGCAAGAGCCCGCGGGCAGTGCGACCGGCCTCAGAGGAACTGAGCGAGGATCACGACCGCCGCAATGACGGCAACCACAATCCCGACCACACCAGCCCCGGAGCCGAGCTTCGTTTGGTAGGACAGGCCCGTCCCGGGAATTCCCACGCTCGCGCGCGGTCCTCTCTTGCCAACCGTAATGCCGCCGCCTCGTCCCCGAAGCGAGAAGCTTACGCCCGTTTTCGAAAGGTTCAGATATACCCCCTTGAAAATCCGAACTCGTCGTTGAAAACGTAGCCCCACGGCCGTCCTCCTTACAGCATCCGACAGACTTCATCCATTCTATCGCCGTGAGGGAAGTCGTCTTCGGACCGCACGAATCGGCGAAGCTCCCCGGAGTGACGACCTGTCGAATTATTCGTCGATGCGTTCGATATCGATCGTCGGCGTTTCAAAGGGCGGACGCGAGACGCGGGCCACCGCGCGGAACGTCCGGTCGGCGTGCAACACGTGTCCCGCGATCACGTCGCTCAGCACCGTCGCCTTGATTTCGCCCGTCGCGTCCCGGAAGACGTATTCGTTTGCACGCTCCTTGCGTACGAGCGCCCCCGTAAGCATCACCCAATCTTCGTCCTTGCCCGACGCGAGCACCTCCGAGACCGTATCGATCGTCGGATGGATACGGTGCGGCACCACGATTTCGGCCGACACCGTCGTACAGCCGAGCGCGGCGACAAGCCCCAGAAGTACGAACGCCTTTCTCATTTTTTTCACCCCACAAACAAACAGTTGCACTTCGGACCGACGGGCCTCTTCTTGCCCGCAACACCCGATCCGGCGAATCCTAAGGAGTGCATTGTCGATCCGTTCGAGCGCGACTTCACGATCGGAGCGAACAAAAGCGAAACGGATGTGCCTTGAGGCAAAGAAGATGAGGACGTTAACGGAGAGGAAGCGTTTGTTCGACGGGCGTCCGATTTGTTTCCGGATGTTGACTCCGTCGCCCGAACCCTTTGTCCGACGGGCGACACGGTGTACGATTGCGGGCGGGGAAAGGCGAGAAACCGCTGGCTTTCCGGCGCTTTTCGCCCTCCCGTCGAAACTACAAAGCAACCTCGGGGACCGAACGGATGCCCGGGCACAACCGATACCCACGGGCGCGCATCCGACGCACGCCCGACGCGTCCCGTCCGATACGTTCGGCGGGACTTTCCTACGGAGACTGAACCATGACCAAGACTACGATTTGCGCCGCTCTCGCCGCCACGCTTCTCGCCGCGGGTTGCGCCTCGACCGGCGGGCAGGAAGGCCCCGCGGGCAACGCTCCCGAACTCGCCGGCAAGACCTTCGTGTGGGCCGAGGCCGTGAGCGAAAACTGCGAACTCCCGCCCTCGATCACGTTCGGTGCCGACGGTCGCGTCTCGGGCAACGCCGGCTGCAACAACCTGATCGGCGGTTGGAAGCTCGAAGGCAAAGCCATTGCCATGGGGCCGCTCGGCTCCACGATGAAGATGTGCGCCCCCGAATTCATGGAAGTCGAACAGAAGTTCCTCGGCATCCTCAATCAGGTAGCGTTCGTGACGAGCGAAGGCGACGGGATCACGCTCTGGTCGAAGGACGAAGAAAAGCTCGTGACGCTCGTCCCGGAAAAGGCCGGCAACTGCAAGTAAGCGAGAACGCCCGATCCGTGTTCGAAAAAGGGGAGCCCCCGAGGGGCTCCCCTTTTTTCATTGGCGGTTCGCGTGCGAGGACGCTCGACCTCAGTGCGCCGCCTCCCAGCTGTCGCCCGAGCCCACCTCGGCGATGAGGGGCACCTCGAGTTCGGCCGCCTCGCGCATGAGCTTAGGCACTTCGGTCTTCACGAGTTCGACTTCGGCCTCGGGCACTTCGAGGATGAGTTCGTCATGCACCTGAAGGACGAGTCGGGCACCGAGCTTGCGTTCGCGCAACCAGGCATCGACCGCAATCATCGCTTTCTTGATGACATCGGCGGCCGTTCCCTGCATGGGAGCGTTGATGGCCGCTCGCTCGGCGGCCGCCTGCACGGGTTTGCGGCCGCTCTTGATGTCGGGGATCCAGAGTCGACGACCGAACACGGTTTCGACGAACCCCTGCTCGTGTGCGAGCGCGCGCATTTCATCCATGTAGCGCTTCACGCCCGGATAGCGCGTGAAGTAGGCGTCGATGTAATTGGCCGCCACGCGACGGTCGATCCCGAGGTTCTGCGCGAGACCGAAGGCGCTCATCCCGTAGATGAGACCGAAGTTGATCACTTTGGCCATGCGGCGTTCGTCGGGCGTCACCGCTTCGATCGGACGACCGAAGACTTCGGCCGCGGTCGAGCGGTGAATGTCTTCACCGCGCGCGAA
Organism: uncultured Sutterella sp.; assembly: GCA_905206365.1. Classification (GTDB taxonomy): domain Bacteria; phylum Pseudomonadota; class Gammaproteobacteria; order Burkholderiales; family Burkholderiaceae_F; genus Sutterella. Next base: position 16,079 of record CAJLHF010000003.1, on the reverse strand, counting down.
CGCGTCAAGGAGCCCTCGGTCCTTCGAGAGGTGCGCCATGATGCGCAACTCCACCTGCGAGTAGTCCGCGGACACGATGACCGAGCCGCGCTCGGCGACGAACGCTTCGCGCACGCGCCGCCCCTCTTCGGTACGGACGGGAATGTTCTGAAGATTCGGGTCGGAACTCGCAAGACGCCCCGTCACGGCCGTCGCCTGCCCGAAAGTCGTGTGCACGCGCCCGTCGACGGGGTCCGCCATGCGGGGAAGCTTTTCCAGGTACGTACTCCGAAGCTTCGTCAAACGCCGGTGCTCGAGGACGATCTTCGGAAGCGGATAGTCGAGTGCAAGCTCCGTCAGAACGTCTTCGTCGGTCGAGGGCGTCCCCGACGGGGTCTTCTTGAGAACGGGAAGCTTCAAGTCTTCGAAAAGAATCTTCCCCAATTGCTTCGGGCTCGAGAGGTTGAAAGCGGTCCCCGCCACGCGTTCCGCTTCGGCTTCGAGCGCATCGATACGCACCCCGAGCTCTTCGGATTCGCGCGCGAGCAGGAACCCGTCCACCGCAACGCCCGTATTTTCCATGCGGAAAAGGACCTTGAGGAGAGGACGTTCGATCTCGTCGTAAATTGGCCAAAGCACCTCGTCGGCGCGAAGCACGGAGCCCAGCACGGACGAAATCGCGCGAACGGACGCGGCTTCTTCGGCGAGAAGTTTTTCCACCTCTCCGCGCGGCACTTCGGTCCAGGCCTTGCGTTTTGCGCCCTTGCCGAACACGGCCTCGCGTTCCGGAATCGTACGGGCGAGGTAGCGGGCGGCAAGTTTCGGGAGGTCGTGCTTCACGTGCGCTTCGACAACGTAGTCCATGAGCATCGTGTCGTCGACCCGCCCTTCGACGGGAGCACCCGCGGCGGCAAGGACGTGAAGCATCGTCTTCGCGTCGTGAAAGACCTTGGGAGCATCGCCGGCCAACCAGCCCGAAAGCCCCGCCGCGATTGCTTCGGCGGGAAGGCTCTCTGACGCGAGAACGACGGTCACGTCCTTGGGCGAAAGCGCGAACGCAACGCCCGCCAGGCGCGCGCGACGACAGTCGCCCTCAAAGTGAAGCGAAATCCCCGTCGGGAAGTCGCACCGCGCGGAGACATCCGCGAGTCGCGCCGCAAAGTCCGCGAGCTGCAGCGGATCTTCGATACGCGTAAAGGGAAGTTCGTCGGGAGCGTCGCCCGCTTCGCTCGCGCCGATCGCACCCTGCAGACGGGCGACGCGCTCGGCCGTACCGATTTCGACCGCTTGCGGGGTCGAATCGGGTTCGACCCCGAGGTTTCGGGGCGTGTCGCCCGGAACGGGGACGGGAGCGGGCATCGCGTCGAGTTCGCCCAAGTCGAAAAGCGACCCGGTGGTGCCCGTAGTGTTCGGAGCCTCGTGCGGAGTCTCGTGCGCGGCTTCAAGCGCCGTCTTCACGCGGGCGCGCATCCCGGACGGAAGCGCTCGCAGAATCGTTTCGTTCGACATTTCCCAGCGGCGCGCGAATGCACGAAGCGCTTCCGCCGACGGCGTGCGAAAGTCGAGCTCTTCGAGACCCGAGACGGGCAGCTCGCAATCGTCCTTGATCGTGACGAGCTTTCGCGCTTCGTCCAGGAAGGGAAGACCCTTGCGGAGGTTTTCGCCGATCTTCCCCTTCACCTCGTCGGCGCGACGCTTGATTTCGTCGAGGCTTCCGAACTGGGCGATCCACTTGGCGGCTGTTTTTTCACCGCACTTTTCAATCCCGGGGACGTTGTCGACCTTGTCGCCCATGAGCGCGAGGTAGTCGATGATGCGCTCGGGCGGAACGCCGTACTTTTCAATCACGCCGTCTCGGTCGTAGAACTTGGTGTTCATCGTGTTGAGAAGCGTCACGTTCTCGTCGACGAGCTGCGCCATGTCCTTGTCGCCCGTCGCGATGACGATTTTCATCCCTTCGGCTCGCCCTTTCCGGGCAAGCGTCGCAATAACGTCGTCGGCTTCGACACCGGGCACGACGAGAAGCGGCCACCCGAGATCGGGGAGAACCTTCTGAAGGGGCTCGATCTGCACGCGCAGATCGTCGGGCATCGGCGGACGATTCGCCTTGTACTCGGGATACATCGCGTGACGGAAATTCTTCCCGGGCGCGTCGAAAACGACGAGCGCACGATCGGGCTTCACCATGCCCTGGACGCGCCCGAGCATGCCGAGAAAGCCCCGCATGGCGCCCGTCGGTTCGCCGTTCGACGTGGAGAGCGGCGGCAGGCCGTGGTAGGCACGGAAAAGATAGTTCGATCCGTCAATGAGTAGTAGCGTCGACATGACTGGTTGCGTCGTCCGTAAAAATGCTTTGGAGACCTCAAGGATACTGGATGCGGAAGCCGTCGACCGTGCCGGAGGGTTGACGCCGCGCTCGGGGCGGCGACGTATTGCGTTTCCTCACGGCCAAACCGCTCGAGCGCCCCTGAAATTCGTGCTCGTCCCGAGGCGCCGGCCCCGGGCAACGTGGCAGAATGACGGTACGGAAGCGACTGCGACCGACCGTCCCCGAGCGGCACGGCCACCAAACATGTCGCACGAAGAACACACGACCGCATTCCGCGGCCCGCGAACGGGCGCAAAACCCGCCGCCCGGCCCTACTCCCGCTTTTCGGGAGATTTTTCAGCAAGGATATCCGTATGATCAAGCCGTTCCTCCTCACCGCCGCGCTTTGCGCTTCGATGGGGCTTGCGGCCGCCCCCGCAACCCCGTCCGACGAGCTTCCGCCCTACGCGGGCGACGTCTCCCCCTCGAAGGTTCAGGTGCCTCCGCCCGCCCGAACGCTGCCTCCGAAGGCCAAAAGCGAAGGCATGCAGATCGCTCCGAGCGAAGCGGACCTGGAGAAGGCCCGCGCCGATCGTGAAATGGGGATCGTTCCGAAAGTTCATAGCAAGCGTACGACGATCGAAGCCGTGCGCGACCAGGACAACCGCGTCACCGAATACGTCGTGACGCCGGGCTCCACTCAGATTCCTTATTCGATGCAAAACCAGGCCGAACGCCCGATAGACTCGACCCCGGGCGGCAACTCGAAGAGCACCCTCGGCACCCCGAAGTTCATCGAGTTCGGCTGGTAATCCCCGCACGACCTCGTTCGTTTTCGATGCGCCCGAGCGACATCGCCGCCCGGGCGTTTTACGTTGACGAGCGCCTGCTCCCACACCGCACTACCTAACCCCACCCCATGGCACAAACACCTGCTTTCTCGGACGGCCTCGTCTGGTTCAAGGAGAGTCTTTCCGCCCTTCGCCGTCAGCCCGTGGCGCTGCCCGGCATCGTGATTTTCTCGACCCTCGTGAGCGGTCTGCTCTCGGGCTTCCCCTTCATCGGTGCGATCCTCGCGAGCTGCTGGATGCCGTTCGGCGCCGTACTCACGGGCTACGCCGCGCGCGACACGCTCGAAGGGCGCGTCCCCTCGTACCAGATGCTTTCGCAGATTTTTCGCGACGCGCCGAGCCGCTGGCCGCTCCTCGGGATCGGTCTTCTGAGTTCGCTCTGGTTCGAAGTGGAAATGGTGATCTTCGACTACCTCGGTGCGGACGCCATCGCCGCCTGGAAAATCACCGAAAAAGGGATCGATTTCGAATCCGTGATGGCGAATCTTCCCGTGACGGCCTTTGTGACGACCGTCGTTCTTTACGTGCCGCTCCTCATGATGACGGTCTTCGCGCCGCTTCTTGTGGCCGACAAGCGCCAAGCCCTCGGAAAGAGCCTCTTTTATTCCTTCTTCGGGGTGTTGCGCAACCTTCCGCCCGTCGTTGTTTTCGTCGTGCTCCTTTTCGGTCTCACGGCCGGTTCGGGCCTGATTCTCGAAGCCCTCTTCGCCGCGGTCGGCCTTCCGAACGCGCTCCCCTACGTGGCTCCGCTTCTGATCGCCGTCCTTTCGACCGTGAGTCAGGCGGGCATCTGGGTGATGTACCGCGACCTCTTCGAGCAAGTGCGACGCGGCTCGGTCTGAGCCTTCGCCCTGGCGGATGAAAAACGCGCCGACGTCCTCGCGGGGAGTCGGCGCGTTTCTTTGCGAGGGTCCTCAAGACGCTTCGAACGAAACCCGCAGGATTTCTCCGCATTCATGCGGGGGCTTGGGTGGATCACAAGAGCGTCCCCTGCTCCGGCAAAGCGACGTTGCGTTCAAGAACGCCCGACACGGGCGAGCTCACCGAGAGTCCCAAAAGGCGCACGCCCCCGGGCGGAATCGCAACGCCTGCGAGGAGTTCGGCGCCTCCGGCCGAGAGCCCCTCCGGATCGGCGGGCCAGGCACCCGGTCGGGTCGAGCTGCGGGTAATCGTCGTGAAGTCCGAGAAGCGTACTTTGAGCGTCAACGTACGACCGCCGAACGCGGCCTTTCGCATGCGGCGCGCGAGCTCTTCGGCCACGGACGAAAGCTCCGTTCGAAGCGCTTCGGGCGCGCGGATGTCGGTTTCGAACGTCTCTTCGCACCCGACGCTCTTTCGGACGCGCTCGGCCAAAACCGGACGATCGTCGATGCCGCGCACGAACTTGTAAAACATGACGCCCGCCTGTCCGAAAACGTCCGTGAGAACCGAGAGCGGGAGCGCCCGCACCTGAGGAGCCGTGGTGATCCCCATATCGTGAAAGCGTCGCGCCGTGGCGGGTCCCACGCCCCAAAGCGCTTCGACGGGCAACCGATCGATGAAGGCGATCGCGCGCGACGGGTGGATCGTGCAGAGGCCGTCGGGCTTACGGAAATCGGACGCGATCTTCGCGAGAAATTTGTTGTAGGAAACGCCCGCGCTTGCGATGAGATTGAGTTCGCGGCGGATGTCCTCTTTGATGCGCCGCGCGACCTCGGTGCCGACCTCCAGACCCAACTTGTTTCCCGTCACGTCGAGAAACGCTTCGTCGAGCGACAAAGGTTCGACCACGTCCGTGTAGCGATGGAAAATGTCGTGAATCTGCGCGGAGACTTCGCGGTAATAGGCAATGCGCGACGGAACGAAAATCAGTTCGGGACAGAGCTCCCGCGCACGGCGGCTCGGCATCGCGCTTCGAACGCCGAAGCGCCTCGCTTCATAGCTCGCGGTGGCGACAACCCCGCGTCCGTCCTCGTGCCCCACGGCGATCGGACGAGCGCGCAGCTCGGGTCGGTCGCGTTGCTCGACCGACGCGTAAAACGCGTCCATGTCGACGTGAACAATGCGTCGCGTCGTATCGTTTGCAAAGATGGGCGGGAACGTTCCTTTCGTTGTCATAAGCGCATTATCGCCCGTTCTGCCTACCAGCAAACGGGCATGGATGGGCTGTTTTCACGGCGCCCTTTCCGAAGGTCGCCCCGTACAATGCCTCACAACCGACGAATTCGTATTTCACCCGGAGGAACCCATGCGAATCGTGATCGTGGGCGGCGTGGCCGCCGGCGTCAGCACCGCCACGCGCTTGAAGCGCCTCAAGGCCTCGGCTGAGGTCGTGCTCTTCGAGCGCGGAGAGCGCATTTCCTTTGCGAACTGTGCCCTTCCCTACTACGTGGGCGGCGAAGTCGCCCGCACGTCCCTCTTTGCAACGAGCGCCGCAGCGCTGCGGCGCACGCAGGGCGTCGACGTGCGCGAGCGTCACGAAGTGCTCTCGATCGACCGCGCGAAAAAGTGCGTGACGGTCCGAAACCTCGAAACGAACGATGTCTTCGTCGAACCCTACGACGTGCTCGTGCTTGCGACCGGAGCCGAACCCCGTCTGCTTCCCGTCGAAGGATTCAAGGAAAACGCGTTTCCGCTCTGGCGTCCCGAAGACGCCGACCGGTTGCGCGCCGCAGTCGACGCGAAGCCCGACCTTACGGTCGGGATCGTCGGCGGAGGTGCCGTGGGTCTTGAAACCGCAGAAAACATCATCCGCCGAGGCGGCACCGTACACCTTTTCGAGTACGGTCGTACGATCATGGGGCGCAACGACCCGACGCTCTCCGACTTCTTCCGTCGCGAGGCGACGGGGAGCGAACCGCGCTTTGTCTGGCACATGGAAACGTCGGTCGCGAAGGCGGAAAAGCGTCCCGACGGAGCGCTCGATCTCACGCTCTCGACGGGCGAGACGCTTTGCGTCGACTACCTCGTGAGCGCCGCGGGCGTGGCGCCCCGTTCGTCTCTTGCGCGCGAAGCGGGTCTTGCGCTCGGTCCCCGCGACACGATCCTCACGGACGGTTTGATGCGCACGAGCGACCCCGCGATCTATGCGGTCGGGGACGTCGCCACGTCAACCGATCCCGTGACGGGGAAAGAGCGCCCGATGATGTTGGCGGGCACCGCCGTCAAGGAAGCGCGCGAAGCGGCGGACGCCATTGCGGGGCTCGAACCCGCGCCGTTGCCCGGCGGGTTCGGCACGAACGCCGTGTCGCTTTTCGGGCTCCTGTGGGCATCGACCGGCAAAAACGAGCAGACCCTCTTGAACGAAGGTCTCCAACCGCGCAAGGACTTCTACCGCGCCACGATCGAAACGGCGAGCCACGTCGCGTGGTACCCGGGGTCGCAGTCGCTTCTTCTCAAGATTCTGTTCGACACGAAGGGGAAACTTCTCGGCGCTCAGGCGATCGGACGGGACGGTGCCGACAAGCGCATCGACGTTCTCTCGACCGCGATGCGCTTCGGTGCGACCGTGCGCGACCTCGCGCAACTCGACCTCTGCTACGCTCCCCAGACAGGCACCCCCAAAGATCCCGTCAACGTCGTCGGTCACATCGGAGAAAACATCATGCAGGACCTCGCCCGCTTCATCGAACCGCAGGAATTGGCCGACCTCATGGAAGGCAAGGCCCCCTACCTCGGCGAGAACGTCCCCAATACGCCCGAGAACGTAACGATTCTCGACGTGCGCGAAGCGGCCGAATTGACCGAAGACCGACTCGACTACCCGCTCGTACACATTCCGCTCAACGAGCTGCGCGACCGTACGGACGAAATCCCCGAAGGGAAGACCGTGATCGTCGTCTGCCGCCGCGGCGTTCGCGCGCATACCGCAAGCCGCATCCTGCTGGGCGACGGCTTCGAGAACGTCTACATTCTCACGGGCGGCATGCAGTACTGGCACCGCACGCGCGGCTGATTCCCGATCGGGCGGTCGCACGGTCGACCACCTTTGTTTTACAATGTTCCATTTCGCGCGTTCGCCCTGTCGGGCGACGCGCTTTCCCCTATTTGTACTGGCCCGAAGGACGACGCCCCCGCCCGTCGGACCCTCTCTCGAACGGAGACTTCTGACTATGCCTCACGTTGTTTGCGAAGCCTGCATCGGCTGCAAGCGTACCGACTGCGTTGACGTCTGCCCGGTGGACTGCTTCCGCGAAGGTCCGAACTTCCTCGTGATCGACCCCGACGAATGCATCGACTGCGCCGTGTGCATTCCCGAATGCCCCGAAGCCGCGATCTATGCCGAAGAAGACGTCCCCGAGGACCAGCGTGAATTCATCGCGCTCAACGCCGAACTCGCACGCGAATGGCCCTCCATCACGCATCGCAAGCCCTACGCGGACGACGCCGACGAATGGCGCGGCGTGCCGAACAAGATCCGCTTCCTGAAGCGCTGACCGCGCAGCGTCGAGCTTCCAGCATGCAACGACCGGCCTCCGCCCGCAGCGGAGGCCGTTCTTTTTGCGTAGGTCCGAAGGCGCTTCGGAGGCGCCCCTCGAGCGTGGTAGCATTTCCGAACCCGTCGGTTGCGCCGCGACGCCGTCGCCAAGGAGCTCGACGCCTCCGAAAAAACGACTTTTCGCGCCGATACCGAATCACGACTTTTGGAATCGTCATGCAGATCATCACGCTTACGTCGAAACGCCGGGCCGCTCCCAACCTGTTCGTGCTCGAATTCACGCGCCCCGAAGGCTGGTCCTTCGAAGCGGGCCAGTTCGCCCGCATCGGCCTTCCCGTCGAAGGTGCCGATCCCCTCATGCGCGCTTATTCCGTTGCATCCGCTCCGGAAGAAAACGTTCTTCGTTTTCTCGTGACGCGCGTCGAAGGCGGCGCCCTTTCGCCCCGCCTCACAGATCTGGAGCCGGGCGAGACGGCCCTTCTTGAGGGCGTTGCCGAAGGGAACCTCCTTCCCGGTCGCATCCCCGGAGGCGAGACTCTCTGGCTCTTTGCGACGGGCTCGGGCCTTTCGCCTTTTCTCTCGATGCTCCGCTCGAAGTCCCTCTGGGAGACCCGCAAGGACGTCGTACTCGTTCTGAGCGTGCGCAATTTCGAAGACGCAGCCGTCGCCCGCGAACTCGTCGATACGGCGTTCCCGGGCGAATTCACGCTCGTCGTCTCCACCACCCGCGAAGAAGAAGACGGTCGCCGCGGCGACCTCTCGGGTCGCATTCCCGCGCTTCTCGAATCGGGAGAACTCGAAGCGCACGTCGGGAAGAACATTACGCCCGAAACCTCGCGCGTTCTTCTTTGCGGCAACCCCGACTTCATCACGGCCACGCGCGCGGTTTTCAAGGAACGCGGCATCGTCTCGCCCCGCTTCGGAAAGCCGGGACAACTCGTGGCGGAAAATTTCTGGTAATCGTCGAAAATGACGCACTTCAACTCCAACCCCAACCGCGCTTCGGCCGAAGCCGTTGACCGTGCGCTTCCCCAAACCCAATGTCGTCAGTGCGGCTTCGACGGTTGCGCAGCCTACGCCGAGGCGATTGCCGAGGGACTCGCACCCATCAACCGTTGCGCTCCCGGGGGCGCACGCGGGATTGCGAAGCTCTCCCGCGTAACGGGGGCGCCCGTGATCGATCTCGACCCCGAGTACGGTCATGAAGTTCCCTTTGCCACGGCCCGCATCCGCGCGGCCGAATGCATCGGCTGCGGCTGGTGCGTGAAAGTCTGCCCGACCGATTCGATTGCGGGTGCGCCCAAGCGCCTCCATGCCGTGATCGAGTCGCGTTGCACGGGCTGTGCGCTTTGTGCGCCCGCCTGCCCGATGGACTGCATCGACTACGTTGAAACCGGGACCGAGTGGACGGACGAAGACGCCGACCGGGCGCGCGAACACTACGAAGAAGCCTGGGCGCGGGGCGTGCGCCGTGCGGCCGAAGAAAAGTCCCGCCTCGAAGCGCGCCGTCATGCGGCGGGCACCCAGGGGGGCGCCCCCTCCGCGCTCATCGCCGACATCATGGCGCGCGTGCGCGCCTCGAAATAAGGAGTCGCCATGGTCCGCAAAGCCGATCGCGAAGCCTTCATGGCGGCGCTTGCCGCCGCCCATCCGAACCCGAAGTCGGAGCTCAACTACACGACGCCCTTCGAATTGCTCGTTGCGGTCGTGCTCTCCGCCCAGGCAACCGACAAGGGCGTGAACCTCGCCACGGCGAAACTCTTTCCCGTAGCGAACACTCCCGACGCAATCGCGGCCCTCGGGGTCGAGGGGCTGACCCCCTTCATTCAGACGATCGGGCTCTACCGCAACAAAGCTAAAAACGTCGTGAAGCTCTCCGAAATTCTTCGCGACGAGTACGGCGGCGAGGTGCCCGAAGACTTCGACAAACTCGTCGCCCTCCCCGGAGTCGGGCGCAAGACGGCGAACGTCGTTCTCAACGTCGCCTTCGGGCATCCGACGATTGCGGTCGACACGCACATTTTCCGCGTCTCGAACCGTACGGGCTTCGCCCGAGGAAAAACGCCCGACGAAGTGGAAGAAAAGCTCCTCAAGGTCGTGCCGAAGGCCTACCTCAAGGAAGCGCACCACTACCTCCTTTTGCACGGGCGCTACTGTTGCAAAGCACGCTCGCCCGAGTGCGAACGTTGTCCCGTCATCGACTTCTGCAACGCCCCCGAAAAAAAGGCGCGGCTCGCAGACTTTTCCCCGAAGAGCGGGAACTGAAGCGCGGACCGAAGTGCGGTTCAACCGCGACAGCGGACGCGACCGAAAAAAAGGGCGCGAAGGCCTCGGAGGCTTTCGCGCCCTTTCGTTTCTGGTATTCGATTCGTTGTCTTGAGGCTTTTCGGACTTCGCATGCTTCGGACCGTGGACGCCCCGCGAACCGTGTCATTCTTGATCTCGGCGACGTTTGCGATAGTGGAGGGTTTCGAGCCTGAGCCCCTCCAAGACGTCGGGTCGGCGGCGAAGTTTCCCGCCCGGATTGACTGGGAGCGCCTCGACCCAGGCGATGCGGCGCGGGGACTTGTAGGCGGCAAGCCGCCCCGAGAGCCCCTCGACGATCACTTCGGGCGGAAGCGGCCCCTTTTCGGGAACGAGCAGTGCCGTCACGACCGCGCCCCACACGTCGTCGGGAAGGCCCGTCACGAGCGCCTCGCGGATGCCCGGGAGGCTTTCGAGCGCCGCCTCGACTTCGAGAGGATAGACGTTGTTGCCGCCCGAGAGAATGAGGTCGGAGCGACGCGCTTCGACGTGCAGATACCCCGCCTCGTCGAAGTACCCGATGTCGCCCGTATCGTGCCAGGCTTCGGGGACAAGCGGAGGCTCGCCCCAGTACCCCGTCATGCGCATGGGACCGCGCACGAGAATGTGCCCGTTTTCCACCCGCACTTCCGCGAACTTGTTGACGCGACCGCTTCCGACCACGCCCGAATAGCGTTCGGCGTACGGGGTCGTCGTCACGTTGCTTGCCGTTTCCGTCATGCCGTAGGTGGCGATGACGGGCCAGGCCGCGGCACGCGCCCGAGCAAGCCACGCGTCGCTTGCGGACGCCCCTCCGAGAAGGAGCGCGCGCAACGTCGCAGGAGCCTTTCGTTCCGGGAAGGTCTTGAGGATCTGCACGAGCATCGTCGGAACGATCGAGGCAAGCGTCACCTCCATCGATTCGACCTCGGAGAGAAACCCTTCGGGCGAAAAGTGTCCGCCGAGCGCGACGGCCGAACGCGCCCGCAGAGAACGCGTGAGAATCGAAAAACCCCCGATGCGCGCGGGCGAAATCGAAAGAAGCCATACGTCGCCCGGAGCGAGTCCGATGTTCGCATCCGACGATCGGGCGCTCTCGGCGAGCGCCAGACGCGTAAGGACGGCGGGCTTGGCGCGTCCCGTCGTTCCCGACGTGAAGACGACGACCGCAGCCCCTTCGGGCAAGGGGTCGCGCTTTGCGGCGATTTCTTCGCGCAGGGCCTTTTGCTCGAGCTCGGTCAATCCCGGGTGCAGGAGCACCAGAGGAACCTCAAGTTCGAGACACGCAAGGATTTCGACGATCGACGCGAGGTCGTTGCGCGCAACGAGCACATGGGGACGTCCGGGCGCGGGGCGCTCGAACGAGGCGATCCGGTCCGCGACAAGGCGGGCGACTTCCGTGTACGTGAGGTCCTCCTCGGGCGTACGCAGGAAGACGCTTTCACCCCGCTCGCGCGCGGCATCGAAGACGGAGAAATCCCGACGGAGTTCCTCGACGGTCAAGTCGGACATGTTTGACTCAGGGGAGACGCTTGAACTTCGAGAAGTCGGGGCGACGCTTTTCGAGGAAAGCGTTCTTCCCTTCGCGGCCTTCGTCCGTCATGTAGTAAAGGAGCGTGGCGTTGCCCGCGAGTTCCTGCAAGCCCGCCTGACCGTCGCAGTCGGCGTTGAGCGCCGCCTTGAGGCAGCGGATCGCCAGGGGCGAATTCGCGAGGATCTCGCGACACCACTGTACCGTTTCGGCTTCAAGCTCTTCGTAGGGGACAACGCGGTTGACGAGCCCCATTTCAAGGGCTTCCTTCGCGTCATAGAAGCGGCAGAGGAACCAGATTTCGCGGGCCTTCTTCTGACCGACGATGCGCGCCATGTAGGAAGCGCCCCAGCCGCCGTCGAACGACCCGACGCGAGGACCCGTCTGACCGAAACATGCGTTTTCCGCGGCGATCGTGAGGTCGCACATCATGTGAAGTACGTGACCGCCCCCGACGCACCAGCCCGCAACCATGGCAATGACGGGCTTCGGGCAGGTTCGGATCTGACGCTGGAAGTCCAAGACGTTCAGGCGCGGCACGCCGTCCGAGCCCACGTAGCCGCCCGTGCCGCGCACCTTCTGGTCGCCCCCGGAGCAAAACGCGAGTTCGCCCGCACCCGTGAGGATCACGACGCCGATTTCATCGTCGTCGCGCGCGTCCGCAAGTGCCGCTTCCATTTCACGAACCGTGAGCGGACGGAAGGCGTTGCGCACTTCCGGACGATTGATCGTGATCTTGGCGATCCCTTCGGCCTTTTCGTAAAGGATGTCGGTATAGTCGCCCGCCTTCTTCCATTCGGGAATGCGCGGGAGGTGCGACGTATCGAGCATGGGTTGCATGGTGAATCCTTGTAGGAGTTTCAAGAAGAGGACGGAATCATACGACGCCCCGACGACAAGCGACGCCCGACGGAAAGATCGGCGGGCGTCGCTCGGGCGGAAAAACGTTAACAAACGTCAGATCGGTTCTCGATCAGGTGCGCTCGGCGCGAATCGTCTTCACGAGTTTTTCCCACTTGGGCGCTTCGGAAGCGATGAAGTCGCGGAACGCTTCGGGCGTGCCCGGACGAACGTCGGCGCCGCGGGCGGCGAGTCGACGGCGCAAATCCTCGTCGGAGAGCGCTTCGACGAGCGCGCGGTTCCAGTCGCGCACGATCTTATCGGGCGTGCCCTTCGGGAGCACGAACCCGTCCCAGGCCGAGAGTTCGAACCCCGGCACCCCCGCCTCGGCGAAGGTCGGAACGTCGGGCGCGCTCGGGAGGCGTTCGCGCGAGGGAGTGGCAAGCGCCGTGAGCTTCCCGGCCGCCACGTGCTGAAGCGCGTTGGGAGCAACGTCGATCATGAGGGGAATGCGGCCCGAGAGCACGTCGAGCATCGCGGCCGCACCGCCCCGGTACGGGATGTGCGTCAACTTCACGCCCGCGCATTCGCCGAAGAAGAGCCCCGCGAGGTGGCTCGTGGTGCCGTTGCCGGACGAAGCGAAGTCGACCTTCCCGGGGTTCGCCTTCGCGTAGGCGATGAGGGACGCGAGGTCCGTGACGCCTTCGATCGCCTTCGGGTTGAGAACCGCGATGAGACCGATTTCGGTCGAAAGACCGACGGGGATCAGATCGTTCGTGTCGAACCCCGTGTCGCCGTAGAGGTGCTTGTTGACGCAAAGAATGCCGTTCGTGACGTAGCCGAGCGTGAGACCGTCGGGTTTGGCCTGCGTCAAAAGGCGCGTTCCCACGTTGCCGCCCGCGCCCGGACGGTTGTCGACGAGAATGCGGCTGCCGGCCTGTCGGGCGAGTACGTCGACCACGGTGCGCGCGAGCGCGTCGCCGCCCCCGCCCGCGGGAAAGGGAACGATCACGCGCGTGGTGCCGCTCTTTGCGAGTGCGGGAACCGAAAAGCCGAAAGCGGAAGCTGCGGCCGTCGCCGCCGCGGCCGCAAGGAAGGTGCGTCGGGAAGTCATCAAATCAACTCCTCACTCATAAGACAAAATACGTAAGCCAGCGGAGTATAAAGTTCGGACCGAACAACTTCGGTCCTACAGATGTTGCCAAATGTGTGTTTTCGCGCATTCGAAAATCGGTTGTTTATCCGTTACACACGCATCGAAAGCAGTGCCTTGGTAGGACGTGCGGAGTGCTCGCGGAAGCAGTTGCCTCCACCGACGAAGCGATCTCGGGCACCCGCCCTTCCCCGCCCGAATATTCGCCTCGTATCGATGCGTGTCGCCGTCCGTCACAGGCATCTTTCTTTTGCAAAAAACGCCGTTTTGCAAAAGCATTCGACATCGAACCACAGGATCGAAGATCCAGAAATCCCGTGTTTCACGGTAGATTCTGAGGAAAACACTCTACGGCAAAGCACCTAACGGACACCGCATCAAGTCGAAAGTTGCGCAATCTCCCCGTCGTTTCGGAGACTCGGGGCCGGGCAGCGACGGCCGGCAGCAGTCGAGCTCCCTAGAATGGATTTCACCTGTTTTCTTTCGAAAAGCGCGCTCGGACGGGCCGCGACCCCCGGTCGAATGCTTGAAGCAACCCGTACCCCGACGGGCCCGTTTTTCGAAGTCTTTTTTTCTTTCTGCACGGAGAGGCATTTATGACAACCTGCAAGACCTGTTGTTCCTCCACGCCCGTGCCGCACTTCAGCAAGGCGGGCACTCCCAAAGGCGACTCCTTCATTCAGCAGATTCTTGCACTCGCCGCACGCCCCGACGTCATCAGCTTCGGGGGCGGCCTCCCCTCGCCCGAAGGTTTCCCGCTTGCCGAGGTAAAGGCCGCGGCCGATTACGTGATCGACACGGACGGGAAGCGCGCCCTCCAGTATTCGAGCCTCAAGGGGGACCCTGCGCTTCGCGCGATCATCGCCGAATGCGAAACCGCGCGCGGCTGTCCCACGACCGCCGACGACGTTCAGATCGTCTCGGGCTCGCAGCAGGCGCTCGACCTGATGGCCCGTCTTTTCATCGATCCGGGCTCGAAGATCCTCGTCGAAAGCCCGACCTACCTCGGCGCCCTGCAGGCCTTCATGCTCTGCGAGCCCGAGTGCGTCGAGATCCCGACCGACGCCTTCGGCATGAACCCCGACCTCATGGGCGAAGAATGCCGCGGCGCGCGCTTTGCGTACGTGATGCCCACGTTCCAGAACCCGACGGGTCTGACGATCTCGGTCGAACGACGCAAGAAGCTCGCCGAAAAGGCCCGTGAATACGATTTCTGGCTCGTCGAAGACAACCCCTACGGGGAGCTCTACTACGGGGACGAACCGCCTGCCTCGATGCGCGCCTTCTGTCCCGAACGCACGATTACGCTCGGCACGATGAGCAAGGTGCTCGCTCCGGGCTTCCGTCTCGGCTACATCATCGCGCCGAAAGCGGTGCTTGACGCCGCGGCCGAAATGAAGCAGGCGATGGACCTTCATACCGCGACCTACACGCAGCTCGTCACGGCGCGCGTGCTCTCGCAGGGGCTCTTCGAGGAACACCTTCCGAAAGTTCGCGACATCTACCGCAGTCAGGCGAAGGTGATGCTCGACGCGCTCGACGAATACATGCCGAAACACCCCGAAATCACCTGGACGCGCCCCGAAGGCGGCATGTTCATCTGGCTCACCTTCCCGAAGGGCGTCGACGCCTCGGAAGTGATGAAAAAGACCCTTGCCTCCGACGTTCCGGTCGGGTTCGTTCCGGGCGAAGCCTTCTACGCGAACAATCCCAAGGACCACGTCAATACGTGTCGTTTCTCCTTCGTCACGGTGCCGCCCGAGAAAATCGTGGCGGGCGTGAAGTCCGTCGCGGAAGCGCTCAAAACCTTCCTCTGACGCACCCGCCCCGAACAGAAGGTGGGGGCATTCGCGCCCCCGCCTGACCCTTGAGAGGCATCCGAAGCCCCGCACCGTCGCGTGCGGGGTTTTCTGCTTTTCGGGCGTCCGGTCGAGCCGCCCGCTTTGTTCGGTTTGTACTTTCGGAACGAGTCGTTCCATTTTGCTAAAAATCTGCCGGGCAATACTCCTCCTCTTTTTCGACGCGTCGCAAGCAGGAAACCTCCGACACGTTCGGCGACATCGCGGGCGTGGGACCGGGCCGCAACCGGGTGCATGTCAACGCCGTCAACCACGGTCCGAACGACGATTCGATCGTGATCTCTTCGCGCCACCAGTCGTCCGTCGTCAAGATCGGCCGCGACAAGCAGGTGAAGTGGATTCTCACGACGCCCACGGACCGGTCCGACAAGTACAAGGGCAAGATCCTCACGTCGGTCGGCAAGGACGGCAAGCCCCCTCAAATGCGAAAACAACGCCTGCGAAAGCGGCTTCGACTGGACGCGAACGCAACATACGGCCCGGACCGTCGACTCGAAGACAATCAAGGACGTGCTCTTCCTCACGGTCTTGCCTGACATGACGTACTCGCGCGCAGCTATAAGATCGACCGGAAGAAGATGACGGTCGACACGGCAAGGAACGCGACAACAACTGGTACAGCCCCCTCATTGACGAAGTACATGGACGACAAGAACTCCGTCATGGTCTACTCGGCCACGGCCGGCATGGGTACCGCTCCATTGAAGGACGCCTCCGGCAAGGCGAAGGCCGCCGTCGCCCACCCGTACATCCTCGGATTCGACCGGGGTATGACGACTCCTGCCGTCGAAAAGTGCGTGCCCGGAGGAGAAATCTTCCGGGCACGTTCTTTTGATTCGTTGGGTTCGCTTGGTTCGT
>CAJLHF010000002.1 GCA_905206365.1 uncultured Sutterella sp. | reverse complement strand
TAAAGAGGGAGAAGCCGACCGGCTTCGCCGTACGGTCCCTGCGGCGAAATGACAAAAGGAAAGGGAGACGATCTCCGACCGTCTCCCTACGAGCGAAAAGCGCGATGTTCCGACGATGCGGAACGTCAGTCTTCTCAGCTGTTGGCGGGCTGCTGAGCAGCCATTTCGGCCTGAGCCTGAGCGAGGCGCTGCTGATAGAGCACTTCGAAATTCACTTCAGGCATGTGGACGGGCGGCAGATTGGCACGCGTCATCAGATCGGCGATGTTGGCACGAAGGTACGGGTAGACCATCGACGGGCAGAGCACGTTCGTGACGTGCTGCAGGCCGTCGGCGGGAATGCCGCGGATCGCAAAAATGCCCGATTGCTTGCCTTCGACGAGGATTACGGTCTTTTCGCCGGCCGTCACCGTCACCGTGCCGCGCACGGTGACGTCGAAGAGGTCGTTGCCGAGAACACGCTGGCTTACTTCGAACTGGATGTCCACCTGAGGGGCGCTCTGCTGCGGCTCGAGAAGAATTTCAGGCGCATGCGGCATTTCAAGGGACGCGTCCTTCAGATAGCAGCGCTGAAGCTGGAAGACGGGCTGGGCTTCCTGGGCGGCGTCCTGAGCCGGCGTTTCCTGGGGCTGAGCGTTTTCGTTTTCGGCCATGATTTCACCTTTTTGTGGTTGCGGCGTCGACGAAGCCGAGCGCCGGAAGTGGAGGGGTTCGGGGTTCCGGCAAAGAGCCCGCGAACCGCAGTATGCATTGCTTACTTAAATGGGGACGGTTTCGTCGAAATTCAAGCCTCAAGCGGCATGTTTTCCTTCGCCCAGGCGAACATGCCGTTTTCGAGAACATAAACCTTCGTGAAGCCCACGCCGCGAAGCAGACGGGCCGCCGTGCGGGCGTCGCCCCCCGTACGGTCGACGAGCAGAACGGGACGCTCGCGGGAAAGGTCGCCGAGACGGTTCTGAATCGTATCTACGGGCATATTGACGGCGCGCGCAATGTGCCCCTTCTTGTATTCGGCGGGCTTGCGCACGTCGATCACCTGAGCGTGCTCTTTGTTGATGAGCTTCGTGGCTTCCTGGGGCGTGATCTGCGGCCCGTAACGACGTTGCATGAAAGCGGGAAGAAGCAACGCGACGATCGTCAGAACGATCACGGTCAGAAGCAACACGTTGTCGAGAAGAAAGGAAAGCATTGACTGCCCCAAAAATTGGTGTTCGAAAGGAGGAGATTATAAAATGCCTCGGAACGAACTCAACGTTCTTTACCCCCGAGCCTTCCCGCTCGGAGCCGTCCTGCGCGGATTGCGGACGCGGATTCCGCCTGTCGCGCAGCGAACTCTTTTCGATACCGAGCGCCCCGTGACCTCTTTTCGACTTCTTCTTGCCGCCGGTCTGAGTTTCACGCTCATGACGGGCCCGAGCCCGGCGTTGCTCGCCGCGCCCCCGCGGACCGACGCGACCTATCAGGTCGCCGCAGCCGACACGCAGGCGACCAAAAAGCGAACGACGAGCACGAAAAAGTCCTCCGCTTCGACGAAAAAGAACACGACGACTCGGAAAACGCAGACGCCCCGCAAATCGACGAGCACGCCCAAAACGCCCGTACGCAAGTCGTTGCTGACGGAAAAGGAAAAGTCGAAAGCCGAAAGCGAAAAGGCCTCGGTGGACCAGCGCCTCGTGGCGCTGCAAAAGGAGCTCTCCGAAAAGGAGGCCCGCCAGGAAGCGGCCGACCGGGCCCTGCAGAAGGCCGATCAGGCCATCTCGGAAGCCAACCGTCGACTGCGCGATCTCAAAATCGAACGACGCACCGTGGAACGCCAGCTCCAAAACCTGAAGCGCGACGGTCGAAATGTCTCGGCGGAACTGCAACGGGCCGAATTGCTCGTCGGACAAATTGCCCGCGCCCAGTACGTCCATTCGCGACGCGAAAGCTGGCAGACCCTGCTTGAGGGCTCCAACCCCAATACGCTCACGCTCGAAGCGGCGCAACTGCGTTACCTAGCCCGCGCGCAAACGCGTGCGGTCGCCGCGCTTGAAGAAAAGCACCAGAAAATTCGTAGCGTGGCCGACGAAACGCAGTCGCGGCAGTCCGAACTCGCCCGCATCGCACGCGACGAAGAAAAAAGCCGCAAAGAGCTCCTCTCCGAGAAAAAGGACCGACAGGCCGCCGCTTCCAAACTGAAGAAAGAGATAGCCTCCCAACAGGCCGCGATCGACAAACTCACGAAAGATCAGGCGCGTCTCGGAAATCTCGTTGCGTCGATCGACAAGCGCCTCACGGCGGAACGCGCCGCGGAAGCAGCCGCTCAGAGAAAAGCCGAAGAGGAAGCGAAGAAAAATTCGCGCCCCGTCGTGCGTCAGCCCGCCCCAGGAACGAACTTCGCCAGACTCAAGGGTAAACTCTCCCGCCCGGTGGCTGGTCGGATCGTCGCGCGCTTCGGCTCGAAGCGCACGGGTTCGGCCAAATGGCAGGGCCTGCTGATCCGAGCCCCCGAAGGCGCGGAAGTCGTCGCCTGCGCACCAGGGACCGTCGTCTTCGCGGACTGGCTACGCGGCTACGGCAACCTCGTCATCGTCGACCACGGCAACACGTACCTCTCGATCTACGCCAACAACGAATCCATTTTCAAAAACGTCGGCGACCGGGTCAAACAAGGCGAAACAATTAGCTCCGTCGGTGCTTCCGGGGGTGATGACGAGCCGGGCTTATACTTCGAAATTCGCCGCGGCGGCAAACCCGTCGACCCGTCGCCCTGGCTTTCCGCCAAATAAGCGGCATCGGGCGCCATCCGTCGGAAGGAGCCACACAACTTTCACCCGCCCCATTGCGGGGTTCCACCACCATGCACAAACTTCGCGCCATTTCTCTTATCTGCGCCGGCATGTTCGCGGGCGCTCTCGCGAGCGTCGGCATTCAAGCCTACGCCGAGAAAAACAGCCCGACGCTTCCCCTGCAGGAAATCCGCCAGTTCACGAGCGTCTTCAACGCCGTCAAGGACTACTACGTCGACGAAGTCGAAGACCGTCAGCTGCTGCAGTCGGCCGTCGAAGGCATGGTGAGCGGTCTCGACCCGCATTCGAGCTACCTCGACGTCGAAGGATTCAAGGACATGAACGAAGCAACGCAGGGCTCCTTCGGCGGCCTCGGCATCGAGGTCACCAAAGACGCGGCCGGCGTGCGCGTCATTTCCCCGATCGACGATACGCCCGCAGCGCGTGCCGGCATTCGCGCGGGCGACATCATCACCCGTATCGACGGCGAAGCGACGGCCGAACTGTCCCTCACGGATGCCGTCAAGCTGATGCGCGGCGAACCAAAGACGAAGATCCGTCTCGAGGTCGCTCGCAAAGGTGAAATGAAGCCCATCACGTTCAACCTCGAACGTGCCGTGATCAAAACCCAATCCGTGAAAATGCAGAAGCTCGCCGACAACCTCGGCTACATCCGCATCACACAATTCCAGGAGCGTACGGCCGAAGAGCTGGCCGCCCGACTCGTCGAGCTTGAAAAATCGGGCAACCTCAAAGGGCTCGTTCTCGACCTGCGCAACGACCCGGGCGGTCTCTTGCAGGCGGCCATCGGCGTTTCCGCGGCCTTCCTGCCGCACAACGCGGACATCGTCTCGACCAAGGGGCGAGCGCCGCAGTCCGACTACACGTTCAAGGCGATCGAATCCGACTACCGTGCGGGCAACGCCGTCAAGGCGCTCGCGCAGTTGCCCGCCGTCGTGAAGACCGTGCCGATGGTGGTTCTCATCAACTCGTCCTCCGCCTCGGCTTCCGAAATCGTGGCGGGCGCCCTGCAGGACCACAAGCGTGCGACCCTCATGGGCGACCGCTCGTTCGGCAAAGGCTCCGTGCAGACCATTCTGCCTATGAGCTTCGGCGACAAGACCGTAGCCGTCAAGCTGACGACCGCGCGCTACTACACGCCGTCGGGCCGTTCGATTCAAGCTCGCGGCATCGCCCCCGACATCTACGTCGACGACACGCCCGAAGGGAACTACCCCACCTTCCAGATCCGCGAGGCCGATCTTGCGCATCATCTGAAGAATCAGGAAGGCGACCTGCCCGACGATCTGCCATACGACGACACGAACGCCGAGAAGGCGCCCGATTACATGTACCTTTTCGGCGACGAAAAGGACTGGCAGCTTCAGCAGGCCATGGCCTATCTGAAAGGCAAGCCCGTTGCGACGAGCAAATACCGCGGACAACCGCAAAGCGTCGTGAAAAAGCTCCGCGCCGAAGAGCGCGCCGTCAAGAAGAACGACGCACCGAAAACTGAAACCACGTCGGACGCGAAAACCGACAAATAAACCGTCAACGAGGAGCCTTACCCATGACTCCCCACCGCTTCGATGCCATTGCCGAGCGCCTGTCGCGCCAAACCCTCCTTGCCGAACTCGGCCGGGAGGGGATGAAACGCATTGCCGACGCCCGTTTTCTCGTCGTTGGCGCGGGCGGCCTCGGTTCGCCTGCTCTCATCTACCTCGCCGCGTCGGGCGGCTGTCGCATTACGGTTGCAGACCCTGATACGGTATCCGTCACCAACCTCTCCCGACAGCTCCTTCATGAAGAGGAAGCACTTGGCGTCAATAAGGCGAAAAACGCCGCCCGGGTGCTTCCCCGCTACAACCCGGCTGTCGAGGTGACGCCGATCGACACCTACCTCGACGAAAAGACGCTCGCCGATGTGCTCGACACGGTCGACATCGTGCTCGACTGCTCGGACAACCTCGCCACGCGTCAGAGCGTGAATCGTGCGGCACTGAAAGCGCGCAAACCGTTGGTGTTCGGCTCCGCCGTTCGCTTTTCGGGTCAGCTCTCGGTGTTCGACTTCCGAAGCGATGCTTCGCCCTGCTATCGGTGTCTCTTCGACGAGGACGATGCGGCCAACGACCAGAAAGCCTCCACGCTCGGCATCTTTTCCCCGCTCACCGGACTTGTGGGCACCCTGCAGGCCGCCGAAGCGCTACGCTTGGCTGCGGGCCTTCCCTCGCCCTGGGTAGGGAAGCTTCTGATGATCGACATGCTGGCGGGTGAATTCGAAACCGTCCGTTGCCGTCGTCGCCGTTCGTGCCCCGTGTGCGGCGGACACTGACCGATGGAAAGTAAAAAGCCGGCCCCCGAAGGGCCGGCTTTTTTTTACGGGCATCTCTCGGTCCGACTCAGAGGCTCACACGCGCCTGCGGCGCCCAGACGATCGCCCGACCGGGCAAAGCGAGCACCCGGTGCTCCCAAGCGGACAAAACGCCGTCGGCGTAGCAAAGCGCCCGAAGCGTCTCCGAGACGGACGCCCGCGTTCGAACCGCATCACCGAAAACACCGTTCAAGACAGGCGCAAGCCAACGCCCCCAGCCTTCTTCGATCGGGTCGAAGAGGTGAACGGCGAACTCCTCGCCGAGCCCCGCACGTTCGGCGGCGATCCTCACGGCGTCGTCGAGTGTGCCGAGCTCGTCGACCAAGCCCAGATGCTTCGCGTCTTCGCCGAGCCATACCCGGCCGCCCGCCGCGGCCTCAACCGCCTCGGGCGAAAGGTTCCGACCCCGCGCCACGATCGAACGGAAATTCGCATAAACGCGTTCGACCCCTGCCTGATAGAGTGCGTGTTCGGCCTTGTCGCGCGGACTCAGCATCGAACCGAACTCCGCTACCGGTCCCGTCGACCAACCGCCCGTACCCACGTCGAACTTCTCCAACATCGGAGCGAAATTCGGCGCCAGAGCAAATACGCCGATCGACCCCGTGAGCGTCAGCGGGTCCGCCACGACAACGTCGGCTGAAGCGCTCAGCCAATAGCCGCCCGATGCGGCCGCATCCCCCATCGAGACGACGACAGGAAGGCCCTTTTTGCGGATCGCTTCAATCTTTTCGCGAATCTCTTCGGCAGCGAGCGCGTCGCCCCCGGGCGTGTTGATACGAAGGACGAGCGCCTTGGTTTCGGGAACGGACGTCGCTTCTTCGAGAAGCGCGATCAGGTCGCCCGCCACGATGCCGCCGACGGCGGGCTCATTGGAGATTTCGCCCTCGGCCGTCACGAGCGCCACGTACGCATCCGAGGCGGGCAGTGCGGGCAGAACGGCAAGGTAATCGCGATAATCAACAACCTGAAGATCGTCGGGGGTCGAGCCGAACTTCGACGCAGCGTGTTCGACGAACGCGTCGCGGGTCATGACACCCGTGACGAGTCCTGCATCTTGCAACGCCCCCAGGGGGTCGGAGAGAACCTTCCCGCGACCCGACGCAAGTTGATCGATCCACGCGTTCACGGCCCCCTTGCGAGCGTTGCGGGCCGTTTCAAGGTCCGTCGTCAGTCGCGTCCAAGCGGGCTCCAGGTAACCGCGCTGTGCTTCGAGGGTCTCTTCGGAAGGCGCCCCGAAGAGGAACGCTTCCGGAGCACTCTTATAGACGCCCGCCTTATAGACGTCGACCTCCACGGAGAGGCGCTTCAAAAATTCGCCCCAGTAGAGGCTTCGTCCCGTCAGCCCCTTCAACTCCACGGTCCCCATGGGGTGCACGTAGATTTCGTCGGCATGCGCCGCCACGGCATAGGCCCCTTGAGAAAACGCGCTCCCCCACGCCAGAACGGGTCGTCCCGTCGCGCGCTTGTAGTCCTCGAGCGCCTCGCCAATCGTGCGGGCCGAAGCCAAACCGATCCCCGAAAGGTTTTCCAGGTCGAGCACCACGCCCGCAATCGACGCGTCGTCTTGGGCGGCCGCAAGCGCCTCCGTCACATCCAGAAGACGGGTCGAGCCGCGTTCGACCTCCAGCATGCGACGCACGTCCGCCACCGATCGGGGCGGCGTCGGAGCCGTCTCCGAGACCGTGCCGTCAAGAGCGAGCACCAGAACCGTCCCCGGAGGAATACCGCCGACGGGACGCGTTGCCACGAAGACGACCGCCGCAACCGCAATGAGAAGGACGAGAAAGAGAAGGTTGGCGCAAAAGCGTCGCATCGCGTCGACACTCTGCCACAGTCGGGAAAAGAAGCGCATGGGTCGGGTCCTTACACGAGTTCGCGGTGCTCATGCCGTCCGTTCGATGCTCCGCATGTACCGAAGAGCTTCGGCAACTCGCGCACGTGCCCGACGACGTGGTCAATGTATGGATACGGTTTGCGCCACGGGAGCTTTCCGGCCACCCGCCGATAACCCGTGCACCACACCGTCGTGAGCCCCGTGCGGGCCGCCGCTTTGAGATTCATGGGACTGTCGTCGACGAAAACCGTCTCGCGGGGCGAGACGCCGAAGCGCGCGCACGTGGCGGCGAACATCGACGTATTGGGCTTCGGGCGCCAGTCGCCGAAAAGACGCATCTCGGTACTCGTCACTTCGGCGTCGAAAAATTCGGACATCCCCATCGCTTTGAGTACCGCATCCGCGTAGTTGCGCGGCCCGTTCGTGAAGACGACTTTGCGGCCCGGGAGCTTCTTGAGGGCCTGCTTCGGATCGCCCTCGCAGGAAACGTAGGGCGCGAAATCGAAGTCGTGCGTGGCGGGCAGAAACTCCCGCGGATCGACACCGTGACGCAGCCACATGCCGAGGAAGGTCGAGCCGTACTCCTCCCAATACTGCGTACGCAGAGCTTCGGCCTGCGCTTCCGGGAGCCCGAGCCGCTCAGTGATGAAGGCGTTCATCCGAAGATGAATCGCGTGCAAAAGACCGCGCGACGAGCCGAGAACCGTGTCGTCAAGGTCGAGAAGCCAGAGCTTCGGTCGGAAGATTTCGGGGACCGCGGCACGGCGCTTCAAGCGGCCGAGGCGGGCGGTGCGAACGGGATCGTCGTCAAGAAGGGCGTCGTCTTTCATAAATACACAGTCTCCGAAAAGCAAACGGCACGGCCGAAGCTCGCGCGAGCATGCGGTCGTGCCGTCATTGGTCTCTGGCAGGTCGGACTCGAAAGCGGATCAGTCGCCGTACATCTTCTGCTTGAGTTCGCGGCGCTGCTGCGCTTCAAGCGACAAGGTGGCGGTCGGACGGGCCATGAGACGCGCCACACCGATCGGATCTCCCGTCTCTTCGCAGTAACCGTAGTCGCCGTTCTCGATACGCTGAAGAGCCGCCTGAACCTTCTTCAAGAGCTTGCGTTCGCGATCGCGCGTTCGCAGCTCGAGCGCATGCTCTTCTTCGATCGTGGCGCGGTCCGCCGGATCGGGAACCACGTTCGTTTCACGAAGGTTCACCGTCGTCTGACCAGCGTTGGCCCGAAGTTCGGCCTCCATGTCGAGGAGCCGCTGACGGAAGAAAGCGAGTTGACGCTCGTCCATGTAGTCGTCGTCGGACATCTGGAGGATTTCTTCCGCCGTAAGTAGTTTCTTCCCGCCCATTTCTGTTCCTAGCCGAAAATTCGTGAAGGTTGAAAGTCAATCCGTGGATTCCGGGAATTCACGGATCGTATCGTGCCCTGCGGCCCGCGAAGGACGCAAAGCTTTCGAAAAAAAATCAAACAGGCTTTATACAGGAAATCGTCCCCGCGTTCCATAGAGCGAAGGGATTTTTCTTGTCGTTTTGTTAGGATCCTTCAAAAGCCTTCGTCGGGGCGGACGGCCGGTCGGCCCCGACGCATCGCGCTCAGACGAGGCAGGTTTGCAGGCCACGACGAATCGCTTCCTCGGGGAGATTGCGCCCGATGAAGACGAGACGGGAGGTCGGTTTGCGATCGCCCCACGGACCGAGCACATCCGAAACGGCGAGCATGTGCACGCCCTGAACGACTACCCGGTTGGGCGAGCCCTGAAGATTGAGCACGCCCTTGTAGCGGAGCAGATCTTCTCCGTAGACGCTCGTGAGCGACATGAAATAGCGTTCAAGCTTCATCGGATCGAACGCACGGTCCGTATCGAACACGAAGCTGTGGATGTCGTCGTCGTGATGGTGGTGATGACCTTCGTTGAAAAAGGTCGGATCGACGTCGAGCACGTCGTTCATGTTGAAGCCCGAAATGTCGAGCACCTCTTCGACAGGACACTTCCCCATGTCGACGCGGCGAATCGGCGCGCGGGCGTTCATTTGGCGCAGACGCGTTTCGAGCGCACAGGCTTCCTCCTCCGTCACAAGGTCGCACTTGGAGAGAAGAATCCGGTCGGCGAACCCGACTTGATCGCGCGCAGGCGCTTCCGCATCAAGCGTGGCCGAACCGTGCTTCGCGTCGACGACGGTCACCACGCCGTCGAGACGGAAATAGGGCGCCACCGCATCGTCCATGAAGAAGGTCTGTGCAACGGGACCGGGGTTGGCCACGCCGGTCGTTTCAATAACGACGTAGTCGAACACGATTTCGCCGCGTTCCCGCTTGTGGCGAAGATCGGTGAGCACGCGCGAGAGGTCGCCGCGGATCGTGCAGCACACGCATCCGTTGTTCATCGAGACAATCTGCTCCTTGTCCGACTGAACGATCAGCTCGTTGTCGATGTTCTCGGGCCCGAATTCGTTTTCGATGATCGCAATTCGGTGCTTGTGATCTTCCGTCAGAATGCGATTGAGGAGCGTCGTCTTACCCGCTCCGAGAAAGCCCGTGAGAATCGTGACCGGAATGTCCGGTTCCTGCATTTCTTCAACCTGCATCATCGATGCCTCCGTTCGAATCAGGGACGGACCAAGAGGTCGAGCCCCTTCAGATATTCCCCTTCCGGATACGTCATGAGAAGCGGATGATCCGCCCCGCCGCCGAAGCGCCCGACCGCCCAGGCGTTGACGCCAGCGTCGAACACGGCGCCCGCCACGATCTTCTGGAAAAGATCGACGTCGATGGCACCCGAACACGAGAACGTGAAAAGCCGCCCTCCGGGAGTGAGCAGGCGCAGGCCGTTCAGATTGATGTCCTTGTAGGCGCGGGCGGCACGGTCGACATGATAGTGACTCGACGCGAACTTCGGCGGGTCGAGAATCACGAGGTCGAACGTTTCGCCCTTGTCGCGCAACTCGCGCAAGAACGTGAAAACGTCGGCACAGACGAACTTCGCTTTCTGCGCGTCGAACCCGTTGCGCTTCACGTTTTCGGCAGCCATGTCGAGCGCGTCCTGCGAGGAGTCTACGGAAACGACTTCGTCCGCACCGCCCTTCAACAGCGCGAGCGAGAAGCCGCCTGTGTAGCAGAAGCAGTTGAGCGCGCGAAGACCGCGACCGTGCGTGCGGCGAAATTCTTCCGCAACCCGCTGCGCCGTCAGACGACTTTCACGCTGATCGACGTAAAAACCCGTCTTGTGCCCGATGCGAACGTCGACGCCGTAGCGAACACCGTCCTCTTCAACTTCGATCACTGCAGGAGGCTCTTCGCCGCGGAGATTTTCCATGCGCACGTCGAGCCCTTCGCGACGACGCGTGGCGGCATCCGAGCGGTCGAACACACCGCGCGCGCCCGTCACTTTCATCAGAAGGTCCGCGAGAAGTTCGCGGTGGCGCTCAACGCCCGCCGACTGGAACTGCGTGACGAGGAAGTCTCCGTAACGGTCCACGATGAGACCGGGCAGACCGTCGGCTTCGCCGAAAACGAGGCGCAGGGCGCTCGCTCGGGCGCAAAGCGGTTCGCGGGCTTCGACGGCATCGCGAATGCGTTGCTCGAACCAGGCCGCGTCGATCACATCCTCTTCGCGGAAGGACCAACAGCGGGCACGCAGGGTCGAAGCGGGCGAATACGCCGCCCACGCCAGAAAGCGTCCGTCGTGCCCGCGCACGCACACCGTTTCACCCGATTCGGGCCGCCCGCTCAGGCGCATCACGGCCGTGTCGTAGACCCAGGGGTGACGACGAAGGAGGGATTTTTCCTTCCCCTTCTTCAGAATGAGATCAATCATGTTCGTGTATCCAATGGAGTGCCGCGCGTGCCCGAAGACCGCACGGGCGCTCTGAAAAAATTGATGCTCCATCCTACTACAGGGATGAAGCGAAACCGGAAAACAGACCGCTCACGCGGTCATGTCGATATTGCCCTCGAAAACAAGCTCGGCCGGGCCCGTGAGAAGCAGCGACACATCGTCGGTCGGCCACTCGACGCGAAGCAGTCCACCGGGAGTTTCGACATCGACACGCCGATCGAGGAGCCCCAACTGAATGCCGGCCGCTGCCGCGGCCGCTGCCCCTGTGCCACAGGCTAGCGTTTCCCCGGCACCGCGCTCCCAGACGCGGAACCGAACGTGCGACCGATCGACGATCTCGACGAATTCAACGTTGACACCCCGCGGAAAGGCGGCGTGCGTCTCGATCCGCGGCCCGACCGTCGTCAGAGGCACGTCCCGAACCGAATCACAAAAGAGAACGGCGTGGGGATTCCCGACGGATACCGGAATGAAGTCGACGCTCTCCGAGACGAGTCCGAGTCGATGGACCTGCACCCCGGCACGATTCCCGATCGGATCGCCCTCGGGCACGAAAGGAAGCGCTTCGGGACGAAAATCGGGCTTTCCGACGGCGGCCCGATAGCCGAACGCCGTTTTTTGCACCTTGACCATACCCTTTTTTGCCTCGAGGCGGGCCGTTTCCGCTTGCTCGGTCAGACCAAGATCGAGGAGGAGCTTTCCGAGGCAGCGCGATCCGTTGCCACAGTGCTCGACCTCACCCCCGTCGGGATTGAAGATACGGTAGACACAGTCTCCTCCCGCGCGCGGCGGTTCGGCAACAAGCACCTGATCGCACCCGACGCCGAGGCGCCGATCCGCAAGAAAGCGGATGTCGTCTGCATCCAGGCCCGAGGGACCTTCCAGCGAAAGCACGACGACGAAGTCGTTTCCCGCTCCGTGCATTTTCCAAAACTTCACGCGCGTTCCTCCGAAGTTCAGTACACCGACGGCTCACCCTCGGGGCGTGTCTTGAAGCGGCGGTGCACCCACAGGTACTGATCGGGCTGCTTTCGCACCCACGCCTCAAGTTCGCGGTTGATGCGTAACGTGTCCGCTTCAGGATCGTCGGTCGGGAAATTTTCAAGGGGCGGCGAAATCGTCACGGCGTAACCCGACTCCGTCATCGTGGCGATACACCAGAGGACCTTGGCGCGCGTCAGACGGGCCAAGCGGGACACCATCGGCAGCGTCGCCGCTTCGACCCCGAAAAAGGGAACGAAAATTGAATTACGGCGCCCGTGATCCATGTCGGGGAGGTAATAGAAGGGAAGGCCCTCCTTCATCGCCCGAAGCACGGGACGCAGGTCGCTCGAGTTGCTCTTCGCAACGAGTACGGGATCCGAAAAACGCTTGCGCCCCTCAAGCATGGCCTTGTCCCAAACGGGATTGCTCTGCGGCTGATAGAGCGACACGCCGCGCACGTAGGTATTGAGCGCGATCCCCGCCGCGTCGAGCCCCGCAAAGTGCGGAGCGACCACGATGACAGGACGGTTCTTCTCGTCGAGCAAATGCTCGAGTCCTTCGAATTTCACGAACTCCCGCACTTCCTCACGACTCCCGACCCAGAGCGTGCCGTGGTCGATCGCCGCACGACCGAGGCGCACGTAAATGCGTTCGGCAAGTTCGACGCGTTCTTTTTCGCTCAGCTCCGGAAAGCAAAGCCGCAGATTCGTAAGCGTCACGTGACGGCGCTTGGGAACGACGTACCAAAGAATCCGGGCGGCCAAACGCGCCAGGCGGGTTCGATTCTTCATGGAAAGCCCGTGCATGGCGCGGATGAGCGCCACCCACAAACGGGCGAAAGCATTGTTCATGGTGATTCCTCGCGCGTCACTGCGCGTCGCTCGGAGGCGGCAAAGCGCCGCGAGGCACTTTGTAGCGGTTGTAGCTCCAGGCGTATTGCTCGGGAAGACGCCGGATAATCTGCTCAATCCGACGGTTCATGAGACGGGCGTCCTCGCGGGGATCTCCGCTCAGAGGTTCGGTCCACTCCTCGGCCTCCAGACGCCAGCCGTCTCCTGTGCGCACGCCCCAGGCGAAAATGCGGACGGCATCGAACTGTCGGGCCACTTTGACGGGCAGCGTCATCGTGTAGGCGGATCGACCGAAAAAGTCGACCCACACCCCTTCGCCCTGCGACGGGACCTGATCGGGCAGAGCACCGAACGTGTGGCCGAGCCTCAGGTTGCGGATGACGCGCTTGACGCCCGCAAGGTTCGTGGGCACGGCCTCAATACCAGGCGCCTGTCGGGCCTCGCCGACGATGCGGCGAAGCACCTCTTTTTTCGGCGGCCGGTAGAGAATCGTGATGTTGCGCTTCGTTTCCGCAAAAAACCGATGCGCGAGCCAGACGGGAAGCACCTCGAAGCAACCGACGTGCGGCGTCATGAAAACAACGGGGCGATCCCCCCGCATGGCACGGGCGATAAGCGCTTCGGCCACTTCGGTTGCTTCAACGCGCTTGACAACGTCGGCCGCGGGCCGATACCAAACCCAGAGGCTTTCCATGGCCTGGCGACCCGCATTCCGTCCGACCTTTGCAAAAAGTGCCGGATCGTCGTACCCGGCACGTCGGAGGTTTTCGCGCGTACGCCTCCGATACCCCGGCGAGCACCAGAAGGTAAGTTCGCCGATGCCAGCCCCCAATGTTTGCAACACACGCAACGGCAGGCGGGCGACGAGCTTGAGGAGCACCTGCATCCGTCCAACCTCTCGAGATGATGAAATGGTTCAAACGGATGATTTTACCCCAGCGTTCTTCGGACGCAAAACCGCGTCGGACGTCGACGTCAACGCGACAGCCCCTCGGAACGAACATAGGTTTACCACAACGATGAAGCCGCCCGTTCGCCCCCCGTGCAAAATCCCGTGCGTTTCCGAGTGGCACGACAAAGCGCGAAGCGGTAATATCCGTCAATCGCCGAGTTAACAAGACAACTTGCGGGGCGAACACAAATTCCGCTAAAGCGTCTGTCGCACGTGACCGTTTGCCATGGCGTTAGGCGCTGCCTTCCATAACTTCCTTCTTGGAGAGCGTGGCATATGGCCAGCGAATATCTTTTCACTTCCGAATCCGTCAGCGAAGGGCATCCCGACAAGGTTGCCGACCAGATCTCCGACGCCGTCCTTGACGCCTGCCTCGCGCAGGACCCTATGAGCCGCGTTGCGGCAGAAACCCTCTGTACAACGGGCCTTGTCGTCATGGCCGGTGAAATCACTACGAACGCCGTTGTCGACTACATCGATCTCGCCCGCAACGTCCTGAAGCGCATCGGTTACGACAATACCGAATACGGCATCGACCACAAGGGTTGCTCCGTACTCGTCGGCTACGACAAGCAGTCGAACGACATCGCGCAGGGGGTCGACCACGCCATGGACGACGAGCTCAACCTCGGCGCCGGCGACCAGGGTCTCATGTTCGGCTACGCCTGCGACGAAACGCCGACACTCATGCCCGCGCCGATCTACTACGCGCACCGCCTCATGGAACGCCAGAGCATCGTGCGCCGTAACGGCACGCTCTCCTATCTGCGTCCCGACGCCAAGAGCCAGGTGACGCTGCGCTACCGCGACGGCCGTCCCGTCGGTTGCGACACGATCGTCATCTCCTCGCAGCACGCCCCCGAAATGTCGGACGGCAAGGTCATGAAGCCCGAATTCATCGAAGGCATCGTCGAAGAGATCATCAAGCCCGTGATCCCCGCCGAATGGCTCGAAGGCACGCGCTTCCTCATCAACCCGACCGGCCGCTTCGTCGTGGGCGGTCCCCAGGGCGACTGCGGTCTGACGGGTCGCAAGATCATCGTCGACACGTACGGCGGCTACTGCCCTCACGGCGGCGGCGCCTTCTCCGGCAAGGACGCGACGAAGGTCGACCGTTCCGCCGCCTACGCCTGCCGCTACGTGGCCAAAAACATCGTGGCTGCGGGTCTGGCCCGTCAATGCCAGGTTCAGGTTGCCTACGCCATCGGCGTGGCCGAACCGATGAACGTCACCGTCTTCACGAACGGCACAGGTGTCATTCCCGACGCCCGGATCGCCGAGCTCGTTCGCGCCCACTTCGATCTTCGCCCGCGCGGCATCATCAAGATGCTCGACCTGCGTCGTCCCATCTTCTCGAAGACGGCTGCTTACGGTCACTTTGGCCGTGAAGAACCCGAATTCACCTGGGAAAAGACCGACAAGGCCGAAATTCTGCGTGCCGCCGCCGGTCTCTGAACCGACCTGAAGCACCGATAATTCCATCGGGCCGCCCTCGACCAACGTTGAGGCGCGGCCTTTTTCACATTCGCGTTCCGTGAGACCCCAGACTCCCGTTCCGACCGAAGAGAGCTCGGGGTATATCATTTCAGTCTCACGTCCGAACGACACGCGGCCCTTCGGCCCCACCAAGATAGGTTTCACATGAAAAAGCGCGTTCTCACCGGCATCAATACGACCGGCACTCTTCACATCGGCAACTACGTCGGCGCCATTCGTCCGGCCATCCGGGACAGCCGCAACCCCGACACGGAGAGCTTCTTCTTCATGGCCGACCTCCACGCGCTCATCAAGTGCCAGGATCCGGCCCGCATCGCACGCAGTCGTCTGCAGATTGCCGCCACGTGGCTGGCCGCCGGGCTCGATCCCGAGCGCGTTGTCTTCTACCGCCAGAGCGACATTCCGGAAATTCCCACGCTCAACTGGCTGCTCACCTGCTCAACCGGCAAGGGGCAGATGAATCGTGCGCACGCCTACAAGGCGGCCGTCGATCAGGCGGTGGCCGCGGGGCGAGATCCCGATGCGGACGTCTCGATGGGGCTCTTCTGCTACCCCATTCTGATGGCGGCCGACATTCTCATGTTCAACGCCGACGAAGTTCCCGTCGGACACGATCAGCTCCAACATTTGGAAATGGCGCGCGACGTTGCCACCCGATTCAACTTCCTCTACGCCGCCCCCGAAAAGCCCTTCTTCTCGATGCCTCAGGCCACGGGCGGCTCGCAGATCGAAGTCCTTCCGGGGCTTGACGGGCGCAAGATGAGCAAGTCCTACAACAACGTGATTCCGCTCTTCGAAGGCGGCCGCAAAGCGCTCGACGAAGCGATCTCCCGCATCGTGACGGACAGCCGTCTGCCCGGAGAACCCAAGGACCCCGACAGCACCTCGCTCACGGTGATTTACGACGCTTTCGCGACGAAGGAAGAATCCGACGCGTTCCGCGCCGAACTGCGTGCGGGTCTCGGTTGGGGCGAAGCCAAGAAGCGCCTGGCCGACAAGATCGACGCCGAAATCGGCCCCATGCGCGCCCGCTACGAAGAGCTTATGTCCCGCCCCGAAGAAATCGAAAAGATTCTTCAGGAAGGCGCCCGCAAGGCCCGCGCGATCGCCACGCCGTTCCTCGCCGAACTCATGCGAGCCGTGGGACTCAAGAGCTTCACGCAGGCCGACGCACCCGCCGCCGAAGTAAAGAGCGCGAAGACCGCCAAGGTGCTCTTCAAGCAGTACCGTGAAAAAGACGGCAACTTCTACTTCAAGCTCTCGATGAACGGGCGCGACCTCTTCGTGTCGGACGCCTTCGCTTCGGGACGCGACGCGGGCGCGTGGGTCGGTCGCATCAAGCGCGAGGCCGAGCTTGCTGCCGACGCACCGATTCACCTTCTTGAGGGCGTGAGCGCCGACGAAGTGGCGGCGGCGCTTGCGACCCTGCGTACGGAGGAATAACGGAAAATCAAGGATTTGGACCGCTATAATGACGGCCTTTCCGGCGGACGTCGATTTACCGATCGGCGTCCGCTTCGTATTCCCGCCGCCTCGAGAAGCGCTGCGACGAAAGCACAAGATTTCGCCAGGCTCGGACGGTCGGGTTCGACAGTAACGGCGCTTAACGTTTTTTGTTTGGAGAGCGCGATGACCGCCCAACACGATTACGTCATTACCGACCTTGGTCTTGCCCCCTGGGGCCGCAAGGAAATCCAGATCGCTGAAGTCGAAATGCCCGGCCTCATGGCGATCCGCAAGGAATTTGCCGAAGCCCAGCCCCTCAAGGGCGCCCGTATTTCCGGGTCCCTGCACATGACGATTCAGACCGCCGTCCTCATCGAAACCCTTACGGCCCTCGGCGCCGAGGTTCGCTGGGCGAGCTGCAACATCTTCTCCACCCAGGATCACGCGGCGGCAGCCATCGTCGAAGACGGCGTCCCGGTCTTTGCAAAGAAGGGCGAATCGATCGAGGAATACTGGGAATTCACCCACCGCATCTTCGAGTGGCCCGACAACGGCTTCTCGAACATGATCCTCGACGACGGCGGCGACGCCACGCTCCTCCTGCACCTCGGCACCCGCGCCGAAACCGACCGCTCTCTCATCGCCTCCCCGAGCAACGAAGAGGAAACCGCGCTCTTTGCCGCCATCGAACGTCACCTCGCCGTCGACCCGAACTGGTACTCCAAGCGTCTCGCTCACATCAAGGGGATCACGGAAGAAACCACAACCGGGGTGCACCGTCTCTATCAGATGCACGCCAAGGGTGAACTCAAGGTTCCCGCCATCAACGTCAACGATTCCGTCACGAAGTCCAAGTTCGACAACCTCTACGGTTGCCGCGAATCGCTCGTCGACGGCATCAAGCGCGCCACCGACGTCATGATCGCGGGCAAGGTGGCCGTCGTCGTCGGCTACGGCGACGTGGGTAAGGGCTGTGCTCAGGCCCTGCGCGGTCTCGCCGCTCAGGTCTGGGTGGTCGAAATCGACCCGATCTGCGCTCTGCAGGCCGCCATGGAAGGTTACCGCGTCGTCACGATGGACTACGCGAAGGACAAGGCCGACATCTTCGTGACGGCGACGGGCAACCTGCACGTCATCACGCACGACCATATGGTCGCCATGAAGAACGAAGCGATCGTTTGCAACATCGGCCACTTCGACAGCGAAATCGACGTCGCGTCGATGCGGCAGTATCGTTGGGAAAACATCAAGCCCCAGGTCGACCACATCGAACTGCCCTCGGGCAACCGCATCATCCTTCTTGCCGAAGGCCGCCTCGTCAACCTCGGTTGCGCTACGGGCCACCCGTCCTACGTGATGAGCTCGTCGTTCGCCAACCAGACGCTCGCCCAAATCGAACTCTTTTGCCGCACGGACGCCTACCCGGTCGGCGTCTACGTCCTGCCGAAGAAGCTCGACGAAAAAGTCGCGCGTCTGCAACTCACGAACTTCAACGCCCAGCTCTCCGAGCTGACGGATGAGCAGGCCGCCTACATCGGCGTGCCGAAGGAAGGCCCCTACAAGAGCGACAACTACCGCTATTGATCCGGAACGTCCTCCCCCGTCGGAGGACGCACTCTCCGAGGGAAAGCGCATCAAAAGAAGCGCTCTCTCCGCCTTTCTGAGCCGCGGCGACCTCGCCGCGGCTTTTTTTCGCCCTTCGGGGTACAAAGCTTTGCAAACCGCCCGGAAACGTCGAGCAGGCCCTTCTCGGTCAAAAGCGCGTCGAGACGCTCGTCGTGCGCTTCGAATAGCGATGCTTCAGCAACGAGAGCCGAATAGGCAACACCGATTGCCACGGGGCGCGGGTCGCACGCGGCCAGGTACCGATCAAAGCACCCCTTTCCGTACCCCAATCGGTGACCGAGCGTCGAATATGCAACGCACGGTACGAAAAGCACGTCAGGGACGACTTCGGTTCCGCCCTCAAACATTGGCGCAGGTATACCGAGCGCATCCTTTTCAAGCTTCCCCTTTCCGCGTCGCAGATAGACCATTCGACCGTCGGCAAGGGCGTACGGTAGCGCGAGGATCACGGAATGATCCCGAGCGCACAGGCTCTCCGAAATGTCGGGCTCCCCACGAAAGGGCACGTAGCCCCCGACGCACACGCCGTATGGCAATCTGGCCGAGCACCCGTCGAGCGCCGCCCGGAAAGCCGCTTGAAGATCGGGGTCCCGCGCGAGTCGGGAACGCTCTTGCAACATTCGTGTTCGCACGTCTTTTTTCGTTACGATTGTCCGCTCGTCCACGGCAAGGCTCCGTTATAGTTGTTGCTACCTTCCTCGATTGTCCCACGGCACGGCGTCTTTACGACATGCACCACACTCCCCTCCCGAGTCGGCTGACCCGACTTTTGCTTATCGCCGGGCTTTGCTCGACGACCGGCACGGTCGGCGCGGCAACGCCCGAAGGATGGGTGGAATTGAGGACGCTCGTCGGCGTTGCGTCGACCGATGCCACCCCCGAAAAAACCGATGCAACGACCTCGACTGCACCGTCGCCGGATGCGGCCGAAGCCGTTTCTGGTACAGCTTCCGACTCCGAACCGACGGCCGCCGCCCCTGAGACGAAGGAGCCGAACGACCCGCCCCCCCACGGCCTCATTGCCGTTCCGATGCCCGAACGTCTTCAGAGTCTGCAATCGGTCGATACCGAGGACGAAGTCATTCTGCTGGAATCCGCCGCACAGGTCGATCCCAAAGACGTGATCAACGCGGTTGATGAAGCCTTCGCGCACACGAGGCGCCCGGCCGAAACGGAAACTTCCGGTGCCGTAGCAGGCCAGGCGGCGGAAGCCGCTGGCCGCGTGACCGCGGAACTCATCAACGAGCCGCCCCCCGTCGACCCCCTGGAGGTCGCCCTCTTTGCGACGCCCCCCGAACCGGCCGACGGCATCTTCATGGCCGCCCGCGCCGCCTTTCAAACGGGGGATCTCGCAGCCCTGCACGAAAACGCCGATCTCCTCGTCGGTCACCCGCTCGAAAGCTACCTCGAACTCTGGACGATCGAACTCGAACTCAAGACCGCACCCGATGCCGCGACGCCCAACCTGCGCTTTCAGGATTTCATCGAGCGCCACCAAGGCGAGTACGTAGGCGAACGCGCTGCCGCCGACTATCTGCGCCTCTCGGGGTCGCGCATCAACCGCACGCTCTTTGAGAATATCTTTGATCGACTGGTCTGGAACAGGGACGATCCGGACATCGCCGCCTGGCGGGCCTACTACCGCCTGCTCGAAACGCCTGCCGACCGGCAGGCGCTCCAGAACGCCAAGGCGCTTTATCGGGACGGTCAAGCCACGCGTGCCGCCAATCAGACGCTCGGTGACCTGATCGTTCGCCGGGACCGCTCCTGGGCCTGGGACCGCGTCGTGCTCCTTTTGCAAAAGGGCGAATGGGACGAGGTCAAACGCGTTTTGAGTTACGTACCGCGCCCCGAACTACCCGCGCCGATCGACACGCTTTCCGCGATCCTCGATCAGCCCGTCGCCTGGTACAACCGCCACGCGAACGAGCTCGAACGACTCCCCGCCCGACTCGGCGTTTTTGCAACGCTACGCCTTGCGAGGGCGCAACCCGCTTTGGCAGCGCAATGTGCGACCTCCGTCGAACGACGACTCGGCGCCTTCTGGCGCTCGTTGCTCTGGTCCGTCATCGGCTACCAGGGTACGACCTCTCTCAACCCCGAAGCAGTCGACTGGTACGCCAAAGCGGGGACCTCGCTCGCACAACGCCCCCTCCTCGTCGTTAACTACCGTTCCATCCTCGGCTGGAACGCCCGAGCCGCGCTTCGTGCGGGCAACTGGTTTTCGCTCGCTCGCCTGATCGAGCGCATGCCCAAAAGCATGCAGGACGAAGATGTCTGGACCTACTGGCGAGCCCGAGCGTTGCGGGCCCGCGGCCAGGAAACACAAGCACGGCAACTTTTCGAGCGCATCGATGGAAACATCAGTTTTTACGGCAAACTCGCCTGCGATGCGCTTGGCAAACCCTATGCATTCGACACGGCGAAACCAGGCGTTGTGCTTGCCGATCCGAACCGCTGGGAAAACGAAACGGGACTCCTGCGCGCTCGCACCTTCTATCGGCTCGACCTCTACCGGGAGGGCCACCGCGAGTGGAATTGGGTCATGCGGGACTTGAAGGGCGCCGACTACGTCGCGCTCGCTGAATATGCCAAGAGCAAACTGCTCATCCACCGCATGATCAATACGAGCGAACGCTCGGGCAAAGAGGTTGTCTCGATCGAACAGCGCTACCCGATGCCGCACGCTCTCCTCATCGAGCGCGTTTCCGAGGCGCAACAAATTCCTGCGGCCTGGGTCTACGGACTCATCCGTCAGGAATCGCGCTTCATCCCGAGTGTCAGTTCTTCGGTCGGTGCGCGCGGCCTTATGCAGGTGATGCCGCTCACGGCGCAGTGGATCGCCCGCAAGCTCGGCATCACGCATTACGATCAGGGCAACCTCACGGAACTCGAGATGAATCTCGTTCTCGGGAGCGCCTATTTGCGCATGCTGCACGCCGAGTTCGACTCGAGTTACGTGCTCGCCACCGCCGCCTACAACGCGGGACCCGCCCGCGCCCGCGTGTGGCGCCGCACGTTGCGCGAGCCCATGGAAGCGGCGGTCTTCATCGAGACGATCCCCTTTTACGAAACGCGCGACTACGTGAAAAACGTCCTCTCGAACATGCAAACCTACTCGATGCGCACTGCCCGCCCGATCAAGAACTTCACGCGGTTTCTCGGACGCGTTCACCCGGGAACCACGCCGGGATCGGATCTTCCCTGAATGCCTTTATCGTTTGCCGCCCCGTTCGGTGCGGTCCCATCGTCATGCACGTCTATCTTGTCGGCGGCTGTGTCCGCGATCGACTTCTGGCCCATCTCACGGGCCGCCCCCAACCTCCGAGCGACCGCGACTGGGTGGTGGTCGGAGCTACGCCAGAAGAGATGCTGGCCCGCGGCTACCTGCCGGTCGGCAACGACTTCCCGGTGTTTCTCCACCCCCAAACCCACGAGGAATACGCGCTCGCCCGCACGGAGCGCAAGACCGCTCCGGGCTACCACGGATTCGTATTCCATACAGCCCCCGATGTCACGTTGGAAGAGGATCTCCGCCGTCGCGATCTGACGATCAACGCCATGGCACTTGACGACGACGGACGGTTGATCGATCCTTACGGTGGGCTTGAAGACTTGAAAGCCCGGCGACTTCGGCACGTCAGTCCGGCCTTTGAAGAGGACCCTGTTCGCATCCTGCGTGCAGCCCGCTTTGCGGCGCGGTTTCCCGACTTTCACGTGGCCGACGAAACGCTCGCCCTCATGCGCCGTATGGTGGACGCAGGTGAAGTCGACGCGCTTGTTCCCGAGCGGATTTTCTCGGAAATCTCCCGCGGCCTCTTGTCCGCGGCGCCCTTGCGCATGCTCGACGAACTTGAAGCCTGCGGCTTTTGGCCGCGTCTTTACGCCGACATCGCGCTCACACCTTCCGTACGAGCGCTTTTGGAGCGACTCGCCCGCGACAAAGCTTCGTTGGATCTGCGGCTTCTCGCCCTCACTTCGGGCGCCAAAACGGGAGATGCGGCACTGCGCTTTCTGAAATCCGTTCGCGCACCAGCGTCCGCTTTGAGTCTGGCCCAAACCTTCTGGTCGCAACGCGACGCGCTTTTCGGCATGAACACTCCCGAAACCGCGGCTCGGGTCTTCGAGAAAATTGACGTCGTTCGCCGCCGGGAACGCGCCGAAGCGTTGCTTCTTTTCCACTCGCGAATCGCGGAGGTCGAAGGTCGCTCCGTCCGGTGGTCGCCGGGCGAGCTCTCGAAGCTCCTCGGCGCATGGACCTCGATTGATGCGGGGACCGTTGCTAAAGCTCAGACCGAACCCCGTGCCATTCCCGGGGCCGTTCGCGCGGCTCGACTCGAAGCGCTCCTCGCGTGTGCGGAGCATCTTGAGCACGAACGAGCTCAACGCTCGTAACCCGTCCCTCGCCCTCAGATGAGACGGGCGATAACGAACGCCGCGGCCGCGAGCAGAATCGTGCTCATGAAGGGCAGTTCGATGCGTCGCCCGAACACCGTGAAGTTCAGGTCTCCCGGCAGACGGCCGAGCCCGAACTTGGAGAGAAAGGGCATGCAGGAAAGCAGCACGAGCAACAGAACGAAGAGAACAAGAAACCAACGCATAGTTCGTCCATTGTACCGATCGTCCCCGCGGCTAGAATGTGCGTTTTTGCCGGACGCTTCACCGTGTTTGCCTTAACGATTCCCGACGACCTCCGCTTCACGTCCCGACGCATCAGCGTTCGGGGCCTTACGCTTCAATGCGCCATCGGCGCCTACGAGCACGAGCGAAACCGCCTTCAGAAAGTACGACTCGACTGCGACGTCTGGGTGCCTTTGCGTCCGACGCAGGACCGTCTGGAAAACGTCCTCAACTACGATTGGATCGTTGACGCAATGCGCACGACCGCCCTTTCCGGGCACATCGACCTGCAGGAAACACTGGTCGACCGCATGGCCGACGCACTCTGCACCCACCCCGACATCCTCCTCGTTCGGGTGGCCTCCGCCAAGCTCGAAGCCTACGCCGACGTCGAATCGGTCGGCCTCGAAGTCTGGCGCAGACCCGATCCCCGTTCTTGATCACCTCCGACCGACACCCGTATGCCTGAAACTCCCATCCATTTCTCGCTCGTTTCGGATCCCGTCTTTCGTACCGACACGCCGGTCAAACAGATGACGCTTTCCGCGCGCAATCAACTTTCGTTTTCGCAAAAAAAACTCGAAAAACGCGTGATTCGACTCACCGCGCAGGCCATTACCGACTTCAACATGATCGAAGACGGCGACCGCGTCATGGTGGCGATGAGCGGCGGCAAAGACAGTTACGTGCTCCTTGACACGCTGCGCGTTTTGCAGCAACGAGCACCGA
Organism: uncultured Sutterella sp.; assembly: GCA_905206365.1. GTDB lineage: Bacteria > Pseudomonadota > Gammaproteobacteria > Burkholderiales > Burkholderiaceae_F > Sutterella. The sequence continues at coordinate 110,343 of CAJLHF010000002.1, read as the reverse complement.
TTCGCTTCGAACTCGAAGCCGTCAACGTCGACCAGCACATCCCCGCCTTTCCCCGCGAAGCGCTCGCCGCGTGGCTGGCCTCGACGGGCGTGCCCTATCACATCGAAGATCAGGACACTTATTCGATCATTCAGCGTCTGATCCCCGAAGGGAAGAACGTCTGCTCGCTCTGCGCCCGCCTGCGTCGCGGCATTCTTTACCGCGTTGCGCAGGAGCGCGGTTGCAACAAGATCGCGCTCGGGCACCACATGGACGACATCGTGGGCACGCTCCTTCTCAACCTCTTTTACGGCGGACGCATGAAGGCCATGCCACCCGTGCTTCGCAGCGACGATGGAAAAAACATCGTGATCCGGCCGCTTGCGTACGTGCGCGAGTACGAGACGGAAAAGCTCGCCAAGGCGCGCGCCTACCCGCTCGCAGGCAAGGGCATTTGCGGCGCGGGGGAAAATCTGAAACGTCAGGAAGTGAAGGAGCTCATCCGCGAGTGGGACCGCGAATTCCCCGGTCGCATTTACAACATTTTCATGAGCCTGCAGCGCGTTTCGCCCTCGCACCTCATGGACCGGCGTCTCTATAACTTCAACGCGCTCGCCCCTCTGGGCGCCGACGACGAGTCGGACGACTGATCGGCCGCCGCGGCTCGTCCTCCCCGTCGATTTGGATACAATCGAACTACCGTCTTCACTGAGCCGCTCGGCGGCTCGTTTAACCAGAGTTGTCGCCCATGCGCACCCGTTCCCTGAAAGTCATCGACATGGCCGTCCATGAGGTGGCCACCATCAAAGCCGACAAAAACATCGTCGATTGCGCCGCTCAGATGCGTCTCGAACACGTCGGTAGCCTCGTGGTCGTCGACGAAGCCCAAAAACCGATCGGCATGATCACCGACCGCGACATCGCCATCGAAGTCGTCGCCCGTCGCCTCGATCCCGAAAAGCTTGCGGTCAAAGACATCATGACGGCTCCCGTCGTCACCGCCGCCCCCAACGAAGGCATGGTGACCGCCCTCGCCCGCATGCGCGAGTTCGGCGTGCGCCGCCTTCCGATCGTCGACGAAACCGGCAAGCTTGTCGGTGTGATTTCCAATTCGAATCTGATCGAAGAACTCTCCGAACTGCTCGGCAGCCTCGTTCGAAACATCCATTCGTCAAAGACCCGAGAAGTCGCGTTGCGCTCGGACCCCTGAGGTTTTCGCCGCCACGTTTCACGTGAAACGCCCTCCGACCGGAGGGCGTTTTGCATTGGTGCGGATCCCGACGCAACAATCCGGTACCCCGAGCAACGGAATCGTGTTTCACGTGAAACATGCGACGTGCCGTCAGGCAGGTTTCTCGCCCGACGAGAGATTCTCTCCGTGCGGCTCGGCCGCTTCGAACATAGTGCTCGCACGCCCGACGATCAGGGGATCGACCTTGCCCACCGCCTCAAGGTCGCGGTTGGCGTACGGAATCGCGTGCAACACGTAGCGCATGGCATTGAGGCGAGCTCGCTTTTTGTCGTCGGACTTCACCACCGTCCACGGCGCTTCCGACGTATCGGTAGCAAGGAACATCGCCTCTTTGGCCCGCGTGTAGTCATCCCATTTGTCGAGAGACGCAAGGTCGATGGGCGAAAGTTTCCAGCGCTTCAACGGGTGAACCTGCCGCTCCTGAAAGCGTCGACGTTGCTCCTCGCGGCTCACCGAGAACCAGAATTTGATGAGATACGTATCGGAGCGAACGAGATTGCGTTCGAACTCGGGAACCTGTCGCATGAATTCCCGGTACTCCTCGTCGGTGCAAAAGCCCATCACGCGCTCGACGCCCGCGCGGTTGTACCACGAGCGGTCGAAAAATACGATCTCGCCCCGGGTTGGCAGGTGCTGAACGTAGCGTTGAAAGTACCACTGACCGCGTTCGGTTTCAGTCGGCGTGGAGAGCGCCGCAACCCGCGCCGAACGGGGGTTGAGGTGCTCCATGAAGCGTTTGATCGTTCCGCCTTTGCCCGCCGCATCGCGGCCTTCGAAAATCACCACCACCTTCTGACCAGTTTCCCGAACCCAGGCCTGAAGCTTCAGAAGTTCGACCTGCAGGCGATACTTCTCGGCCTCGTAGGTCTTGCGCTTCATCCGACTCACGTACGGGTACGCCCCCGAGCGCCAGTCGGGATTCAATTGATCCTCGTCGGCATCTTTCTTCGTCTTGCCTTTGACGACCCTACGGAGCAACGAACGCAAAATGGCCTCCCGGTCCACGCCCGCCTGCCCAGAGAGAATCTCTTCGATCAGGTCCTCTTTGCGCGCGTACCCGCGCAAGGTCATTTCGCGCTTGACGTAATTGACGACATCGCGAGTCGTACGAAAGCGAGGGGGACGCTCGACCCGCTCGTTCTCATAGGGCGGAACGACGCGGGGCGACGCCGTCGGCTTTTCGGCGGCCCGAGGGTCGCTCGATGAAGATTCGTTTTTGACCATCCGACTCTCCTTGGTGTGTTGGGGACGAGCACCGACCGCCCGGGCGCCTTACGCGTCGTCCTCCGATTTGGCGAGAAGCGCGTAGATTTTCTGACGCGGCAAACCCGTCGCTTTGGCCGCGGCCGCGGCCAAACGCGACGCGGGCAACTCCTCGCCGAGCGCCCGAATCCACTTCATGTCGGCTTCGCTCAATTCCTCGTTGCGAATGACGGGCGCGTCGACCAACACGACGTACTCGCCGCGGGGCTCGTGCGCGCGGGCCCAAGCACTCAGTTCGTCGCCCCGAAGTTTGACGAACGTTTCGAATTTCTTCGTGATCTCGCGAGCCACGACGATACCGCGCTCGGGCTCTACGGTTTCGGCGAGCGTCTGCAGGAGATCGACGATACGGTGCGGCGCCTCGTAGAGCACGAAGGGTTCGGGGCGAGCCGCAAGAATCTCAAGCGCCTTGCGCCGTGCTTTGGCTTGCGGCGGCACGAACCCCGCGAACGTGAACCCCTGTCCGAGAAGACCCGCCGCCGAAAGCGCCGTCACGACGGCGCTTGCGCCCGGAACGGGAACGACACGGTACCCCGCCTTGCGCACCGCATCCACGGCGCGGGCGCCCGGATCGGAAACGGCGGGCGTACCCGCATCGGTCACCAGTGCGACGCGCTTCCCTTGCTCGAGCAAAGCTATGATCTGATCGGCGCCGTGCCGTTCGTTGTGCTCCCGCACCGACAAGAGCCGCACGTCTAGACCGAAGCGATCAAGCAACTTGCGCGTTTCTCTTGTATCCTCAGCAGCAACCGCATCCGCGTGGGAAAGCACCCAAAGGGCCCGAAGCGTGATGTCTCCGACATTACCGATCGGCAGACCCACGATATAGAAAGCACCGGCCGGAAGCTCCTGCTCCGGGAGGCCGGCCTGTTTGATCAAAGCGTTTTCAGACCACATAGCACTCGAGGTTTTGGTTGTGTCTCGTCCATCCGTATCCGCCCACCATGCGTGGGGGTGTGTTCTTCTAACTTTACCCGTTTTGACAACGGGAGCTGAAACCGCCCCTCTCGACGTTCGGATGCCGCCGGCCGTCGTCGAAATTTCTTCGGACGCCCCCGTCGGAACTCCCACCGCTACGATTCCGGAATTCGACACGCCGCAACCTAACACCAGACCGAACGACGCGACGTTCGTCGACGCTTCGGCAACGAGCCTTCCCGCCGTCGAAGTGGACAACCGCCGCACGCTCACCATTGCCTACCTGCTCCCGCCCGATGGTTCGGCTTTCCTCTCTGCGTCCCGGACCGTTGCCAACGGTCTCGTGGCGGCAAGCAAGACGAGCGCCCGTCCGGCCACGATCCTGACCGTGACCGCCGGGGCTGGCGGTTCGGTCGACGAGCAAATCGACGCCGCCGTCATGTCGGGAGCGGACGTGGTCGTCGGTCCTCTACAGCGCGACCTCGTCGATGCGCTGGCCACGCGTACGTCGCTCCCGATTCCCGTGGTGGCTCTCAACGCCGTACCCGAAAAAAGCACGACGGCGCCTCAAAACCTCATCATGATGTCGATGTCCACGGAAAGCGAAGCGGAATACATCGCGCGACTGGCCGTGCAGGCACTGCCCGAGCATACCGAGCGCGGGAGCGCTCCAAAGATCGCTCTGCTCACGACGAACGGCGTCTGGGAAACACGCATTTGCTCGGCTTACGAACGAGTATTGCGTGAAAAGCTCGTCGATTACGAAGTGTTCGTCGTCTCGACCGAGGAACTCCCCGCACTACAAAAGCAGCTTGAGCCCTCGCTCTCCGCCGAGGACGAGGCGGAATTCCAGCAACGCATCGCCGCCCTGCACGCCGAGAAGCCGGCGGACGGCGCAGCCGCCCGCCGACAGAAAAGTCGCATTCGAGCCATCGAATCGGAGCGCCGCGCCAAAGTCGCCACGGCCGAACCCCCGTTTGCGTCCGCGCTCCTGGCCATGGACGCTCAAACCGCGGGGCTCGTTCGCAACCGCCTTCCGCAACGCATGCGCATTTGGGCGAGCTCCGTCACCAACCCGGGCGACCCGCGTACGAGCTCTTCGGCCACCGCGCTCGCATACGACCTCGACAATCTCGTCTTCACGGAGTGCCCCCTCCTCGTGCGCTACGACGCCGAAGGGTTCGAAGCGCGCTTTGCTACGGCCATGCCGTATTCGCTCTCGGCCAAGCGGCTCTTCGCGCTCGGGGTCGACGCTTACGAGATGGCTCGACAGTGGGCGAGTCACCGTCACAACATCCAGTATTACGGCGAAACGGGCGCGCTCACGCTCAATCGGGACGTCTCCGCCGTCGTGGCCCGCGTCCCCCGAACCGTCGTGGTGAAGTCGGGCATGCTTGTGGAAGTACCCGCCAAGGAGCTCGCCGTTCCGGGCGACATGCCGAAGATCGCCCTGCCCGAGCCTCCCGTTGCGCCCGCCCCCCTACCGGAAGCGGGCACCACCGTGGAAACGCCCAGCCGGCCGACCGTGACCTCGATTCTCATCCGCACCGAAGACGTTCCCGCAGACTTGCCACCGAGCCCGCCCGTTGCACGGCCGGCCGTGCCCGCGCCCGTATCGGGATCGTTAAGCGCTCCCGTCATCGATCGGGCCGAGACGTTGCCGATGCCGAGCACCTCCGTCGAGACGATAGCACCCGAAACGACCGGAACCGAAGTCTCACCCGCATCGTTCGAAACCGACACGGACGCCGCTTCCGAAGCTGACGAAACCCCCATCTCCTACTGACACGTTTTTTCGATACGACATGGCACTCATTACCTTGACGGACGGCCACCTCGCCTGGGGAGACCTACCGCTTCTTGACGGCGCCTCCTTTTCCGTAGAACCGGGCGAACGCATCGGACTCATCGGCCGCAACGGCGCGGGCAAAAGTTCGCTCCTTGCGGTCCTTGCGGGAACCACGGCGCTTGACGACGGACTTCTGCAACGTCAGGACGGGCTCACCGTCCACTACGTGGAGCAGGAACCTCTGCTGCCCGCCGCGCCGACTTTCCGCGAAAGCCTGATGCTGCGCGGTCGCGTGCACGAGCACGACGACGAACGCGAAGGGTGGCGCCTGGCCGCCAAGCTCGACGAGTACCTGACGCGCTTCGAACTCGACCCCGAAAGCGACCCCTCCAAGGCCTCGGGCGGTCAGCGCAAGCGCGCGGCGCTGGCGCTCGCCTTCGCGCTCGAGCCGGATCTGCTCCTCCTGGACGAACCGACGAACCACCTCGACCTTGAGGCGATCGCGCTCCTCGAAGGCCTGATAAATGCCGGTTGGCGCACGTCGAAATCGATGGTCGTCATCACCCACGACCGTCAATTCCTCGACAACGTTTCCACCCGCATCATCGAACTCGACCGCGGCATTCTGCGCTCCTACCCGGGGAACTTCGCCGCCTACGAAAGCCGGAAAGAAGAAGAGCTCGCCGCCGAGACGCTTGAGCGTCAGCGCTTCGACAAATTCTGGGCCCAAGAAGAGGTTTGGATCCGCAAAGGAATCGAGGCGCGCCGCACCCGAAACGAAGGGCGAGTGCGACGCCTGGAGCAGCTGCGCCGTGAACGCGCCGCTCGACGCGAGCGTACCGGCAGCGTCGTCCTCTCGATCGATGCGGGCGAGAAAAGCGGAAAAATCGTGGCCGAAGTCGAAGGACTCACCAAGTCGTTCGGCGGCCGCATGCTCGTCAAAGACCTCAACTTCCGCCTGATGCGCGGCGACCGACTCGGTTTGATCGGACGCAACGGCGTCGGCAAGAGTACGCTGATCAAGCTCATTCTCGGCAAACTCGAACCCGATGCGGGCTCCGTCAAACTCGGCACCTCCCTCAAGATCGCCTACTTCGACCAGATGCGCGAGCAGCTCGATCTAACGAAGACCGTGGCGGAAACGATTTCGCCAGGCTCCGAGTGGATCGAAATCGGCGGACAAAAGAAACACGTCGTCGCGTATCTCGGCGACTTCCTTTTCCCGCCGCGACGAGCGAACGTTCCCGTGAGTTCGCTCTCGGGCGGAGAACGCAACCGACTACTCCTTGCCCGACTCTTCGCTCTGCCCGCGAACTTGCTCGTCCTTGACGAACCGACGAACGACCTCGATATCGACTCGCTCGAAGTACTCGAGCAGACGTTGGCCAATTACCCGGGTACTATCATTCTTGTCAGCCACGACCGACGATTCCTCGACAACGTCGTCACCGAAGTGTTGACTCCGGAAGGCAACGGCCTCTGGCGGGAATACGTGGGCGGCTACGAAGACTGGTTGCGCCAGCGTCCAAAGACCGCCGACGAAGCGCGAAGCGACAAGGCGCCCAAAGCCGAGAAAGCCGCCCCAAAGCCGCGTCAGCGCACGCAGAAGATCAAACTCTCCTACAAAGAAACCCGGGAACTCGAAAGTCTGCCCGCCCGCATCGAAGCCCTCGAAGCCGAACAGAGCGCGCTCGTCGAAAAGATGAGCGCTGCGGACTACCACGGTCTTCCCGTCGAGGAGCTTCGCGCCGATGCCGAACGCATGAAAGCCATCGACGAGGAAATGGCCGCGGGTTTTGCCCGTTGGGAAGAGCTTGAAGCCAAACAACGCGAAGCCCAAGGCGAATAAAATCCGACTTTCGTCGGTCTCTGAACGCCTTGCTTTCGGAGTAGGATTTCTTGTTGCTTATTTTCCGGAGGGCGTCCGCAAGGACGCCTTCCCCTTTCGGAGACACGGCTCATGGGTCGATCCAATGAACTTCAAGGGCTCGAAACGTTGCCCGAGTTGCTGAACCGCAGCGTCGCCGTCTACCGCGACTCGGAAGCACTGCGGTACTTCGACCGGGCGACGGGCGCCTGGAAAAGCTTGACATACGCACAGACGGGCGCGCTCGTCGAGCACTGGCGACGTGCGTTCGCCGCACTCGGGCTTGAGCGCGGCAGCCGCGTTGCGATTCTCATGCCCAACGGGCCGGATCACGTGGCGGCCGATCAGTCGGCGCTTGCAAACGGACTCGTGCCCGTTCCTCTGCATGCGATCGACACCCCGGGGGCGAGCGCCTACATTGCCGAGGATAGCCAAGCCTCGGTGCTCGTAACGAACAAGCGTCAGCGTTGGGAACAGCTACGCGACGCCGGACGACTCCTCGAACACCTGCGCTACGTCGTTCTGACGGACGAAGAAAACGAGGACGTCGAAGAAAACGGCGTGCGTATCTACGGTCGACGCGCCTGGCTCGCACTCGGCGAAACCGATCGGGAGCTCCCCGCCGCGCCCCGTCCCGACGACCTCGCGGGCATCATCTACACCTCGGGAACGACCGGCCGCCCGAAAGGCGTTATGCTCACTCACGCCAACATCGTGGCCAATGTCAAAGCCACGCTCGAGTGCGTGTCACCGAAAACCGGCGACGTGTTCCTGTCCTTTCTGCCGCTCTCGCACACGTTCGAAAGAACTGCGGGCTATTACCTCGCGCTCGCCACGGGCTGCGTGATCGCATACAACCGGTCCGTACTGCTCCTGGCCGAAGACCTGAAAACCGTCAAACCCGACGTCATCATTTCGGTGCCCCGCGTCTACGAACGAATTCACGCTCGCGTCGAAGAGAGGCTACGCAAGGCTTCGAGCCTGCAGCGGCGACTTTTCGAAGCTGCCGTAGCCACTGGTTGGCGCGATTTCTGCTGCAAAAACGGTCTTCCCCTTGAATCGGGCTCGGGGCTCCTCGACGCGCTCGTACGCACTTTCGTGCTGCCTCGCGTACGGGAAACGCTCCTCGCGCAATTCGGCGGACGGTTGCGCATCGCCATCTCGGGCGGGGCGGCGCTCGGCCCCAAAATCGCCCGAACGTTCTGCGGCCTCGGCCTGCCCATCATTCAGGGCTACGGCATGACGGAAACAAGCCCCATCATTGCCGGCAACTGCCTTGCGGAAAACCAACCCGACACCGTGGGCCGCCCCTTCTGCAACGTGGAAGTGCGCCTCGCCGAAGGCGACGAAATCCAGGTGCGCGGTCCCTCCATCATGAAGGGTTATTGGAACCGCAATGAGGCCACGCGCGACGCCTTCACGCCGGATGGCTGGCTCAAAACGGGCGACGTCGGCAGTTTCACCGATCGGGGACTCCTGAAGATCCGCGGCCGCATCAAGGAAATCATCGTCACCTCGACGGGCGAGAAGATTCCGCCCGCCGACCTTGAGAACGCCATTGAATCCGATCCGCTTTTCGCTCAGGCGTACGTCGTGGGCGAAAACCGTCCGTACCTCGGGCTCATTACGGTCCTGAATCCGACCGAGTGGAAGTCTCTCGCCGAGTCGCTCGGGCTCGATCCCGAGGACCCCGCCGCTCTGACCGCCCCGGCCGCAAAAACCACGGTTTTGAAGCGTGCTAAAGCGGCAGCTGCCGGTTTCCCGAATTACGCCCTGCCGCGTGCGACGGTACTGACGCTTGAACCCTGGACGATCGAAAACGGTCTACTCACACCCACGCTCAAACTCAAGCGCGGACCGCTCTCCGAAAGATTCCGCGCCGAAATCGCCGCTCTCTACGCCACGCACGGCTGATTCGCGGCCGCGAGAAAACAGGGGGTGCCGTTAAGATCCGGCACCCTTTTCTCTTTGTACAATGCCCGGACCTTCTCTTTTCATGCACATCTTCCGCACATGACTACTTCGAGCTATACGCCGCAACCCCGCGAATTGCTTCCGGAATGGATGATCGGCATTACGGACCGCGTGATGGACTACTACATCAAGCGCTACCTCCACTGCGATCCCGTGATCCTCAACACGCCGCCCGCCCCCCAGGAAGGTCACAAGTACCTCCTCTACGCGCACATTCCTTTCTGCCACACACTCTGCTCATACTGCACGTTCCACCGCTTCCTCTTCAAGGAATGGAAGGCGCGCGAGTACTTCGTGAATCTGCGCAAGGAAATGGACTACGTGAAGGCGCTCGGCTATGACTTCCACTCGATGTACATCGGCGGGGGCACGACGACGATTCTTGAGGACGAGCTCATCAAGACGATCGAGCACGCGAAGACCCTCTTCCCCTCGATCCGCGAAGTATCCTGCGAAACCGACCCGCAAATCATCACGACGCCGCAGTTCCGCAATTTGAAGGGACTCGTCGACCGCATGTCCATCGGCGTGCAAAGCTTCAACGACGACTTGCTGAAGCTCTCGGAGCGCTACGAGAAGTTCGGCTCCGGGGAACAGATCTTCGAGCGTCTGCAGTACGCCCAGGAGCTCTTCCCCACCTGCAACATCGACATGATGTTCGGCTTCCGCGGTCAGACGCTCGACATGCTCCACGAGGACATGGACAAGATCGCGCGCCTCAACCCCCGTCAGGTGACAACCTACCCGCTCATGGTGACGTCCCAGACGAAAAAGAGCGTGAAGAACGTCATTGCCGCCGCCGGCAATCAGCTCGCCGATCAGTACCGCGTGATTCTCGACACGCTCGGCAGCCGCTACAACCACCTCACGAGTTGGACCTTCGGCCGTACGAACGACGAAGGCTTCGACGAGTACGTCGTCGACTACGACGAGTACCTCGGCGTGGGTTCGGGAGCGTTCAGCTTCCTCGGTGACAGCCTCTACGTCAACACGTTCAGCCTGCGCCGCTATGCCGAACGCATCGCCGCGGGCCACACAGGCGTTGAGCGCCGCCGCCAGTTCGACAAGCACGCCATCATGCAGTACCGCCTGATGCTCGGCCTCTTCTCGCACCGCCTGTCGCGCCGCTACTTCCGCGAGGTGCACGGCGTCGACGTCGACCGTTACCTGATGAAGGAAATGCTCGGCCTCAAGCTCTCGGGAGCCATCAAGGACGACCCGAACGATCCGGACAACATCATCGTAACGGATGCCGGAAAGTTCCTCGGTCTCGTCATGATGAAGGCTTTCTACTCGGGTATGGACAACGTGCGCGCCGAACTGCGCGCGCCTCTGAAGGAAGTCGACATGTAAGTCGCACGTCCCGACCGAAGCCCGCGGGCCCGGTCGAATCTTGCGTCCGAAGAGCGCGGAACAACCCGCGCTTTTTCTTTTTTGTACCCTTTCCTTCTGTGCGACTCCGACATACGTCGAAACGCCGCCTTTTTCCATCTTCTGTTGACACGCGGACAAGTGCAACTTTTTTATTCCCGAGTAATTTGCTCGGCTATTTTTCCTTTTTCCTCAAACACTTCGGTCATAAAACCTGAACAACCCGTCCGTCTTTGATCCAAATCAGAACACATCTAGAAACAGTTCTGAAATTCACAGAAATAACTCTTTAGGGGTACTTCCCTAGGTCTAATCTCGGAACCTGAAGAAGAGGCCTTCCCCTTAAAATGCACGCGTGTTTCACCGAAGGTCTCGGCCCGGCTCTTCCACCGGCGCGACTCGCCTTCGTCCAAAAATTGAGTGCCATGAACCGATCGGAAGGATGACCCCGGAGCGCTGTAGCGCCCACTGTCCGCCGTAGGATCATGCGCCAAGTCGCCGAGCCGCAACGGGCTCCCCGGCTTTCCTTACTCTGGAGAGTTTTTCCATGTCCACGGATACGATCAAGGTCCATACGTTCCTCCCGGGTGACAACGCCCGCGGGGAAAATGGCCCCGCCTTCGACGGCAATCTTCGCAAGGGCGAACTGCGTGGGATCATCCACATCAACAAGGACAACTGCGTCGGGTGCGACACCTGCCGCAAGTTCTGTCCGGTCGACGCCATCAAGGGCGGTCTCGGCGCCAAGCACGAAATCGTTGAAGACGCGTGCCTCTACTGCGGTCAGTGCCTGATCGCCTGCCCGTTCAACGCGATCGAGCAGATGAGCTTCGTCGACGAAGTCGAACACGTCCTCGCCGACAAGGACCGCGTGGTCGTGGCCCAACCCTCGCCCGCCGTTCGCGTTTCGCTCTGCGAAGAATTCGGCGGCGAGCCCGGTGCGCTCACGACCGAACAGATGGTCAACGCGCTTGAAAAGCTCGGCTTCGTGGTCTACGACTGCAACAGCACGGCCGACCAGACCATCATCGAAGAAGGCACGGAATTCGTTAAGAAGATCCAGTATTGGATCCTCGGCGAACGTGGTCCGGAAGTCGATGAACAGGGCAAGCACCCGTTCCCGCACTTCACGTCCTGCTGCCCGGCCTGGGTGAAGAACGCCGAAACGTATCACGCCGACATGCTTCCGCACCTCTCCACGGCGAAGTCCCCGCTCCAGATGGGCGGTACGCTCGCCAAGACCTGGGCTGCGAAGTACATCCTCAAGTGCGATCCCCGTAAGATCTATTTCGTCTCCGTCACGCCCTGCACGGCCAAGATCTTCGAAGCTTCGCGTCCTGAAATGAACACGGCCTGGCGTTACCTCATCGCCAACAAGGACATCCCGAAGGACACGCCCTCCTTCCAGGACATCGACGCCTCGCTCACGGCCCGCGACATCGCCGAACTCATGCGCCGCAAGGGCATCAATCCCCTGCTCGAACCGAAGACCCGCGAACGCCGTCCGCTCGAAGTGTATTCGGGCGCCGGCACGATCTTCGGCTGCTCGGGCGGCGTGATGGAAGCTGCTCTGCGTACGGCCTACTTCGCTCTTTCCGGCGAAGACCTCAAGGACGGCAACATCACGGTTGTCCGCGGCAACGACAACGCCATCGTCGAAGCGACCATCCCCGTGCCCATCAAGGCACTCGGCGGCAAGACCTTCGAAGTCCGCGTCTGTGTCGTCAACGGTGCGAATCAGGGCCTCAAGGAAGTTCTCAACCGCGTCCGCGTCGACAAGAACCGTTACCACTTCATCGAAGTCATGAACTGCCCGGGCGGTTGCGTCAACGGCGGCGGTCAGCCTGTTCAGCCCTCCGGCACGGCCTGGCTCCATCCGACCACCCCCCTGCCGCTGCGCATCTAACTTACGAGACGCGAGGATATTTGAAAAATGCTGTCTGAAAAATACGATTACGCCGAGCGCCCCGCCGCCCTCATCCTGGGCCGTCGCGGCTTCCTGAAAGTCTGCGGCCTGTGCGTCGGCGCCGTGGCCGTCTGCGGCTATGCCATCGGCGACCTGATCGCCCGTCGCGGCGTCATCATCAAGGCCCGCCAGGCCGGCCTGTACCAGGACGACAAGCTCTGCCAGGCCATGGGTCTCACGAGCTCTCACCAGAACGAAGTCGTCATGTCGGTCTACAAGGACCTCGGCACGAAGCCCGTGGACCACACGATGCACGAACTTCTGCACACCCATTACTACCAGCGTTCCACGCTGGCTATGACGGAGGCCAACCATGGCTAATGCTAACGAACGCATCCTTCGCTTCCATGCCCCGGATAAGGTGTTCCACACGCTGAACGCCATCACGTGGTTTGCCCTGCTCTTCACGGGCGTGTACGTCTATTTCTGCAACCCGTCCGACGAAGCCGCGGAACTCACGATGCTCTGGCATCTCATCCTCGGCGCCGTCTTCACGTTCAACCTGCTCGGGTTCATCGTGATCGCTCCGGACCGCTTCGCGCTCATCCTGCGCGCCTGCCTGGAATGGGACCGCAACACCATCTACTGGTTCCGCAACTTCGGCAACTATCCCCGCCGCTTCTTTAAGATCCCGTTCGGTCCGGAAACGGTTCCGCCGCAGGGTCGCTACAACGGCGGTCAGAAGGCCTCGTACCTGCTCTTCATGGGCATGATCGCCGCTCTCGCCGTGACGGGCTGGCTCCTCTGGCTCGGTGCCCCGCTCCTCGGCAAGATGGTCTACATGTGGATGTTCTACTTCCACGTTTGGGGCTCCATCATCGTCTCCGTGCTCGTTGTCTGCGCGCACATCCCGCTCGCTCTGCTCTCGATGGAACACTTCAAGGGCATCTGGCGCCTCGGCCCGGGGACGATCTCGGTCGAAGCCGCCGAACACCACGCTCCCGTTTGGTTCGAACGCGACGTGATCCGTACGAACATCGAAAAGTAACCTCGGGTTTGTGCTATAAGCTCCTTCTCGGTCTTGGCGCCGCGAAGTAGTTCTCAAGGGGCCGGACAGCTGTCCGGCCCCTTTGTTTTCACAGCATTTTGAGGAGACGCACCGTGCTGTCCACGCCCAAAGGACTTCGGCTTCACTTCGGCCTTTTCGGCAACCGCAATGCCGGAAAAAGCTCTCTGGCAAACGCCCTCACCGGGCAGAGGATTTCCATCGTGTCGGACGTGGCCGGAACCACGACGGACCCCGTGGAGAAGGCCTGCGAACTCGCGCCAATCGGTCCCGTCGTCTTCATCGACACGGCAGGGATCGACGACACGGGCGAGCTCGGCCAAGCCCGCGTGCGCCGTTCGCTTGCCGTACTCGACTGGGTGGACGTCGCGATCGTCGTAACGTCCGAACGCACCCTATCGCCCTCCGAAAGCACTCTGCTCGCCAAAGCGCGCGAGCTCGGCACTCCCGCCGTTCTGGTTCTCAATAAGACCGACCTGCGTCCCGTGACGGACGAAGAACGTCGTGCCGCGCAAGCCCTCGGAGTTCCCGTCGTAGAAACGAACGCACGTACGGGCGAAGGCGTCGAAGCGTTGCGCGCCGCGCTCGTGCGGCTCGTCTCCGAGCGTACCGAACCCGATCGTCCCCTCGTGGGCGAACTCGCGCAGGCGGGTGACACCGTCATGCTCGTGACGCCGATCGACACCGGAGCCCCCAAGGGCCGCCTGATTCTGCCGCAGGTGCAGGCCGTGCGCGAACTGCTCGACGCCGGCGCCAAGTGCCTCGTCGTGCAGGAAAACCGCGTCGCCGAAATGCTCGACGAGCTGAAGCGTCCGCCCAAATTCATCATGACGGACTCGCAGGTCGTCGAGTCGGTCGCGCGACAGAGCCCCGACACGATCCCGCTTACGACCTTCTCCATTCAAATGGCCTACTCGAAGAGCGATCTCGAGGAACTCGCCGAAGGCGCCGCGGCACTCGCCCGCCTCAAGGACGGCGACCGCGTACTGATTTGCGAGACATGCAGTCACCATCCGCAAAAGGACGACATCGGGCGCGTGAAAATTCCACGCTGGCTCCGTGAGAAGACCGGCAAAGACCTCGTCATCGAGGTTGCCGTCGGCAAAGATTTCCCCGAAGATCTGACCCCCTATGCCGTTCTCATTCAGTGCGGCGGTTGCGTCGTCACGCGCCGCCACATGCTCGCCCGTCTTCGCACATCGAAGGAACAAGGCGTTCCCATGACGAATTACGGCCTCACCATCTGCTACCTTCAGGGCGTACTCGAGCGGGTGCTCTCTTGCCACCCCGAAGCCCTCTCCCGCTATCGTGCCGCTCTTACGGAGAAAACCGCATGACTGCAACGCCCACAAAGCCCCTGTCCGAACTGCTCGCGCAGACTGAATTCTCGGACGACGACATCGTTCGCCTCCTCGGACTGACGGATCCCGACGAATGCGAAGCGTTGCGTCGGCGCGCCTTCGACGTGACGACCGAAAAGACGGGCAACAACGTCTACCTGCGCGGTCTCATCGAGGTAAGCAACATCTGCACGGCCAACTGCCGCTACTGCGGCATTCGCAAGGACAATCACACCGTCGAGCGCTACACGCTCACGGAAGAGAGCATTGTCGCCTGCGCCCTGCACGCGCTCCAAGAGGGCTACGGCTCGATCGCCATTCAGGCGGGCGAACGCCGCGACCCGAAGTGGGTTCGCTGGATCTCCCGACTCCTGGAGCGCATTCACAAGGAAACGGTCTGCGACGAGCTGCCCACGGGTCTCGGCGTCACGCTGAGTCTCGGAGAACAGACATACGAGGTCTACAAGGAATGGGCCGAAGCGAGCGGCAATCCGACGGGGCTGCGTTACCTCCTTCGCATCGAGTCGAGCAACCCTCGGCTTTTTGCGGATCTGCACTCGACGCCGGGCAAACACGAAAAGATCCTCGAACACCGCTATCAGGCGTTGCGCGACCTGCGTCGCGCGGGCTACCAGGTGGGTACGGGCGTCATGATCGGTCTGCCCGGACAAACGCTCGAAGACCTCATGCGCGACATCCGCACGTTCGGCGAGATGGACGCCGACATGATCGGCATGGGCCCCTACATCACGAGCAACGGCGCGGACATGACCGCGCTCGGCATGATGGAGAAGCGCCCACTCATGCAACTCTCCCTTAACATGATCAGCACGACCCGCCTCGTCATGCCCGACATCAACATTGCAGCCGCCACCGCGCTCGAAACCTTGGAGCCCAACGGTCGGGTTCGGGGCATTCGTCACGGTTGCAACGTCATCATGCCGAATATCACACCGCAAACGACACGTGCTTCCTATCAGCTCTATGACAACAAAGCGGGCACCGAAGTCGGCCCCGAATCGAATGTGCTCGTCGAGCGCAACATCGTTGAAATGACGGGACGCACGCTCGGGCTCAACCTGCTCGGTTCCTCCCGCCGTTGGGCGAGCCGAATCGCCTGACGGCTCAAGCGAACGCCTGAAAAAAAGGGGCGGAATTCTCCGCACCCTTTTTTTGTTTCTCGGAAACGCCCCGAAGATCAATCGAACTTCTGGCTCATTTCACGCGTTGTGTGGAACGTCACCTGAGGCCAGTGCTTCATCGTAGTCTCTAGGTTGTAGATCGATGTGGCCAAATAGACGACGTTGCCGTTGACGTCAGTCGCGAGGCGCGCCGCCTGTTCGGCTTCGAAGTCGCGCTTCGTCTTGTCATCGGGGAACGAGAGCCAACGCGCCGTCGAGACGTCGGTACCTTCGTAGATGGCGTCGACCTTGTACTCGGTGGCAAGTCGCTGGGCCACGATCTCGAACTGCAGCTGACCGACGGCACCGAGCAAAATGTGACCGAGGTCGTTGGTGAAGACCTGAATGGCCCCCTCTTCGCCGAGTTCCTGCAAGCCCTTCTGGAGCTGCTTCGCCTTGAAGGGGTCCTTGCTACGCGCACCGCGGAAAAGCTCCGGAGCGAAATTCGGAATCCCCGTAAAGCCGAGACGTTCCCCGCCCGTGAGCGTGTCGCCGATATGCAACTGACCGTGGTTGTAGATCCCGATGATGTCTCCCGCCACGGCATCCGTCATGACCACGCGGTCCTGGGCCATGAAGGTAAGGGCGTTGGCGATCTTCATCTCGCGCCCTTCGCGCACGTGGAACACCTTCATCCCCTGCTGGTAGCGCCCGGAGCACACGCGGAAAAAGGCGATGCGGTCGCGGTGGCGCGGGTCCATGTTCGCTTGGATTTTGAAGACGAACCCCGAGAAAGGCTCTTCGGTGGGTTCCACCATGCGCGCGCCGCCGTCGCGCGGCTGCGGCGACGGAGCCCAATCAACGAGCGCGTCGAGTACGTCCTGAACGCCGAAATTGTTCACCCCGGAGCCGAAAAAGACGGGACTCTGTTCGCCGGCGAGGAACTTCTCCAAGCTGAACGGTTCGGTCGCACCCTGCACGAGTTCGATCGATTCGCGCACGTAGGGCATTTCCATCGGGAAGAGCCGGTCGAGCTCGGGATTGTCGAGCCCGGCAATCGTCTCGCGCTCTTCGGTCAGACGTTCTTCGCCCGCCGTAAAGCGCACGAGCCGGTCCTTGAGCAGCGAGAAAACGCCGCGGAAGGTCTTTCCCATGCCGATCGGCCACGTGATCGGAACGCACTGCAACTTCAACACGTTTTCGATTTCGCCGAGCAGATCGAGCGGATCGCGCACTTCGCGGTCGAGCTTGTTGATGAACGTGATGATGGGGGTCTTGCGAAGACGGCAGACTTCAAGCAGTTTGATCGTCTGAGCTTCGACGCCCTTGGCGGCGTCGATCACCATGACGGCCGCGTCGACGGCTGTCAGCACGCGGTACGTATCCTCGGAAAAGTCTTCGTGCCCCGGAGTGTCGAGCAGGTTGATCACGTGGTTTGCGTAGCGGAACTGCATGACCGAACTCGTCACGGAAATCCCGCGTTGCTTTTCCACTTCCATCCAGTCCGACGTGGCATGTCGGGACGCTTTGCGCCCCTTGACGGCGCCCGCCATCTGAATGGCACCGCCGAAGAGCAGGAGCTTTTCCGTGAGCGTCGTTTTACCGGCGTCAGGATGGGAGATGATGGCGAAGGTGCGGCGTTCTTCGACGTCGCGCACGAGCGCCGGATTGGGACTCGTCATGAAAGTACCTGTGGATAAGAGCCGCTCCGTGCAGAGAAGGCAACGGAGTCGTGTCGAAAGGGCCGACATTTTAACACCGACCCCGTACGACCTCGTCGTTTGTGGACGGTCCGCGCGCGCTCGTACTCGGAGGGGACTTCGCTTCGTGGCGCTTTGTTTCGACGGACGACTACAATGGATCGGTTTGTTCATCGCGACCCCGCTTCAGCGGAGTCCACCACCCTCAGAGATCTTTCCATGAGCTACTTTCCCAATTGGCAATTGAAGACCGAAGGCATAATCGCCCCCGACGAACGCCTGCCCGCCGGGCAGACGTTCGCGATGGGTGTTCAGCACGTCGTGGCCATGTTCGGCTCCACGGTATTGGCACCGCTTCTTATGGGGTTTGACCCTAATCTTGCGGTTTTGATGAGCGGCATCGGGACGCTCATTTTTTTTGTTTTGGTGGGCGGGCACGTGCCGAGCTATCTGGGCTCCTCGTTTGCATTCATCGGCGTCGTCATTGCGGCGACGGGCTATGTGGCAGGCTCCGGTCCCAACCCCAACATCGGCGTCGCCCTCGGGGGCATTATCGCCTGCGGTGCCGTGTATGCTCTGGTGGGCCTCATCGTCATGTCGACGGGCGTAAGGTGGATCGAACGCCTGATGCCGCCCGTCGTGACGGGTGCGGTCGTGGCCGTCATCGGTCTCAATCTCGCCCCCACGGCCGTGAAGAGCGTCGGTCCGACGACCTTTGACGCGCTCATCGCCCTCATGACCGTCATCTGCGTGGGCGGCGTGGCCGTCTACACGCGCGGGCTCGTGCAGAAGCTTCTGATTCTGGTGGGGCTTGCCATTGCGTACGCCATCTACGCAGTGCTCACGAACGGCATGGGGCTCGGCACGCCAATCGACTTCCAAAAGATTGCCGACGCTGCCTGGTTCGGTCTTCCCACGCTGACTGCGCCGGAATTCTCGATGTCGGCCGTCTCCCTCATCGTGCCCGTCGTGATTATTCTCGTCGGTGAAAACCTCGGTCACGTCAAGGCCGTCACCGCCATGACGGGACGCAACCTTGACCCCTACATGGGCCGCGCCTTCCTCGGCGACGGCATCGCCACGATGATTTCGGGCTCCGTGGGCGGTACGGGCGTGACGACGTACGGGGAAAACATCGGCGTGATGGCCGCCACGCGCGTCTACTCGACGCTCATCTTCCCGGTCGCCGCCCTTCTGGCCATCATCCTCGGCTTTTCACCGAAGTTCGGCGCCGTGATTCAGACGATTCCCCAGCCGTTGCTCGGCGGCACGTCGATCGTCGTGTTCGGTCTCATCGCCGTGGCGGGTGCCCGCGTTTGGGTGGTCAACCACGTCGACTTCGGCAACAGCCGTAATCTGATCGTCGCGGCCGTCACGTTGATTCTCGGCGGAGGCGACTTCACGCTGAACATCGGCGGCTTCATCCTCGGCGGGATCGGTACCGCAACCTTCGGCGCGATCATCCTCAACGCCATCATGCAGGCGGGTGAAAAGTCCGAAGAACCCGAAGTTCCGCTCGACGAAAAGAAGGCCTGAAAACGCCCTCTAAGCTCGTCCGAGGGGCGTCTGATACGACGCCCTGCAACTACGAACCCCCGCAGTCCGAAAGGACCCGCGGGGGTTTCTTGTGTCGTCAGCGCTTTTTGAGCGCTGCGAACGCCGCGCCGAGCGCCGTTTGCGTTCGGGCACGGGGCGCTTCCTCCCGACGCCCCGTCGAGGACCGGCGAACTCCCGACTCGCCCTTCGGGCGCGTGCGCATCGTAAGCGCGATACGACGACGCTTCAGGTCGACGTCAAGCACATGCACCTTCACGACCATCCCGACGCGAACGACGTCACGGGGATCCTTCACGAAGGTGTCGGCCAGATCCGAGATGTGGACAAGCCCGTTCTCGTGCACGCCCAGATCGACGAACGCACCGAAGGCGGCGACGTTCGTGACCGTTCCCTCGAGCTCCATGCCGGGCTTGAGATCCTCCATCGTTCGGATGGAGTCGTCGTAGACGGGCGCCGTGAAGACGGCTCGCGGATCGCGCCCGGGCTTCTCCAACTCCTTGAGGATGTCGAGCACGGTCGGAAGACCGAACCGATCGTCGACGAAGTCCCGTGCGCGCAGGGCCTTCAACTTTTCGACGTTTCCCATCAGTTCGTCGATCGTCCTGACGCCGCTTGCCGCCACCAGGCGTTCGACCACCGGGTAGGCTTCCGGATGCACACCCGTGCGATCCAAGGGGTTCGTCCCGTCCGAAATGCGCAGGAATCCCGCGCACTGCTCGAACCGTACAGCACCGAGCAATGGAACGCGTTTCAGATCGTTGCGGTTCGCAAAGAGCCCGTGCGTTTCACGGAACGTGACGATTTCCCGAGCCACGCTACGGCTGAGCCCCGCCGCGCGCGCGAGCAACTCGACGCTCGCCGTATTGACGTCGACGCCGACGAAATTCACGCAGTCTTCGACTACGGCATCCAGACGCCGCTCCAGTTTGCCCGCATCGACGTCGTGCTGATACTGGCCGACCCCGATCGCTTTCGGGTCGATCTTGACGAGTTCGGCCAAAGGATCCTGCAGTCGACGGGCGATGGAAACCGCACCCCGATAGCTGACGTCGAGCCCGGGCAATTCCTTTTCCGCAAGTTCCGACGCGGAGTACACCGACGCGCCCGCTTCGCTCACGACCACGCGACGTGCCGAAATCGACGGTTCTCCGGCCAGCACCTCGCCCACCGCTTCGACCGTTTCGCGGCTGGCGGTGCCGTTGCCGATCGCGACGAACTCCGAACGATAACGCTTCAAAACGTCCGCCAGTTTGGCGCGGGCCGCTGCGGCGGCACCAGCACCCGCGGCATGAAACTGCAAAACGTCGTGATGCACGACCTTCCCCGTTTCGTCCACCACGGCCATCTTGACCCCGGTGCGGAACCCCGGGTCGAGTCCCACCGTGACGCGATGTCCGGCCGGAGCGGCGAGAAGCAGATCCCGCAGGTTGTGGCCGAAGATACCGATGGCGGTCTCTTCGGCGCGTTCGCGCAGGGCTTCGAGCAACTCCGTCTGAAGACTCGTACGCATCTTCACGCGCCAGGCCCAGCGACAAACACCGAGAAGCCACACGTCCGCGGAGTGAACGGTGTTGTCGGAGATGCCGTAAAAGCGCGCAACGAGCGCCTCGGCCGGATGAGGCGAGAGGCCCTCCTCTTCGGCCGGAAGTTCGAGTGCAAGGTCCAGGTAGTCGTCGCGCCGCCCGCGCAAAAGCGCGAGCGCGCGATGCGAGGGAAGATCCGCGAGTCGCTCCCGAAAGTCGAAGTAGTCGGCGTACTTTTCTCCTTCGACCTCCTTGCCTTCGCGCACACGTGCGACGACTTCGCCGCGACGCGTGTAAAGGTCGCGCAGTGCCTGACGAACTTCTGGTTGGAGCGCAAAACGCTCCGCGAGAATGTCCCGAGCCCCCGAAAGCGCCTCGGCAACGCCCGCAACACCCTTTTCCGCCGACACAAAGTCGGCGGCCGCCCCTTCGGGATCCGCGCGCGTCTCAAGGATGCGGTCGGCCAAAGGTTCGAGCCCGGCCTCGCGAGCCACGGCCGCGCGCGTGCGTCGCTTCGAACGAAAGGGGGCATAGAGATCTTCGAGCGCCTGCTTGGTTTGAGCGGCCTCAAGGTCGCGCTTCAGCTCGTCGGTGAGCTTTCCCTGCGCTTCGATCGTCGCCGTCACCGCAGCGCGGCGTTCGTCGAGTTCGCGCAGATACAACAAACGCTCTTCGAGCGTACGCAACTGCGCGTCGGTCAGCCCGCCCGTCGCTTCCTTGCGGTAACGGGCGACAAACGGAACGCTTTTGCCCTCGTCGAGCAAAGCGGCGGCCGCAACGACCTGATCAGGGCGGCACAGTATTTCATCCGCGATCAGGGAAACCGTACGCGTCGTCAGTTGTTCCATGGTCCGTCCTTCACGCTCAGCGGCCGATGCGGGCGATCAGACGTTCGAGCATGCGGGCGACCACGTCCTGGTCCTTGGCCGCATACGCGTCGCGTCGGAGCGAATCGATCCGGGGATCCGCCTCGGCAGTCGTGTCCTGGTCATAAATGAACCGAAGGAAAAGCGCCCCGGCTTCGGGCTCTTCGATGCGAACGATATGGCGGGAAGCGGGATGATTGCTTCCGGCAGCCGTGGCGACTTCGAGCGCCTCGTTGTGATCGATCGTCACCGTTTCCCGGAAAACATAGTCCGTGCCGAAGCAGGTCGTGCGGCGCAGTGTCGTACGGTTGCCGTCGACCGATTCCTCGTCGATCGTCGTCTTCGAGAGACCGGGGACGTAACGCTCCGGATGCCGGGCGTACTCGAGCAATTCTTCTCCGACGCCCGCGCGGTCGATTCCGGGGCCGCCGATACGAATGATGTGTTCGAAAAAGCGCATCTTTCCTCCTCAACCCGGAACGCCGGACCGGGTTTTCGATTTTGTGAGATAGCCCTCAAGCCACTGGCTGTAACGCGAGATCAAGAAGCTCGAGACAAAGTAAATGAGCGCGATAAAAACGTACCCTTCGACGAAGAACGCACGCCAGATCGCATCCCCGAGCGCCAACCTCAGACTACCCGTCAAGTCGTACATCGAAACGATGGTGACGAGCGACGTGTCCATGAAGCACGAGAGAAGACTGTTGACGAAGGCCGGGATGACGGCCACGAGTGCCTGGGGCAGGACCACGTAGAGATAGGCCTGCCGGCGGGTGAGCCCGAGCGACTCCGCGGCGTTCATTTGCCCGGCGGGCACCGTTTGCAGACCGCCTCGGACGGTTTCCGCCATATAGGCCGCCTGAAAGAGCGTGATCCCGACGGCCACGCGCCAGAAGGCGGGAATGCCGAGATCCGCGGGCATCACCAACGGGAATACGAAGGTTGCCACAAAGAGGACCGTAATGAGCGGGACCCCGCGCACAAGCTCAATGTAGCCCGTCGAAAGAGCAGAGACGATCGGCATGCGGCTGCGGCGACCGAGCGCGAGGAGAATACCGAGCGGAGCCGATGCGGTCATCCCGACGAGAGTGAGAACGACCGTAAGGGGCAACCCGCCCCACATGTCCGTGGAGATGGGCGAAAGATCGAAAATCCCGCCGAGCATCAGCGCGAAGAAGGCGAAAAACGCCGCGACCCAACCAAGAAGGAGCCACACGACGCCCCGGCGGTTCCAGAGTGCCGGAATCGCGGTAACGACGAGCATGACGACAATGCCTGCCGTTGCGGCAGCGGGTCGCCACTGCAATTCGTGCGGGTAGCGCCCGAAGAGAATCAGGCGCCACTTCTCGGCGACGAACCCCCAGCATGCGCCGGAAGCCTCTCGGCAGGCTTGCGGATCGGGCGTCCAGACGGCGTTCCAGAGCCCCCAGGCCGCGAGTTTCCAGACGACCAACGCGACGACGGCACCCACGCCGATCGTCAACAGCGAGGCGAGCGGAGAATAAAACCAACGACTGCGAACAAGGGCGAGAGCGCCGGCTCGTCCCGTTCCTTCGAGATGCGTAACCTCACTCATTGCGGAGCCCTCATGATGACGGCGTTGACAGCATTCATGATCATCGCGATCACCAAATTGATCGTGAGATAGACGGCCATGATGATGGCGATCACCTCAAGCGCTTGAGCGCTCACGTTGATGGCCGTGTTGCCGATGTTGACGATGTCGGGATACCCCACCATGACCGCCAGAGACGAATTTTTCGTGAGGTTCATGTACTGGCTGGCCAGGGGCGGAATCGCCAGACGCATGGCCTGCGGGAACACCACGTAGCTCACGGTTTGGCCGCGCGTCAGACCGAGCGCGTACGCCGCATGCCACTGCCCGGGACGCACCGCCTGCACGCCCGCACGAACGATTTCGGCAATGGCGGCGGACGTGAACATCGTGAGCCCGAGCCAGATCGTCAGAAATTCGGGCGTGAGCTGCGAGCCGCCGCGCATGGAAAAGCGCGTGGCCACGGGCACGTCCCAACCGCCGACGACGCCGCAGAGCACCCAAACGAGCGCGTACGTAACGGCAAAGGCCGCCAGGCCGATGAGACCCGCAAAGAGCCCCGTCGTTCGCCGCAGAGCCGTCTTGTAACCCGCCCAGGCACCGAGCAGGCCGACGCCGAGACCGCAGAGCACCGCCTTGAACCCCATCAGAGGAGCGGCGTAGAGAAGGCCCGTCTTCGAGAGATAAATCCAGTTGCCGACGTGCCAGGCCTGACGCACCCCCGGGAGCAACTCCGTCACGACGAGGTAGATCGCCAGGAGCAGTACGAGCAACGGCACGTTACGGTACGCCTCAACATGAGCCGCACCGAGAAAACGCAACATCGGATGACGGGAGATCCGCATGGCGCCCACGACGACGCCGAGAACGGTCGCCGAGAGAATCGCCCAGCACGACACCCGCAATGTGTTGAAGAGGCCGTTCAGAAACGCTTTCCAAAGCGCGTCCGAGCTTTGAAACGCGATGAGTTTTTCTCCGATGTCAAAGCCCGCGGGGCCGAAGAGAAAATCAAAACCGCTACGGATGTTCTTGGCTTCGAGATTTTCCGCCACGTTGAGTGAAAGCGAAGCCAACACCGACACTAGCAACAGAACCAATACGGCCTGAAGCGTATACTCCTTGCGTTTTCGCGTCTTTTCGCGACGCCTCCAGGCCTCGTCGCCCGGCACGCTCCACATTCGGTCTCGGAATAGCATGATTGTTTTTCAGAAACGAGGAAGAGGCCCCACGGCCTGTCGCCTTGGGGCCTCTCGGACAAAGAAGTCGAGTCAGCAACAGTCCGTCACGCTCAGCGGATCGGCATGGCGTACATCAAGCCGCCTTCCGTCCAGAGCTTGTTGAGACCGCGCGGCAGATTGAGCGCCGACTTCGGACCGAAGAACTCGTTCCAGGATTCGCCGTAGTTGCCGACCTGCTTGACGATGCGGTACGACCAGTCCTTGTCGAGGCCGAGCATGCGGCCCATGTCTTCGCCCGTACCGAGAAGACGTTGCACGTCGGGATTCGAGGAACTCTTGCGCAGTTCGTCGACGTTGGCCTTCGTCACGCCGAGTTCTTCGGCACCGAGGAACGCGGCGAACGACCAACGCACGATCTGGAAAAATTCGTCGTCGCCACGACGAACCGCCGGGCCGAGGGGTTCCTTGCTGATCATGGTCGGGAGGATTTCATACTTCGAAGGATCCTGCGCGACCGTACGGATGCCCGCGAGGTCGGACATATCCGTCGTATAGACGTCGCAACGACCCGAGAGGAACGCGCTCTGCGTGGCTTCGGTCGTATCGAAAACAACCGTCTTGTAGCTCATCTTGTGGGAGTTGAAGTAGTCCGAGAGCGTCTTTTCGGACGAGGTGCCCGACTGCACGCAGATCGTGGCACCGTCGAGTTCCTTCGCGCCCTTGATGTTCAACTCCTTCGGGACCATGAAGCCCTGACCGTCGTAGTAGGAAACTGCGACGAAAACGGACCCCTGGCTCGCATCGCGCGTCATGTTCCAGGTCGTGTTGCGAGCGAGCATGTCGATTTCACCCGACTGAAGCGCCGTGAAGCGTTGCGGCGAGCTGAGTGGAACGTACTTCACCTTGTTCGCATCGCCCAGAACGGCAGCCGCAACGGCCCGGCAGATGTTCACGTCAAGACCCTTCCAGTTGCCCTGGCTGTCGGCACTCGAGAAACCCGGAGCCGCCGTATTGACGCCGCAGAGCAGGTGGCCTCGGGCCTTGATCGCGTCAAGCGTGGAGCCCGCGAAAGCGGGAGCGGCAAGAGTGGATACGGCAGCCGCAACCAGGGCGGTGATCTTCGCGTTCATTGTGTGTCCTTTGTTTCTTTCGTTTTGGCCTGTGAGTGTTCTGCCGCATCCTCCGGCTGATTTCCGAGCATCCGGGGAACGCGCCCCCCGCATCCGGCAAGCGAACGACGGAGTTCCACGAGTGTAACCCGACGATCCGTCGTACCGCCTTTCGTGCGGCCACCGTCGGACAAAATGTTACGTTTTGCACCCCGGAGACCTCCGGAACATCCGCCCCGGAAGGCAAAAACAACCCATAAAACAACATGTTAGCTCTTCCTATGATAAACTGACGGCTTCATAACAAAAAGACGGTCGTTTTATGTCTTCCTACCCTCAGGTCATGGCGCTTTTCTGCCTGGTCATCCTCAGTGCCTTCTTTTCGGCGGCGGAAATCTCGCTCGCCGCGGCCACCAAGACCCGGCTTCAAGCGCTCTCCGAGGACGGCGACCGACGCGCGGATCTGGTGCTCGAACTCCAGGAGCACCCCGGACAATTCTTCTCGGCCCTTCAGGTCATGGTGAACGCCATCGCTCTTTTGGGCGGTATCGTGGGGGATGCAGCGTTTTCCCCCTTCTTCATGTGGTGTCTCGAGCCGATCATTCCGGCCGTCAACCTGCCCCACGTGGGATTCGTGCTTTCCTTCCTGCTCGCCACGACCCTTTTTGTCATCTTTGCAGACCTGCTACCCAAGCGTCTCGCCATCGCGCGCCCCGAAGTGGTCGCCATGCGCGTTGTGCGTCCCATGCGGATCGTCATCAAGGTGTTGCGCCCGATCGTTTTCGTTCTTGAGCGCCTTTCGGATGCCTGCATCCGCTCGCTCGGCTTGCCCACGAAGCGTCAAGAAACGATCACGTCCGAGGACATTCTCGCGAGCGTCGGTGCGGGCGCCGCGGCAGGCGTCATCGCCCCGCAGGAAGAAGCCGTCATTCAGAACGTCTTTGAACTTGAAAGCCGTCTCGTGCCGTCGGCCATGACGCCGCGCGAGAATATCGTCTACTTCACGACCGACGAAACCGAAGCGAGCATCCGCGCCAAAATCGCGACCGTTCCCTACAACCGCTTCCTTGTCTGCGACAAGGATCTCGACCACGTCGTCGGGTTCGTCGACTCGAAGCACCTACTGAGACTCGTGCTTGACGAAAAGCCGATCTGCTTCCAGGAGGGCGGCCTCGTTCAGCCCTGCCAGTTCATTCCGGACTCGCTCACGCTCTCCGAGGTACTTGACGTCTTCCAGCGCACGCACGCCGACTTTGCCGTCATTCTCAACGAGTATGCGCTCGTCGTCGGCATCATTACGATCAACGACGTCATGTCGACCGTCATGGGCGACCTCGTGACGACGACCGACGAGTTGCAGATCATTCAGCGCGACGATGACACGTGGCTCGTCGACGGCGCCACGCCCATCGACGATATCGAACACGCGCTCGGCATCGACGAGCTACCCGAAGACTCCGCCTATGAAACGGTGGCAGGCTTCATGATGTACATGCTGCGCAAAATTCCGAAGCGCACCGACAAGGTGGTATGCGGCGAATACACGTTCGAAGTACTTGACGTCGACAACAACAAGATCGACCAGGTGCTAGTCACCCGCACGAAAAGTAAAACGTCCGCGTCCGATGCCTCGGAAACGACGCTCTGACAAGGCTTTCGACGGTGCGCGCCCGAGCGCTTCCCGCAAAAAAACCGGAGTGTTTCGCTCCGGTTTTTTTTCATGCGAACGTTCCTCGCCTCAGGCTTCAGTCGGCTCGGCTTTTTTCTTCGCGGTCGCCGTCTTGCGGGTACGCGTCGCTGTCTTTTTCGTCTCGGTTTTCGTCGTTCCCGAAGCCTTGGTGCGCTTCGCCGTCGTCTTGGAGACCTCTTCCGACGCCTCATTTTCCGTCACCGCTTCGCCATCGGCGCTCTTGGCGGTCTTCGACGTTTTCTCGCGCTTTTCGAATTCGAACATCACGCCCTTCGTCTTGTCGAGGACGAGATACGCGCTGAAGGGGCGGTTGGTGCGCTTCGACACGAACCCTTCGAGCAACGGCGTACGCTTGGTTTCGCAGAGCGCGACGATTTCGGCGCACGAAATCGGACGCTGCAAAATGACCTTGCCGGAGCGCATCACGCAACGTTTTTTATCTCCGGCGAGCGCGTGTTCGCACACATAGTAGTCGCCGAACTCGATGACGCGACCTTGGCAAAGCGGACAGGTAGCGATCTGCGGCGCGGCGGCGATTTCCTCTTCGGTTACTTCGGGGCGATCCTCGAAATCGAAGCGCATACCCCATTCGCCTGTTTCCGGATCCTTGGCCAAAATCACCTCGCCCTCAAAGGGGAAACCCCGCTTGCTGATGAAACCTGAAAGCGGACCGACGTGGTGCGTGGCGAGAAGCTCTTCAACCTCTTCGGGCTCGAACGCCCGACCCGACGGGTGCTTGGGCAGCGAAAAGCCGCACCCCTCGCCCGTACACGCGAAGCGCTTGTAGTTTTCTACGATCTCGCCGCCGCAGGCCGGGCAGCGATTGCGGAAGTGAATCGGGTTGACGATCGGAACGCTGTCGCCCTCGTACTGCTTGGCCGCGGAAACGATCGTTTCCGTCATACGACGAATTTCATCCATGAAATCGTCGCGCGACACGACGCCGCTTTCGATCTGAGCGAGCTTGCGTTCCCATTCGGCCGTAAGCTTGGGTTGCGTGAGTTCGTCGATGTGCAGTCCGCGCACGAGCTGCATCAGCTGGAAGGCTTTCGCATTGGGGATAAGGTCACGTCCGTCGCGACGCAAATACTTCTGCTCGATCAGACCTTCGATCGTCTGAGCACGCGTAGCCGGGGTACCGAGACCCTTTTCGGCCATCGCGTTGCGCAATTCGCCCGTCTCGAGCTTCTTGCCCGCGGCTTCCATTGCGGAGAGAAGCGTCGCGTCGGTGTAACGAGCGGGCGGACGGGTCGCGTCCTGCTTGGCATTGATGTCGGTTGTGCGCACGCTCTCGCCGTCCGTCACCGGACAGAGGTCGCTCTGCGTCTTGCCGCCACGACCGGCGACCTCCATCCAGCCCGGCGTCACGAGTACTTTCCCCTCGGTCACGAAGCGGTCTTCGCCGACGGTCGTCGTACGCGTTGTCACGTCAAATTCCGCCGCAGGATAAAAGACCGAGATGAAACGCCGCACGACGAGGTCGTAGATCTTCTGTTCGGTTTCGTCAAGTTCCTTAGGAAGCTCCCCGGTAGGAATGATGGCGAAGTGGTCGCTGATCTTCGTGTTATCGAAGACGCGCTTGTCCTGCTTCACCCAGCGATTCGTCACGATCGTGCCCGCGAACTTCGCATAGTCGCTCAGGCGCTTGAGGTGTTCGAGCGTCTCATACACGGTCGGGATATAGTCTTCGGGCAGCGCGCGGGCGTCTGTACGCGGATAGGTAAGCACCTTGTGGCGTTCATAGAGGCGCTGCGCGATCGCAAGCGTCATTCGGGCGGGGAAGCCGAAACTACTGTTCGCTTCGCGTTGCAAGCTCGTCAGATCAAAGAGCGCGGGCGACATTGAGGTCGAGCGCTTTTTCGTTTCCGTCACGATCCCCGACTGCCCGCGGCAGCGTTCGACGATGCGAAGCGCTTCGGCTTCGCTCCAGAGGCGTTCAGCTTTGAGTTCCGGCGCCTGACCCTTTGTTTTGACGAACTTGGCGTCCTGCCAGAGACTTTCGTACTCGCCCGCCGCGGCACCGAAGACCGCCTTGACGGTCCAGTAGGGCTTTGAGACGAAGTGATGGATTTCCTCTTCGCGCGCGACGACGATCGCGAGTGTCGGTGTTTGCACGCGCCCGACCGTCGTCAGGAAAAAGCCGCCGTCCTTGGAATTGAACGCGGTAAGCGCACGCGTGCCGTTGATGCCAACCAGCCAGTCCGCCTCCGAGCGGCTACGGGCGGCTGCTTCAAGAGGCTTCATCTCTTCGTCGGTACGAAGCGTCTCAAAGGCCTTGCGAATCGCCGCGGCCGTCATCGACTGCAACCACAGACGACGCACGGGCTTCTTGCAGCTCGCGGCCTGCATGATGTAACGGAAGATCAGTTCGCCTTCACGTCCCGCGTCGCATGCGTTGATGATGTCGGTGACGGCGCGGCTACGCATCTTTCGCGCCAACGTCTCGAATTTCGTCACCGACTTTTTGATCGGTCGCAGGTCGAAATGCGGCGGAATAACCGGAAGATTGGCGAACGACCAGCGGCCGCGCTTGACGTCGTACTCTTCGGGAGCGGCGAGCTCCAGGAGATGACCGACGGCCGATCCGATGAGCATGGTATCGCTCACCCAAAAATCTCCGTCTTTCTTAAAACCGCCGAGCGCTTTTGCGATATCGCTCGCAACCGAGGGTTTTTCGGCAATAACCAGTGTTTGGCCCATGATGATCCAAGTCGGAAATGGAAGTGTTCGTCGCCCTGTACACCAGCGTAGACGGGAACCAAGATCGGCGAAGGCCGCATTATGCAAGATTTTTGAGGTCGCCGAGTACATCTTCGGCAGATTCCGCGAGTGTAGCGCCGTTGCGAATCAGCCGATGAGGCCCCTTCGAGTAGGGCGAATGAATACTCCCGGGGACGGCAAAAACACTCCGACCCATCTCGCCGGCCGTGCGCACAAGGCGCATTTCGGACGAACTCGTCTCCGCGGCAACCAGTAGCACGGCATCGGCCGCCGCGACGTAAACCGCGTCTCGGCGCTCAAGCCGCTCGGGCGTTACGCCCTCCTCGGGAAACGCTTCGGCAAGCAACAACCCTCCCGAAGCAAGCACCGAGCGTTGCTCATCGAGGGCCATCGCCGGGTACACTCGATCGGGTCCGGTAGCAAGAACAAGTATCGTACCCGAAGGCGCCGCTCGTGCGACGCTCAATTCGAGCGGCGTCGCGGTACGCTCAAGCAAAGCGACGTTGCGCCGCACGAGCGCCGTCCCGAGTTCGACTCCCGTTGCAATACTTTCGGCATCGACGTGCTCCGAACCGATCACGGCCACGGTCTTGCGTCCGAGAAGCCCCGCGTTACCGCGCGCGAAAAGCATGATCGGCGGACGGTCGCTTTGTAACAGCCCCTGAGGATAGAGCACACTCGTAAAAGGCAACAGAAACGCGTCGTCGTGCCGCTCCAACCACGCGAGCGCCCGATCGACGCTCTCGTCTTCAGCGCCCCGCCCGAGACGGCGCACTTCGTCCGCGACCTCGGCGCCTTCCCGCTTGGCTACGGTCGCATAGTCCAACGCGAAAACCGCTTCGGGCAGCTCCGCATCCCGCAAAAGTCGCACCGCCGCCGCGGCGCTCAAGCGCCGCGCACGCGCCAGACGCAACCACGCCCGCTGCTCGTTTGTATCCATCACCTGCCTCACATTTCCCCGCGACACACGCGAAAACCGTCCGTCGGAGAATTTCTTACGGCGCTCCGCCCTATAATTGCCAGTTTCGCACGGCGCGACGCGCCGTCGCGCAACTTTGTTCGTTCACTCACACTTAAGCACGAGTCGCCCTGCAAAGGCAACCGTGTTGGAGGCTTGTCATGGCCGTTTTGCCGATCGTCCAGTATCCGAACGTCGCTCTTTCGAGCCGCGCCGAACCCGTGACGGAATTCAACGAGGAGCTCCAGCAACTCGCCGCCGACATGACGGAAACCATGTACGCGGCTCCGGGCGTCGGTCTCGCCGCCAATCAGGTGGGCGTACTCAAGCGCATCGTCGTCATCGACGTGTCGGAAGACAAGTCGGGCCTCAAAGTTCTCGTCAACCCGAGCATCGTTGAGCACAGCGACACGCTGAAGGACTACGAGGAGGGATGCCTCTCCCTCAAGGGATTGTACGAGCACGTCAAGCGCCCCGATCACGTCCGCGTACGCGCTCAGGATCTCGACGGTAACCCCGTCGAATTCGAGGCGGAAGGCATTCTCGCCGTTTGCGTTCAGCACGAGATCGATCACCTCGACGGTGTGGTCTTCATCGACCACCTGAGCCGCCTCAAGAAGGACCGCGCCTGCCAGAAGCTGCGCAAGCTTCGTCTCAACGACAAAAGGAAGGCGCAGGACGAAGCCGAGGAACGCTGAGCTCCCAGAGGCGCCCTCACACCGGGTACCGGTTCATGAAGGCCGCCATGCGCGCGCCGAGCGTCTCCATGAAAGTCCACGGGAGCTGGTGCCCCATCCCCTCCACCGCCCAAAGTTCGGCGCCGGGAATGAGCTCGGCCGTTTCACGCCCGGCCGAAAAAGGCAGGAGCGGATCGGCCGTCCCGTGAACGACGAGCGTGGGAGCGCGGATCCGTCGGAGTTGTTCGGAGCGGTCCCCGCTGGAGAGGAGCGCCACCACCTGACGAAAAACCGCGGAAAGATCCCGATCGAAATTCGGCAGTTGTTCGAGGTAGCGGTTCAATTCGTCCTCGGTAACTGGATACGCAGGCCCCGAAAGCACCCGAAGTGTTTTGAGAATCTGCTCGCGGGGCGTTTTGCCGCGGGGCCTCAGAATCGACCAAATGGTTCCAAACTTCCCGAGCCCGGTTCGGGGGTTGCCGCTCGCGGAGGAAATCGATGTGAGCGTTGCGACACGATTGGGGCTTTGCACGGCGAGCGTCTGCGCGATCATTCCACCCATCGACACGCCGGCGACGTGCGCGCGGCGAATGCCGAGTTCGTCGAGAAGCCGCAATGCGTCGAGTGCCATGTCTTCGAGCGCGTACTCGCCCACTACGGGGCGGCGCAACAGCGCGCGGCCGATCGCGCGGGCAACGTCTGCGCCCGTGACGTGCCAATCCGTCATGCGGCTCGACGCCCCCGCATCCCGGTTGTCAGGCGCAATCACCTGATAGCCGCGGGCGACGAGCGTTTCAACAAGCGGTCGGGGCCAAGCTTCTTTCGGCATACCCAACCCCTGGATGAGGAACACGGCGGGTGCGTCGGGCTCTCCCCAACGACCGTACGCGTAATCCAATCCGTGGATCTGAAAAACCGGCATCTCGCTTTCTCCTTTTTTCTTTTGCGCGTGGAACCCCGGCCCACCGTACGGTCGGCAACGTTTCTTCGGACGGCCCCAATTGGGTCGGACATCCGCCCCGCCGTACGATAATAGTGGGATTCGTACCGTCCCCGAAGCGCGGAATGCGACACGGCGGGAGATGGGATCGAACACACAAACCCCTTGAGGATTTTTTCGATGAAAATCATATTCGCCGGCACGCCGGACTTCGCCGCCGAAGCCCTGAAGCAACTCATTGAGGCCGGGCACGAGATCCCGCTTGTTCTCACGCAGCCCGACCGCCCGAGCGGCCGCGGGATGAAACTGACGCCCTCCCCCGTACGCGTCCTGGCCGAGTCGCACGGCATTCGGGTCGAAACGCCCCTGACGCTGAGCCTCAAGCGCGACCCCGAAGGCGCCGCCGCCATGCACGCAGAACTGAAAGCGGTCGACGCCGATCTGCTCGTCGTTGCGGCCTACGGTCTCATCCTCCCGCAGGCGGTGCTCGACTGTGCCCGCGGCATCGGGAAAAAGGGCGACATCAAAGCCCTGAACATCCACGCCAGCCTCCTGCCGCGTTGGCGCGGCGCCGCACCGATTTCGCGCGCAATCGAAGCAGGCGACGCCGAGACGGGCGTTACGCTCATGAAGATGGAGCTCGGGCTTGATACCGGTCCGATGATCCGCAAGGTGACGACCCCGATCGCCAACGACGACACGACGAGCACCCTGACCGAACGTCTAGCCCGCCTCGGCGCCCGACTCCTCGTCGAAGCACTCGAGACCCCGAACGAACTCGACTGGGAAGTCCAGCCCGACGAAGGGGTGACCTATGCCGAGAAGCTCCTCAAACCCGAAAGCCGCATCAACTGGGAAGAACCCGCCGAAGTGCTCGCACGCCGTTTGCGCGCTTTCACGCCGTTCCCGGGTATGCAGTTTGAGCACGCGGGTCTCGCCATCAAAGTCTGGGAAGCCGAATGCACGGCAGGCGACGCTCCGGCCGGTACTGTGCTTTCGACCGACGACGCCCTGACGGTCGCCTGCGGCTCTGGTGCGCTTCGCATGACGGTGCTCCAGAAACCCGGCAAGCCCCGCATGACCGCCTCCGCCGTTTTGCAAGGCGTGGATTTCACTGTCGGTGAGGTGCTTTAACCGTGTCGGCCGATCTTTCCCAACGCAAACCCCGCAAAACCCGGGACGCCATTCCGCTTTCCGCGGTTCTTTCGGCCGCCGCTCTCGGCCGCCGTCTCATGAAAGAAGAGGGCGTATCGCTAGTGAGCGCCGTGGCCGCAGGCTCGAAGAACCTACCCGAAGGCGGGCGCGGCACGTTGCTTGCGCTTCTTTACGGCGCCACACGTCGAACCGCGACGACGAAGGCGCTGCTTGCGGAACTTCTTGAGCACGCCCCCAAGGAACCCGTAAGCTCGCTCCTCGAGGTGTCGCTTGCCGCACTTCTCTCGGGCGAATGGGCCGGGTTCACGGTCGTCAATCAGGCGGTCGAAGCCGTGCGTTCGCACCGCTCCACAGAGCGCTTCGCGGGTCTGGTCAACGCCGTGTTGCGGCGCTACCTTCGCGAAACCGATCGCCTACTTGCACGCGTTTGCGCTTCGCCCGAAGTACGCTTCAACGCTCCGCTCTGGTGGATCAAGCGCATGGAGTCCGTCTACGGCCCCGAAGCCGAGGCCATTCTCGAAACGGGACTGCGTCACCCGCCCCTGACGATTCGCGTCAACACCCTGAAGACCAATGTTGAAGCTTACATGAAGCGTCTCGAAACCGAAGGGGTTCCTGCGCGCGCGCTCGGTCTCGACGCCGTCCGACTCCTCAAGCCCTGTCCCGTCGAAGCGATTCCGGGCTTTGCAGAGGGCGTTGTTTCCGTGCAGGATGCGGGCACGCAGTTGGCGGCCCACTTTCTGCCCGTCTCAGATGGAGACACCGTGCTCGACGCCTGTGCAGCTCCGGGCGGAAAAACCGCACATCTGCTCGAAAAGCACCGTTGCTCGGTCACGGCTCTCGAAATCGACCCCGAACGCGCCCGCCGCATCGAGGACAATCTAGATCGACTCGGCCTGAGCGCCGAGGTTCTCGTGGCGGACGCCTCCGACCTCGGCGCTTGGTGGTCGGGTAAGGCCTTCGATGCCGTGTTGCTCGACGCCCCCTGCACCGCCTCGGGCGTGGTGCGTCGTCAGCCCGACGTTCCCTGGAACCGTCGTCCGGGCGACCCCAAGGCACTGGCCAAGACGCAGCGTATGCTCTTCAAGGCGCTTTGGCCCGTCGTCAAACCGGGCGGTCACCTGCTCTTTTGCACATGCTCGATCTTCCCCGAAGAAGGCGTCGAACAGATCGCGAAATTTCTCGAGGCCGCCCCGGACGCTTCGCTCGTTCCGCTCGGCGAAGGGCTTGAAGGTATGATGACGCTGTTGCCGACCGACGAGGATCGGCCCGAAACCGATCCGAAGTTGCCCGCCGTTCACGACGGTTTCTTCTACGCCCTTTTCCGAAAAACCGACCACCGCTTCTGACGGTACGCGCCCCCATGACCCGTCCGCACACCCGTTGCTTCCGCCGGACCGCGCTCGCCATCCTCATTCTCGGGACGGCGGCCTGGTCGACGTGTGTCCTCGCCGTGCAGGCCACCTTCATGGGGGCGGAAATCACCCGCGACGAACCAGGCGAGCGGCCTGGTTTGTTCGTTGCCGCGCACTACGAATTCGACCTGCCCGCACCGTTGCTCGACGTGCTACACCGCGGGATTGCGCTCTACTTCGCGCACGAATTCCGTCTTACCTCGTCGCGTTGGTATTGGCTTGACAAGACGGTCGCGGACGAGACCTTCCTCGTTCGTCTCTCGTTCGACCCGCTCACGCGCCGGTATCGCGTGGGCTACAGCGGGCTCTCGCTCAACTTCGACTCGCTGGAACAAGCACTGCCGCTCGTCAAAAACATTCGTCGATGGCGCGTGGCGCCTTCGGACACGATCGGCGACAGCCGTAGCTTCACGGCGCAGGTTCGATTCCATCTGGACACGACGAAGCTACCCAAACCCATGCAGGTGACCACCGACGATTCGATTGAATGGTCAGTGGAAAGCGACTGGACGACGCTTCGTATTGACCCGTCCGTCACTAACGACGGC
Organism: uncultured Sutterella sp.; assembly: GCA_905206365.1. Classification (GTDB taxonomy): domain Bacteria; phylum Pseudomonadota; class Gammaproteobacteria; order Burkholderiales; family Burkholderiaceae_F; genus Sutterella. The sequence continues at coordinate 74,905 of CAJLHF010000002.1, read as the reverse complement.
GAATGAGGGCCTCATGCCGCACTGGTATCGCTACGCCCTCACCGCTTCGCTCGCCCTGGCCGCCATTTCGCTCTTCGGCCTGGCCGCCACGAGCTCCGACTCGCGACTCTTCGAACGCTGGTTTCCGCTCCTAATCGTCATCAACCGCGTGGTGGCCGTATTGCTCTTTGCGATCGTCGTGGCCATGCTGGTTCAGCTCTGGCAGCGCTTTCGGCGGCGGCGTTTCGGCGCCAACATGACGGTGCGCCTCGCGGGCGCCACGGCTGCTCTGGCCGTCGTACCCGCTCTCGTCATTTTCCTCGTCTCGAACGTCTTCATCTCGCGATCGATTGACTCATGGTTCGACGTGCGCGTCGAGCGCGCACTCGAGTCGGGCGTCACCATCACCCGAGGCATTCTGCAACAGCAACAAAAACAAACGGAACTTACGGCACGCCACATGGCGGGGCTACTCGCCAACACGCCGACGAGCCTCATCATGCAGGATCTGATGCGGCTTCTTGAAGGACATCAAAGCCTTGAGGCGCTCGTCTTTCTCGGCGACGGCACGGCGGTGGCTGCGGCAGGCTCGCGCATCAACGTGATGCTGCCCGATCTGCCGACGGCCCAACAGATGCAGGTCGTTCGCTCAACGGGCATCTACAGCGTGATCGACGGCGACGTCTCCGACAAGGCCGAAACCCTGCGAACGGACTCGCTTTCAATTCGGGTCATCCTTCCGCTCAATCCCCGCACCGACGAGACGACGTCGGAAGCGTCGCTTCCCGTTGCTCCCCGCGGACTCGCCGCGATGCGATCGCCCCGCAATGCGGCGGGCGCGCAACAACTCTACCTCCAGATCATTCAGCCCGTCGACAACGAAACGGCTCAAAACGCGTCGGAACTCCTGGCAGGCTACCGCGACTACCAAACGCTCGTACTCTCGCGCGCGTCGCTTCAGTCGATCTACACCGGAACGCTCTTTCTTACGCTCCTTCTGGCCGTGTTCGGCGCCATCGCGGCCGCGATCACGTTCGCCCGAAAGGCCGCGGAACCCGTCCTGCAACTCGAAGAAGGCACCCGACGCGTGGCCGACGGCAATTTCTCGCCCATCCGGGAATTCACCGGAAGCAATGAAATCAACGTCCTCACGCAATCCTTCAACCAGATGATCCGCGAGGTCGCCGAGACCCGCCGAGACATCGACGAGCAACGACGCGAGGCCCAGCAGGCACAGGCCTACCTCGAGCGAGTGCTCGGCAACATCTCCTCGGGCGTGATGGTCATCGATCGCACCCACACCATCGTGACGGCCAACGCCGCCGCACGACGCATTCTCGGCGACGAGGTCTGCGCGATCGGCACGACGCTCGAAACGACGGAACCCCGGCTCGTCGAAGCGCTGACCAAGATGCGGCACCTTGCCACCGATACCAACATGCGCGTCGAATTCGAGTTGCAGCGTCCCGACCGTGTCGTTCCGCTCTACATCAAAACCTCCAACATGCCGCTCGGCGCCCACATGGGGACGGTGTTGGTACTCGACGACGTCAGTCAGCTGATCGAAGCGCAACGTGCCACCGCGTGGGGCGAAGTAGCCCGACGCCTCGCGCACGAAATCAAAAATCCCCTGACCCCCATCCGTCTGGCCGCCGAACGGCTGGAAATGAAGTTGGAAAACCGTCTGGACGATCAGGCCGACGTGGATCTGCTTCACCGCGCGATCGCCACGATCACGACGCAGGTCGACGCGCTCAAGCAGATGGTGAACGACTTCCGGGAGTATGCGCGCCTGCCGAGCGCCAACCTCGTGCCGCTCGACCTCAACGCGTTCCTCACGGACGCAGCGTCCCTCTACCACCAGGCTGGAACCGAACTGACGCTTCGGCTCGATCCGGCATTGCCCGCCATTCGGGCGGACGCCTCGCAGCTGCGACAGGTTATTCACAACCTGATTTCCAACAGCATCGATGCCGCCGGCGCGGAAGCCGAAATTGAAATCCGCACCCGCTCGGATGCCTCACCCAACGGCCCCTCCACCGTCCACCTGATATTCCGCGATAATGGCACGGGGTTCAGCTCGAAAATCCTCGCCAAAGCATTCGAGCCCTACGTGACCACCAAGGAGACGGGCACGGGGTTGGGCCTTCCGATGGTGAAGAAAATTCTCGACGAGCATCACGCGTCGATCGAGCTCTCCAACCGAACGGACCGCACGGGCTACCTCATTCTCGGTGCCCAGGTCGACATTCGATTCCCGATTTTTTCATCCGCAACCCGGACATCCCCCGTTTCTGACACGCAGAGAACCGATTAAATGGCAGATATTCTTGTTGTAGACGATGAGGTCGGCATCCGCAACGTGCTTGCGGAGATTCTGATGGACTCCGGGTACACCATCACCACAGCCGCCAACGCCGAGGAAGCGCGCCGGTGTATTCGCGAGCGCAAGTACTCCCTCATCTTGCTCGACATCTGGATGCCCGATACGGACGGCATCACGCTGTTGCGCGAATGGCGCGCGCACAATCTGCTCACGTGTCCCGTGATCATGATGTCCGGCCACGGTACGATCGATTCGGCCATGCAGGCCGTGCGCTACGGGGCGATGGACTTCCTTGAAAAACCCATTTCCCTGAAGAATCTGCTCAACACGGTCGATCGCGTGTTGGAGCAGTGGCAGCGGCTTGAATATCAAAAGTCGCTCACCCGCGCGAACCGCGACGGCGACGACGACGGACTCCCGCCCTCGGGTGCGATTCTGCCCGTCTTTCAGTTGCCCGAATACAACCTGAAGCTCGACTTCAATCTTCCTTTCCGGGACGTGATCCACGCCGTCGAACGCGCGTACTTCGAAACGACGCTTCAGTATCAGAATCTCTCGATGGCACGTCTTGCACGCCATTCGGGCATCGAGCGCACGCACCTCTACCGCAAGATGAAGGCGGCCGGCGTCGAACTCGACGATTTCCGCATCCCCGGACGTCTTCCCTCGCCGCTGCCCGCCATCCGCGCGCCCTTCAAACCGAAGCGTCCCTGATCGCCCTTCGTCTGACTTATGAAAATTCTCATCGTCGGAGCGGGCCGGATCGGCATTTCCGTTGCCGAAAGCCTCGTATCCGAAGCCAACGACATCACCATCGTCGACCGCAATCCCGAACACATCGCATATCTGCAATCCCGGTTCGACCTGCGAGGCATCGTCGGCGAGGCCTCGAGTCCTCAGGTCCTCCGGGACGCGGGGGCCGACGACACGGACATGCTGATCGCCGTGACGTCGAACGACGAAACTAATCTTGTCGTCAGCCTGCTCGCGGCCCGTCTTTTCAATATTCCGACTCGCATTGCACGTGTCCGAAACAGCGAACTGCGCAACTTCCCCCGCATTCTCGGCGAAGAGGGTTTCGAAGCTACGGCCGTGATTTGGCCCGAGCAGGCCGTGACAAGTTATCTCGTGAAGCTGATCGACTTTCCGGAAGCCAACCAGGTATTGGAATTCGGAGAAGGCCTCGCCGCCCTCATCGCCGTACGCGCCAAAGCCGGAAGTCCGCTCGTCGGCCGACGGGTCGCGGACCTCGAGACGCACCTGCCGCACGTGGAAGCCCGCATCATCTCGATATTCCGTCGCAACCGCCGTCTCGACGTCGACAAAAACACTGTCATCGAGGCTGGCGACGAAGTTATCTGTCTGTGCGACGCGCGCAACGCCCGACTCGTGCTTTCGGAAATCCGCCGCCACGAGCCGCCGGTACGCAACATTCTCCTTGCAGGCAACGCCTCGATGTGCCTGGCCCTTGCCCGGCGTCTGACCTCAAGCGAAGACGCCGATCGTCGCACGGAGCTCAGCATCCGCATCCTCGAGAAAGACCGCTCGAAGGTGGAACTGCTCGCCGGACAACTGCGCTCCTCGGTCATCGTTATCGAGGGCGACTACACCGACGAAGAAGTGCTCTCCGACGCCGGCGTCGAAACGTGCGACCTCTTCATCGCGCTCTCCGAAGACGACGGCGATAACGTGTTGAGCGCGATGCTCGCCAAAAAGCTCGGCGCCCAACGCACCATCGCACTCGTCAACCGCAAGGTGTACGGCGACCTCATGCAGGGCTCGCAAATCGACATCACCCTCTCACCCTCGCAGGCCGCCCTCGGGGAACTCATCAAACACGTTCGCCGTGGTGACGTGACCGCCGCCTACAGCCTGCGACACGGCGTGGCCGAGGCGCTGGAAATCGTCGCGCACGGCAACCGCCGCAGCTCCCGCGTGGTGGGGCGCCCCATCCGCGATCTCGCCCTGCCCGAAGGCGCGAACATCGGCGCCGTGATTCGGGGAGAGGGCGAAGACGCCGTCGTGCTGATGGGCAAACCCGACGTGGTCATCGAAGCCGAAGACCACGTCGTCGTGTTCGTCGCCTCGAAGCGACTCATTCCGAAAATCGAACGTCTCTTCGCCGTCGACGTGGGCTTCTTCTAAAGGTCCCCCATGCCAAACGCCTTCCGGTACCTACTCCTTCCAGTGCTCCACGCGCTCGGACCCGTTCTCGTCGGCTACGGCCTGACGATGCTCATCCCGTATCTGGTGAGCGTCGCTCAGGCCGACGGTGCGGATGCCGCGTTTCTGACGGCCCTTGCCGTCACGACTGGAACCGGGGCTTTGCTCACCCTCGCCACCCGCGGTTACCGCCAGGAGCTGAGCGCCCGACACGGATTCCTGCTCGTGACGCTCACCTGGACGGTCGTACCGCTTTTTGCCACCATCCCGCTTCTCTTGGAGCTCCCGCAGTACACCTTCTCCGCGGCGTACTTCGAGATGATGTCGTGTCTCACGACGACGGGGGCGACGATGATGACGGGGCTTGACGACCTGCCGCTTTCCATCAACGGTTTGCGTTGCTTTCTCTCGTGGTTGGGCGGTATGGGGCTCATCGTGCTGTCCGTAGCCATTCTCCCGTTGCTCGGCGTCGGCGGCGCGCAAATCCTGAAGGCGGAAACCAGCGGTCCCTTGAAGGAAAGCAAACTGACACCCCGCATCGCCGATACGGCGCAGGCGCTCTACATCATCTATTTCGGGATTTCCGTCGCCCTGACCGTCGCCTTCCACTTCGCAGGCATGTCTTGGGACGATGCGGTCCTGCACATGATGACCACCGTGAGTCTTTCGGGCATCGGCGCGCATGATTCGAGCTTCGCATACTTCGAGAGCAACGCGGTGGACCTCGTCACCGTCGTCTTCATGATCGTGTGCGGATGCAACTTCTCTCTGCACTTCGCTGCCTGGCACAAACGCGATCTGCGCCTTTACTGGCGGGATCCCGAAGTTCTCGGTTGGATCGGCGTCGTCTCCGTCCTGACGCTCTTTGCCACGCTGTTGCTCCTTGAGGTCGGGTACTACGAGGACAACTTCACCGCGTTCGTCAAAGCTGCGTTTGCGGTCGTCTCCATGGCGTCAACCACCGGTTTTGCAAGCGACAACTACGCGCTCTGGCCGACCGTCATTCCGCTCGTCATGCTCCTCAGCTCGATTTTCGCCACGTGCGCGGGCTCGACCGGGGGCGGCATCAAGATGATCCGTCTCCTGATTCTCATCAAGCAGACGAAGCGCGAATTTCTGCTACTTCTCCACCCGAAGGCGTCTTTTCCTCTCACCATCGGCGAAACCCGCCTCAACGACCAGGTGGCCTCGGCGGTGCTCGCGTATCTGCTCCTTTGGGTGATTTCCGTCTGCACGGGTGTTCTGCTCCTCGTCTTTTCGGGCATGCCCATGCTGGAATCGTTCTCCGCCACCATCGCCTGCATCAGCAACCTCGGTCAGGCCATGGGCGCGCTCGGCCCCGCGGGCAACTACGCGGGATTGACGACGTTGCAGTTCTGGATCTGCACGTTTCTGATGCTCATCGGTCGACTCGAACTCTTCACGGTCTTCATCCTCTTTACGAAGGGTTTCTGGCGAGGCTGAGCACCGCCCGATTGTGTTTCCGAGCAAAACAAAGCCCGTCCCGATGTTCGGAGACGGGCTGTCTTGTGCGAAACGAAAGCAACAAACGGCACAAGAGCCGCTCAGGGCTTTCCCCAGACGACAGCTTCGTCGTGGCGGATCGCCCGCTTGATCATTTCTTCGAGCGGAACCACGCGCTGATAGAGGTGAATGCACTCGCAGCGCATCTCTTCGCGTTCGCGCTCTTCCTTCCCATCAAGTTCTTCGGCGTAGGTCGAGCGCCGCAGTTCATCTTCGCGACGACGCTCGGCTTCGGCCGCCAGAGCCTTGTCGCGCACCTTGGCATCCTCAAGCTTGCGCAGGATCTCGGGAAGTTCGTCGCTCGCGAACGCGCCCTGCTCCGTCAGGGGGCGGCCGATGATTTTGAAAATCTGTTCGGCCGTTTCCCGAAACATGATGAACGGACCGGCGGCCCGACTCGTAAACATCACCAATGACATTTGCGGACCCTCCTCGGCTCCGATGATAAACTTGTGGCTCTTTGTGAATTCTATCGTGACGGAGATTCGAGTGTCCCTTGGCATATGCATCATCGCGCACGAGCCTCTCGCCTCCGCGCTGAAAATCTGCGCCCAGCACATTTTCAGCGCCACGTCGGATGCCTCGGCCGACGACATCGTCTGCTTCGATGTTCCGAGCAACATCGACGCCGAACAAGGCTACGAACGCGCCCGCACGCTGATCGAACCCTTGTTGAATCGGGACGGCGTGCTCGTCTTTACGGACCTGCTCGGTGCAACGCCCTCCAACATCGCGCACCGATTCCTTGACAACAACAAAGTTCGAATCCTCTCGGGCGTGAACCTTCCTGCCGTCATCACGGCTCTTTCGGCCGCCCCCGAGGCGCCGTTGAGCCGTGTGATGCAGCTCGCGGAAGGCGGAGCCCACAGTGCGATTTCCACCGCCATCGGGCACTCCGCCCTCAACGGCTGACGCTTCGTCTTTTCCATCCGGTTTCCGGAGTTTCGTCGATGCTCACTCAATCCCTCACCGTCAAAAACCGTCTCGGTTTGCACGCGCGACCTTCCGCCCTTCTCGCAAAAACCGCCAACCTCTACGAAAGCAGCATTCTGCTGAAGGACAAGGTCCGAACGGTCGATGCCAAGTCGATTCTCGGCCTCATGACGATGGCTCTGCCCAAGGGCACCGAACTTGTCGTCTGCGTCGACGGACCCGACGAAGCCAACGCCCTGCGCCATATCGTCGAACTCTTCGAAACCCGCTTTGGCGAACCCGATTGATCCCCCTCGCTAAGGAAGCCGAGAGATGAGCGAACCTCTTACCGTCGTCCCGGAGGGCGCCGTCGACGAGTCGCCGCAGCCCGCCGCCGAATCCTCTTCGCCGCCCGCAGCCCTGGCCGGCCTGTCGGCCTACCCGGGCATGTCCTGCGGTACGGTGCTTCTTTTTTCGTCCGCCGACCTGGAAGTACCTCAGTTTTTCATCGACAAAACGTCGGTTCGCGGCGAGTGTCAGCGCCTGCGCATGGCGATTTCTGCGGTTGACAAGCAACTCACGGCACTCGCCGATCGTCTTGAAGACGAAGAAATGCCCGCCGAAGCGTCGACCTTTGTCGACGTACATCGCATGATCCTCAAGGATCCGACGTTGCTCAACGACACCCTGGAGATCATCCGCACCAAGCTCGTGAACGCCGAATGGGCGCTGTCGCTGCGCCTCGAGCAAACGCGTCGCGAATTTGATCAGATCGACGACGCCTACCTTCGGGAGCGCGTCAAGGACATCGCACACGTCGTACAGCGCGTGCAACGCCTTCTCGCCGGTCGTCGCTCGGATGCGAGCCTCGAAGACGTCGAAACGGTGGCCGACAAGGTCATTCTCGTCGTCGACCAGCTCGACCCCACGGACATGCTTCAGCTGCGCGAGCGCGACGACCTCGACATCGTAGGGATCGTCCTCGAAGAAGGTAGCATCACCAGTCACGCGGCCATTCTCGCTCACAGTTTCGAGATCCCGACCCTTGTCGGCGTCACTGGTGCGCGCGAGCAGTTGCACAACGGCCAGCGCGTTCTCGTCAATGCCGACGAGAACCGACTTGAGCTCGCACCGACCGCCGAACAAGCCAAGGCGGCACGCCTGCGCATGCGGGAACTCAAGCGCCAAAAGCGCAACCTTATCAAGCTGAAGAGCGTTTCCGCCGCCACGAAGGACGGTACGGGAGTCACGCTCCTGGCGAACATCGCCCTGCCCGACGACCTGCCCGACGCCCACAAGGCGGGCGCCGAAGGAATCGGACTCTTCCGAACCGAGTTTCTCTTTCTCAACCGCTCAGATTTGCCGAGCGAAGCCGAGCAGCACGAAGCCTATCTGCGGGTGATCCGCTCGATGAAAGGCAAGCCCGTCACCATTCGTACGGCCGATCTCGGCGCGGATAAGGCCCTCTCGCCCGAAGCGATGGCACTTTTGGGCGACGCCGAGCGCGACGAATTCAATCCGTCGCTCGGTTTGAGAGGACTGCGCTTCACCTTCGCCTACCCGCAGCTCCTTCGGACGCAACTGCGGGCGATTCTGCGCGCCTCGTCCGCCGGTCCCGTCCGGATTCTGCTTCCGATGGTCACGTCGCCCACCGATGTCAAACGAGCTCGGGACCTGATCGACGAAGCCAAGAGGGAACTCGACGAAGCGGGCGAGCGTTACGGCGCCGGCATCGAAGTAGGCGGCATGGTAGAGGTGCCTGCCGCGGTCGCGATGATTCGCGACCTCATCCCCGTGCTCGACTTCTTCTCGGTCGGCACGAACGACCTCGTTCAGTACACCCTCGCCACCGACCGCGCGAACGCGGCCGTATCCGAGTATTACGACGAGTACCACCCCGCGGTGTTGCGCTTCATCGCGGAAGCCGTTCGACGCGTCTGCGGCGCCGGCAAAGAAATCTCCGTTTGCGGTGAAATGGCTGGACGGCCCGACCTCACGGAATTTTTCCTCGGCCTAGGGTGCCGAACGCTCTCGATGGATGCCTCCAGCATCCCGGCCGTTAAGGCTAGAATCCTGCGCATCGACATCGAAGATGCGGAAACGTTTGCCGGACGTCTGATCCGGCGTCGCACGTCCGAAAGCGTCCGAAGGGCCGTCGAGGACCATCAGGCGCAGTATCTCTCCGCTCTGAATCAGGAGACAGCACAATGACAATCCCCTTCGACCGCCCGCTCTCCGACGAGGAATTCATCCTCCTCGGCGAACTTTTGGCCGGCATCCCCGAACCCTACGAGCCGATGGAAGCCGATCATCTCGACGGGTACCTCACGGCTCTCGTCTGCCTGCCGAAGCGCCCGCCCGTCGGGGAATGGATGTTGCGCGTCTTCGACGTGCGCAGCCGTCCCGAAGCCGTGCTTGCAGATCGACGGGCTCAGCAGGACCTGGAGGACCTCGTCTTCCGACGCTTCAACTCGATCGAACGCGACCTCAAGGCGGGCCGCCCGATCGACCCGATCGTCTACGAGCCCGACGAGGACGACGAGCTCGAGACGGATACCATCGCCGCACTCGCCCCCTTCGCGGCCGGCTTCTGGGAGGTCATGGACCGTTGGCCGGGCCTGCGCGAAGAAGACAACGAAGCGCTCGCCTCCGCACTGATCGGCATTCTGCGCCATATGCCCGAAGAGCTTGCGGGTGATCTCCTGCCCATGCAGGAGCAACTCAACGAAGAGAGTCCCTTCGAAAATTACGACGACGCGCTCGGCGATCTGGCGGAAAGCGTCGCCCGCGTGGCCGAAATCACCCGCGGCTGGCGCCGCGCGGAAAAAAAGAACGGCGCGAAGGGGCGCAAAGGCCGGGGCAACGACCGTGCCGCCCGTCACCGCAAGGACTGAGAACGTTCGGCTTCTCGAAGCGGCGTCCCGCAACAGGCGAGATGCCGCTTTTTTTCATGCTGTGGGACACGTGCGGCGCTTATGAGGCGCTTACGAAACACTCTCTTCTCTCGACGGGATCCCGCCATCGGGGCGTCGCTCTTCACGGACGGCCCGCCCCGCAAGCAACACCAGAAGCGCCACGGGCACGCCGATCACGGACGTCGCCACGAAAAAGCCCGAGTACCCCACGATTTCCACCGCCACGCCCGAAAAGCCCGCCAAAAATTTGGGAAAAAGCAACATCAGCGAGCTGAAGAGCGCGTACTGCGTCGCCGAGTAGGCGCTCGATGTCAGGCCCGAGAGGTACGCCACGAACGCGGCGCTCGCCAAGCCCGCCGCGAGATTGTCGGCCGAAACGACGACGGCGAGAAATGCGAGATTCGGCCCGATGACGGCGAGTGCGGCAAAAAGCAGATTCGTCAGGCACGAAAGGAGTGCCCCGATGAAGAGCGCCCGATTGACGCCGAGCTTCATTGTCACCGCGCCGCCTGCAAACGCCCCCGCCAGTGTCATCACAACCCCGAACACCTTGGAGACGGCCGCCACTTCCTGCTTGGTGAAACCGAGATCCTGATAGAAGGGGTTCGCCATGATGCCCATCACCACGTCGGAAATCCGATACGTGGCGATCAGCAGGAGCACCACCGTAGCCCAACGCCCGAAACGACGGAAAAAGTCCGCAAAAGGCTCGAACAATGCGGCCGCCGACGGTTGTACGCGCGGCCCCGGAGTCGTCTCGGGCTCGGGCGCAAGAAGGCTCGTCACGAGCCCCACGCTGGCTGAGACCGCCATAACGAGGTAGCTCACACTCCAGGCGCCCGGCTCGTAACCTTCGGCGCTCTGCGCCCACGCCGCCACCGCAAGCGCCCCAGCGCCCGACCAAATCATGGCGATGCGATACCCCGTCTGATACATGGCGGCAAGCGCCGCCTGACGGTTGCTTTGCGCGGACTCGATGCGGTACGCGTCAAGCGCGATGTCCTGCGTGGCGGACGCAAAAGCCGTCAGCAACGCCCACACCGCGGTCCAGGCGAGCGACGCGGCGGGATCGGTTTGAGAAAGCCCAATCAACGCGCCGACAATCCCCGTCTGTGCAACGACGAGCCAGGCTCGACGCCGCCCGAGACGTGCGGTCAGAAAAGGGAGACGCACGCGGTCGATCGCAGGTGCCCAGACCCATTTAAAGCCGTACACCAAGCCGACCCAGGACAAAAAGCCGATGGTCTTGAGGTCAACCTCGGCCTCACGCAACCAAAAGGAGAGCGTCCCGAGGACGAGCAACAGGGGAAGCCCCGAGCTGAATCCGAAAAAGAACATTCGAAGGCTGGCCGGCTCCGCATAGACCCGCACCACGTCCCATCCGCGGACAATTCTCTCCTGCATGCGACCATCCTCATCGACTTCCTAACACGCTCTCCCGATCGATCCACATCCACTCGCCCGGTGCGAGCGAATCGGGCAACACGAATGCCCCGACGCGACTGCGGTGCAACGATTCAACGCGATTGCCGCATGCGGCAACCATGCGTTTGACCTGGTGGTATTTGCCTTCGAGAAGCGTCATGCGCAAGTGCGTCGGCGTCACCAGTTCGGCGGTCTTGGCGGCCACGGGCTGCGGATCGTCGTCAAGCACCACGCCTTGCGTGAGTCGCGTACAGATATCGTCTGCGGCGGGATGCTTGAGCGTGACTTCGTAGACTTTCTCGACGTGCTTTTTCGGGTGGATGAGACGGTGATTCAGCGCGCCGTCGTCCGTGAGAAGCAGGAGCCCAGTCGTATCCGCATCGAGCCGTCCGATCGGCTGCACGTTACGGCGGCGAAACTGCCCGGGCAAAAGACTCATCACCGAAGGATGAGCCGACGGTTTTGTTGAGCACTCGTAGCCGGCCGGTTTGTTGAGCGCTACGAGCACGTGCTCGCACACGGGCCACTTGACGCCGCGATACGTGAAGACGAGCCCTTCGGGATTCATCTCTTCGTCGGGATCGTCCCGAACGACACCGTCGATTTGCACGGCGCCCGCCGCCACGATCTGCGCACAGTCGTAACGCGTACCGAACCCTTGGGAGAACAGAACATCGGCCAGCGTCGGGGCCGAACGACGGGATTTACGCGCCATGGTGAAAATCTCCGAGATCGTAGTCGACGGTAAGCGGGGCGTGATCCGAGAATTTTTCGGCCGCGTAGATGTCGGTTGCCTTCGCACGGGCAGCCAGGCCCGGCGTGGCGATTTGGTAGTCGATGCGCCAACCGACATTTTTGGCCCGCGCCTGCCCGCGCTGACTCCACCACGTGTAACGCTCGGGACGGGGATCGAGCCTGCGGAAAACATCGACCCAGCAGTCCTCCGCAAAGAGTTGCGTCAGCCACTGCCGCTCTTCGGGTAGAAAGCCCGAGTTTTTGAGGTTGCCCTTCCAGTTTTTGAGGTCGATCTCCTTGTGGGCAATGTTCACGTCGCCGCAAAGGACGATCTCCTTACCGCTCGCGCGGAGCGACTCCAAGTGTGGAAAAAAGACATCGAGAAAGCGGAATTTGGCGGCCTGACGCTCTTCGGAGCTGCTGCCCGAAGGGAAGTAACAGGAAATGACGATCCGACGCCCGAAGTCGGCCTCGACGTACCGACCTTCACGGTCGAACTCTTCAACGCCGAAACCCGTTCGCACGGCGAGCGGCTTTTCCTTCGTCCAGAGACCGCACCCGGAGTAGCCCCTCTTTTCGGCGCAGTGGAAGTACCCGTGGTAGCCCGGCAGTTCGCGAACGGCGGGCGGAATGTCCGCTTCGTGCGCCTTCAATTCCTGTACGCAGAGGCAGTCTGCATTCTGTTCGGCGAACCATCGGAAAAAGCCCTTGTCGGCGGCAGAACGTATGCCGTTGGCATTGAAGGTAACGATGCGGTACATGTCGACTCCGTGATTCCCCCGCCTCGGACACCTGGTCGCCGGCCATCGGGACGGCGAAAACCTGCGGGGTATAATCTGTAAATTATGTCGGACTGGCGCTCGGGGCGCTCGTTCGTCGGGTCATTATCTCAGGACGCACAGCCGATCAGCTCGGCGTCGCACCCGTTTATCCCATCCATCATGCAGACTATTCAGCAACAGTTCATTGAGTTCGCGCTCGAGGCCAACGTGCTCCGCTTCGGCGAGTTCAAGACGAAGGCCGGCCGCCTTTCCCCTTATTTCTTCAATGCGGGTCTTTTCAACACGGGCTCGCTCCTTGATCGTCTCGGCGCCTTCTACGCCCAGACGCTACTGGCCGCCCGCGATGCCGGCAAGATCGAGTTCGACATGATTTTCGGGCCCGCGTACAAGGGCATTCCGCTGGCGGCAAGCGTTGCCATGAACCTCTCACGCCTCGGTTGCGACGTGCCCTGGGCTTTCAACCGCAAGGAAGCCAAGGACCACGGCGAAGGCGGCACGATCGTCGGTTCGCCCCTCGAAGGCCGCATCGTGATCGTCGATGACGTGATTTCGGCGGGTACCTCGGTGCGCGAATCCGTCCGCATCATCGAAGCCGCCGGCGCCCATCCCTCGGGCGTTCTGATCGCTCTCGACCGCATGGAAAAGGGCGGCAATGCCGTTGAAACGACCCCGACTTCGGCCGTTCAGGACGTCGAAACGACGTTCGGCATCAACGTCGTCTCCATCATCAACCTGAAGGACCTGCTGGCCTTCATGGACGGCACGACGGAAAAAGCCGTGGCGGCCTCCGCCTACCGCGACGCCGTCGCCGCGTACCGCGCCCGTTACGGCGCCTGACAGCCGACCTTTTTTCGCCCACGCAAAAAGCCCCGTCTCGAACCCTCCCGAGGGAGGGTCGAAGCGGGGCTTTTCTTCCAGCAACCGTTCGACCGCACCCGATCAGGCGAGCTTCTTGCGCAGGAGCTCATTCACCTGTGCGGGATTGGCTTTGCCCTTCGTCGCCTTCATGCACTGACCGACGAGCGCGTTGAAAGCCTTTTGCTTGCCCGAGCGGAATTCTTCCACGGACTTCGTGTTGTTGGCCAGAACTTCGTCGATGATCGCTTCGAGCGCACCTGCGTCCGAAATCTGCTTCAGACCCTTGGCTTCGATCAGCTGATCGACGTTGTCGCCTTCGCCCGCCCACATGGCTTCGAACACCTGACGAGCGCCTTTCTGGTTGATCGTGCCGTCGAGGATACGACCGAGAATACCCGCGAGCATTTCGGGCTTGACGGGCGCATCGGCAAACGCGGCGCCTTCCGTCTGGTTGAGTGCGGCAGAGAGTTCGCCCATCACCCAGTTGGCAGCCATCTTGCGGTCGGAAACAAGCTCGGCGACGCGCAGGTAGTAGTCCGCCACGTCGCGGCTTGCCGTCAGAATGCCTGCATCGTACTCAGGAAGACCGAATTCCGTCGTCAGGCGCTTCTGGAGTTCCTGCGGCAGTTCGGGCATGTCGGCACGAACCCGTTCGATCCAGTCTTCGCCGATTTCAAGCGGCAGAAGATCGGGATCGGGGAAATACCGATAGTCCATCGAGTCTTCCTTCGTGCGCATGACGCGGGTTTCGCCCTTATCGGGGTCATAGAGACGCGTGGCCTGAACGATCTTGCCGCCGTCCTCGAGCACTTCGATCTGACGACGCACTTCGTAGTCGATCGCTTCCTGAAGGAAGCGGAACGAATTGAGGTTCTTGATTTCGCAACGCGTGCCGAAGGTGGTTTCGCCCACGGGGCGAACAGAGACGTTCGCGTCGCATCGGAAGTTCCCTTCCTGAAGATTGCCGTCCGAAATGCCGAGCCAGACGACGAGCGCGTGAAGTGCCTTGGCGTAACCCACGGCTTCGGCCGAGGAACGCAATTCGGGCTCGGTCACGATCTCCAGCAACGGCGTGCCCGCGCGATTAAGGTCGATCCCCGAGCAGCCGTGCACCAGGCCGTGAATGGACTTGCCCGCGTCCTCTTCGAGGTGAGCGCGCGTCAGGTTGATCGTCTTCACGTAGGGATCGCCCTTCTTCGGCTGGACCGGAAACGTAAGGCGGCCGCCCACGACGACCGGAAGCTCGAACTGACTGATCTGGTAGCCCTTCGGAAGGTCAGGGTAGAAATAATTCTTGCGATCGAAAACGGAATGACGGGCCACGGTCGCTTCGATCGCCAGACCGAAGCGAATGGCGCGTTCGACGGCACCGACGTTGAGCACCGGGAGGCTCCCGGGGAGCGCCATATCGACGAAGCACGCATCCGTGTTCGCAGGCTGACCGAAGCGGCGGGCCGCTCCGGAGAAGATTTTGGAGTTAGTCGAGAGTTGCACGTGCGTCTCAAGACCGATCACTACTTCCCACTGCATGTTCTTTTACCTCTTGAGACTCAGTAACCCGACGGACGACGCAGGTGCCAGTCGGTCGCACGCTGCCAGCAGTCGGCCGTGCCGAGCAGGCGGGCTTCGGTGAAGTTTTCGCCGATGAGCTGAATGCCGATCGGACGGCCGTTCGAATGGATACCGCACGGCATCGAGAGGCCGGGCAGACCGGCAAGCGACGCCGGCACGGTGTAGAGGTCACTCAAATAGGCCGAGACCGGATCGGCGTTGGCACCGAAGTCGTAGGCCGTACCCGTCGTGACCGGACAGGCGATCACATCGACCTGCTTGAACGTTTCGTGGAATTCGCGTGCGATGAGTCGACGGACCTTTTGAGCCTTCAGGTAGTAGGCGTCGTAGTAGCCGTGCGAGAGCACGTACGTGCCGATCATGATGCGGCGCTTCGGTTCGGGGCCGAACCCTTCGTTGCGCGAGCGCTTGATCATGTCGATGATATCGGTGTAATCCTTCGCCCGATGGCCGTAACGCACGCCGTCGAAGCGCGAGAGGTTCGAGCTCGCTTCGGCGCAAGCGACGACGTAGTAGACGGGCACGCCGAGCTCGGCCTGACGGAGATCGATTTCAACGATTTCCGCGCCTTCCGAGCGATAGAAATCAAGAACCGACTCGATCGAGGCGGCCACTTCCGGGTCAAGACCTTCGCGCATCCAGGTGCGGGGAACACCGATGCGAAGACCTTTCACGCTCATGCCGAGATGACGCGTGAAGTCCTCTTCGGGCATGTCGACGCTCGTTGAATCACGCGGGTCGAACCCGACCATGGAGCCGAGCACCTGAGCGCAGTCGGCGGCGGAGTGCGCCAGAAGACCCGCCGTGTCGAGAGACGACGCGAACGCGATCATCCCGAGTCGCGACGGACGACCGTACGTCGGCTTGATCCCCGTCACACCCGTGAACGCTGCAGGCTCGCGAATGGAACCGCCCGTGTCGGTGCCGGTGACGATCGGAGCAAGGCCCGCGGCCACGGCGGCCGAGGAGCCGCCCGAAGAGCCGCCCGGAACCGCATTCTTGTCCCAGGGGTTGTACACCTTGCCAAAAGCGGAATTTTCATTGCCCGAGCCCATGGCGAATTCGTCGCAGTTGAGCTTGCCGAGACACACCATGCCCGCCTGCTTGAGTTTCGACACCACGGTTGCATCGAAGGGGCTCATGTAGCCTTCGAGCATGCGGCTCGCGGCAGTGGAGGCCCATTCGCGCGTCACGAAAATGTCCTTGTGCGCGATCGGAATACCCGTGAGGGGACCGGCTTCACCTGCCGCAATGCGACGGTCGGCCTCTTCGGCCTGAGCAAGCGTCGCCTCGGGGCGAACGTCGAGAAACGCGTTGAGATCCCGATGCGCTTCGATGCGATCGAGGTAGTGGCGGGCAAGTTCGACGGCCGACACTTCACGGTCGCGGAGCATGCCGGAGAGCTCCGCCACGGAGCTGAACGTTACGTCTTTCATCGATGTCTCACTCAATCACTTGCGGAACCAGGAAGCATCCTTCGGCCTGTTCCGGAGCGTTTTTCATATTTTCAAGGCGATCTTCGGGTTCGGTCACCGCGTCGGCGCGCAGGCGTTGCACGCCGTCGTGCGGATTGGGCATCGGGTCGATGCCTTCGGTGTCGACCGAGCGGATTTTTTCAATCATCCGGAAGATGTCGTTGAGTTCGCCCTGCATGGCCAAGACCTGCTCGTCGGTGATGTCGATGCGACCGAGGTCGGCGATGCGGCGGATATCGTCCTCGCTGAGAGACATGTTCGTTACGTCGCAAAAAAATGATGGTTGCGGAAATCCGTCTCCCCGGTGCCGAAGGCACCCCAGTAACACTCAAACACAACGAATTCGGGCCGGAAGGGGGAGCGAGAAGCTACGACGGACGTTCAACTAGTTTATCATTGATAGGTTATTCCTGCGGCGCCTCTCTCGGCCTGAAACACCGATGAATACGCGGCTCCGCACCCCCTTCGCAGACATTGCGCCGACGCTCTTTCCACCCTACCAGGACAACCATGTTTGGCTTTTTCCGCAATTACTTCTCGAACGACCTGGCCATCGACCTCGGCACCGCCAACACGCTCATCTACATGCGAGGCAAGGGCATCGTCCTCAACGAGCCGAGCGTGGTCGCCATTCGACAGGAGGGGGGGTCCAACGGGAAAACCACCATTCACGCCGTAGGCAAGCAGGCCAAACAGATGCTCGGGCGCGTTCCGGGTAATATTCAGGCCATCCGTCCGATGAAGGACGGCGTCATCGCCGACTTCACCGTGACCGAGCAGATGCTCAAGCAGTTCATCCGCATGGCTCATCCCTCCCGACTCTTCGCTCCGAGCCCCCGCATCATCATCTGCGTGCCTTGCGGCTCGACGCAGGTCGAACGCCGCGCGATCAAGGAAAGCGCACTCGCAGCCGGTGCCTCCGAAGTATTTCTCATCGAGGAACCGATGGCCGCGGCGATCGGCGCCGGGTTGCCCGTGAGCGAAGCCGCCGGCTCGCTCGTCATCGACATCGGGGGCGGCACGACCGAAGTCGGTCTGATTTCGCTCGGCGGCATGGTCTATTCCGGCTCGATTCGCGTGGGCGGCGACAAGTTCGACCAGGCGATCATCAACTACATCCGCCGCAACTTCGGCATGCTGATCGGCGAACCGACGGCCGAACTCATCAAAAAGCAAATCGGTTCGGCCTTCCCTGGCTCTGAAGTCATGGAAATCGAAGTAAAGGGCCGCAACATTTCCGAGGGCGTTCCCCGCACCTTCACCGTGCACTCGAACGAGATCCTCGAGGCGCTCTCCGAACCGCTCAATCAGATCGTCGTCGCCGTCAAGAACGCGCTCGAAAAGACCCCGCCCGAACTCGGCGCGGACATCGCCGAGCACGGTCTCATGCTCACGGGGGGCGGCGCGCTCCTGCGCGACCTCGATCAGCTTCTGAAGGAAGAGACGGGCCTACCCGTTCACGTCGCCGAAGAACCGCTCAACTGCGTCGTGAAGGGTTGCGGCATCGCGCTCGAAAACATGGACAAGCTTTACACGGCGTTCGCCGCGGGCTGACGTCCCCGTCATGATGGAATACGGTCCCCCTCCTCTCTTTCGTCAGGGCGTGCCCGCCCGGGTCCGATTCATCCTTTTTGTTCTCGCCGCTCTCGTCATGATTCTCGTCGACGGTCGGCTTCGGGCGCTCGACAGCTTCCGGAGCACCGTCGTGAGCGTCACCGCTCCGCTCACCGAGCTGATCGCCCTGCCAGGGCAAATGCTCGGTCAGGGGGCGGGCTACTTCGTCAGCAAAAAGACCCTGAAGGCGGAAAACGACCGACTCTCCGAAGAGAATCAGCTTCTGCAGCTCAAGGCCGCCCGTTTTGAGGAACTTGAGCTCGAAAACACGCGCCTGCGCGCCCTCGTCGAAGCAGTTCCCCGCTCCGGGAACCGCGTCGTCACGGGCGAGGTGCTCGGTCGCGTCGCCGACAGCTTCACGCGCCGCATCCAGATCAATCTCGGCGAGAATGCCGGGATTCAGATCGGCATGCCCGTCATCGGTGCCATGGGGGCGCTCGGACAGGTCTCCCGCGTCGTCGCGCATCTCTCTGAAATCACGCTCGTCACGGACCACAATCAGCAGATTTCCGTCATGAACGAGCGCACCGGCGAGCGCTACATCGCTTCCGGTACGGGCGAAGAGCTGCTCGACGTTCTCTTCGTCGCGCCCGGCGCCGACGTGCAACCCGGCGACAGGCTCGTCACAACCGGTCTCGACCGGCTCTTTCCTCCCAACATCACGGTTGGGACCGTACACGATACCTCCTATCAGCCTGGAGAAACTTACAAGCGCGTGAGCGCCCTTCCGTCGGTGGATCTCTCGGATCTGCGCTTTGCGACCGTCATTCTCGTCGATCCCAATCCGACGGCCGCCCTCGAGAAACCCGAAGAAACCGCCATTCGCCGCAGAGCTCCCCGATGACGCCGTTCACTCCCCTACCGCCGAACGAACACGGACACATCGCCCGACCGGCATCGCCATTTTGGATTTTCGGAACGTTCCTTTTTTCGTACGTTCTCAACATCCTCGGAACGACCGCGCAGTGGTTCTGGTTACCCGACTTCTTTGCGATCACCCTCGTCTACTGGACGGTGCATCAGCCCCGCAGCGTCGGCATGACGGTGGCGTTCGTGTGCGGCATTCTCATGGACGTACACAACGGGAACGTGCTCGGACAGCAACCGCTCGCTTACGTGACGCTTGCATTCATTGCGTACTCATTGCACCGACGTCTCCCGTGGTTCGGCCTCTTCGGGCAGGCTCTGCACGTGCTACCAATCCTGCTTGTCGCGCAGGTTCTCGTCATGCTGGTCCGCCTGTGGTTCGACGGACTCTGGCCGGGCTTCTCGTGGTTCCTTCAGAGCTTCACGGGAGCGCTGCTCTGGCCCCTCTGGTCGTGGTTGATGTCGACACCGCAACGTCGCAGCGCCGCGGACGACCTCTGAGGGTTCGACCATGAGCCTCGACTTCAAACCCGAAGACAAGGACATCAAGCCCTTTCGTCGTCGCCTGCTCGTCGCCTTCGGCCTCATTCTGGCGGCCTTCTCTGTGCTCGTCGCGCGCTTTGCCTGGTTGCAGATCATCAATCAGAACGCGTATGTGGAGCGCGCCGAACGCAACCGCACCGTTTCCATTACGACGCAGGGGTCCCGCGGCCTCATTTTCGACCGCAACCGAACGCTCGTCGCCGGGAACGTACTCGCCTATTCGCTCGAAATCACGCCCGACAAGGTCAAAAACGTCAACGCCACGATCGACGAACTCGCGAAAGTGATTCCGATCACGCCCGCGGACCGTCGCCGTTTCCGTCGACTGCGCGAAGACCTCAACCGCTACGATTCGATTCCGATTCGCGCCGAACTCACCGACGAAGAGGTAGCGACCTTCATCGGACAGCGCTGGCGGTTCCCCGGCGTCGAAATCAATCAGCGCGAGTACCGCATCTATCCGAACGGCACCACGGGCAGCCACTTCATCGGTTACATCGGCTCGATTTCGGCCTCGGACCAGAAGCGCCTCGACGAAGAGGGGGCGCTCCCCCTCTACGAAGGCGCACGCAACATCGGCAAGGTCGGGCTCGAACGCAGTTACGAGGCGCTCCTGCACGGTCGTCCGGGCCACGAAAGCCTGGAGATCACGGCGGGCGGCCATGCGGTGCGCACGCTCGATCTGGAGGCGGCGCTTCCGGGTCACAACCTCGAACTGACCGTCGACCTGAACCTTCAGCGCGTCACCGAAGCGGCCATGAAGGGCAAGACAGGGGCGGTCATCGCCATCGAACCGAAGACGGGCGCCATTCTCGCGTTCGCGTCGTTGCCGACGTACAACCCCAATCTCTTCCCTGGCGGGATCGATCCCGACTCGTGGTCGGAACTTACACAGTCGGAAGAAAAGCCCCTCCTAAACCGCGCCATGCGCGGGATTTACCCGATCGGCTCCACCTACAAGCCTTTCATGGCCCTCGCCGGGCTCGAATCCGGCGCCACGACGATCGACTACGTCCTCAACGACACCGGCGTCTTCTCGATCGGCAAGCACCGCTTCCGCGACATGACGGGAGCGCCCAAGGGGCCGCTCTCCATCCGCAAGTCGATTGCGGTCTCGTCCGACGTCTATTACTACTGGCTCGCCACGCAGCTCGGCGTCGACCGCATTTACGAATTCATGAAGCCCTGGGGGTTCGGTCAGAAAACCGGCATCGACCTGGTGGGCGAACAAACGGGCATTCTGCCGAACCGTCAGTGGAAGGAGCAACGCTTCAAGGAACCCTGGTACGTGGGAGATACTCCCTCGATCGGGGTCGGTCAGGGGTACAACGCCTTCACGCTTCTGCAGCTCGCGCACGCCACGGCGACGCTGGCCAACGGCGGCGTCGTCATGCGCCCCCATCTCGTGAACGCCACGATCGATCCGGTGACGGGACAAAAAACTTACGTCGCCCGCGAGCCCGTGGAGACCATCCCGCTCAAGCGCGCCAATCTCGACGTCGTCATCGCCGGTATGACCGACGTGACGAAAACGGGGACGGCCCGCTCCGTTTTCCAAGGCGCGCCCTACAGCGTGGCCGGAAAAACCGGCACCGCTCAGGTGGTGACGATCGCTCAGGAAGACAAGTACGACGAAAAGAAACTCGCACGACGTCACCACGACCACGCGCTCTTCATCGCGTTCGCCCCGGTGAAGAACCCCGAAATCGCACTTGCGGTGCTGGTCGAAAACGGCGGCTTCGGTGCGAAAGCGGCGGCTCCGGTCGCTCGCGAGGTGATCGACTACTGGCTGACAGGGAAAAATTCTCTCGGACTTCCACCGCCCTCGGGGCACGTCCTGATCACCGAAACCAAGAAGCCCTCCGACCGGCGCCGATGACGGAGACCCGACATGTTTGACGTTCTCTCACACCGAAGTGCCCTCTGCGGCCGTTGGCTCCTGTCGCGCTTTCTGCGCGTCGACCTGATGCTCCTGGCCATCGTGGTCACGATCACCACGGTGGGCTTCGTCGCGCTCTTTTCGGCCGGGTACAGCTTCCCGTGGCGCATCGAAGACCAGGTCCGCAACATCGTCGTGGCGGGCGTCATGATGTTCGTCGTGGCAAGCATTCCCGAAAAGTGGTTCCAAAAAGCGGCTCTACCGCTCTTCGTGCTCGGCGTCGTTCTCCTCGCGCTCACGCACGTCGCGGGCATCACCGTCAAGGGCGCCACACGCTGGCTCAATGTCGGTGTACGCATTCAGCCTTCCGAAATCATGAAGCTCGCGCTACCGATGATGCTCGCCTGGTACTACTACCGCCGCGGCGAGTCCGTCGCCTGGTGGGACCATCTCGTCGCCGCAACCATCGCGGTCGTACCGATTGCGTTCATCCTCAAGCAACCCGACCTCGGCACCTCGATCCTCGTTGCGATCGCGGGTTTTGCGGTGATTTTCTTCGCAGGTCTCAACTACAAGATCATCCTGGCGGGCGTTGTCGCGTTGTTCGGCTCGCTTCCCGTCATCTGGACGCTCCTGCACGACTACCAGCGCGAGCGCATTCTCACGCTCATCGATCCGACAACCGACCCGCTCGGAAAGGGCTTCCACACGTTGCAAGCACTGATTGCCATCGGTTCGGGGGGCTTTTCGGGAAAGGGTTGGATGCAGGGCACACAAGCCCACCTCGACTTCATTCCGGAGCGTACGAGCGACTTTCTCTTCGCCGTGTACGGCGAGGAGTTCGGCTTCGTGGGCAACGTGTTGCTCCTTGGGCTCTACACGATTCTCATCGCCCGGAGTTTTTACATCGCCGCCAACGCGCCGACGCGTTTTTCGCGCCTTCTTGCGGGCGCCATCGGTACGATGTTCTTTACGTACACCTTCGTCAACATGGGGATGGTGAGCGGCATTCTCCCCGTCGTGGGCGTTCCTCTGCCGTTCATGAGTTACGGGGGGACGGCACTTTTGATCTTGGGAATGTCTTCGGGCATTCTGCTTTCGATTTCCGCGGAATCCCGCGATTGACCCCTTACCTGGGAAAGGCACCATGCATTTTCTGACTCGATTCGCGGCGCTCTCCGCCGCTCTCATGCTCGCGGGTTGCGGGTCCGTGGGCAACTCCGGCAAGTACTACCAGAACGACGGTCCTCCGACGATTTCCGTCTCGACCTCAAGCGCGGGGGCAACCCCGAAGGTGGAATCCTTCTACAAGGCATCGTTGCGCCCCTACACCGTCATGGGCAAACGCTACACGCCCGTGACGACCGACATCGCCATGAAGCAAACGGGCATCGGCTCCTGGTATGGGAAGCAGTTCCACGGGAACAAAACGTCGATCGGCGAAACGTACGACATGTACGCCATGACGGCCGCCCATACGACGATGCCGCTCCCGTCCTACGCACGCGTCACCAATCTCGACAACGGCAAATCCGTGATCGTTCGTGTCAACGACCGCGGGCCCTTCCTGCACAACCGCATCATCGACCTCTCGTACGCCGCCGCAAACGAACTCGGCTACGTCAACAAAGGGACGGCCCGCGTTGAAGTGGTGCGCCTCACGAACGCCGAAATCGCTTCGGGTACCTGGCGCTCGTACACGCAGACCTCGTCGGCGGGCGCCTCGACCCCGAGTACGCCCGACACGGGATCGAACGCCTATCCCGTGACCGCGCCCGCCTCGGGCTGGGGGGTTCAGGTCGGTTCTTTTGCGGCGCTCGACAATGCGGAAAAATTCGGCGCCCACACCGAAGCCGTTCTCTCCTCTCGGGGCTACAGTACTGTGGTGCGCATCGTGCGCGACGGCAGCCTCTACCGCGTGATCGTCGGCCGGAACTTCTCGCACGAACGTGCGAGCCGGGAGGCGCAAACCGTGAAAAGCATGCTCGGCGTCGGTGCTTTTGCCATTCAACGCTGAGTCTCGAGGTAAGTCATGGATCGAATCTCCGAGATCATTGAAGCCTCCTGGAGAGGCGAAACGCTCGAAGCGCTGAAAGCCTTCGTGCGCCTTCCGTCCAAAAACCGCGTGTTCGACCCCGATTGGGAAAAGAACGGCTGGCTCGTCCGAGCCGTCGAGGACGCCGCCCGATGGGGGCGGCAGCGCTTCCCGAAGGGTCGCTTCGAGATGCACTACCGCCCGGGCCTCACTCCGGTACTCGTCGTCGACCTGCCGGCCGAAGGCGACCATACGGGACGCCCTGCTTTCTTTTACGGACACTTCGACAAGCAGCCCGAAACGGAAGGTTGGGCGGAGGGACTTGGGCCCTGGGAACCCGTGCTTCGCGACGGTCGCCTCTACGGGCGCGGCTCCTCGGACGACGGCTACAGCTACTACGCGGCTCTGACGGCCGTCGCGGCGCTCGATCGGGCAGGCATCGCCCGTCCCCGTGTGGTCGGTCTTTTTGAAACCAATGAAGAAAGCGGCTCCGCAGGGCTCGCCGAGTACTTGCAGGACGCGGCGCCCGCGATGGGCGAACCCGCGTTTCTCGGCATTCTTGACCTCGGCGTTCGGGACTATGAACGCGTCTGGCTCACGCAGTCGCTTCGCGGTGTCGTGAGTTTCGAGCTGAAAGTGGATGTCCTCGATACGCCCGTACATTCGGGCGTTGCGGGCGGACTTGTGCCGAGTTCCTTCGACGTGATGCGTCAGTTGCTCGATCGTCTTTCCGACCCCGCCACGGGTCGTGTGCTCGTGCCCGAATGTTGGCCCGAGTACCCGAAAGATCACGACGCGGCCATCGGGCGACTCGCCGATCTGCTCGGCGACTCCGTTCTCGGCGAGTACACCTATGCGGGCGGGACGCAACCGCGCTCATCGGATCCGAAGGAAGCGATTCTGCGCACGTCGTGGGAGCCGAACCTCAGTTTCCTTGCCGCGTCGGGTCTTCCGAAGCCCTCCGAGGCGAGCGCTCTCATTCGTCCCTCGACCGCTCTGGTGCTCTCCTTCCGCATTCCTCCGCGTGTCGATACGAAGCGCGCCTTTGAGGCGATCCGCCGCACGATCACGACCGACGTCCCCTCGGGGGCCCGCGTCACCGTATCGGACGTGCGTTGCGAGGATGGATTCGACGCTCCGAAGCTCGACCCCTGGCTACGCAAAAGTCTCGACGAAGCGAGCCGCATCGTGTTCGGACGCGAAACGATGACACTCTTTGAAGGCGCCTCGATCGGCACGCTCAAAGACTTTGCGAAAACCTTCCCGACCTCGCCCTTCCTCAATACGGGAGTACTCGGCGCCCGGGAAAACGCACACGCGCCGAACGAATCTCTTTCGATCGACTACGTCACCAAGCTGACCGAGGTCATCGCCCGCGTCGTCGCGTCGATTCCTCAAGGAGGCCGATAACATGCGTCGAGACTGCGTCACACAGGTCATCGTGCAGTGGGCGGACGGCGAAATCGACAATTTCGCCACGCCCTTCGAAGCTGAACGGTATGTCAACGCCATGCTCGAGGAGCTCGATCTGCCCGTCGCCGCCTGGCTTGAGGACATGAAAGGCAACAAAAAGTGGGACTACGACATCATTGAGGGCGACGACGGCGTCGTGCACCTCGTCGACTGATTCCGAAGGAGGCAATATGAACCGTTGCGAACTGTGCTCGAACCCCCATCCGAACGAAATCTGGCGTGGTGGCGGCTTTTACGTGATCGACGCGTCATCCGAGAGCTTTCCAGCGTACCTGCGCGTCGTGAGCGAACGGCACATCCCCGACATGTCGGACCTCACCGACGAAGAACGTCGCGTCCTGTGGGCACTTCTGATGTGCGTCGAGCGCGCAATGAAGGAAACTCTGCGGGCCGACAAACTTAACTGGGCGCAGTTCGGCAACATGGTTCCGCACCTGCACTGGCATCTGACGGCCCGCTGGCGCGACGACGCGTACTATCCGGACTCGCCCTGGGGCAGCCCAAAGCGCACCGTTCCCGCCGACGTCACCGCCGAGCGACTGGCCCGCAAAGACCGGCTCGTCGCCGTTTTGCCTGCACTTCTGGACGCCGCCCTGAAGCAGGCCTGATTCAAGCCCGAGCCCGTCAGTCGGGACCGCAGGCGGTTACGCCCGACTTGCCGATATCGCGCGCGAAGCGCCGGACCCGAAGATTTTCTTCCGAAGAGAGATTTCGGAATGTCAGTTGCAGGCCCGGCGACCGGGTGATAACCACCCGCTCCACGCGAAGGTTCGAGAGGCGAAGCTTCTCGCCGACGGCCTTGGCCCAGTCTGCGGCGCAACGCTGGTCTTCGAAGAGGTGAAGTTCGAAAAAGAGCCCCTCGGCCTGCTCGGTCCGCGAGGCCGAAATGGCTTCCGTCTTCAGAAGCTTCGCGGCCGAGTTCGCCTGCTTCGCGGTTTTGAAGGGGCCTGCCGAAACGCGGAAGCGCTCTTTCTCGCCGATTTCCTCGACCCAGACGCGGTTGAAAAGTCCGGCACTCTCCAGAGCGCGGCGAACCTCGGGGAGCTCGTCTTGCAACACCGGACCGACCGCAAGACACGTCGACTCGTCGACGGGGACGTCCGGGGCGGCGAATACGGGTCGGTCGGGAATGTTCACGCCGAGTTTGCTCGTCGGCTCGGCTACGGTTTTTTCGGTTTCCGCACTCTCGACCGGCACCTCGGCGCGCCGCTCGCTCGCGACGACCACCGGTTGCCGGTACGCGAACTGCCCAGCTTCGGCCGAACTCTCGGCCGGCACGGTACTCGTTACGGCGGTTTCGCCCTGCGCGTAGAGCCAGGCGCACGAAGCGGCGGCGGAGACCGCCAGAAGTCCGATGAAAAGGTTGGTCGTTTGGCTCATGTCGTAGTATTTGTCCCGGATGCGACGGCACGCGCAGCCAGCCCCTGAAGTACCAGATTGTGATGAACGCGTAACTCGGGAATCGCCCCCTTGAGATGCGGCGCTACAAATCCCGCCGCTCCTCCCGCAAGGAGCAGAAGGGGATTCGGATCTTTGCGGTCCGCCTCGTCGAACGCCCGCAACACGAGCCCCACCTGCGCGTCGATGATCCCCGTCGCGATCGCATCGCGCGTGGCGGTGGGGAAAGGTTGCCAGACGCCCACTTCACTCGAAAGCGTCGGTATCCCGTCCGTGAGGCCTTTGAGCATCAACGTCGGTCCGGGCGCAATGCGACCGCCTTCAAACCGATAGCACCCATCGGACTCGCGCACGATGGCATCAACCGTCGTAGCCGTCCCCATGTGAACGACGAGGAGCGTGCGGCCCGGAGAAGCGCTGACCGCCCCGATCGCCGCATTCCAGCGGTCGGCGCCGAGCCTGAGCGGGTTATCGTAGCCATTGACGAGCGTCAGCGTTTCGTTGCGAAACACCGCCTGCGGGCGCAACCACTCCCAAACCCAACCGTGATCGTTGAAGAATTTGGTCATCGAAAATGCCAGATTCGGAGCAGCTACGGCGGATCCGACCACGCGTTCCGGACGCAGGGCGAGCCACTCGGCATAGAGTGCCTCCTTGAAATCCGTGCGCTCACGATGCACGACCGTGCGGGGTTGGGGATCGTCGAGCGTACACCACTTGAGCGCGGTGTTTCCGAGGTCAATGAGCAACGTTGTCATAACCGAACTCCAACGGATTGCAAAGAGCCGCACCGCCGCCGAGCGTCGTGCGACCCGATCTCCCCTCGACCAGCAAAAAGCCCGACTCGTCGATGCCGCGGATGCGTCCGAGTTCGACCCGTGCGCCGTCGGTCTCGACCCAGGCGACCGTCCGGTCGCCGAACGCGTCGCAAAGCGGCCAGTCGTCGACGACGACTTTTCCGCCCTCGCGCACAAGGCGGCGCAATTGGTCGACGACGCCCGTCACAACGGAGGCCAGAAGCGACGTGCGGTCTTCCGTACCGTCGATGCGGGCTCCCGCTTCAACGAGCGACGTGATGCGCCAGCCGTGCGTCGTGCGGCCCGCCGCCTTCACACGAAGGTTGAGCCCGATGCCCACCACGAGGTGCGGAACGCCGTCGGGCGAACGGACGAATTCGCACAAAATACCGCCTGCCTTGCCTTCGGCCGCCCAGATGTCGTTGGGCCACTTCAGCGCTGCGGCGATCCGGAGCGCATGTGCGGCACGCGCCACGCCTTCGCCTGCGGCGAGTGAAATCAAACCGCCGATCCGTGCGGACGACGTCCACGGCATGGACACGGAAAAAAGCAACGCTTCGTTGGCGTTCGCCCAGGTACGCCCCCGCGTTCCCCGGCCTGCGTTCTGCCGTTCGGCCGTGCGGAGCACGCACCGCCCGGCATGTCGTCCGCTCTGAACGGCGTTCTTCAGGTCGCCGTTCGTCGACCCCGTTTCCGTCACGCACTCCACTACGTCGACGCGTCCCTGCACGAGTTCGGCAAGGAGTTCGGGTGAAAGAAATTCCGAAGATTGCATGAGGAGAAGGGAGGGAAAATCCGTTAACTAAGCAAAGACCTCATAGAATATAGGATTCTCTCCTCGCTCTGAGGAAAATGCCCGTGCGCGGTTCGATTTCGTGCCCGCGCCCCCGCCACGTCCGTCCAATGCCTTCGCCCCGCTTTTTCCCGCACCTTCTGCTTGTTTGCTTTTTGATGATTCACGGCGTCGTCGTTTCGGCGGGTGAGGCCGCGTACGACCGCGACAGTCGTCGGGAACTCGTCGAAAGCCGAGAGTCGAACGAGATCAAAGCGCTTCTCGAGTCGCTGGCCGACGTCGGCACCGTACTCGCCGCGGCCGAAGCGCGCGGAACGGACTTGAAGGCCCCCCTGCCGCAAGCCGCGCCGGAAGCACCCCCGAGCGCCCGGAAAGCCCAAACGACATCGAAGAAGACGAACGCGACGAACGAAACGCTTGAAAACCTCCTCACCGCGTACCGCGACGCCGAGCCCTCCCGAAAAGGGATCGCACTCGCAACGGTGCGCGAGCGAATCGGCCTGACCGAAGATGCGTGGCAAAGCGCACGCACCGAGTGGCTGACGACCGCGGGGCTTGTGCAACCCTTTGCTGGCACGCTCGAAGAAGCGGGCCTTCTGATGGACGCCGTCCTCAAAACCCGACCCGACGCCGCCCGGGAGCCACTCCTTCAACCCGTCGTCACCTCGGAAGGTCTTCAGGACCGAACGCGCCGGCGGCTGTATCTCCTCGATCAAGCGCTCCTTCTCGCGTGGACCGCTCCGTTGACGAACGACACGGTCGGTTCGCTCCTTCTTTTTGCCAACCCCCGAAGCGACGGATCGATGCGACGACTTGTCGGCTGGGGCAGCGCCCCCTCTGGCATCGAAGCCGCGCGCCGCGCGCTCGGTGCTGTGGTGAACGGCTACCGCGAGTACGAGACCCTGAGGGTCGTACAAAAAGGAGATATCGTAGGCCGCATTCGCATCTACAAGGGTGACGAGCCTGAAGTCGAAGTGGCGGCCGCCCGGAAGCTCTTCGTGAGCGTTCCGCGCGGAGAACTTCCCGTCGCGGGCGACGAGAGCGAATCCCCTATTCGTACCGAAATACGTCGTCCCGACCCGATCACGGCGCCCGTGGACAAGGGAGCCGAGCTCGGCGAGCTGATCGTCACGCTTCGGGGGCGGCCCCTCGGCACGGTCCCGCTCGTTGCGAAAACATCCGTCGGCCGGGGCGGCGTGCTGACGCGCATCGCCGACGAGCTGAGACTCGCTCTGAAACGAGCCGACGCCAGGTAATACAATACGGCCCCTCACATCCCGCACATTCGGTGCGACAGACTTTGCGGATACACACATGACCGATACGACGCCCCAGACCACGACCGATGAAATCCTCACCTTTCCCCAGCTCTTTCCGATGAAGCTCGTGGGCCTTACCACGGAATACTTCCCTACGCTCGTTACCGACATCGCCCGTGAACATTTCGACGACTTCGACGAATCGACGATTGAGATCGAGTACTCGCGCACCCGCAAGTACATGTCCGTGACGATTACCGTCAACGCCCAGTCCCGCCAACAGCTCGACGACATGTACCGCGCCTGCACGTCGAACCCCGTGATCAAGGTTGTGCTCTGATGCCGGACGACCATCGTCTCCCCGACGACTACCCAGGGCTCCTGCGGGCCTGGTTGGCATTTATCCGTCCCAAAACCTGGGGGGTGGCGGTCGCGCCCGTACTCGCCACGCTTGCGCTCGCCTACAGCGAGCATCACGTCTTCGATCCCGTCGTGGCTTTTTTCACGCTATCCATTGCCGTACTGATGCAAATCGTCACGAACATGGAAAACGACCTCGGCTACACGGAGCGCAAAGCCGAAGTGGGCAACCGTAAGGGGTTGCCGCGCGCGACAACCCGGGGATGGATTTCCCGTAGCACCGCCCGACGAGCAATCGCGGTCACGGGCGTTCTGGCTCTTCTCAATACGGGTGTGCTCATCGCGTTCGGAGGGTGGCCCTTCGCTCTGGTGGGGGCGGCCTCCCTCATTGCGGCCTACTGCTATATGGGCGGTCCGAAGCCCATCGCCTACACGCCTTTCGGCGAGATGACAGTGCTTCTTTTCTTCGGCATTACGGCGGTTTTCGGGACCTACTACCTCCAGACACACACCTGGAGTCTCAACATGGTCCTTCTCGGCATCGCGCTCGGCTC
Source organism: uncultured Sutterella sp. (assembly GCA_905206365.1). Classification (GTDB taxonomy): domain Bacteria; phylum Pseudomonadota; class Gammaproteobacteria; order Burkholderiales; family Burkholderiaceae_F; genus Sutterella. The sequence continues at coordinate 44,667 of CAJLHF010000002.1, read as the reverse complement.
GATCGCGGCTTCAGTTCTTGCGGTCAACAACTACCGAGATCACGAACACGACCGTAGCATCGGTCGGAAGACCCTCGCCGTCGTGCTCCCCGAAGAGGTCTTCGTCAAGGTCTTCGAGGTGCTCATCGTCGCTCCCTACCTGCTCGTCGCTCTCATGGTGGTGATCGACATGTCGTACTGGCCGTACTTCCTCGTGATGCTGAGCTTCGTTGACTGCATTCGGTTGCCGGAAAAACTACGCACGCTCAAACATGAAGCTCTGAATGGCGTCATGTTCAGTTGCGTGAAGCTCGAAATCAAGTTTTCGGTGCTCTTCATGCTCGGAGCACTCGCTCAGGCGCTTCTGATGTACCTGACAGTGTCTCCCCCTTGAATGCGCAGGGGGATGCGACCGCAGTCGTTTACGGCGCTCCAAGGACCCCATAGCTCCCGGAAGGCCCTGCACGAACGGTCCGTCGTTTCCGACGGACCGTTTTTTTTTTCGAGTTGCTTGCGATCCTCGCGCCTTATTCGGTCTTTTTCGCGTACGGATCGGTCGTCTGAAGGTCCTTCAGGCGACGCGCGATCTCTTCGGGCGTGACGACCGTAAAGCAAGTCACCACCTTCTGCACGCCGGACACCTCGGCCGCGACCCGCGCGGCCGTTTTCGCTTCGTCGGGCGAGACGACGCCCATCAGGTAGACGATACCGCGATCGACCGCCACCTTCATTTGATTGAGCGAGATCTGCTTCGTGCCGATGATGGCGGTGCGCACCTTCGTGGCGAGCATCGAGTCGGAGAGGCGGGTGGTCACGGACGAATTGTCCATGACGGCGAGTTCGTTGACGACTGAGACGACGTCCTGGCTGAGACTCGCAATCTGCTGCGCACGGCGACGATCGTCCATCGTGGGAACTTCGCCCGTCAGCAACACGCGCCCCTCGTAACTCGTCACCGTGATATGGCCGCGATTGTCGCCGAGCGTTTGATTGATTTCGTAGGAGACGCGCTTCTCGACCACTTCGTCGCTGACGATGGTGCCCGCCGTACGGCGGTCCGTCATGATGGTGGCCGTCGTCACGGCACCGCCGACCATGGCGGCCGGAAACAAAACGCACCCGCCGAGAAGAGGTGCGGCGATCGCCGCAACGCTCCCGAGAAGAAGAAGGTTCCTCTTCATGAAAAACATTCCTTGAGGAATCCCGTCGACAGACGGGCGAAAACGAGTGACGACCGTACGAGCAGTGCCGAGCCCGTTTCCGTAAATTGAACAAACCCCTCCGTACACGCGTCCGGAGGACACTTCGACCTGAAGCGGATACGTTACCCGAATTTTGCGAAGCGCTTCCCGGAGCGATCCGCCTGACAATCGATTTCCTCCGGCCGATGCGCGTCCGCTCAACGCGCGGCGGGTATGACGTGCGGCAACAACGCCTTCCAGTACTCGAAAAAGACCGAACGACGCACGTAGATCTTGCGGGAACGATACCTGAGTGTATGCCCGTCACGCCACTCCCGGAGTATTTCCCCGACGCGTGTGCTCTCCATATTGGTGATGTAGGCGGCCACGCGACGGGGCGGCACGACCGGGCTCACGACCCATTCGATGCCCGGAGTCGCCAGTTTTGCGACGAATTCTTTGTCGAACTGTTGCGCGCAGAGGATCCAAAAGACGCCGAGTCGCTCCCGGGGGTTCAGCACGTGGTTGACGATCAAACCCAGGCGATCGCTCAGCGCGCTCGCCGAAGAGTAATTGGAAAGCTCGACTTGCCACTCCGCGTGTTGGTCGCAGATTCTCAGGAGGAGCTCCGCATTGACAACCAACAGTTCACTCGTCGTCACGCACCAATGCGCCCGTGACATGTGGTCTCGCACGTAAAGGTTCTCGTACGAACCGCAAAGCCCTCCGGTCCCCGAGAGCGTCATGAGGACCGGGTCGTCGTGATTAGGTTCGAGGAGCGCCTTGACGACGAGGCCGCGACGAACGTACATGAGACGACCGAAAAGTTCGGGAGAACGGTACACGAACTCGCCGCGCGGAACGCGCATGGCATGACCAAGTCCCTGCAACACGGCCGTGAGCGAAGGAGAGAGGCGCGGAGAAAACCAGGGAAGAATAGTCGGCGCTTGATTCATGAGAAAAACAACATTTTTGTTGCTCTTTCTGTGGGCAACTATGTTGAGCAACTTTTTATGATGTTTGCGATTTTGTGGATAAGGATGCGCCGGCTGAAAAATGCCTTTGTTTTCTCCACATCTTGTCCTTTTCTCTCCACAGGCTGTTCAACGGGTTTTCCACAGGGTTATCCCTCATGGAAACCCTTGGTTTTCCGAGGAAGAGGTTAGTTGTCCACAAAAATCGGCTTCCCTACATTCTACTAACTACTATTTAAAAAATTAAGAAGAAAAGTAAGAAAGAATAAGTGGAAGAGTTGTTTGAAGAGCATCGAAGGAAACAAACGTTTCCTGGAGAGGAAGGAGGAGCTCTTGAAACATCTCTTTGTGGCGGCAACATCGACTCGCGGCCGACCTAAGGTGAACGCATCTTTTCAAAACATTCCCGGAGGAGGTGCATAAAAATGTGGAAAACCTGTTGGTAACTTGTGGGTTTCTTACTTAGGAAATTGTGGATTTTCCTTTAATAACAATTGGTTATGTTTCGAGGGTTCAACGTGGAATTTCGAACGGTCGAAACGACTTTCTCAGAGCGCGAAAGCGAGTTCCAATCCCTGTTGGAAGGCCCAGGCCAGGTTCAGTGCCTCGCGGGGCGAGGCGATGCTTCCGGCTTCGTCGTAGGGGATGCCTTCCCGGGCGAGCTCTTCGCATAGTTCCCGACGGGGTTCGAATCCTGCAGCAAGGATGATGTGGTCCACGCGGAAAAAATCGGGCGAAACATGCTTTTTGCCGTACGTGGCTCGAATCTGCAGAGGGTCGATGGCTTCGATGTTGATGTCGGCAACGGTTTGGATGCCATTCATTTTGAGCCATTGCAGCGTTGTACGGCTGAAACGTTCGGGTTCGAGCGAACGTTGTTCGCCGATCGAGCGTTCGCCGAGCAGATAGACCGTGCGGAAAGGTTCTGGCAGGTGAGGAATGAAGCCGAGCATGCCGCCGCGGTACCGACTCGGGTCGCCGATCCCCCAGGCGCAGAGCCACTCTTCGGGCGTACGTTCGCGCTCGTCCGATGGGGTGATGAGGTACTGGGCGATCAAACGTCCCAAAGGTGTGTCTCCGACTACAGCCACGCGTCGACCGACGGGTTGCCGCTCGACAAGCAGATCTTCGTAAGTAAGCACGTTCGGGCTGTCGAGTCCGGGCAAATCGGGAACGGCCGCGCGCATACCTGTGGCCACGATCACGCGATGTTCGGGGGCGTTTTCTCGAATCCAGGCGGCATCGACTGCCGTCGAGAGGCGAACGTCGACGCCCGCATTGCGTACGCGTGTTTCGTAGAGTCGCGCCAATCGTCCGAGGCTTTCTAGCCCGTCGATGGAGCTTGCAACGATCAGCCCTCCGCCTAACATCGGTCGAGCCTCGCAGAGCGTAACCCGAAAGCCACGTCGGGCCGCGGCCCACGCACACATGAGACCGGCAGGCCCCGATCCCACTACCAAAACGGGACGGCTGTCCTTCGGGGCGCTTTGGCCCGACTTGCGCGGCGAGAAGTCGATCGGGTTCACCGGGCAAAATATCGGGCCAGTCCCCGGCCCGTCATTGCCGCGCGTTCGACAACCCGAAGGACAGCGCACACAGTGCATGATGTCTTCGGGCGATTGATTGGCGATCTTGCGGCTCCAGTCTGGATCTGCGACAAGCGGCTCGACGAGTTCGACGAGTGCGTTAGGGTGCTTCGACAACAGCGCGGCAATGTCCTCGTGCGTACCGAGATTTTTCCCGAACGACACGGAGATCTTCATTTCGTCCGCAATGCGCTCCATGAAGGGCGTCCAGGTATTGGCGGGTGTCATGGGGCTGTCGATGGGGACGGAAGCGGCGCCCACACCGAAGTCGAAGGCAAGATGATTGACTCCGGCTCCGACCAACGCATGTAGGAGCGTGACAAGTTCGTGCCAGGGCGTCCCCTCCGGTGTCAGATCCATGAGGGGAATGCGATAGCTCAGAACAGGCGTGGGCCCGAGGTAGCTACGCACGCACTCAATGATTTCCAGGGCCAGTCGGCTACGGTGAGAGCCGCCCCACGCATCGTGACGTCGGTTGGTTTGAGGCGAGAAAAAAAGATTCGGAAGACTCAGCTGCCCGCCGAAAATTTCCACGCCGTCGAATCCGCTCTCGTGTACCGCCCGATAAGCCGTTCGGCCGTAGCTCTTCACGATGGAGCCGAGGAGCAGGGCGGGGGTGCGGTGCGCGGTTCGGAGCGTTTGCGGGTTATAGAATTTAGATGCCGAAAGGGCCAACGGATGGTCGGCCGTCGCACCGAAGTGCCTCAGTTGCAGTACGGCTTTCGTATCGGCAGCGTGCAGTCGATCGGTAAGCACGCGCAGGGCCGCGGCGTGCGCGTGTGTGAGCAGGTGATCGGCGCTTGTGCGTTTCCCCGTGAAGTGCGGCGAAATGCCGTCGACGATCACGGTTCCCGCACCGCGGTCCGCCGTACGCTTTTCATAAAAGTCGCACAGCGCTTCGCTCTCTTCCTGAGCGTCGAACCCCGTAGCCACCGGAGCAATGACCAAACGGTTGCGCAGAAGGTGTCCTCCGATGCGCACGGGCTGAAAAAGTTCGCGGGATGCGTCCATGGGAGCTCTCAGGCGTTGTCGTTGTGCACGCCGAAGGGAATGAGCACGCTCGGGATGACGGACCGAGCCTGCTCAAGATTTCGAAGTTGATCGTCGAAAAAGAGATGCGGGCGAATGGCTTCGAGAATGGGGGTCTTGTCGAGGCCGTCGAGCAAAAAGAGCTCCGCCGCGCTCATGCCGAAACTTTTGAGCGTCGTGATGAGGCGCTCTTCGCAGGAGGCGCCGCGCGAAGTCACGATGGAGATGCGGATGGCGGGCTTGTAGTACGGATCGTTTTGACCGTGCAGCTCGTAATCGAGGCGCTGAAAGTTGGAAAGCTTTTCGAAAAGTCCGCGCAACGGTCCCGGACCGTGGGGCGTCTGGGCTTTTTCATGCTCCAATTGGTGAAAGCCCGAGAGCCCTTCGGACTGGTACCGTCGTTCGGATTCGTCGTCCGCAATCACGCCGTCGAAGTCGAAGGCGATGCGAAGCGTGGGGTCGTTGTCCTCTTCGGGTACGCGTGCGGGCAACACGAGACCGCCCGGGTAGCCGGCACGCACGGCTAGTTTCACGCTATCGGGATTGGCCGAGAGAAATAGAGAAATTTTGAAGGCCCGCAGGTAGGGGAACGTGGACTGTCCCGACGTGAAGGCTCCAGCATGAATCGGCAGATCGTAGTGCCGGCAGGAGTGGAAGAAGCGACAGGCGGTTTCGGGCGAGTTGCGTGAGAGGGCGACGACCCGAAACGGCGTTTGCTTCGGGAAGAGATTGTTGAGCGCAAGCAGTCGCTTGACGAACGGGAAGGCGACGCCTGGCTCGAGCGGAACGTCTTTGTTTTTGATTTGATGGTCGCGAAATGCCGCGTATCCCCCCTCTTCGAAGAGCCGATGCTCGTTCTCCAGGTTGAAGAGCGCTCGGGACGAGATGGCGACGACGAGATCGGAGTCGCTGATTTTCTTCATGGTGCGGGAGTCAAAAGGGGGAGAAGAGAGGAACAGGCGGCCCGCCGAAGCGGGCCGCCTGTACTTGGATTGTCAGGCGTCGATGTTGCTCGCAAAGAGCGCGTTGGTTTCGATGAATTCGCGGCGGGGCTCAACGATGTCTCCCATCAACATGGAGAAAACCGCATCCGCGTTGGCGGCGTCTTCGATGCGCACGCGCAACATGCGTCGAACTTTGGGATCCATCGTCGTGTCGCGCAGCTGTTCGGGGTTCATTTCACCGAGCCCTTTGTAGCGCTGACGGATGATGCCCTTTTCCGCCTGGCGAATGAGCCAGTTGACGGCCTCGGCGAAGTTCTTCACTGGGGTGCGCGCTTCGCCGCGTTCGACGACCGCACCGTCGCCGATGACGCCTTGGAGCATGTGGGCGCTTTCGGCAAGCTTTTTGTAGTCGGCCGAGAGCGTGAATTCCGGGAAGACCGTAGTCGTCTTGATGTTGCCGTGGCGCAGACGATGAATCTTCAGTTGGTGCTTCTCGTTTTCTTCGTCGTAGAAGGGCTCGATCTTCACGTTCGGATCACGCAACTGAGCGGTGAGGCAACGCGCGCTTTCCTCGGCGGTGAAGCTGTTCTCCAGGTTGATGTCCGCGCCGGCGGCAATGGCAAGCAGCACGCCGCGATCGATGGCACCGCCGAGACGGGCAATGACGTCGCTCGCCTGGAGGTATTCGTCCACCAGAGCTTCGAGTGCGGTACCACGTACGGCTGCTCCCTGCTTGACATCGTCGCCCGTACGGTAAAGGGCCGCATCCTGCAGAGCGAGGCGCTTCAAGTAGTTGCTCATTTCTTCCTCGTCCTTGAGGAAGACGCCCGTCTTGTCGCGTGCGTTCTTCTGCACCTTGTAGAGGGGCGGCTGCGCGATGTAGACGTAGCCGTTCTCGATCAGCTCGGGCATCTGACGGTAAAAGAGCGTCAGAAGCAGTGTGCGGATGTGCGCGCCGTCAACGTCCGCGTCGGTCATGATGATGATGCGGTGGTAGCGGAGCTTGGAGATGTCGAAGTTCTTGCCGATGTTGGTGCCGAGCGCGAGCGTCAACATGCGGATCTGCTCGGAATCGAGGAGTTTGTCCTGTGCAGCCTTTTCCACGTTGAGCACCTTGCCTCGTAAGGGTAGGATCGCCTGATACTGCGAATTGCGCCCCTTCTTGGCCGAGCCGCCGGCCGAGTCCCCTTCCACCAGGAAGAGCTCGGAGAGAGCCGGATTCTTTTCGCGGCAGTCGGCGAGTTTGCCTGGCAGTCCCCCGCCCGAGAAGGTCTTGCGGGTCATGTCGCGCGCTTTGCGGGCGGCCTCTCGGGCGCGCGCGGCGGCGACGATCTTCTCGCAGATCATCTTGGCGTCGTTCGGATTCTGCTCGAGGAAGAGCTCAAGTTCGCGGGAGACCACATCTTCAACAGCGGGTCGAACTTCGCTCGAAACGAGCTTGTCTTTGGTCTGCGAGCTGAATTTCGGTTGCGGAACCTTGACCGAAAGTACGCACGTGAGACCTTCGCGCATGTCGTCGCCTTCCGGGTCAACCTTTGCTTTCTTGGCGAGTTCGTTCTGGGCGATGTAGTTCTTCAGCACGCGCGTCATCGCGGCGCGCAGGCCGGTGACGTGCGTGCCACCGTCGCGTTGCGGGATGTTGTTCGTGTAGGCGGACAGCACTTCGTTGTAGCCGTCCTGCCACTGCATGGCGACTTCGACTTCGATCGGAACGCCGTTGACATCCACTGTTTCGCGTGCGTGGAAGATCTTCGGGTGCAGAACCGTACGGCTCTTGTTTTTGAATTCAACGTACGCGACGAGCCCTTTGTCGGTTTGAAGATGCGACTCGTGGGCCGTACGCAGGTCCTTGATGTCGATCGCCACGCCCGAATTGAGAAACGAGAGTTCGCGCAGACGCGAGAGCAACGTGTCGTAATTGAATTGCGTCACTTGCTCGAAAATCTGCAGATCGGGTAGAAAATGCACTTCGGTGCCACGACGGCTCGTCGAGCCGAGCAGCTTCATAGGTGAAATTTCAACTTCGAGTCCCGTATTCGGATCGCGAGCGCGTTCAACAATGCGGTTTTTGACCTTGCCGCGTTCGAACTCGATGAGGCGCGCTTCGCCGTCGCGACGCACGACGAGGCGCAACCACGTCGAGAGAGCGTTCACGCACGAGACGCCGACGCCGTGAAGACCGCCGGAAATCTTGTAGCCGTTGTTGTCGAACTTGCCGCCAGCGTGCAGTTCGGTCAGTGCGATTTCCGCGGCGCTTCGCTTGGGTTCGTGCTTGTCGTCCCACTTGATTGCCGAGGGAATGCCGCGACCGTCGTCGACTACGGAGATCGAGTTGTCGGTGTGGATCGTGACCTCGATCTTCGTGGCGTAGCCGGCCAAGGCTTCGTCGATTGAATTGTCGACGACTTCGTAGACCAGGTGGTGCAACCCAGAACCGTCGGCGGTGTCGCCGATGTACATGCCGGGACGCTTGCGTACGGCTTCGAGGCCTTCGAGAATCTGAATGCTCGATTCGTTGTAGCTCTGGTCGCCCGAACGCGTGTCCATCGGCTCGTCCTTGATTTCGGCGGGCTGCTGTTCCGTTTCAGTCATCAATGTCTCCTCGAACCGCTTTTAAAAGCGGTGTGGTCCGAGACGCTTCGGTCATCGGACCCGAACCGCATTCCCTCCGCTTCGAGGGGGAGGAAACGCGAAAGGGGGGTGGGTTAGATGCGCATCGGCATCACGACGTAGCGGAAGCTCATCGTGTCGGGCATCGTCAGAAGCACGCTCTTCGACGTGGGTGCGAAGTGGAAACAGACGTCGGTCGTCTTCAGCACGGAAAGCACGTCGAGGAGGTAGAGAATGTTGAAGCCGAGGTCGAGGTTGTCCCACTTCCAGTCGATCGGGATGTCCTGCGTGGCTTCTTCTTGTTCGTTGTTGTTACCCTGAATCTGCAAGAGGCCGCGGCTCAACATCCAGCGTACGCCGTGGAACTTCTCCGTCATCATGATGTGCACGCGGCGCAGAGCCGTGGCGAGCGATTCGCGGTTGATGTTCACCTGGCAGGGGTTGGTGTCGGGTGTGGGCAACACGCGTTCGTAGTCCGGGAACTTCCCTTCGATCAGCTTCGACATGAATTCGACGTCGCCGAATGAGAAGAGCACCTGCAAATCGGCTCCCTTCACGGCGACCGGCGAATCGTCCTCGGGAAGAATGCGCAACAGTTCGCGCACGGTCTTGCGGGGAAGGATCATCTCAAGGTGACTGTCGGCACCGAGCTCGGCCGTCTCGTCGTTCAACTGTGCTTCGCAGTAGGCCAGACGGTGCGTGTCGGTCGCAACGCACCGTACTGCCTGCGGATCGACGATGAGCAGGACGCCGTTCAGGTAGTAGCGCACGTCTTTGCCGGCCATGGCAAAGGCGGTCATCGTGAGGATATGGCGCAACGTCTTCGAGCTCACCGTGAAGTGAACCTGCCACTGCTCTTCGGGAATCGTCGGAAAGTCCGCGGCGGGCAACGTCTGGAGCTGGAAGACGCCGTTTGCGGTCGAGACGCGCAACATCGGCTCCTCGAAATCGATTTCCACGGACTGATTGCTGGCCATCGTGCCGAGAATGTCCGAAATCTTCTGGGCGTTCACGGTGTAGGAGTTCGATTCGCTCTCAACACCCACGTCGGCGTGCGTGCGGATCTGAATGTCTTGGTCGGTGGTGACGAAAACGACTTCACGCCCCTTCTGTTCGATGAGGATGTTGCCGAGAACGGGGACGTTGGTGTTTCGTTCGACGATCCCGCTGACGGTTTTGATCGGCTTGAGAAGGTCTTCGCAGTTGCAAATGATGTTCTTCATGATGGTTCAGAGTCTGAAAAATTACCCGCGGATCATCTGCTCGAGAACGTGAAGCTCGTGGTTGAGTTCGGCGTTGCTCAGACGTTCCTGCGAAATCTTGCGGACGGCGTGCATCACCGTCGTATGGTCCCGGCCCCCGAAGTTTTCACCGATCTCGGGCAGGCTGTGTTGAGTGAGTTCCTTCGTGAGGTACATGGCGATTTGGCGCGGATGCGCAATGTTGGCCGGACGGCGTTTGGAGTGCATGTCGGCCACCTTGATCTTGTAGTAGTCGGCAACTGTCTTCTGGATGTTCTCGATCGTGATGAGGTTGTTGACCACGGTGAACTGGTCTCGAAGCACGCGCTTGGCCACGTCGATCGTGATTTCGCGATGTGCGGCGGGCTGGAACTGCTGGTAGGCGACCACCTGCTGGAGGGCGCCTTCAAGTTCACGCACGTTCGACTTCAGGCGCTTGGCGATGAAGGCCGCCACTTCGTCGGGTAGATCGACTCCCATGGCTTTCGCCTTGTTGAGAAGAATTGCCGTGCGCATCTCGAATTCGGGCGGCTCGATCGCAACCGAAAGCCCTTGGGAGAGACGCGAAATGAGGCGCGGTTCAATGTCCTTCAGTCCGCGCGTATAGGTATCCGACGTGATCACGAGCTGCTTGTTGTGTGGCACGAGCGCCTCGAAAGCTCGGAAAAACTGTCCCTGAGAGCCTTTGGCGCCCGAGAGCGACTGCACGTCGTCAATGAGCAATAGGTCGAGGTTGCTGTAGCGCTCGTCGAAGCGCTGAAGGCTAGTATGCCCTTTGGTGCTCGATTCGCGAACGGCCGTCGTGTACTCGTTGATGAATTCCTGGGCGGAAACGCAGCGAACGCGAGCCCGCGGGTGCAGATCGAGGTACCGATGACCGATCGCCTGCATGAGGTGGGTCTTTCCGAGGCCCACGCCACCGTAAATATAGAGCGGGTTGTACTGACTGCCGGCCGTGGCCGCGACGTGTTCGGCGGCGGCGACCGCCAGCTGATTGGCATTGCCGTTCACGTAATTTTCGAACGTTAGTCCGGGCAGAAGGCCCGTTTCTTCGCGGCGCTGCTGGTCGAGCGCCGAGGTGACCGGAGCGGCGGGCTCCGGAGCGCGAACGGGCTGGTACTGCGCGGGAACAAGCGTGATCGTCACGGGGCGATTCTGATTGGCAATCGTCGCCATCGACTCGATCGTTTTCAGAAACTGGGCGCGGATCGTCGGAACCTTGACGGCGGGGGCCTCGAGCGTGAGCGACGAGCTCTCGGGATCCCAGGCAACGGGTGTGAGCACGGCGAACCAGGTGGAGTAGATGCTCGGCGTGTGTTTCACGAACTTTTGTAGCTCGGCAAGGCACGCTGTCCAGAATTCGTTCATAGGTGCTTTCAGTTTCAGTAAGAGGCGCGCGAGCGCCCGTGACCGTAAAACGACCGAGGCCCAACTGAGGTCTCGGCAGCGAACCATTCATTATGACTTATCCACAGATTCCTTGGCGTGCGCCGGCGGGGAACAAGTCGCTTGACGAAGTCTCAAATACGTGCATTCTAGTGCGAGCGACCGTTCGGGTCCGCGGGTCGGAGGCTCGGAGAGGGGGCCGCCGCAACGTGCCGAGTCGGTCGGGAGCACATTTTTTCCGGAATTCGTTTGACAGCGTTGCTCTGAATGATGTGTAATATCGGACTTTTCGTGGTTCTCGGCTATCGGTTCGACCGGTAAGCCGCCTCCGGTGCGATCAACGCTTCCGGGCGTCGCCGGGGCCGCACGAAGTATTTCATTCCGGATCAGTTCGCCCTTTGCTGAGTGGGAGCACCATCAGAAGAACCAGTCCGGCATTTGTCGTCTCTTTGTTCGGGGAGCACTCCCCGGCAAGTGCATTCCTCAACTAAGGATTCATCATGGCTACCAAACGTACCTATCAGCCTTCCAAGGTCAAGCGTGCCCGTACGCACGGCTTCCTGGTTCGCAGCCGCACCAAGGGCGGCCGTCGCGTTCTCGCCCGTCGTCGCGCCAAGGGCCGTCACGTTCTCGCCCTCTAAGCGAACGCCGACGCTCCCTCCACGGCAGGATCGCCGTGCCTCAGCGCACTGTGGCAAAAGCCAATTCGTTTCCCCGGAGTCTTCGTCTGATACGGACGGCAGACTACGGGGTACTTGTGCATGCGCGAGGCGAAAACGTCATCCGTGTGTCATCCCGGTTCTTCTCGGCCACGGTCATGAAGCAGCCGGACCGGCCGGGTTCGCTGCGATTCGGCATCACGGTCGGCAAGCGGAATTCACCGCGTTCCGTGGATCGCGCGCTTGTGAAGCGCGTTTTGCGGGAGTCGGCTCGTCATGAGGCGGGGGAGATTCTCGCCCGCATGAACGAAACCGAAGGTCTGGACGTTTCGCTTCGCCTCAAAACGCCGCTCGTCGAGGCGGGTGATCGTGAGGCGGTGCGCGCGCTCAAACGGACGTTGCGCGCCGATGCCAACACACTTCTCCGACGACTCGTTTCGCGCCTTGCCGAACGGACGAAGGGCGCTTCGACATGTTGAGTTTGTCGGGGCTTGCGGTACGAGTCATCAGACTCTATCAACTGTGTCTCTCGCCCTGGGTCGGGAGGGAGTGTAGGTATTTGCCGACCTGCTCGGCCTATTCCATCGAGTCCTTTGAAAAGCACGGCTTTCTCAAAGGGCTTTATCTGACGGTGATGCGTCTTCTGCGGTGTCATCCGTTGGGCGGACGGGGTTACGACCCCGTGCCGGAAAAATTTCGCTGGCGTTGCTGGTGTGGCGCATGCGAATCGGACGACGAAAAGCGGGATCGTCCCGGTCTTTTCACCTCACAAACCAAGTAAAGCAGAGCCTCTCCTATGGGAAAAGAATTTCAGCGCGCCCTCTTGTGGGTGATCCTCTTTACTTCGCTTTTCCTCCTTTGGGACAACTATCAGGTCTACAAGGGCGGTCATTCCTTCTTCCACACGGAAGAAGCCGCGACGCAAACGACGGATGCGGCTTCGAGCGTGCCCGTTGCTGCTCCGAACACTTCGTCGGTCGTGACGGAAGCGCAGGCTGAAAAGGTGTCCGACCCCGTCGTGGTGAAGACCGATCGTCTGCAGGTGACGTTTGACCTCGTCGGTGCGCGCATCGTGCGCACCGAAATGACGCAGATTCCCCGTCAGGCCGACTGGACGGAAGTGGGGCTTGCTGGCCTCGTTCTCGGCCGTAAGCCCGCCGAAAATCTCGGCAACGTCGTGCTCTTCGAAACGACGCCCAACCGCACGTACCTCGCTCAGACTGGACTCGTGGGCGGCGCCTACCCGAATCATCAGGACGCGTTCAAGCTCGTGAGCAAGGACACGGACCTCGGCGACAAGGACACGCTCGACGTTGTGTTTGAAGCCGAAAAGGGTGGCGTGAAGGTCACGAAGACCTTTACGTTCACGCGCGGCAACTACGGCATCGCGGTGAAGACGGACGTTCAGAATATGGGTTCGACACCGGTGATGCCGTCGGTTTACTATCAGATCACCCGCGACGGCGGCAAGCCCGAAGGCGAAAGCTCGATGTACTCGACCTTCACCGGTCCGGCCGTCTATACGGACGAAGAAAACTTCCAGAAGCTCGCCTTTGCGGACGTGGCTGACAAGAGCGCGTCGTTCGAAGCGAAGACCGACAACGGTTGGATTGCCATGATCCAGCACCACTTCGTGAGTGCTTGGATCCCGACGCAGGGCGAATCGCGCGAAAACTACGCCCGCGAAGTCGGCAAGGATCTCTTCGCCATCGGTACCCTCATTCCGATGAAGGAAATCGCCCCGGGCGCCACTGCCTCCGACACGGCCATGCTCTACAGCGGTCCTCAGGCTCAGGAACGCCTCGAAAAGCTCGCCCCGGGTCTTGAACTCGTGGTCGACTACGGCTGGCTCACGTTCCTTGCCAAGCCCATCTACTGGCTTCTCTCGTTCCTCTACGGCATTGTCGGGAACTGGGGCTGGGCGATCGTGCTCCTCACCTGCATCGTGAAGGCGGTTCTCTACCCAATTTCGGCTGCCGGCTACCGCTCGATGGCTCGCATGAAGGAAATCACGCCCCGCATGAAGGCCCTGCAGGACAAGTACAAGGACGATAAGCAGCGTCTCAACCAGGCGATGATGGAACTTTACCGTACGGAGAAAATCAACCCCGTCGGCGGCTGCCTCCCGATCATGCTTCAGATCCCTGTCTTCCTCGCGCTCTACTGGGTGCTTCAGGGCTCGGTCGAGTTGCGCGGCGCCGACTGGATGCTCTGGGTTCAGGACTTGGCCATGCCCGATCCCTGGTTCGTTCTGCCGACTCTGATGGCTGCCACAATGTTCCTGCAGATCTTCCTCAACCCGAAGCCCACGGATCCGACGCAGGCCCGCATCATGTACATCATGCCGGTCGTGTTCTCGGTCATGTTCTTCGTGTTTGCGGCCGGTTTGGTGCTCTACTGGCTCACGAACAACGTGCTCTCGATACTGCAGCAGTGGTGGATCAATAAGACCATCGCCGCCGAGCGTGCCGCTCGCATGAAGTAAGCTTGACGGTCCCTTCCGTTCGACGAAAAAAACCGAGACGCCGCCCGCGCGGTCGACTCGGTTTTTTTCTTTTCTGCTTCGGTAAAGGGTGTTAGTCCCGACGCTTGCCGAAGATGAGAAGCAGGGGCCAGAGCCACACGGAGGCAAACCACAGAAAGATGCGTCCCGGGGTCGGGAGTTTTCGCTCCTTCTTGTACGTACGCGCGAAAATTAGGATCGAGCCCGTGACGACCCAAAGCAAAAGAAGGCCGTACACAGTGGCGCGCACCTCGTAGGTGTCGCCGAAAAAAGACGCCGTGAAGGCCGCGGTCGGGACAGAAAGCACTACGGCGAGACAAGCGCCCGTCAGGGCCGGGCCGAAAAAACCGCCCTCATCGGGCTTTCGGGGTCGAATCGACATTGCTGGAAAGAAACAGTGGGTGTTGAAGGCCTCTCACGTTAACATGAGGTGGAGCCGCACTGTCGGCCTCATCCGAGGAGGAAGTTTCAGAATGTCAGCAAGCGACAAGGATCCGATCGTTGCCGTCGCTACCGCCGCGGGACGCGGCGGCGTCGGTATCGTTCGTCTTTCTTTCCCGAAAGACTTCGATGCGGACGTCCTGGATGCGCTCTTTCCCGGGCGTTCGTTCACGCCCCGGCACGCGCATCTCTACCCGGTTCTCGACGCCTCGGGGGAACTCCTTGATGAGGCGATCGTGCTTCACTTCCCGGGGCCCTCGAGCTACACGGGGGAGAGCGTTCTCGAAATTCAGGCGCACGGTGGTCCGGTGCTTCTTCGCATGATTGTCCGCACGGTTTTGGAGAAGTGCCGGCATTTGCATTTCCGTCTGGCAGAACCGGGCGAATTCACCAAGCGTGCCTTCCTCAACGGCCGCATGGATTTGGCGCAGGCCGAGGCCGTGAGCGACCTGATTGACGCCGTGAGCGAATCGGCCGCGCATGCGGCCGTTCGCAGTCTCTCGGGCGACTTTTCGGATCGCGTGCGCGACGTGGGCTTGCAGGTCGACGAGCTGCGCGCCTTCGTGGAGGCCGCACTCGATTTTCCCGAAGAGGAAACGGACTTTTTAGCCGAAGGGCGCATTCTCGAGCGCACCCGATCGGTCGCCGACGCCCTGAAGGGCGTTCTCGACAATGCCGTGCAGGGGCGAGTGCTTCGCGACGGGATCTCCGTCACCCTTGTGGGCAGTCCCAACGTCGGCAAGTCGAGTCTCCTAAATGCCTTGGCGGGCGAAGAGGTGGCGATCGTGACGGACGTGGCCGGCACGACCCGCGACCGGATCGAGCACTGGGTGACGGTGCGTGGCGTTCCCATCCGTATCGTCGATACGGCGGGTTTGCGTCGTACCGACGACATCGTCGAATCGAAGGGGATTGAGCGCACGCTTGAGGCGGCGTCGCGTGCCGATGTCGTGCTACACCTCGTCGATGCCTCGGGCGGCATCGTCGACGAACCCGAAGTGCTCGAATTGGTTATGCGGCACGTGCGTCCGCGCACGCCACTCATTACGGTCGCAAACAAGGCGGATGCGGGTCGCAAAGTCGTGCCCGAAGGGGCCGTGCTCATTTCCGCCAAGACCCGCGACGGTCTCGAAGCGTTGCGCGAAGCATTGCTCTGCGCCGCAGGCGTCGCGTCGACGACGGATGGTCTTTTTATGGCGCGGGAGCGCCATCTCGAAGCGTTGCGCGCTGCGCTCGAACACGTCGAGTGCGCGCTTCGGGTAGCTCAGGACGGCGGGATGATGGACCTCTTTGCCGAGGAGCTTCGTTTGGCCGGTCAGGCGCTCGGGAGCATCCTTGGGGAAACGACGCCCGACGATCTGCTCGGGATGATTTTCAGCAAGTTCTGCATCGGCAAATGACGTATGCTTTCGGTCTTGCTTTTCGGACCACAAGCCTGCGGGCGAGCGCCCTTTCGTGGACCGAACTTACGAACAAATTCTTATGATTTTTCCTGAAATTTTTGACGTCATCGTGGTCGGCAGCGGCCATGCCGGGGCCGAAGCCGCTTTGGCTGCGGCACGCATGGGACGCCGCACGTTGCTCGTTACGCACAATCTCGATACGATCGGGCAGCTCTCCTGCAATCCGTCGATCGGCGGCATTGGCAAGGGCCACCTTGTCAAAGAAGTGGACGCACTCGGCGGAGCGATGGGACAGGTGACGGACGAGTCGGGCATCCAGTTCCGCATCCTCAACAGTTCCAAGGGACCCGCCGTGCGCGCAACACGCGCGCAGATCGACCGTCAGATCTATCGTCGGGCGATGCGCGAGCGCGTCGAGTCGCAGAAGAACCTGTGGCTTTTCCAGCAGGCGGTGGACGACCTCGTCGTCGAAAACGGCCGCGTTGCCGGGGTCGTGACGCAGACGGGCGTGCGGTTCCTCGCACCCGCTGTTGTTCTTACGGCGGGAACCTTCCTCAACGGTCTCGTTCACATCGGTCTCGAACACTACCCGGCCGGTCGCGTGGGCGATCCCGCGAGCATTCGTCTGGCCGAACGTCTCAAAGAGCTCGGTCTTCCGCAGGCTCGTCTCAAGACGGGTACACCCCCACGCATCGACGGCCGAACGATTGACTTTTCGAAGACCGAAGAGCAATGGGGTGACCTCGATCCCGTGCCGAGTTTCTCACTCGTGGAGCCCCGTGCGGAGCACCCGCGGCAGATGCCCTGCTGGGTGACGCACACGTGCCGGGAAATGCACGAACTCATTCTGGAAAACCTGGATCGATCGCCCATGTACACGGGTGTCATTCAGGGGATCGGTCCCCGGTACTGTCCTTCGATCGAAGACAAGGTGAAGCGCTTTGCCAACAAGGATAGCCACCAGGTGTTTCTCGAGCCCGAAGGGCTGACCGTGAACGAGTTTTACCCGAACGGCGTCTCGACGAGTTTGCCTTTTGACGTTCAGATTCGCATGGTGCGCATGCTCCCCGGTCTGGAGCACGCTCATCTGCTACGTCCGGGCTACGCCATCGAATACGATTTCTACGATCCGCGCGAACTGAAGCGCAGCTTCGAAACAAAGCTCATCCCGGGGCTTTTCTTCGCCGGTCAGATCAACGGGACGACGGGTTACGAAGAAGCCGCCGCTCAGGGCCTCCTGGCGGGCGTTAATGCGGCGCTTTACGTGACGGGCGAAACCGCCTGGACGCCGCGTCGCGACGAGGCCTATCTCGGCGTCATGGTCGACGACCTGACGACGAAGGGTGTTACGGAACCCTATCGCATGTTCACGAGTCGCGCCGAATATCGTTTGAGCCTGCGCGAAGACAACGCCGATGCGCGTCTGACGGAAACTGGTCGTCGTCTGGGGTTGGTCGACGACGTGCGCTGGGACTACTTCTGCCGCAAGCAGGAGGCCGTCGCGCGCCTTTCCGAAACACTCAAGAGCACCTGGGTGAACCCGAAGATGTTCGCGCCTGGCGAAGCCGAGCGCGTGCTCGGGACTTCCATGGAGCGCGAATACACGTTGCGCAATCTGCTGGCGCGCCCTGACGTGTCGATGCGCGAACTCGGGACGCTCACGAAGGCTAACGGCGAACTTGCGCTTGACCTCTCGGGTTACACCAAGGAAGAAACGGAGCAGGCGGAAATCGACGTCAAGTACTCGGGCTACATCGAACGGCAACGCGATGAAATCGCCAAGCAGACGGCTAATGAAACGCTCGCCATTCCCGCGGACCTTGACTACGACGCCGTTTCGGGTTTGTCGTTTGAAGTCCGTCAGAAGTTGAAGGCGGCGCGCCCCGAAACGCTCGGGCAGGCGTCCCGCATCTCGGGGGTTACGCCTGCGGCGGTCACTCTGCTCCTCATCCACTTGAAGCGCCGCGTGTACTACGTGCGCGACAAGGGCACCATGAAGGAAACCCAAGCATGATTGAGATCAATTCGGCCGGTCTGAAAGCCGGTTTGAAGCACCTTGGTCTTGAGGTCGACGAGAGCGTGGCGGATAAGTTTCTTCGCTATGCTGCGTTGCTCGTACGGTGGAACAAGACCTATAACCTGACGGCCATCTCAAACGCGTCGGACGTGCTCACGCACCACCTGCTCGATTCCGCCGCTCTGGTGCCCGAGTTGAAGCGGCTCTGTCCCGACGCCCGTACGGTGCTTGACGTGGGGAGCGGTGGGGGACTGCCCGCCGTGCCCGTGGCGCTTCTTTGCCCCGAGCTGAAGGTTCTGGCGGTGGATGCGGTCGGCAAGAAGACGGCCTTCATCAATCAGGCAGCGATCGAACTCGGTCTCCCGAACCTGCGGGCGCGGCACACGCGCGTTGAAGCCCTGCGCGGCAAGGCGACCTTTGACGTCGTCACGTCGCGTGCGTTTGCCACGCTCGCCGACTTCACCGATCTCACGCGCGGGTTGCTCGCTCCGGGCGGCCGGTGGCTCGCCATGAAGGGCGTCTATCCGCAGGAGGAAATCGACGCGCTCGGCCCTTGCGTGAGCGTCGACGAAGTAGTCCGTCTGCGGATTCTCGGCCTGGATGCCGAACGGCACGTCGTCCTCATGCATGAGATCGAGTAGTATCGGAATCGTTAGTTCAGGCTCTCCGGACTTCTGGAGTTTCCCATGTTGAGCTCAGCCTTTCTCAGCGCCTTCATTTACACTTTTACGACACTGGTACCCGTCATCAACCCGTTCAGCGGCGCGATGTTTTTCTGCACGCTCACGGGCAACCTGACGGATTCGGACCGAGCTTACGTCGCGAACCGCATTTCGATTTATTCAGCGGTGATTTTGGTGGTGTGCCTCTTCTGCGGACACATGATCCTCGGCTTTTTCGGCATCTCCGTGGGCGTATTGCGCTGTGCGGGCGGGTGCGTGCTTTTCGCCGCGGGTTGGAACGCTCTGAACGCGCCCTCGCACGACGAGAGCACGCCGTCTCCGCTACCGCTTTCACGCACGCGCCTCAAGTCGATGGCGTTCTATCCCTTCACGCTTCCTTTGACGACGGGACCGGGCGGCATCGCTGTTTCGGTGGCGCTCGGTACGAGTCTTCCGTACAACTTCGCGAACATCGCGGGGACGATTTTGGCCACGATGGCAACCGTCGTCGTCATCTGGCTCTGCTACCGCTACAGCGACCGCGTGAGTCGCGCGGTGGGGGCGGCCGGTGCGGACGCGCTCGCGCGTATTTTTGCTTTCATTCTGATCTGCCTCGGCGTGTCGATCTTCTGGCAGGGATTCTCCGAACTTTGGCTGGCGCTTAACGCTCCGGTGAACTGATCGGACAGTGCTCTTCGGTACAATCTACGCATTGCGTCTCAAGCACTTTGTTGCATCCCATCCGTGGCTCCGTCGCTGAGACGGAGCCGCTCTTTTGCTCTCGGAAACTATGGCTCAGGTTTTTTGTATTGCCAACCAGAAGGGCGGCGTGGGCAAGACCACCACAGCCGTCAACCTCGCCGCGGCCCTGGCGCTGAGAGGACGTCGTGTCTTGCTGATCGACCTCGATCCGCAAGGCAACGGTACCATGGGGTGCGGTATCGACAAGCGGGAAGTTGACGGGTCGGTCTACGAATTGCTTTTGGGTACGAAGCATTTCAGTGAAGTGGTGCGTCGGGCCGAAACGGGTTTTGACGTTTTGCCCGCCAACCGGGAGCTCTCGGGTGCCGAAGTAGAACTCGTCGGCCTCAAAGAGCGCGACGTCCGGCTGAAAAACGCCCTGGCGCCTGTTCTGGATCAGTACGATTACGTGCTCGTCGATTGCCCGCCGAGCCTTTCAATGCTGACGCTCAACGCGCTGTGCGCCGCCGACGGAGTCATCATTCCCATGCAGTGCGAGTATTTTGCGCTCGAGGGACTGACGGACCTGGTAGGCTCGGTGCGTCGCGTGCATTCCGACAAGAACGCGGGGTTGCGCATCATTTCGATTCTTCGGGTCATGTTCGACCCGCGCATCACGCTGCAGCAGCAGGTGAGCGAGCAGCTTAAGAAGCATTTCGGGGACAAGGTCTTCAACACGATCATTCCCCGCAACGTGCGTCTGGCCGAGGCGCCGAGTTACGGTCAGCCCGGCGTGATCTACGATCGTTCGAGCAAGGGGGCGAAAGCCTACACGGCGTTTGCCGACGAGTTGCTCGAACGCATGGAACCCAAGACGGGTCGATAACCGAGCCGGGGAGAAATGCATGGCCGCAGTGATCAAAAAAAAGTCGAAGGGCCTCGGGCGCGGGCTTGACGCCCTTCTCGGGGACACGCTCGGCGACGATCTCATTCGCACAGAAGATGCGAATCGCATCGAAGAGGTCGAACTTTCGAGTCTTGTTCCGGGGAAGTATCAACCCCGAACCCGCATGGACGACGCGTCGCTTGCGGAGTTGGCCGACTCCATCCGGGAAGAGGGCGTGTTAAGCCCGATTCTCGTGCGCCCCGTCGGCGGAGCTCGCTATGAAATCATTGCGGGCGAACGCCGCTCCCGTGCGGCCCGGCTTGCGGGGCTCGAACGGGTCCCGGTCATCATCCGCTCCGTGGACGACGAACACGCGCTCGCCATCGCGCTCATTGAAAACATCCAGCGCGAAAACCTGAATCCCATCGAAGAGGCTCAGGGCATCCAGCGCCTCGTCGAAGAGTTTTCCTTCACCCACGAAGACGCCGCTAAGGCGATCGGCCGTTCGCGCTCCGCGACCACCAACCTCCTGCGCCTTCTGTCGCTCGCCGACGAAGTGAAAGCCATGGTGATGCGCGGGGAGCTTGAAATGGGGCACGCCCGGGCGCTTCTCCCCCTGTGCCCGACCGATCAGGTTACCTCGGCCAAGTGGGTTGCGCAAAAGGGTCTTTCGGTGCGTCAAACCGAAGAACTCGTCAAGCGCATGCTCAATCCGCCCGCGCAGGAACGGGTGGTGATCAAAACACGGGATAACGAGCGGCTCGAGGAGTCACTGGCCGACACGCTCGGTGCCGTGGTGCGTCTGACGGCCAACAAGAAGGGCAAAGGCCGGATCGTGATTGAATTTTCGAATCTCGATCAGCTCGAGGGAATCGTACGGAAAATTCAAAAATGACGTTTGGTTCTGCCGAATGACGTCGTTACCATGTTAAGATAAACAGATACTTAGTAAAAATCATCTCTCCCTCTAAAGTGGTAGAGATGATCGACTTTCGGCTAGTTGTGAAAAAGTACTTCCGTTTTTACAATCCCCCAAGTTCAAAAACCTCCGCCGTTGCGTAAGTATGTTCGCCATTTCTGATATGATGCGCGTCTCTCTTGCGCAGTACGCACTTGTCGCACTTGTAACAGTTGTTTGCGCGACTGTTGGAGGAGGCGATGCCGCTCTGTCCGCGCTGATCGCCGGTTTGGCTTACGTGGTGCCTTCGTCATTGCTGGTTCTCTGGCTTGTCTTACCGCGTCGCGTAAAGTCGGTAAAACCTCGGGCAACGGCCGTGCTGGTGGGGGAGTTCGTCAAGATCTTCTTCGTCGTCGCTCTGCTCGGGCTCGCCGTGAAGTATTACGAACAACTGAATTGGCCCGCGGTGATCTTCACGATCGTAGCGGTGGCGAATAGTTACTTCATCGTGCTGTTCAAGAAAAACTAAGGATCGGTACCCATGGAAGGCCCTACCGCTACTGAGTATATTCAACACCATATGACGCACCTGTCTTCCATGAAGCAGGGTGTCATCGTTGACTTTTCCATCCTGAACTACGACACCCTCTTCTTCTCCATTCTGATGATGGTGTGTATGTTCTTCCTCCTGCGTGCGGGTACGAAGCGCGTCACGTCCGGCGTTCCCGGCAAGATGCAGTGCGCCGTCGAGATGCTGGTTGAATTCGTCAACAACCAGGCCAAGACGATCGTTCACGGAGATCGCACGTTCATCGCCCCTCTCGCTCTCACGGTTTTCTGTTGGGTCACGTTGATGAATACCATCGACTTGATCCCCGTCGATCTCTTCCCGTGGATGGCCCAGTTCCTCGGTATCCACTATCTCCGCCCGCTGCCCACGGCCGACCTGAACGGTACGCTCGGCATTTCCTTCGGTGTTCTCCTGTTGCTTTTTTACTACGGTATCAAGGTCAAGGGCGCCACTGGGTTTGTGGTTGAACTGTTTACGGCTCCGTTTGGCAAGCATCCCGCTCTTTGGGCCTTCAACTTCCTGTTGAACGTCATCGAGTACGCTGCCAAATTCGTGTCGTTGGGGATGCGACTCTTCGGCAACATGTATGCCGGCGAGTTGGTCTTCTTCCTGATCGCCCTGTTGGGTGGTTTTGCTCTTGAGCTCGGCCCTGTTGGGGCTGTTAGCGCTGGGCTTGGGCAAGTCGCCGCCGGTTTGGTTTGGTGGCTTTTCCATTTGCTGATTGTTCTGTTGCAGGCATTCATTTTCATGATGCTGACGCTTGTCTACATCGGTCAGGCTCACAGCAGCCACTAACAGACAATTTCTTGTTTTTCTCTGCTTCACTACTCCCTTTTTTTCCGGTTAAGGAGTTTTAAAAATGACCAACGTCGCTCTCGTTGCTCTTGCCTGCGGTCTTATTGTGGGCCTCGGCGCCATCGGCGCTTGCCTCGGCATCGCCATCATGGGTTCGAAGTACCTCGAATCCTGCGCTCGTCAGCCCGAACTCATGGAACCCCTTCAGACGAAGATGTTCCTCCTTGCCGGCCTTATCGACGCGGCCTTCCTTATCGGCGTCGGTATCGCCATGATGTTCGCTTTTGCCAACCCGTTCGTCGGCTAATCGGTAGCCGAGAAGTAAACGTCTTTTCTTTTAATGACGATGTCGGCTGCGCCGTCGCGAATTGCGGACGGCGTGGTTGACATAACGGGGTTCGATAATGAACATTAATGCCTCTCTGTTTGTACAGATGGTTGTGTTCTTCCTTGGTGCTTGGGTCACCATGAAGTACATCTGGCCGCCGTTGATCAACGCGATCGAAGAGCGGCAAAAGAAGATTGCCGATGGTCTTGCCGCCGCCAACAAGGGCGAAAAGGCTTTGGCCGTGGCGACGGAACAGGGCAAGGCCATTGAAGCGGAAGCTCGCGGCCGTGCCTCTTCGGTTGTTGCTGACGGTGAAAAGCGTGCTCAGGCGATCGTGGACGAAGCTGCGGCCAAGGCTCAGATCGAGGCCGATCGCATCATTGCCAACGCCCGTGCGGAAGCCGCTCAGGTCATGCAGCGCGCCCGTGAAGAACTTCGCAATGAAGTTGCCGTTCTTGCGGTGGCTGGTGCCGAGCAGATTTTGGCTCGTGAAGTCGACAAGACGGCTCATGCCCAGCTGCTTGAACAATTGAAGGCGAAGCTCTGATTATGGCTGAACTTTCGACGATTGCGCGCCCCTACGCCCACGGCCTGATTCAGGCCCTCAAGGATCGTAGTGCCGGCGCTGAAGATATGGCTCGCTGTCTCGAATCGCTCGACGCTCTCGTTGGGACGGTTCGAAATCCGCAGGTGGCCGTTCTGGTTGGCGATCCCAAGCTGACCGATGATCAACTCTTCGACCTGATCGTGGACGTGACGGGCAAGCTTCCCGAGGAAGTCGCCCACCTTCTGCGCGTGGTCGTCGAAAACGGTCGTCTGGAAGCTATGCCGGAGATCGCCCGTCAGTTTCGTGAACTGAAGAACTTGTCCGAAGGTGTGGCCGATGCCGTTATCGAAACGGCATTCGAGCTGAGCGAGACCGAGGTCCAGGATCTGCTCGACTCGCTCGGAAAGAAGTTTCCCGGTGTGAAACTTCATCCGATCGTTGTCGTCAAGCCTGAACTCATCGGCGGCGTCTGCGTCCGCGTTGGAGATCAGGTTCTCGATGCGTCGATCCGTGCCCGTCTCGCTCAGATGAAGACGACGCTCACCGCTTAAAAAATTCGGAGCTGTAAGATGCAACTCAATCCCAGTGAAATCAGCGAACTGCTGAAGAAGCGTATCGAAGGCCTCGGCGTTTCCGCTGATCTTCGCACCCAAGGCACCGTTGTTTCGGTGACCGACGGTATTTGCCGTGTGCACGGTCTCCACGACGTGATGCAGGGCGAAATGTTGGAATTTCCCAACAACACCTACGGCCTCGCGCTCAACCTCGAACGCGACTCCGTGGGTGCCGTTATTCTCGGTAACTACGAACACATTTCCGAAGGCGACACGGTCAAGACGACCGGCCGCATTCTTTCGGTTCCTGTCGGTCGCGAACTGATCGGTCGTGTGGTGAACGCCCTCGGCCAACCGATTGACGGCAAGGGCCCGATCGAGGCCAAGGAATTCGACGTCGTTGAAAAGGTCGCCCCGGGCGTTATCGACCGTCAGTCGGTTTCCCAGCCGGTTCAGACCGGTCTCAAGTCGATTGACTCGATGGTTCCGATCGGCCGCGGTCAGCGCGAACTGATCATCGGCGACCGCCAGACGGGTAAGACCGCCGTTGCGATCGACACGATTATCAACCAGAAGGGCAAGGACCTCATCTGCGTTTACGTCGCCATCGGTCAGAAGGCCTCCACGATCGCCAATGTCGTGCGCAAGCTTGAAGAAAGCGGCGCCATGGAATACACGATTGTCGTCGCCGCCACGGCTTCCGAATCGGCCGCTATGCAGTACATCGCTCCGTACGCCGGCGCCACGATGGGCGAATACTTCCGCGACCGCGGTGAAGACTCCCTCATCGTCTACGACGACTTGACCAAGCAGGCTTGGGCTTATCGTCAGATCTCGCTGCTGCTTCGTCGTCCGCCGGGACGTGAAGCCTACCCGGGCGACGTCTTCTACCTCCACAGCCGTTTGCTCGAACGTGCCGCCCGCGTGAATCCGGCTTACGTCGAACGCTTCACGAAGGGTGCCGTCAAGGGCCGTACGGGCTCCATGACCGCTCTGCCGATCATTGAAACGCAGGCCGGTGACGTTACCGCGTTCGTTCCGACCAACGTGATTTCGATTACCGACGGTCAGATCTTCCTTGAAACGGACCTCTTCAACGCTGGTATTCGTCCTGCCATCAACCCTGGCATTTCGGTTTCCCGCGTTGGCGGTGCCGCTCAGACGAAGATCATCAAGAAGCTCGGCGGCGGCGTTCGTCTTGCCTTGGCCCAGTACCGTGAACTTGCGGCCTTCGCCCAGTTTGCCTCGGACCTCGACGATGTGACCCGCAAGCAGCTCGACCGCGGTCGCGTTGTTACCGAACTCATGAAGCAGCCTCAGTACCAGCCGCTCCAGGTTTGGGAAGAAGCGCTCGTTCTTTACGCTGTCAACATGGGTGCCTATGACGACGTGTCCGTGGCCGACGCTCTGCGCGTTGAACGCGGCATGCGCGAATACCTGAAGACGCATCACGCCGACCTCGTCGACACGATCGAGGCCAAGAAGGAACTCACGAAGGAAGTTGAAGCCCAGCTCAAGGCTGCCATCGAAGAGTTCAAGAAGAGCGGCGCTTACTAAGCGCAAATTGATCCTAGAGGACCCAAACCCATGCCCAGTACAAAGGAAATTCGCGGAAAGATCAAGAGCGTGCAAAACACGCGCAAGATCACCAAGGCGATGGAAATGGTTGCGGCCTCGAAGATGCGCAAGGCGCAGGACCGGATGTTTGCTGCGCGTCCGTACGGCGACAAGATTCGAGTGATTTGCTCGCATCTTGCCCGTGCGAACGCTGCCGACTACAAGCATCCGTTCCTCGTCAAGCACGAAGGTGCCAAAAAGGTCGGCCTCATCATGGTGACGACCGACAAGGGGCTTGCCGGTGCTCTCAATACCAATATTCAGCGTCAGGTCCTTCACCGTGTGAAGGAATGGGATGCTGCGGGCATCAAGGTGGATGCCACGGCGATTGGTAGCAAGGGCCTCGGCTTCCTCACGCGCCTCAACGTGCCGGTCGTCAGCCGAGTGGTTCAGCTCGGCGACCACCCCAACCTTGATCGTCTGATCGGTGCCATCACGGTGCAGATCCAGGCTTTCATGGAAGGGAAGGTCGACTCCGTGCATCTGGCCTATTCGCGCTTTGTGAACGCCATGAAGCAGGAACCCGTGATCGAGCAGCTTCTGCCGCTCACGGAAAATAGCTTCGCTGGTGTTGAAGAACCCGCGCGCGCCTACTCGTGGGACTATCTCTACGAGCCCGACGCCCAGACCGTGCTCGACGAGCTCCTGAAGCGCTATGTCGAAGGTTTGATTTATCAGGCGGTTGCAGAAAACATGGCCTCCGAACAGAGTGCCCGTATGGTCGCGATGAAGGCGGCTTCCGACAACGCGAAGAAGCTCATCGGCGAACTGCAGCTCGTCTACAACAAGACCCGCCAGGCTGGCATTACGAAGGAAATCACCGAAATCGTCGGTGGTGCCGCCGCGGTGTCTTAAACAGAATAAGTATCGATAACTGAGGAATACCCATGAGTATCGGACAGATCGTTCAGGTTATCGGCGCTGTGGTGGACATTGAGTTCCCCCGCGACGCGATGCCTAAGGTTTACGAAGCTCTCGTCCTCGAAAAGGATGAAAGCAATACCCTGGCCGAAAGTGGCCTGACCTTCGAAGTGCAGCAGCAGCTTGGCGACGGCATTGTCCGTACCATTGCCATGGGCTCTTCGGAAGGCCTCCAGCGCGGCATGAAGGTCAAGAGCACCGGCAGCGGCATCTCCGTGCCCGTCGGTCCCAAGACCCTCGGCCGCATCATGGACGTGCTCGGCCGCCCGATCGACGATTGCGGTGAAATCGGCGCCGAAGAACGTCGCGAAATCCATCGTGAAGCCCCGAAGTTCGACGAACTCTCCCCGTCCGTCGATCTGCTCGAAACCGGCATCAAGGTTATCGACCTGATCTGCCCGTTCGCCAAGGGCGGTAAGGTCGGCCTCTTCGGCGGTGCCGGCGTGGGCAAGACCGTCAACATGATGGAACTCATCAACAACATCGCCAAGCAGTACGGTGGTTACTCCGTGTTTGCCGGCGTGGGTGAACGTACCCGTGAAGGGAACGACTTCTACCACGAAATGGGCGATTCGAAGGTTCTTGACAAGGTCGCGATGGTGTTCGGTCAGATGAACGAACCCCCGGGTAACCGTCTTCGCGTGGCCCTGACCGGCCTGACGATGGCTGAAGCCTTCCGTGACGAAGGCCGTGACATCCTTCTCTTCGTCGACAACATCTACCGTTACACCCTGGCCGGTACGGAAGTGTCCGCTCTGCTCGGTCGTATGCCTTCGGCCGTGGGTTATCAGCCGACCCTCGCCGAAGAAATGGGCAAGCTCCAGGAACGTATTGCTTCCACGAAGACGGGCTCGATCACGTCGATCCAGGCCGTGTACGTTCCTGCCGACGACTTGACGGACCCGTCGCCTGCAACGACCTTCGGTCACCTTGACGCCACGGTCGTTCTTTCTCGTGACATCGCCGCTCTCGGTATCTACCCCGCCGTTGACCCGCTCGACTCGACGTCCCGTCAGGTTGACCCGAACATCATCGGCGAAGAGCACTACACGACGGCCCGTCGCGTTCAGGAAACGCTCCAGCGCTACAAGGAACTCCGCGACATCATCGCGATTCTGGGTATGGATGAACTCGCCCCCGAGGACAAGCTCACGGTTATGCGTGCTCGTAAGATCCAGAACTTCCTCTCGCAGCCGTTCCACGTTGCGGAAGTCTTCACGGGCTCGCCTGGCAAGTATGTTCCCCTCAAGGAAACGATCCGCGGCTTCAAGATGATCGTCAACGGCGAATGCGACGAGCTTCCCGAACAGGCCTTCTACATGGTCGGCACGATTGACGAAGCCTTCGAAAAGGCGAAGAACCTCAAGTAATCGTGAGGCGGACGGGCCCTGAGGCCCGTCCCTCCACAGCCTGACACACGGAGCAACCCATATGTCTACTATCAAAGTCGACGTCGTTAGTGCCGAAGAAAATATTTTCTCCGGTGACGCCGAACTCGTATCGCTGCCCGGGAAGTCTGGCGAACTTGGGATTCTGCCGGGGCATCTGCCTCTGATCACGCTCATTCGACCCGGTTTTGTTCGGATTCACCTTCCGAATAAGACGGTCGAACAGGTGTTCGTGGCAGGCGGCGTGCTGGAGGTTCAGCCGGACCTGGTGACGGTTCTGGCCGATACCGCCATCCGCAGCAAGGACCTCGACGAAGCCAAGGCCCAACAGGCGCTCGAAGAAGCCCGCGCGGCTCGTCAGACGGCGACCGGAGAACTGGCCATTGCCAAGCTCGAAGCCGAAATGTCGGCCCTTATGGAAGAGCTCAAGGCCATCAAGAAGATTCGCCAGCAGCAGTAATCTTCGGAGTACTGCTGAAGCTTCTGAAAAACGGGATGTTCCTCGGAACAGCCCGTTTTTTTTTCGGGTTCGTGTGACGTGCGAGTCCGTCGGGAGCAAGCGCGGGCCTCTGCTACACTTGAGGAGCCCGAAGGCCGCACCGTGCGGTCTCCGTTCGATCATCGCAGTCGGGGTCGCTCAGACAGTCGGCTCCGTCACAACGCGACGTCCCGCACGATCGGCGCGTCGAAAGAATTCCGCAGAAGGAGGGGAGTCATGAGTGCTGTTAAGGTCCTCGTAACGACGGACGGTTCTAATCTCAGTGACAAAGCCGTGGATACGGCTGTTCGGTTGACGAAGCAGTTCGGAGGCGAGCTGATCGCCGTGACCGCCGTTATCGCCCCGCCTCCGAGTACCGGCTTCGAAGGTGAGGATCAGGCCGTTCGCGAACGGCTTGCGGCGGTGCATCACAAAGCGACGGAAGCGGGCGTGCCCTGCGAAGTGGTTGCCGAGCATTGTTCGGCTGTCTGGAAGGGCATTCTCGAGTGCGCGGCCCGCCGCAACGTCGATTACATCGTTATGGCCAGTCGCGGTTTGGGGTCGATCGGATCGCTCCTTTTGGGTAGCGAGACGCAGAAAGTCCTGCATCAGGCCGATCGTCCGGTGCTCGTGGTCCGCTGAGTTTCTCACTCGGTCTTGAGAGCGGCAAGAAGCGCGTCGACGGAAACGCCGACGACTTCGAGCCGCTTTTCTCTGCTCTTTTCACCCGCAGCTAGCCGTACGGACGATTTCGAAATGCCGAGTCGTTCCGCCAGAAATCCGCACAGGGCGGCATTGGCTTTACCGTCGACGGGAGGCGCGTTGAGCGCGATCTTGAGTCGGTCACCGTGCTCGCCTTTCACTGCGCTTTTCTTGGCGCCGGGTTGCGCATGGACGGCGACGAGACAGGCGCCGTTTTTCCCAAGGGTCAACCAGGACGGCAGTGTGTTGTCGAAAGGGGTTGGTCTGCGGGGTGTCGTCATTTTTTCTTTCCATCAACGGGTTGAAGCTACCTAACTATGAAACCGATCAATGATACGTTCCTGCGGGCCCTGAAACGCCAGCCTACCGAGTTCACGCCGCTCTGGCTCATGCGTCAGGCCGGTCGTTACCTGCCGGAGTATTGCGAAACCCGCGCTCGGGCGGGCAGCTTCATGGGGCTTGCGCAGAATCCCGACTATGCGACGGAAGTGACGTTGCAGCCGATCGATCGCTACGGAATTGACGCGGCCATTCTTTTCTCTGACATTCTCACGGTACCCGACGCCATGGGGCTCGGGCTCTCGTTCGTGGCGGGCGAAGGCCCCGTCTTCGCGCGTCCCGTGCAGACGGAAGAAGATGTGGCCCGTCTCTACGTTCCGGACCCCAACGTGGAACTGAAGTATGTGACGGACGCCGTTTCGAGCATTCGGCGTGCGCTCGACAATCGTGTGCCGCTCATCGGCTTCTCTGGTTCGCCCTTCACGCTGGCCTGCTACATGATCGAAGGTCGAGGCAGCCGCGACTTCCGTACGGTGAAGACCATGATGTACCGCCGTCCCGATCTGCTGCACAGCATTCTCGACGTGAACGCCCGAGCCGTGGCGTCGTACCTCAATGCTCAGATCAAGGCGGGTGCCCAGGCCGTCCAGATTTTCGATACCTGGGGCGGCATGCTTGCAGACGGCGACTTCCAGGCGTTCTCGTTGCGTTACACGAAGCAGGTGCTCGATCAGCTTATCCGTGTAAACGACGGCGAAGCCGTTCCGTCGATCGTCTTTACGAAGGGTGGCGGCGAGTGGCTCTCCGACATCGCGGCGACGGGGTGCGATGCCGTCGGTCTCGATTGGACGGTGAACTTGACGCGAGCCCGCACGTTGATCGGCGATCGCGTCGCCCTGCAGGGCAACCTCGATCCGCTCGCTCTCTTCGGCGACGAAGAAAGCATCCGCCGCGAAGTGCGTCGCGTGCTCGACGCGTACGGCACCGGTTCGGGTCACGTCTTCAACCTCGGGCACGGCATCAATCAGTTCACCCCGATCGAGAACGTTCAGATTCTCGTCGACGAAGTTCACGCCTACAGTCGTCGTTACCACGAAGCGGCGACGAACTGAAAAAGTCCAGGATGTTCCGAGAGTTGTGCACATGGAGCGCCTCTCGGACAAAGCATGAGAGGGGGTCTCCGAATAAGGTTCGGTGGCCCTCTTGATTTTAATAAAACCCATAAAAATCAATAAGGTCAGGGCTTTTCGGGCGGACGGTCGAGACGTATCGGAAGAGAGCCTCCGTAAGAGGAGGGCTCAGTGCGTCGAGAAATCCACAAAGTTATCCACACGGACTCTGGGATTCGTCGGGAAACCCGATCCGGAGATCCCGCAAGGGAGAAGTTTCTCCTTGTTATAGTGGCCTCTTGAACGGAGGAAAGAGTCGTGTCGACGTTGAAAGCGGGGGATCAATTTGCAGGCGTGATCGTGGCGGCGCCAGGGTTGCCTGAATTGGACTACAAGGTTCCTGCCGACATGTTCGTGGCGGTCGGCGACCGCGTGCTCGTGACGTTGGTCAAACGTCGCGTGGTGGGTATCGTCGTGAGCCTCAAGACGTCGACGGAGATCGCCGGCTCGCGCCTCAAAAGCATCCTGACCGTACTGAACGACATCGAACCCCTGCGCGTTGAGTGGCTTGCGCTCACAAAATTTGCGGGCCTTTACTACCAGCATTCTTGGGGTGAGGCGGCGCTTACGGCTTTGCCGCTCTTTTTCCGCCGTGCTCCCGTGAGAACACATGCCAAGTGGTTGGAGAAGGCCCGAGCGGATCGACCGCTTGAGATGAAACCGGTTGTGCGGCCGGAACTGAACGCCGAGCAACGCAGTGCGGTGGAAGCGGTGGAAAAGTCCGAAGGGTTCGCGCCCTTCGTGCTCTTTGGGGTAACGGGATCGGGTAAGACCGAGGTTTACCTCAATCTCATCGAAAACGCGCTCGGCAAGACGCCCGACGGACAGGTACTGCTCCTGGTTCCGGAAATCAATCTCACGCCTCAGCTCGAGGGTCGCGTTCGAGGACGCTTCCCGGGGGAGCGTGTCGTGGCGCTCAACTCGGAAAAGAGCGACTCGGAACGCGCCTCGGCCTGGCTGGCCGTTCACGAAGGGCGGGCCCGCGTTTTGGTCGGAACGCGCATGGCGATGCTGGCGAGCTTCAAGAAACTCGTGCTCGTGATCGTCGACGAAGAGCATGACGGCTCCTTCAAGGCGGGAGACGGGCTACGCTATTCGGCGCGGGACCTGGCGGTCTGGCGCGCGTCGAAAAATCGCTGTCCCGTGATTCTAGGATCGGCCACGCCGTCGCTCGAAACCTGGATGAAAGTCAAAAAGGGCGACTATCGACTGCTCGAACTCAAGCACCGCGCCGCCTCGAAGGCCGAGTTGCCCTCGATCGAACTCATCGCCCCGCCCGAACGCGGTAGTGGTACGGCCCTCTCGGCCGCCGCGCGCGAGGCCGTCGATGCGGTACTCGCAGAAGGGCGACAGGTCATCCTTTTCATGAATCGTCGGGGATACGCGCCCGTTTTGAGTTGCGGCGCGTGCGGCTGGGTGAGTTCCTGTCCGCGTTGCTCGGCCTTCACGGTCTTTCACAAGCTTGAGCGCCGTTTGGTATGTCACCATTGCGGCTGGAGTCGGCCCGTGCCCGATGCATGCCCGGGATGCGGCAACGTGGATATTCTGCCGCGTGGCACGGGGACGGAGCGCATTGAAGAGGAGCTCGGAAAGACGTTCCCGGGAAAACGGATTCTGCGCATCGACCGCGACAGCGTGTCGCGAAAGGGTGAAGCGGAAGAAGCCTTCGCCAAAGTCCATCGCGGGGAGGTCGATCTGCTCGTCGGAACGCAGATGATTGCCAAGGGGCACGACTTTCAGAACGTAGGACTCGTGCTGATTTTGAATGCCGATGCTCAAATTCTGAGCCCCATGACGCGGGCGCGAGAACACCTGTTCGCAACTCTCATGCAGGTGGCGGGACGAGCGGGTCGGTCGGGTGCCCGAGGGCGGGTGCTCATTCAAACGCGTTTTCCCGGGGATCCGCTCTTTGCCGCCCTTGCCAGTCAGAATTATCCGCGTTTTGCCGATCAACTCCTCGAGGAGCGCGAAGCCAACCTGTGCGTGCCTTTTGTTTATCAGGCGCTGTTGAGGGCCGAGTCGAGCACGCTTGCTCAGGCGCTCGCTTTCCTCAGAGATGCGGCCAAACTCGGGTTTGTGACGGCTCCGGAGACGGTTCGGGTCTACGATCCGGTACCGATGACGTTGGTGCGCCTTATGAATCGGGAACGTGCACAGCTCCTCGTCGAAGCCGACGACCGCTTGTCGCTCAACCGGTTCCTGAAGACGTGGAGCGCGCAGTTGCCGCAAACCTCGGCGGTCAGCTGGGTGCTGGAGGTAGACCCCGCGGACATCTGACGCCGTCGACGAACACTGTTCACACGACGGGTAAAGGGCGCCACAAAACGCTTTGCGTTCGATATAATTCCCCCTCGCGTCTCCACGTGGTGAAATGGATATCATACGGCCCTCCGAAGGCTGCGTTACAGGTTCGATTCCTGTCGTGGGGACCACCCTTATCAGGCTAGAAAAGCCGCGCATGTCGGGCCCGCAGTATACGTACGCGGGCCCTCTTGTTACCAGGGAGGTCGCATGCGGGTCCCCGTCGATATTCTCCAGAATCAAAAAAGCCGAACGCTTGAGCTTGTCTATGAAGACGGGCATCACTCGGTTTTTCCGTTTGAATTTCTTCGCGTCATGTCGCCTTCGGCCGAAGTGCAGGGGCACACGCCCGACGAGGCGCAACTGCAAGTCGGTAAACGCGACGTCGGCATTGCCGGGCTTGAGCTCGTGGGGCTCTACGCCCTGAAGATCGTCTTTACCGACGGTCACGACAGCGGCCTTTACAGTTGGGATTACTTCGAGGAGCTCGACAAAACGCAAAGCGAACGTTGGAACCGCTACCTTGAAGAACTCAAGTGTGCAGGAGCTTCGCGCGACCCAGACGATCCCGCTAACATCCCCTTCATGCCCAAACCCCGCTCCGCGTGCGGGCATCACTGAGAAAATGGACGAAAAGCAGACCGGCGGCCGGCCGAAGGAGCCGCATCAGATCGACTTCGGCTACAAAATGATTGACGAGGACAGCAAGGTGAACGAAGTTCGCCACGTCTTCGACAGCGTGGCTCCCAAGTACGATCTCATGAACGACGTGCTGAGCTTCGGAACGCACCGCCTCTGGAAGGCGCGTTGTATCCGCGAGGCCCGTCTTTCTTCTGGCATGAAGGTGCTCGATATCGCGAGCGGTACGGCCGACCTGGCGATCGAAATGGCCAAGCGCGTCGGACCAGGCAACGTGACGGCTACCGACATTAATCACGAAATGCTCGCCATCGGTGCGAAGCGGCTTCATGCAGCGGGCTATCCGTCTGCCGTAGTAGAAGCCGACGCCGAGGAGTTGCCGTTTGCCGACGATTCGTTTGATCGAGTGACGGTCTCCTTCGGGATCCGCAACATGACGCACAAGGACCGAGCGTTGAAGGAAATGTTCCGTGTCCTCAAGCCGGGCGGCCGCTTGCTCGTGCTCGAATTCTCGAAGTGCGCGGGCTGGTTAAAGCCTTTTTACGACTTTTACTCGTTCCGCTTCATGCCTTGGCTCGGTGCCAAAATTGCCGGAGATGCCCCGTCGTATCGATATTTGGCCGAATCGATTCGCATGCATCCGGCCCAGGAGCCGTTTGCCCGAATGATGACGGAGGCCGGATTCTCCGGCGTCCGGTGGCACAATCTGACTTTCGGGATCTGTGCGCTTCACATCGGCGAGAAAAGCGTTCGGTCCTGATTCGGATTTCAATACCGTTCTCCACGCATCTTCCTGAGGTTTTCCATGAAGAACTTCCTTGCCGCCCTCGTGGTGTGCGTCGCGCTGGCCGCGACGTCTTTCGATGCCGAAGCTGCTCGTCGTTTCGGCGGCGGATCGAATCTGGGTAGCCGTTCCGTTCCGACCTTCAATCAGAAGGCCGTGCCCAACGCTGCGCCTCAGGCGCCCGCCGGGCAGATGCGAGGACAGAACGCGACGCCGAACCGCGCGACGCCCGCGTCTCAGGCTCCCGTTCAGAAACCTTCGATGATGCGCAGCGTGCTCACGGGGCTGGCTACCGCGCTCGGCATCTCGGCTCTTCTCGGCTTGCTCGGTATCAACGGCGCCGGCATGGCGAGCTTTATCACGGGACTCCTGATTGCGGTGCTCGCCTTCTTGGCCGTTCGCTTTTTCCTCTCGCGCCGTACCCCGACTGCTTCGAGCGTTTCGGGCGGACACGCAACCGAAGCGCGTGCGAGCGAAACGGTGATGCGCCGCGCTCCAGCTGAATCGAGTGTCTCGACGGCTTCGGGTGCCGCCGCGGGTAGCGTCATGGATCAGTTCACGCGGGGAGCTCACCCCGAAGTGTCTTCCGGTGCGGCCGTTGACGTGACGCCCGCGGATTTTGATCGCGATGCCTTCCTCAAAACCGCCCGCGACAACTACATCCTTCTCCAGAAGGCCTGGGATACGGGCAACGTCGTGGAAATTTCCGACTTCACGACCGAGGACGTCTTCATCGCCATCACGCATCAGTTGCGCGAACGCGGTCACGAGACCTATCGCACGGAAGTGGTCGAACTCTCGAACGAGCTCCTCGGCATCGCGCGCGAAAACAGCGAATATCTCGCAAGCGTGCGCTTCGTCGGCACGTTGCGCATCAACGGCGAAGACGAGTCCGTCGACGAGACGTGGTTGCTCGTGAAGCCCGTCGAGGGGAACGGCGGTTGGCTCCTCGGCGCCATCAAGCAAAACGAAACGCCGAACTGATGCGATTTGGTTCCGGCGAATGTCGGAAGTGCTTCGGCACAAAGGAGAAGGACGGGCAACCGTCCTTTTTCCATATGTGGGGATGACATAGCGAACTGGGTCTGATCGCATTGTAGATATATGATAAACAAAAGGGATTTATTGTGTTCGGAGGAAGTGACCCTAACCTTTTTTGATATGGATGAAACATTGCCCGATTGAGGGGGGCGAGAGGGAAAAACCAGGGCGACGGGGGCGGTCCTCCGGGAATTTGTCCCTACAATGCGCGCAAATAAACTCGGTTTTTTCCGTTCAACGTCGTTTTATAAGGACATTCGTGAGATGACGCTGATTGGTTTTATCCTTCTCTATCTGCTCGTGACGATCGGCATCGGCGTGTACGCCTCCATGCGTGTCAAGAACACCAACGACTTCGCTCTGGCTGGTCGCAGTTTGCCGCTCCCGATGGTGATTACGGCGACGTTCGCCACGTGGTTCGGGTCGGAAACAATTCTCGGTTTGCCCGGACGCTTCATTGAAAGTGGCATCGCCGGTGTCGTCGAAGAGCCGTTCGGCTCGGGTATGGCCCTCATTCTCGTTGGTGCGTTTTTTGCCCAGAAGCTCTACAA
Source organism: uncultured Sutterella sp. (assembly GCA_905206365.1). Taxonomy (GTDB): domain Bacteria; phylum Pseudomonadota; class Gammaproteobacteria; order Burkholderiales; family Burkholderiaceae_F; genus Sutterella. The sequence goes on along the minus strand of CAJLHF010000002.1, from coordinate 8,922 downwards.
GCTCAACATCCTCACGATCGGCGATTACTATCGCGACCGTTACGGACGCGGCATTGAAGTGCTCTGCTCGATTTTCATCGTGCTCTCCTACCTTGGGTGGGTGGGCGCGCAGATCACGGCGCTCGGCCTCGTCATCAATCTCGTCACGGAAGGGTACGTGACCGTGACGGCGGGTATGGTCGTAGGTGCTTCGGTCGTGTTGCTCTACACGATGGTGGGCGGCATGTGGTCGGTGGCGATGACGGATTTCATCCAGATGATCATCATCGTGGCCGGTCTGGTGGCGATCCTCTTTTTCGCCAGTGACCTCGCAGGCGGCATGGGGAACGTGCTTGATTACGCGCGGGAGCGCAATCTCTTCCATGCGTTGCCCGAACCGAGCCTCAACGGATGGCTCTTCTGGATTTCGGCCGCCATGACTATGATGATCGGCTCTATTCCGCAGCAGGACGTGTTTCAGCGCGTCATGTCGGCGAAGAACGTTCAGACGGCCGTGGCGGGCCCGATCATCGGTGGTTCCGTCTACATCCTCTTTGCGTTCGTGCCGATGCTGATCGTCGTCGCGGCTGTTTTGGTGATGCCGGAAGCCGCGCAACGCATGCTTGAAGAGGATCCGCAACAGCTCCTTCCCACGCTCGTTCGGGACTACATGCCGATGTGGCTTCGCGTGCTCTTTTTCGGTGCGGTGCTCTCCGCGGTGATGTCGACGGCATCGGCCACGATGTTGGCGCCCGCGACCACGTTCGTGGAGAACATCCTCAGCCACTACGTCGCGCTCAATGAAAAGAACCTCCTGAAGGCCATGCGTCTCACGGTGGCGGGCTTTGCGGTGATGGTACTGCTCTATTCGATCTACTTCGAGGGCGCGGCCGTGTACGACATGGTGGCCATGGCCTATCAGTTCCCGGTTGTGGGCGCTTTCTGGCCGTTGGTCTGCGGGCTCTACTGGAAGCGCACGACCCGACAGGGCGCATACTGCTCGATCGTCGTCGGCGGCATCGTGTGGTTCGTCCTGACGGCAACGAGCCTCGGCGAAGTCTTCCCGAGCGTTCTCGGCGGCTTCATCGCGTCGGGCCTCGGCATGGTGGTCGGCTCGTTACTGCCGACCACCGGCAACCGCGAGTACCTCGAAGACTGGCGCCTCCGCCAGCACGAAGAAGCTACCGCGGCCTCGCCCGAATCGGGCGCGTTGCCCGCGGCGTTGCCCGCGTAACTTCGAGGGGATTCGCTTCGGGCGATCCGTTAAAATTCGAAACGAATGGCGAGCGGGCCGCCTTACGGGGCGGCCCGTTGCCATTTTAGAATTTTGCCCGATGCGACGGTCATTTCAGCCGTCGGTCTAAAGAAGGATTCCCCTCCATGAATATCGTCATTCTCGCCGCCGGTCTGGGCAAGCGCATGTGCTCCCGACTCCCCAAGGTCCTTCAGCCTCTCGCGGGTCGACCCATGCTCGACCACGTACTCGAAGCGACGGCGGGCTTTTCAGGGGCTCCCCGAATCGTGGTAGTTGGGCATTGCGCCGACGAAGTGAAGCGCCGATACGTGGGGCGCGACGATCTGACGTTCGTGTTACAGTCGCCGCAACTCGGTACCGGGCACGCACTGATGCAGGCTTGCCCGGCGCTTGATCGTAAGGATCCGCATACGCTCGTCTGCCTCGGGGACGTGCCCTTACTCTCGCCCAAGACCGTTCGAGCGATGCAGGAGGAGTGCGACGCGAACGATCTGGTGCTCCTGACCGTGGAGCCTGCCGACCCCAAGGGGTACGGGCGCATCGTGCGCGATGAATTCGGGCGAGTGACGTCCATCGTGGAAGAAAAGGACGCGACGGCGGACGAAAAAATGATCCGTGAAGTGAACACGGGGATCATGGTGTTGCCGACCGCCCGCCTGGACGAGTGGCTCGGCGCGCTGACGAACACCAATGCTCAGGGCGAATACTATCTCACTGATGTCATCGGCCTGGCGAGCCGTTCGGGCGCCCGCATTGCTACGGTGCATCCCGAGCATGCCTATGAGGTCGAAGGGGTGAACTCCAAGGCACAGCTCGCCCGACTCGAACGCGTTTGGCAACGCGCGCAGGCCGACCGCCTTCTCGAGGCGGGTGTCACGCTGATCGATCCCGGTCGCATCGACATCCGCGGCGAGCTCGTCTGCGGTCGGGACGTTGAAATCGACGTCGGTTGCGTGTTCGAAGGTCGCGTTGAACTGAAGGACGGCGTGCGCGTCGGAGCGCATTCGGTCTTAAAAGATTCCGTCATCGAAGCCGAAACCGAGATTCTTCCCTTCTGCCATATCGAAGGTGCCAGAGTAGGCGAAGCCTCTCGGATCGGTCCCTACGCGCGTCTGCGTCCGGGTGCGGAACTCCACGGCGAAAACCACATCGGCAACTTCGTCGAAATCAAGAAGTCGACGGTGGGGCCGCAAACGAAGATCAATCATCTCTCCTACGTCGGGGACGCCGACGTGGGCGCGCGCGTCAATATCGGCGCGGGCACCATTACCTGCAACTATGACGGCGTGAACAAATTCCGCACGACGATCGGTGACGATGCGTTCATCGGCTCCGACACGCAGCTCGTCGCTCCCGTGACGGTGGGTGCGGGCGCCACGATCGGCGCGGGCACGACCCTCGTGCGCCGTGCCCCCGACAACAAGCTGACGCTCTCGCGCGCCCGACAGGTGACCGTCGACGGCTGGGTGCGTCCGACGAAGAAGAACTAACGGAATTCAACGACAAAAGGAAACCGGATATGTGTGGCATCGTTGCGGCCGTAAGCCGTCGAAACATTGTTCCCGTACTGCTCGAAGGGTTGCGCCGCCTTGAATATCGAGGCTACGACTCCTGCGGCGTCGCCGTGGTAACGGAGGGCGGGCTTCGCCGCGCCCGGTCCGTCGCGCGCGTCGCGGAATTGAAGGCGCAGGTCGAGTCTCAGCGGCTCGAAGCCTCGACCGGCATCTCACACACGCGTTGGGCGACGCACGGCGCGCCTGAAGTGGTGAACGCTCATCCCCATTTCTCCCACGGTACGATCGGCGTCGTGCACAACGGGATCATCGAGAATTACGAAGAACTTCGCGCGCGGCTCGCTGCGAAGGGTTACGAGTTCACGAGCCAAACGGATACCGAGGTAATTGCTCACCTCGTGCACTGCCACTACCACGGGTCGCTTCTTGAGGCAGTCGAACAGACGGTTTCCGAACTGCGCGGCAGCTACGGTATCGCCGTCATCGCGGCCGGGGACCCGGGGACGGTGGTGGCGGCTCGTCAGGGCTCGCCCCTCGTCGTCGGTCTCGGCGAGAACGAAAACTTTGCCGCCTCGGACGCCATGGCGATTGCGGGTGAAACGGAACGCTTCGTCTACCTCGCCGAAGGCGACGTGGCGGAGATCACACCGCAGACCTGCCGCATCTTTACGCGTGCGGACGGGGCATGGGTGCCCGTCGAGCGCGAGGTCAAGGTCGTTCACGCGTATTCGGGCGCGGTCGATCTCGGTCCCTACCGCCACTACATGCAAAAGGAAATCTTCGAGCAGCCGCGTGCCATTGCCGATACGCTCGAGGGCGTCAATGCGGTGACGCCGGAGCTCTTCGGTGCGGACGCCGAAACGGTGTTGCGCGACACGAAGCGCATTTTGTTCCTCGCGTGTGGCACGTCGTACTATGCGGCGCTTACGGCCAAGTACTGGATTGAGGCGATGGCGGGCCTGCCCGTCGACGTTGAAATCGCGAGCGAATACCGCTACCGCGTCAGCGTGCCGAATCCGGATACCCTGGTCGTTACGGTGTCGCAGTCGGGCGAAACCGCGGATACGCTTTCCGCATTGCGCCACGCCCGGGACGAACTCGGCATGACGAAGACGCTCACGATCTGCAATGTGGCGACATCCGCCATGGTGAACGAAAGCCGCCTGGCGTACATCACCCGCGCAGGGGTGGAAATCGGCGTTGCGTCGACGAAGGCCTTCACGACGCAGCTCGTGGCGCTCTACCTGCTCGCGCTTACGTTCGCGAAGTTGCGCGGGCGCCTCGCGCCCTCCGACGAAGAGGCCGAACTGAAGCGTCTGCGTCACGTTCCTACCGCGCTCGGCGCCGTGCTCGCGCTCGAGCCGCAGGTGATCGACTGGGCGGAGCGCTTCGCCACGAAGCAGCACGCACTCTTCCTCGGTCGCGGCCTTCACTACCCGATCGCACTCGAAGGGGCTCTGAAGCTCAAGGAAATCAGCTACATTCATGCCGAGGCTTATCCCGCCGGAGAACTCAAACACGGGCCACTCGCTTTGGTTGACAAGGAAATGCCCGTCGTGACGGTGGCGCCGAACGACCGGCTCCTGGAGAAGCTGAAATCCAACATGCAGGAAGTTCGAGCCCGCGGGGGCGAACTCTACGTCTTTGCGGACGGCGACAGCCAGATCGACAACGCGGAAGGCATGCACGTCATCCGTCTGCCCGAAAACTACGGCAAGCTTTCGCCTGTCCTGCACGTCGTGCCGTTGCAACTTCTCGCCTACCACACGGCGTTGACGCGCGGCACCGACGTGGACAAGCCCCGCAACCTCGCAAAGAGCGTGACGGTCGAGTAACGCTCAAGCAACGTTCGACAAAAAAAGGCGCCCCTTCTGGGGTGCCTTTTTTTCGGAGCAAAAGGCGTTCGGTCAGCTTCCTGCCATGAAGGTTCGAATGCCCGAACCGACGAACTGCACGCCGATGCAGATGAGCAGGAATCCCATGAGCTTCCCGAGCACGAGCGTGCCCGAGGGGCCGAGACGGCGCGTGATGATGTCGGAGTAGCGCATGACGGACCAGTTGACGAGCGCAGTGCAGCAGATGGCGGCCGCCGTCCAGGCAAATGCGATCACGATGTCGACGTAATCGGCGAGTTCGGCGATTTCCGTGGAAAATCCGATCACGACGGCGATGGTACCCGGGCCGGCAATACCCGGCATGGCCATCGGGAAAAAGGCATAGTCGTCCTTGTCGCGACGCACGATCGGAGCTTTGTTCGGAGTGGTTCCGCCGAAGAGCATTTGGTAGCCGATGGCGGCCACGACGAGACCGCCCGCAATTCGCATGGCGCCGTAGGAGATGCCGAAAAAGGCGAGGAGCACGTTGCCGCCGACGAGGCTCACGAGCATGATGACGGCGGCATAGATGCCGGCCCAGTTGGCTTGCTGACGACAACGCTCTTCGCTCATCCCCTGAGTGAGACTGACGAAAAGCGGAATTTTGGAGGGCGGGTTCGTGATCACAAGCAACGACACGAGGGCGCCGAGAAAGTACTGAAAATGGATGGCTTCGAGCATGACGGGCCTCAACGCCCTGGAACGGGCGGGAGAGGGGTTTCCCGGGAAGGGGCCTGGTGAATCTAAGTAGAAGTGTATTCACGCCCGCGCATTTTGTCACAGACGAAGCGCCTTCGAGATATTGCGGTGCCGCAATAAAAGCAATTGGATTGCGACTGTGATATAAGGTGGACTTTTAGAGGGTTGAACGTCTGTTCAAGATCGACGACGAAAACCCCGTGAGAACTGAATTCGAATAAACGGAAAAAGAAGGCAAACTGACAATGCAGAATCGGAAAATCTTGGCCGCAGCGCTTGCTTGCGCTCTCGGTGCGGCCGCCCTGACGGGCTGCACGGAGGACAATGCCGCTCAGCAGGCGACCTCCGCATCGCAGGCACGGCCTCCCGCCGAAGTGAAAGTGATTACGGTGAAGGCGAGCGATCATGCAATCGATACGGTCCTGACGGGGCGCACGAGCGCTTATCATGTTGCCGAAGTTCGTCCTCAGGTAAACGGCATTCTCCAGAAGCGCCTCTTCACAGAAGGTGCCCAAGTTAAGGCGGGTGAAGCGCTTTACCAGATTGATCCGGCTCCCTATGAAGCCAATCTGAAGAGCGCGCAGGCCACGCTCGCGCAGGCTCAGGCCACGCTGAGTCAGGCACGTGCCGACGCCAAGCGTTCAGCCGAGCTTGTCAAGATCAAGGCGGTGTCCGTTCAGTCGAACGATGCCGCTCAGGCTGCTTTGAAGACCGCCGAAGCGGCAGTCGAAGCAGGCCGAGCCGCCGTGAACACCGCGAAGATCGATCTCGGTTACACGAAGGTTCTGTCGCCGATCTCGGGCCGGGTTTCCCGCTCCGAAGTGACGGAAGGCGCCCTTATGACCGCCTACCAGGCGCAGATCCTTACGACCGTGCAACAGCTCGATCCCATCTACGTCGACGTGACGCAGACGGCCGAAGACATGCTTCGCATTCGTCGTGAAATCGAGCAGGGGGTGCTCAAGGCCGACAAGGACGGCAACGCCCGCGTGACGCTCGCTTTGGCCGACGGGACCGCGTATGGGCTTGAAGGCAAGCTCACCTTCACGGACGCTCAGGTCGAAGAATCGACTGGGACCGTCAAGTTGCGTGCGGTCTTCCCGAATCCGAAATTCGAACTCATGCCCGGCATGTACGTTCGCGCGCGTCTTCTCGAAGGCGTTCGTCCCGAAAGCATCCTCGTCAACATGCAGTGCGTGATGCGCGATACGAAGGGTACGGCCTACGTCTACGTTGTGACGCCCGACAACAAAGTCGAACGTCGCGACATCGTCGTCAGCCGCACGGAGGGCACGAACTGGCTGGTCGACTCGGGCCTGAAGGACGGCGAACGCGTCATCTTCGAAGGCTTCCAGCGCACTGCTCCCGGGGCGACGGTCAAGCCCGTTGAATTCAACCCGGCGGATCTGCCGGCTCCGAAGCCGCTCTTCGAGTAAATGATGGAGTCGCTCTGAGATGTTTTCGCGTTTCTTCATCGACCGGCCTGTATTCTCCTGGGTGATCGCCCTGGTGATGATGTTGGCCGGGCTTCTTGCCATCAATACGCTCCCGGTGAGTCAGTATCCGCAGATCGCGCCTCCGCAGGTGTCGATTACGGCGACGTACCCGGGCGCCTCCGCCACGACGATCGAACGTACGGTCACGCAGGTGATCGAACAGAACCTCGTCGGCCTTGACGGCTACATGTACATGAACTCGACCTCCGACTCGGCGGGCCGCGTTTCCATTACGGTGACTTTCGAGGCGGGGACGAACCCCGACATGGCGCAGGTTCAGGTTCAGAACAAGATCCAGACGGCTCTCTCCACGCTACCTCAAGTCGTGCAGCAGCTCGGCGTGACGATTCAAAAGACGTCTGCGAGCTTCCTTATGGTGCTCGGTTTCGTGAGTACCGACGGGAAAATGAAGGCGGCCGACCTGGGCGACTACCTTGCCTCCGACATTCAGGAGCCGATTTCCCGCGTCGAAGGCGTCGGTGAGGTTCAGGTGTTCGGTGCCACCTACGCCATGCGCGTGTGGCTCGATCCGGACAAGCTCGTCAAGTACCAGCTGAATCCGTCCGACGTCATCGCGGCCATTCAGGCGCAGAACCAACAGGTTCGCGTGGGCGGCATCGCGCAGCAACCGACGGACGGTCGTCAGGAATTCACCGCGACGATTTCCGCAGCGAGCTTGCTCGAGACGCCCGAAGAGTTCCGCAATATTCTCCTGAAGGTGACGCCCGAGGGGGCCAAGGTTCGTCTTTCGGACGTGGCCGACGTGCGCATCGGTTCCGAACAGTACATGGCTTTCGCCACGTACGATGGACAGGAGTCGACGGGTATCGCCATCAAGCTCGCATCGGGGGCTAACGCCCTGCAGACTCAGGCCAACGTTCTGCAGCGCATTGAAGAACTTCGACCCAACTTCCCGCAGGGGATCGACGTCGTGGTGCCGTTCGATACGACGCCCTTTGTGCGCGCCGCTTTGCATGAGGTGGTGAAGACTCTGGTCGAAGCCATCATTCTTGTGGTTTGCGTCATGTTCCTCTTCCTGCAGAATCTTCGGGCGACGTTCATTCCGACGATTGCCGTCCCGGTGGTTCTGCTCGGTACCTTTGCGGTTCTCGAAGCGGCAGGCTTCTCGATCAACATGCTGACCATGTTCGCCATGGTGCTCGCGATCGGTCTTCTGGTGGACGACGCTATCGTGGTCGTGGAGAACGTCGAACGTGTGATGCGCGAAGACGGTTCGTCCGCACGAGATGCGACCGTGAAGTCGATGGGGCAGATCCAAGGCGCTCTGGTCGGCATTGCCATGGTGCTCTCGGCCGTGTTCGTTCCGATGGCGTTCTTCGGCGGCTCGACGGGTGTGATTTACCGTCAGTTCTCGATAACGATCGTTGCGGCCATGGTGCTCTCGGTTGTCGTGGCTCTGACGCTCACTCCCTCGCTTTGCGCGCAGATTTTGAAGCCCGTCGATCATGACGAACACATGGGCAAGAACGGCTTCTTCGGTTGGTTTAACCGCGGTTTCGACGCCTTCACGCACTTCGTGCGCGACTGTATTGCTGCGACGATCGGCAATCGTATCGTGACCTTCGTCGCATACGCCGGCATCATCGCGTTGGTGGTCCTCGGCTTTGTCAAGGTACCCTCGGGTTTCATGCCGGCCGAAGACCAGGGTGTGATGCTCATGCAGCTGCAACTCCCGCAGGGCGCCACGATGGAGCGTACGGATCGCGAGTTGAGGAACATCGAAGCGTATCTGCGCAAGACCGAAGAGGCATCGCTTGAGAACTTCTTTGCCGTGCGCGGCTTCTCGTTTGCGGGTTCGGGGCAGAACATGGCTTTGGATTTCTTGAAGCTCAAGGATTGGTCCGAACGTCCGAATGCCGAGCAGGGCGTAGCCATGATCCAGCGCCGTGCCATGGGGGCCTTCATGATGAGCCCGCAGTTCATGAACGGCAGCGCGTTCCTCTTCCCGTTGCCTTCGGTGCCCGAACTCGGTGTGGCCGACGGCTTCGACTTCTACATCCAGGACCTTTCTGGTCAGGGACACGCGAAGCTGATGGAAGTTCGCAACGCTTTCCTCGCCAAGGCCAATCAGGATCCACGTCTCA
>CAJLHF010000001.1 GCA_905206365.1 uncultured Sutterella sp. | reverse complement strand
CATCGCCAGACTCCCCATTCAAGAACCCTCGGTACTTCGGTACCGGGGGTTTTTGTTTTGTCCGCAAACCCTTGAGAGGACGAATCGCTCCGGTTCTCGACTACAATCGAGACACCCTTCAAGGCGACGGAGGGGACGGCCCATGCGCTTCAATCGGCGACGACGGGCGGCCCGTTCTTCGCCGATCGAACTCGTACGACGACACTCATGATCTTCAAGCGTTCCCAGGTCTCCGAATTCGCCAACAGTGCGGGCGGGGTCTTTACCGTACTCTTCACCATCGTCATTGCCGTCGGCATGGTGCGCATTCTGAGCCTTGCCGCGGGCGGACGCATCGACAACGCGGCGGTTCTGCAGATGGTGCTCTACAACGCGCTTACGAACCTGCCGCCCTTGCTGGCGGTATCGCTTTTTGCGGCCGTTCTGATGACGCTCATGCGTTGGTGGCAGGACAACGAAATGGTGGTCTGGTTTTCCTCAGGGGGGCGGTCCCTTCTCTCGTGGATCGGCCCCGTCCTTCGCTTCGCGCTCCCGCTCGTGGTACTCATTGCGGTGCTCTCGCTGTTCATTTCGCCTTGGGCCCGCTCGCAGACGGAAATGATCCGTACGCAGTATCAGCAGCGCGACGAAGTGAATGCGATTGCTCCCGGCCGATTTATCGAAACGATGGGCGGTCGCCGCGTCTTCTTCATTGAGTCGGCGGGTGATGCTCCCAACCGGGTGGGGCGCATTTTCGTCGCCGAAGCGGGTCTTGATAAGGAGTCGACCGTGATGGCGGAAGGCGGCTCGATTGAAATCAATGACGAGGGTGATCGCTACATCGTCCTCAACAACGGTCGTCGTTACGAAACGCAGAAGGATTCCGCGCAGACCCGCGTGCTCGAATTCGATACTTACGGCATTCGCGTCGATATCAAGGTCGATCAGACGTTCCGGGCTTCGCGCGTCTCGAGTCAGCCTCTCACGGTGCTCCTCGCGAGCCCCACGCCCGAATTCCGCGGCGAGCTCCTTTGGCGCTTGTCTTGGCCGCTCGCGGCGTTGAATCTCGTGCTCCTCGCGGTACCCCTTTCCTGCACGAGTCCCCGTGCGGGGCGCAGCCTTAACCTGATTCTCGCCGCTCTTATTTTCATTCTTTACCTGAACGGGGTGTCGATCACGGAAAGCTGGGTGTCGCACGAAACGATTTCGTTCTGGACGGGGTTGATCGGACTCAACGGCACCGCGTTCCTTCTGGCGGTACTCCTTTACGTGCGGCGCGTTTATATGATGCGATGGCTCCCCGCTTGGTGCTCCTGGTGGAAGCTCAAAGAGGTTCTTGCCGCCCGACGTCCGAAGAAGGAGGCGTAACGCCATGCGCGTCATTACCCGACAGTTCACCAAAGAAATTCTCGTCTCGACCCTTTTCGTTCTGACAGCTCTCGTGGCGATCTTTGCGTTTTTCGAGTTGATCGGACAGCTCGACGACGTGAGCAAAGACTACCCGATGAGCTTCGCCCTTCTGATGACGGTGTTGGTGCTCCCCGACCGTATCTATGAGGTGATGCCGCTCGCAGTGCTCCTGGCGGCGGTCTATACGATGTCGCGTTGGTCCGCCTCGTCCGAGTACACGGTACTGCGCGTGGCGGGGATGTCGCCCGCCCGCATGGCACTCTCGCTCCTTCTGCCGGGGCTTCTGCTCGTTGCGGCCACCTACGGCGTGGGCGAATTTCTCTCGCCCTGGTCCGAGCGCTACGCTCAGGAGCAACAAACCCTGCAGCGCAACGCCACCCTGCGGGCTCGCGGCTACGCCTCGGGAGTCTGGGTGCGCGACGTGACGACGAACGTGCGCGGCGAAGAGGTCGACCGCTACATCAACGTGAGCAACCTTATTGCCGGCGAAAGCAACGCGACGGGGGCCTGGCGTCTTTTCGAGTTCTCACCCGAAGGGAAGCTCATGCGCATGATCCGGGCCGAGTCTGCTCACTTCGAAGAGGGGAAGGGTTGGTGGCTCCACGATGCCGTCGTCGTGACGTATCCCGACATCGATGCCCGATCGACGGAACCCACCGAAGCGCGTATCGTAACGGAACCCGCCGAAGACTTCTTTTTGAAGTCCTCGCTCGGGCCGGACATTTTGGGCGTCATGACGACGAAGCCCGCCGACATGTCGATGCGCGATCTCGACCGGTACCTGAAGCATCTCGAGCGCACGAACCAGCAAAAGGAACAGTACGAAATCGCCTTCTGGTCGAAGGTCTTCTATCCGCTGGCGATTCTCGTCATGCTCGCGCTCTCCATGCCCTTTGCCTACATGAACGCGCGCGCGGGGGGCGTTGCGATCAAGATCTTCTTCGGCGTGATGATCGGCATCGTCTTTTACGCCATGAACAACCTCTTTGCGTACCTGGGGGTGCTCAACACCTGGTCTCCTTTGGCGGCAAGCCTTGCTCCGACGGTCGTGATGCTCGTTGCGGCGGCCTGCGCCCTCTATTGGGTGGAAAAGCGCTGAGACCTTCGCGGGGATAAGCAAAATGCAAAAAGGGCGGCCCGAAAGGGCCGCCCTTTTTGTCGGGTACGTGAAGATCAGGCGGTTTTCACGCGACTCCTGCCCTTGCGACGGGCGTGGGTCTTCAGAAACGCCTTGAGGGCTTTGCCCGTATGTGTGGGCAAAGCGGCGATGTCCCGGGGCGACCCTTCGCCGACGATCCGCCCGCCCGCGCTTCCACCCTCGGGACCGAGGTCGATCACCCAGTCGGCTTCTGCCGCTACGTCGAGGTTGTGCTCGATCACGAGGACCGTGTTTCCCGCTTCGACGAGGCGCGAGAGCACGTCGATCAGTTTTTCGACGTCTGCCATATGGAGTCCCACAGTGGGTTCGTCGAGCACGTAGAGGGTCTTCGGTGCGGCACGCCGCACGCGGCCGGAGGCCGCATGCGCCTTGGCGAGCTCCGTCACGAGCTTTATGCGCTGAGCTTCCCCGCCCGAGAGCGTGGGCGAAGGCTGACCGATCGTGAGGTAGCCGAGCCCCACGTCCTGCATGAGTTGCAGCGGGTGGGCGATCGAGGGCATGGAGGCGAAGAAGTCGACCGCCTCGTCGACCTCCATCGCGAGGATGTCGCCGATCGTCTTACCTTTCCACGTGACGCTGAGCGTCTCGGGGTTGAAGCGCTTTCCTTCGCAGGCTTCGCAGGGCACCTTGACGTTCGGCAGGAACGCCATTTCGATCGTGCGCATCCCCTGGCCCGAACAGTAGGGGCAGGCCCCTTCGGCGTTGTTGAAGGAGAAGCGACTCGCCGTATAACCGCGTCCGAGTGCTTCGACCGTGCCCGCAAAGACCTTGCGGATCTGATCGAAAAAACCCACGTAGGTGGCGGGTGACGAGCGGGGTGTCTTGCCGATCGGCGTCTGGTCGACTTCGAGCACGCGGTCGATCGCTTCGAGCCCGTCGATGCACTCGAGGTCCGTCCAGACGCGCTTTTCGGGCGAGAGCTTCACGTTGCGGCTTGCGTTCGCAAAGAGCACTTCGCGCGAGAGGGTCGACTTGCCGGAACCCGAAACGCCCGTTACGACGACGAGGCGCCCGAGGGGAATGCGTACGCTCTCCAGCTTGAGGTTGTTCTTGGAGACGCCGTGCAACGTGAGCCACGCGGTCTCGGGATTTTCCGGATCCACGGGACGCGCGGGGATCCCCGTGTGCACAAGCGGCTTCTTGAGATAGCGGCCCGTCAAGGACTCGGGGTTTGCTTCGATTTCGGCCACCGTGCCTTCGGCCACGACGCGTCCGCCGCGAACCCCTGCTCCGGGACCGATGTCGAGCACGTGGTCCGCGCGACGGATGGTCTCTTCGTCATGTTCGACGACGAGGAGGGTGTTCCCTTTGCGAGTGAGGTCTTCGATGGCGTCGATCAGAATGTTGTTGTCGCGCGGATGCAGACCGATCGTCGGTTCGTCGAGTACGTAGCAGACGCCCCGCAGGTTGGTGCCGAGTTCGGCGGCGAGACGGATGCGCTGCGCTTCGCCTCCGGAGAGGGTCGGCGCGCTTCGGTCGAGCGTGAGGTAGCCGAGGCCGACGCGCTTCAAAAAGTGCAGTCGGGAGCGGATTTCCGTCACGGCGTCCCGCGCCACCGCCGCTTCGCGTTCGGTGAGGCGAAGCGTCGCAAAGAAGCTTTCCGCCTCGTTGATCGTTTTAGCGCCCACGGCCTGGATGGGCTCGCCGTGCCAGAGCACGTTGCGGGCCGCCTCGTTCAGACGGGCGCCGTGACAGTCCGGACACACGGTACGCACTTCGTCGTCGCTGTCGCCGAGCTCGTCCCTGAAGGCTATGCCCTTGCGAACGGCTTTGCGAATTGTCTCCGTAACGAAACCGTAGCCCGAACACGTTGGGCAGGCGCCCGCCGTGGCATTGTAGGAAAAGAGGCGCGAATCGAGTTCGGGGAAGCTGCGGCGGCAAATCGGGCAGGCGCGCTTCACCGAGTAGAGACGCGGTTCGGCGTCGCCTTCGGCAAGCGCGAGAATCGAGGGCGTGTCAAAGCGCGTGAAGACGTCGTGCAGGACGCCCGTGCGTTCCGAGCCGCTCAAGGCATGTCCGAGCGTTGCGGCGGGCAATTCGATTGTGTGCAGGCGATTGCGCTCGAGCGGCGGGATACGCTCGCCGATTTCGACGTACGCGCCGTCGATGCGCAGACGCGTGACGCCCATCGATCGGGCGCTTTCCATCTCGGCGCGGAAGATCCCCTTGCGGTTGCGAACGAGCGGCACGAGGAGCGTCACGTCGCGCCCCGGATAGTCCCGCTCGAGGCTCTGAAGAATCTCTTCGGGGCTCTGGGGCTCGACCGGAACGTGACAGTCCGGGCAGTACTGCGTGCCGAGCTTCACGTACAGGAGACGCAGGAAGTGGTAGATCTCCGTCATCGTGGCTACCGTCGAGCGTAAGCCTCCGCGGCTCGTACGCTGCTCGATCGCGACCGTGGGCGGGATCCCCCGCACGGCGTCGACATCCGGAACGGGCGGCGGTTGCACCATAGAGCGGGCGTAGGCATTGAGGCTTTCGAGGTAGCGTCTCTGCCCTTCGGCAAAGACGATGTCGAAGGCGAGCGTCGATTTGCCGGAGCCCGAGGGCCCCGTCACGACCGTGAAGCGGTCGCGCGGTAGCGCGACGGTGACGTTCTTGAGGTTGTGTTCCCGCGCGCCTTCGACGCGGATTTCTTCGCGCGGGGCTTGGTTCGAGCGGGCGGGCTCGATCGGGGGAAGGTTGAAGAAGCTCTCGCGGCTCGTGTCGCCCGCAAGCGTCCGTCGCCAGGCCGAGAGCGCTTCGCCCGTCAGGGTGCCTGCTGCCGTCATCGCATCGGGCGTACCCTCGAAGACGAGTTCTCCTCCTTCGTCGCCGCCTTCTGGTCCGAGTTCGATCACCCAGTCGGAGGTGTTGAGTACGTCGAGGTTGTGTTCGATGGCGAGTACCGTGTGCCCGAGCGCGATGAGTCGATCGAAGACGTCGACGAGTCGGTCGATGTCCGCGAAGTGGAGTCCCGTTGTCGGTTCGTCGAAGACGAAGAGTTTTCCAGCTTTCGCCCCATTGCGGCCGGTGATCCCCTCAGCGAGATGGGCGGCCAGTTTGAGACGCTGTCGCTCGCCCCCCGAAAGGGTCGTGAGTGGCTGACCGAGCGTGAGGTACCCGAGACCGACGAGCCTCAGGTAGGAAAGCGACGTGACCACTGCGGGGTGCCGAGCGAAAAGCTCTTCTGCTTGATCTACGGTGAATTCGAGGACATCGGCGATCGAATAGTCCTTGCCGTCCGCAAGCGTTGCGGTGATCTCGAGGATTTCGTCGCGATAGCGTCGTCCGTTGCATTCGGGACAGGGGAGATAGACGTCGGAGAGGAACTGCATCTCGACGTGTTCGGTCCCCGAGCCGAGGCAGCGCGGGCAGCGCCCGCGCCCGCTGTTAAAGGAGAAATCGCCGCGTGTGAACCCCTTCGCTATGGCTTTGGGGGTCTGAGCGAAAATCGAGCGGATCGTGTCGAACGCTCCCACGTAGCTCACGGGGTTGCCGCGGGTAGTGGTTCCCATGGGGCTCTGATCGACGAAGACGACGTCCGAGGGAATCGTTCCCGAAAGTTCCTCCTCGCCCGCTTCCGCGGCGACTGCCAGGCCGAGCTTGCGCGAGAGCGCGGGAACGAGCGTGTCGGCAACGAGGGTCGACTTGCCGGAACCCGAAACGCCTGCCACGGCGACGAAGCGTCCGAGCGGAATCGAGACCGTCAGGTCTTTGAGGTTGTGTTTCGTTGCGTGTTCGATCGTGAGTCGGGGCGTCGCGTCCGTCACCTCGAGCGTTCGGCGTGTGATGCGTTTGCGCCCCGAGAGGTAGTCGGCCGTGAGCGTGGAGGCGGCGAGCGCTTCGCGGGTGGTGCCGTTGAAGACGATCTCGCCGCCCGCACGGCCCGCGCCCGGACCGAGGTCGATGAGGCGGTTGCCGGCGAGCATCACCTGCGGATCGTGTTCGACGACGACGAGCGTGTTGCCCGCTTGAGCGAGGCGACGCAGTACGCCGTTGACGCGATTCATGTCACGGGGGTGCAGGCCGATCGACGGTTCGTCGAGAACGAAGAGCGTATTGACGAGATTCGTGCCGAGCGCCGTCGTGAGGTTCACGCGTTCGACTTCACCGCCCGAGAGGGTGCGTCCCTGTCGATCGAGCGTGAGATAGGAGAGTCCCACATTGCGCAGAAACCCGAGGCGCGCGGTGATTTCGTCGAGGAGCAGCCTGTGCGCTTCGTTGAGGTCGTCGCGCTTAAGACGCGCCTCGAAGAGCGCGGCGAGGCGCCCAATCGGCATCTGCATGAGTTCGTGAAAGTTGAAGCCCGGAAGCAGGTCGCTCGCTTCGGGCGACAGACGCGCGCCCGGTACGGGAAAGTTTTCGGGCGGAAGGGCGCGACGCTCCTCAAGCGTGCCGTAGCGCCACGCAAGTGCTTCGTTCTTGAGGTGCGAACCCTTGCAGGTCGGACAGGTCGTGTAGGAGCGGTAGCGTGAGAGCAGAACGCGCACATGCATCTTGTAGCTCTTCGTTTCGAGCCACTCGAAGTAGTGACGTACACCGTACCACTGGCGTTTCCAGTCGCCAGACCAGTCGGGGTCGCCTTCGACGACCCAAGTGCGCTCCGCTTCGGAAAGTTCCTCAAAGGGCGTGTTGACGTCGATCCCGTGCGCCTTCGCATGGCGCAGGAGGTCCGCCTGACAGTCGGCGTTCGTCTTCGTTTGCCAGGGACGAATGCAGCCGGCCGCAAGCGTCTTCGAGGGATCCGGAATGACGAGCGACATGTCAGGTTCGATGATGCGCCCGAACCCGCGGCAGGTTTCGCAGGCACCCACGGCGGAATTGAAGCTGAAGAGATTCGGCGCGGACGAGGAGAAACGTCGCCCGCACGAGGGACAGACACGTCCTCGTCGGTAGGTGCGAAGCGCTTCGAAAGTGCCGTCGCGCTCGACGTAGAGGGTCGTTTCGCCGATGCCTTTGTCAAGCGCCGTTTCGATCGCATCGAGGGCGCGGCTTCGTTCGACGCTCCCCAGCTTGAAGCGGTCCGCGGCGACGACAAGGCGTACGGACCCGTCGGGGCGACGCTTCTCTTCGACGATGCGGGTGAAGCCTTGGGCGGAAAGTCCCGAAAGGGCGGTCTCAAGCGGGAGTTCCTTCGGAACCGTCACGGCGAAGGTCACGTAAAGACGCGCGTTTTCCCCTTCGGGGAGTGTCGCCGCCACGCGGTTGAAGTCGTCCCAAATGACGTCGGGATTGAAATCGGGTACGGGTACGCCGCAGTCCGGGCAGAAAAGCTCGGCTTCGTGCGCGAAGAGCAACTTCAGGTGGTCGTTGAGCTCGGTCATCGTTCCCACCGTCGAGCGCGAAGTGCGCACCGAACCCGAACGGTCGATCGCAATTGCCGGGGGCACCCCTTCGACCGCGTCGACGTGAGGTCGGTTCATGCGATCGAGAAACTGACGCGCGTAGGGTGAAAAGGTTTCGACGTAACGGCGTTGCCCTTCGGCGTAGAGTGTCTCGAAGGCGAGCGAACTTTTTCCGGAGCCCGAAAGCCCCGTGACGACCGTGAACTCCCCGACGGGAATGTCCAGATCGAACCCTTTGAGATTGTTTTGACGGGCGCCGCGAATTCGAATCGTTCTCCCGGTCTCGTCGCCCGCCACTTCGTGGCGCGGCGCTTTGCTCGATGTCGTCAAGATCGTCCTCTTAGGATGAAAGTTGCTGAGAGGGACGGGCCCCGAAGCCTGTTCCCCGACGGTAGACAACATTCTACGGAGTGTGCCGCTGGAGGGCGCCGAGGTGGAAGATTCGGGGCATAAAAATCGTCAAGTGTAAAAAAGTGTAAGAATTCGGGATTCTGCTCTTGCCAAGCCGAAAATGAATCGGCATAATTCAACTCTCTCAAGACAACGGGGGATTAGCTCAGCTGGGAGAGCGCTTGCATGGCATGCAAGAGGTCAGCGGTTCGATCCCGCTATCCTCCACCAAGATAAGGTCCCTATCGTCTAGAGGCCTAGGACACGACCCTTTCACGGTCGGTACCGGGGTTCGAATCCCCGTGGGGACGCCAATTTCAAGCCCGTCGAGTTAGCGCTCGGCGGGCTTTTGGCTATTTATGAGAGGGTTGCTTTTTTGCAATCCACGCCCAAGTGGGGGATTAGCTCAGCTGGGAGAGCGCTTGCATGGCATGCAAGAGGTCAGCGGTTCGATCCCGCTATCCTCCACCAAGATAAGGTCCCTATCGTCTAGAGGCCTAGGACACGACCCTTTCACGGTCGGTACCGGGGTTCGAATCCCCGTGGGGACGCCAACACTTCTTCGAAGCGGGAGCTTTGGATCGAGGTTGAGGCGACACCGGAAAAACAAGGGCGCAGGAGCAATGCGTTCCAGTTGACAAATATGTCGATCCGCGCTAGAATCACTCCTCTCGTTGATCGGGGGATTAGCTCAGCTGGGAGAGCGCTTGCATGGCATGCAAGAGGTCAGCGGTTCGATCCCGCTATCCTCCACCAAGATAAGGTCCCTATCGTCTAGAGGCCTAGGACACGACCCTTTCACGGTCGGTACCGGGGTTCGAATCCCCGTGGGGACGCCAATTTCAAAGCCCGTCGAGTTAGCGCTCGGCGGGCTTTTGGTTTTTTCAGCTTTCGCATTTTTCGGGAGAAAAAACCGACTTCGGGTCCGGAGCCCGAAGCCGATTTTTCGAGCGGACGACATTGCGCCCGCCCTCTCTCGTTCGGTTAGTGCTGACGACGCTTGTCGGCTTCTTCCTTGACGGAGCGACGCACCGTGTCGAACGCTTCGTTCAGGGCGGCCATGACGTCCATGTTCGTGCGGTTGACGATGACGGGGTGGCCCGAGGCCGTGAGGTCGATGCGCACCGTAAAGGCGCCGATCGTCTGATGGCCTTCCTGCGTGACGGTCACTTTGCAGTCGGCAAGCTGCTGGTCGAAGCGCTTGAGAGCTTCCCACTTTTCGGCGACGGCCGTTTCAACGGCGGCAGAGCGGTTGATGCCATGGAAAACAGTCTGAACGGTCATAGAAACCTCACTTTGTAGTTTTTGTATTGTTATCGGGAAGTCCGAGGGGTTGAACACCTCGCCCTTTCGTCCCTCCTTTGATTCAAGTGTAGCGAGACGACGGAGTCGGCAAAAAACATTACGCAAACAGTTGTTTCAGGCCAGAGAACCTCAAGATTCGTCTCGCGCCCCGCGGCGTTATCTCTTAAAATGCGCACCGTTCGTTAAGAGGGCGTCTTCATGCGGCGACGCGCCGCCGGTCGGACCCAACGTCGTCCGTCCGACTCTCCCCGGCCGGTCGCCCGATCGGCTCCGTGCCCCGAGAACGGGGTCCCGACGGAGTTTTTCCGCCCCACATCCGTCTTCATTTCATCCGAGACGTGCTTTTCGGCTTTTTTGAGCAAGGCGTCTCCGACTCACCTCAAGGAATTCCAACATGGATCGCAAACCCTGGCAGGGCAACGGCCCCCGCCGTTCGTTCGACGACCGCCGCGAACGCTCGGACCGCTTCGACCGTTCCGATCGCTCGGATCGTTTCGATCGTTTCGATCGCTTCGAACGCTCGGACCGTACGGATCGCGCGGAACGCCCGAATCGTTTCGAACGCTTCGAGCGTTCGGATCGCGCCGATCGTTCCGATCGCCGCTCCGATCGTTTCGGCAACCGCTCCGATCGCTCGGAACGCAACGACCGCCGCAGCGGCGACTTCCGCAAGGGGCCCCGCGCCTTCGGCAAGGAACGTGCCGACTTCGGTCAGCGCTCCGGACCGCGCGCCCGTGCCTTCGAAACGCGCCGCTTTGCCGAACGCAGCGACTTCGCCAAGCAGGCCGTAGTCAAGCTTGACGCGGACATCGCGGACTTTTTCAAGAGTGCCGAAGATGTCAACAAGTTCCTGCGCCTCGTTCTTACGGCGGCCGATCTCGTGAAGAAGCCCGCCAAGGAAGAAGCCGACACGGTGACGCCCGACACGGCCGCGACCCTCTTTGCCGAAACGGATCTCGAAGACGACGAAGAATCGAGCTACGGTGAAGGCGCCGAAGAGGTCGAAGAAACCGACGAAGGTGAAGACGACGAAGAAGTCCGCGAAGCGGCGCCGAAGGCCGAATAACGGTTTCTGGCAACCGATTCGAACCTCACACGCGGCGCTCCCGCGCGAAGCACGACTTCGCGCCGGGGCGCCGTTTTCGTACAAAGACCGTTGCTTCTTAAGGTCGCGCGAAGGCGCGCTCGGCTACACTATCGGGATGGATGGCATCCTCCGAAAGGGGGAAAGCGTTGCTCCTTCTTTCATCGGGCCTTCCGCTTTTTTTTGTTTCATCGCCCCGCTTTTTTCTACGTGAGGCTCCGCGCATGACGACGTACGTTCTCGCTCTCGACCAGGGCACGACGAGCTCTCGAGCGTTGCTCTTCAATCGACGCGCTCAAGTCGTCGCTCTCGAGCAGATGGAGTTCCGGCAGTACTATCCGCAACCCGGTCGGGTCGAGCACGATGCCGAGGAAATCTGGAATACTCAGCTTGCGGTGGCGCGTGCGTGTCTTCGCAAGGCGGGCGTTTCGGCGAGCGAAGTCGCCGCCGTGGGCGTGACGAACCAGCGCGAAACCACCGTCATCTGGGACCGCCGTACGGGCGAGCCGATTGCGCCTGCGATCGTCTGGCAGGACCGCCGCACGTCGGACGTCTGCGAAGCGCTCATGAGCGCGGGCGAGGCGCCGCTTGTGACCGGGAAGACGGGGTTGCGCATCGATCCCTATTTCTCAGCCACTAAAATCGCCTGGCTCTTGGACCATGTGCCGGGCGCGCGTTCGCGCGCCGAACGCGGCGAACTCGCCTTCGGCACGATCGACACGTGGCTGATGTGGAAGCTGACGGGCGGGGCCGTGCATGCAACGGACATCTCGAACGCGAGCCGCACGCTCCTTTGCGATCTGCGCACGGGTCAGTGGGACGACGAACTCCTGCAGCTTTTCAACGTGCCCGAGACGCTCCTGCCCGAAATCGTACCGAGCTCGGGCGTGATCGGCTTTACCGATCCGGAGCTCTTCGGCTGTCCCGTTCCGATTGCGGGCGTGGCGGGCGACCAGCAGGCGGCCACCTTCGGTCAGGCGTGCTTCGAGCCGGGATGTGCGAAAAACACGTACGGCACCGGGGGCTTTCTCCTTATGAATGTGGGCGAAACGCCGCGCGAGAGCCTCCACCGACTGATTGCCACCGCGGGGTGGCGCATCGGCGACGAGCCGACTCAATACGCGCTCGAAGGAAGCGTCTTCATTGCGGGTGCGGTCGTGCAGTGGCTGCGCGACGGGTTGCAGTTTTTCAAGTCCGCCGAGGAAATCGAAAGCCTGGCGCGTAGCGTCCCCGACAGCGACGGGGTCTACCTCGTGCCCGCCTTCGTGGGGCTCGGCGCTCCGCATTGGGACTCGGATGCGCGCGGCCTAATCATCGGGCTTACGCGCGGGACGACCCGCGCCCACATCGCGCGCGCGGCTCTGGACGGGATCGCCTTTCAGTGCGCCGAAGTGCTTGACGCGATGCAACGCGACGCGCACACGCCCCTCAAAGAACTCCGCGTCGATGGGGGCGCCTCCCGCAACAATCTTCTCATGCAGTTTCAGGCCGACATTTCGGGGGTTCCCGTCATTCGGCCGGCCATCACGGAAACGACCGCCCTCGGGGCAGCCTTTCTCGCGGGGCTGGCTACGGGAGTCTGGGCCGACTGTTCCGAAATCGCTTTGATGTGGCGCGTCGATCGGGTGTTCGAGCCCGCGATGAGCCAGGATCAACGAGACAACTTGATGAACCAATGGACCCGTGCCGTCGGGCGGGCCCGCAAATGGAACCAATGACCATGTCAGATGTGAAACCCATCGTCCGCGAGGATATGCTCGCGCAGCTTCGTGAAGACGTTCTCTGGGACGTCGTTGTGATCGGGGGCGGCGCCACCGGTACGGGCATTGCGGTTGACGCCGCGTCGCGCGGCCTCAAGGTCGTGCTCCTTGAGGCGCAGGACTTCTCCGCGGGTACTTCTTCGCGCTCGACGAAGCTCATTCACGGGGGCGTGCGCTACATGAAGAACCCCCGCGATTGGGGTCTCGTGCGCGAAGCGCTCAAGGAACGTCGTCTGCTCATCCAGAACGCGCCCCATCTCGTGCACTCGAAGCCCTTCATCCTTCCCTGCTACAAGAAGTGGGAGCGCGAGTTCTACACGGTCGGTCTCGGCATCTACGCGGCCATGACCTACGGCGGTTACGGCATCGGTCGCACGAGCAGCCTCTCGCGCGAAGAAACCATGTCGCGTTTGCCGGGCGTCAAGGCCGAAGGCCTCATGGGCGGCGTGCAGTTCTACGACGGTCAGTTCGACGACGCGCGTCTTGCCGTAGCCCTCATGCGTACCGCGCACGACCAGGGTGCGCTCACCCTTAATTACATGCCCGTCACCGGCATCGAATACCGCGGTGGTTGGATCCAGTCCGTCACGGCCACCGACAAGGAAACGGGTGAAGAATTCCGCATCCGCACGAAGATGGTTTTCAATGCCGCGGGTGCCTGGGTCGATCCGATCCGCCGCATGATCGATCCGGAAGCCTCGACCCTCGTGCAGGTTTCGCGCGGCTCGCACATCCTGCTTGACAAGTCTTTCATGCCGGGCGAAACCGGCATGCTCATCCCGAAGACGCGCGACGGCCGCGTGCTCTTTGCCATCCCCTGGCACGACATGCTCCTCGTCGGCACGACCGACGTCGAACAGCGCGAAGCCGATTTCGATCCGAAGGTGAGCGACGAAGAAATCGACTTCATGATCGAAACGGCCTCGGGCTACCTCGACAAGCCCATCACTCGCGCCGACGTGAAGGCGACCTTTGCGGGTCTGCGTCCGCTCTTCAACCCGCAGGCGACGGGCTCGGCGGGCGGGACGGCCAAGGTTTCGCGCGAACATGCCGTGTTGCCCGAATTCGGCAACATGATCACGGTGACGGGCGGCAAGTGGACGGCGTACCGCAAGATGGCCGAACACGCCATGACGGAAGCGACCCTGCGTCACCTCGTGGCGCCGCGCCTCTGCGTGACGAAGACCCTCCCGATTCTCAACGACGAAACGTGGGATCCCGCCGCGCTTGAAGTCGAAGCCGAACGCTCCGACGCCGCGGACGACAAGGTCGTCGCCTACGCGCTCTACTGCCGCGAATTCGAAGCCGCCCGTACGGCCGAAGACGTGCTCTTCCGTCGTCTGCGCCTCGGTCAGATGAACGAGGCCCGCACGAACGAACTCTTGCCGAAGGTGCGTGCTGCCTTTGCAGGCGAAGCCGAAGTCGAGCAGGAAGTGGCCGCCGCGGTCGAAGCGTCCGAAGCCGCCGTCGGAGCGAAGGCGGACGAGGGCGTCGAGATTGCTGAAACGCTCGAAAAGGCCGAAAAGGTCGAAGCCGCCGAAGCGGTCGAGACGAAGGAAACGGCCGAAAAGACGGAAAAGGCCTGAGGGTCTTGAAAAATCGCCGTCGCCGCGACGAACGGGGGAAATGTTTCCGGTGCTCGTTCGACGCGGCGTACGCGACACCGGACGGGGCGTTTGCGGGGAAAGATGTCCTTTTCCCGTTGCGCCTCGGATGTCGGGGTGCATCGAGCGCCCCGACTTTGTTTTTGTGTCCGGACGGTGCCCCGCGCGCCGTTCTTTTTCCGCGTTGCGGAGGTTCTCATTCATGGAGTACGGCTTCTGGGGCGCTCTCATGCTGATGGTTCTCATGGCGGACCCGCTCGGTAACATCCCCATTACGCTTGCCTGCTTGAAGACGGTGCCCAACAACCGTCGCCCGATCGTGCTGATTCGGGAGTGTCTAATCGCGATGGTGACGCTCCTTCTTGCGATGTTTTTCGGTCGGAGTTTCCTGGAGTCGATCGGTCTTACGGACGCCGCGCTCAGTATCGGCGGGTCCGTCATCGTCATGCTGATGGCCATTCGCATGGTCTTTCCCACAAAGGACGGGGTCTTCGGAGAAACGCCGGGGGGAGAGCCCCTAATCGTGCCACTTGCGATCCCCGCTCTGGCGGGCCCGTCGACGCTTGCGACGATCATGATGCTTGCGGCGAGTAACCCCTCCCGCATGCTCGAGTGGGGCCTGATCGTCGTCATCACGATGGTGGTGAGTTGCGTGACGCTTTTGGCCGCGGAGTGGCTCCAGAAGAAGCTCGGCGACAAGGTGACGCTTGCGATTGAGCGTCTGACCGGCCTCATCCTCGCAATGATGGCCACGCAGATGGCGCTCTCGGGGATTGCCTCCTACGTCAAGGGGCTCGGATTCGGGGCGTGAAAAAATCGGTCCTTTCGGTGGACAGCCGAGAGACCTTGAGATAAAATCCGCACCCTGACTTTGCGTCGCGGATTGCTTCCCCATCATTTTCCACTGGCGCCGCGAACTGCGTGGAGTCGGTATACCAAACTGTTCTCGGGGTCACGGAGGAAGCGCGGTCGTTGACGGCTGCTCCGACGCAGATCCTATCGTTTTAGTTTTCGTTGCAGGAAACGCACCCGTTGTGGCGGCGCCATCCGCCGGCGTGCGAACCTGTCAACAGCAACCAATTAGGTGAAACGCAATGAAGACCTTCTCGGCCAAGCCGCTTGAGGTTAAGCGCGACTGGTTCGTGGTCGATGCCAGTGAAAAGGTGCTCGGCCGCCTCGCCGCGGAAATCGCTCTGCGCCTTCGTGGCAAGCACAAGCCCGAATACACGCCCCATGTCGACACGGGCGACTTCATCGTCGTCGTGAACGCCGACAAGCTCGTTCTCTCCGCTGAAAAGGCGGGCAAGAAGACGTACTACCGCCACACGGGCTACCCCGGCGGCATCTACGAAACGACCTTCCAGGAAATGCAGGCGAAGCATCCGGGCCGCGCGCTCGAAATCGCCGTCAAGGGCATGCTTCCGAAGGGTCCCCTCGGCTACGCCATGATCAAGAAGCTCAAGATCTACGCCGGTGCCGAACACCCGCACACCGCCCAGCAACCCAAGGTCCTCGACCTCTAATAAAGGCTTGAAAGATGATCGGCAACTACAACTACGGCACCGGCCGTCGCAAGAGCTCGGTCGCTCGCGTCTTCATTAAGCGCGGTACCGGCAAGATCGTGATCAACGGTCGCTCGCTCGAACAGTACTTCAACCGTGAAACCGGCCGCATGGTCGTCATGCAGCCGCTCGAACTCACGGAAAACGTCGAAACGTTCGACATCACCGTGAACGTTCACGGCGGCGGCGAATCCGGCCAGGCCGGCGCCATCCGTCACGGCATCACGCGCGCCCTCATCGACTACGACGAAGGCCTCAAGTCCGTTCTGTCGAACGCTGGCCTCGTCACGCGCGACGCCCGCGAAGTCGAACGTAAGAAGGTTGGTCTCCGCAAGGCCCGCCGCGCCAAGCAGTTCAGCAAGCGCTAATCGGACCTCGTGCTCTCGCGGATCGGGCGGCTTCATGTCCGATCCGGCGACAAGCCTCGAAAACGCCGTCTCCCGAGTCCGGGGTGCGGCGTTTTTTCGTTGTGCTTCGTCCGTTGAAACCCCTCGAGGACTATCGCGCGAACCGAGGGATTTCGTGTACGATTGAATCCTGATTTTTTCGGTGGTTCGATTTCGATCGATCGAGGTCGCATCACCCCGTTGGGGACCCCGTGCGGGTCACGCACGCAGAAGGAATTCGCAAGCATGACGGAAGAAATGAACACCACCGCTCCGACCGAAGACGTTCCGGAGCTCATTCCCGATCCCATCAACTTCACGGACGCCGCCGTCGCGAAGGTGAAGAGCCTCATGGACGAGGAAGGCAACCCCAATCTGAAGCTGCGCGTGTTCGTGCAGGGCGGCGGTTGTGCGGGTTTTCAGTACGGCTTCACGTTCGATGAGGTGCAGAACCCCGACGATGCCGTGATGGAAAAGGGCGGCGTGACGCTCCTCATCGACTCGATGAGCTACCAGTATCTCGTCGGCGCGAAGATCGACTACAAGGAAAGCCTCTCGGGCGAACAGTTCGTGATCGACAACCCGAACGCCGTAACGACGTGCGGGTGCGGTTCCTCGTTCGGAGTTTGAGTTTCGAACCCGAAAGTACGGAACGAAAGCCACATACTGCGAAAAGGCCGCGGACTCGATGTCCGCGGCCTTTTCTTCATTGTTTCGTGCTCAAGCCGGGTACCAGCAGCCGAGAATGCGGGGCCCGCGGGCGCGGGTGACGGCGGGAAGGTTCCCGGGAAGCCGCAAAAGGAACATCCGCGCAAGCCACGCGAAGGCGGCGCCTTCCACCTCCATGGGTGCGAGCCCGTATTCGCCCGTATCGGTAACGCGCACGCCGGGCAAGTGCGCCGCAAGGCGAGCTCTCAGGGTGGGGTTGAGCGCCCCGCCGCCGCACATGAGCACTTCCGCGGTGTCGGGCTGAGCGCTGAGAATCGCGCGCGCTGCGCTGATCGCGGTGAGCTCCGTGAGCGTTGCGGCGACGTCCCGGGGGTCGAGTGTTCGGCGGGGATCGACCCCGTGCAGCCGGGCTTCGAGCCACGTGAAATCGAAGCACTCGCGTCCCGTCGATTTCGGGGGCGGAAGCCGGAAATAGGGTTCGTCGAGAAACGCCTCAAGGAGGCGCTCCGAGATGCGGCCTTCGGCGGCCGTGCGGCCGTCTTCGTCGAAGAGCCGTCCGAAGGCGTCCGACATCCACGCGTCGAGCAACATGTTCCCCGGGCCCGTGTCGAATCCCGAAACGGGCGTCGCGTCGCCGAGCGCGGGGAGAAGCGTCGCGTTGGCGATGCCGCCGATATTGAGTACGGCGCGCGGTCGGGTCGTACGGAACCGTTCCGCGTGAAAGGCGGGGACGAGCGGAGCGCCTTCGCCCCCCGCCGCTACGTCCCGGGAGCGAAAGTCGGCGACGACGTCGATCCCCGTGAGTTCCGCAAGGAGTGCCGGGTAATTGAGCTGCACCGTAAAGCCCCGTTCGGGCCGGTGGCGGATCGTTTGACCGTGAGCGCCGAGGGCGGCGACGTCTTCGCGTGCAAGGTGCGTAGTCGCAAGAAGTTGCTCCACGGCCCGGGCATACGCTTCGGCCAAGCCCCGGGATGCGTCGCCCATGCGTTCGATTTCGCGCTCGCATCCGAGCGCGAGCGCCAGAAGTTCCGAGCGAAGTTCGGACGCAAAAGACGCGTGAGCGCGCCCGAGAAGCCGCATGCGGTCCTCTTCGAAGTCGACCGCAACGGCGTCGACCCCGTCGAGACTTGTTCCCGACATCAATCCGATCGTGATCACTTCGGTTTCTCCTCGGACTTCTTGGAGGCGGCCGCAGCCGCTTCGCGTTCTTCGCGCAACGTCTCTTCTTCCTCGCGCCGCAGCTCTTCGGCACGCGCGAGCGCGGCGGCGCGCTTGAGTTCGGCGGGGCTCGGCGCTCCTTCGGCACGGGCGGCTTCTTCGAAGCGATCGAGAAGCGGCGCCGC
Organism: uncultured Sutterella sp.; assembly: GCA_905206365.1. Taxonomy (GTDB): domain Bacteria; phylum Pseudomonadota; class Gammaproteobacteria; order Burkholderiales; family Burkholderiaceae_F; genus Sutterella. The sequence continues at coordinate 219,623 of CAJLHF010000001.1, read as the reverse complement.
AAGGGCACGCAACTGCGCCGTCTGGTAGGGAGAGAGATTTTCCGTATCGGGCAGATCGGCCGTCTTCGGATTGATCTGTACGCCGTCGATCATGAGCTCGTAGTGGAGGTGCGGCCCCGTGGCAAGTCCCGTCATGCCGACGTAGCCGATTACCTGGCCCTTTTCGACACGTTGGCCCGCGCGTAACCCTCGCGCGACCTTCGACATGTGGGCGTAGAGCGTCGTACGGCCGAGGCCGTGATCGATTTTCACGTAGTGACCGTAGCCGCGCGCTTCGTAGGAAACGCGCTCGACGACGCCGTCGGCCGCAGCGAAAATGCGCGAGCCCGTCGGGGCACGCAGGTCCGTACCGTTGTGGGCGCGCAAAACGCCCGTCACCGGGTGGCGTCTCAGGGGCGAAAATTCCGAACTCACGTCTTTCACGTCTAGCGGAATCCGCAGGAAGGTTTGCGAGGCCGAGCGCCCGTCGATCGTATAGAAGCCCTCCGACCGCGCTCCCTCGTAGAGGAACGCTTCATCGACGTCGGAGCCGCGCACGGTTTCGACGGCCAGCAGTCGGCCGATGCGCACGAAGTGACCGTCGGCATACTTCTTTTCGTAGATGAGTCGGAGCGTGTCACCCTTGCGGAGTCGGGCGATCGGGTCGTGCGCACCCTCCCAGACGAGGGGCAGTTGGTCGGCGACCTCTTCGGGGATGCCGCGCATCTTGATTGTGGCGGCCATCGAGCGGCCGACCGTGCCGGAGATGAGTTCGTTGGTCGTCGAGTAGGCGAACGGCTCGACCGAGGCCGTGAAGATCGTCCCCTCGCGACGGATTTCGACACGGCGGGAGTCGGCAGCGTGGGGTCCTTCCATGTAGAGGTGCAAAAACGCGATACGACCGTCTTCGAAGACGCCGGTCGTCACGAACTGCCCGGGTTGCGGGTGCACGAAGGGACGGGTCTTGGGCGAGGAGCGCAGGAAGCGGAGTGCTTCCGTGTCGGTAAGGCCCAGGCGTGCAAAGAGCGTGACGAGCGTGTCGCCCGTCTCGAGAACGGCAAAGCGCGTCTCAACGGGGGTGTTTGCGGCAAGCGCCCGGAGCGAATCGCGCAACCCCGCAAGCTCCACGGGTTCGACCACCGTATGTGCGGGAGCGGGCACGCCGCGCAGTTCGGGACCCGCATGCAGTGCGAACACCGTGCCGCCGACGGCAAAAGCGATCAGCCCGCCGAGCACGAGCAGGCGGTTTCGGGCTCGAACGAGCGGGAAACGGCGGCGCGCGGCAAAGCCCCGCTGCCAATGCAGAAACGAGCGGCCGAGGCCGCGCAACGAAGCGGCGACAAGGGTTGGGGAGGTCATGATGAAGCGGCGCGAGAAAACATCGGGCATTGTAGAGGAGATCCGAACGGCGGTTTCGAGGGGAGGGCGACGTGTTTGGGCTAAAATTTCGGGACCCGCGCCTTCGGGCGTTGCCGTTTGCCCGCCCGACGGGCGAGCGAACCGCGCGGCGGCTCTCGGAGGGAGTCCCTGCGCCGATTCAACCGAAAGGAATTGACGATGACTGAGGAAAAGAAACCGTCGGCCGCTCCGCTCTACCCGGTGACCGACGACATCCGCGAAGCGATGGCACTCATTCGCCGCGGCACCGACACCTTCCTGATCGAGGAAGAGTTCGAACAAAAGCTCGCCCGCTCGAAGGCGACGGGCGTGCCGTTGCGCTGCAAACTCGGGCTTGACCCGACGGCGCCCGACATCCACGTCGGTCACACGGTGGTGCTCAACAAACTGCGTCAGTTGCAGGATCTCGGTCACACGGTGATCTTTCTCGTGGGCGACTTCACGGCCGCGATCGGTGATCCTTCGGGTCGCAACGCGACCCGTCCGCCGCTTTCTCGCGAACAGATCGAAACGAACGCGCAGACCTACCTCAACCAGGCGGGGCTCGTGCTCGATCTTGATCGCACCGAAGTGCGCTACAACTCCGAGTGGTGCAACCCGCTCGGGTCCGTGGGTCTCATCCAGCTTGCGAGTCGCTACACGCTTGCGCGCCTTCTCGAACGCGACGACTTCGCGAAGCGTTGGGCCGAACAGGCGCCCATTGCTATGCACGAACTGCTTTACCCCCTCATGCAGGGGTACGACTCGGTGGCGCTCAAGGCCGACCTCGAACTCGGCGGCTCGGACCAGCGCTTCAACCTCCTCGTCGGCCGCGAACTCCAGCGCCAGTACGGTCAGGAACCGCAGTGCGTGTTGACGATGCCTCTTCTCGTGGGTCTTGACGGCGTCGTCAAGATGAGTAAGAGCAAGCACAACTACATCGGCATCACGGACGAGCCCAACGACATGTTCGGCAAGGTCATGTCGATTTCCGACGACCTGATGTGGAACTGGTACGATCTCCTCTCGTTGCGCGGCAACGACGAGATCGCCCGCTTCAAGAAGGAATGCGCCGAAGGGCGCAACCCCCGCGACGTGAAGGTGATGCTCGCCAAGGAAATCGTCGCTCGTTTCCACAACGCGAGCGCAGCGGATGCGGCCGAAGCCGAATTCGTGAACCGCTTCCGTGCGGGCGCGATGCCGACCGACATGCCCGAAGTGACGGTCGAAGCGCCTGCGGGCGAAATCGGCATCGCGGCGCTCATCAAGGCGGTCAACTTCGCTCCGTCGAACAGCGAGGCGTTTCGCAACGTCGATGGCCGTGCCGTGCGTATTGACGGCGAAGTCGTGACCGACCGCGCTCTCAAGATCGCCGCGGGCGCGAACTTCGTGCTCCAGGTTGGCAAGCGCAAGTGGGCGCGCGTCACGGTGAAGTAAAAGCGCCGTGCGGATCGTACTTCAACGCGTAACCTTCGCGTCGGTCGAGGTGCGGGAGCGCATCGTCGGACGCACGGACGGGGGCTTTTTGGCGCTCGTCTGTGCGGAGCCGGGCGATACGCCCGAGCTCGTCGCCAAGGCGGCCCGCAAGACCGCGAAGCTTCGCGTCTTTTCCGACGAAAACGACCGAATGAACCGCTCGATCCTCGATACGGGCGGCTCGGTGCTTGCAGTCTCCCAATTCACGCTCGCGGCCGACTGCCTCTCGGGCAACCGTCCGAGCTTCTCGAACGCGGCTCCGCCCGACGAAGCGAAGGTCCTTTTCGACGCGTACGTCGAGGCGTTGCGCGCCGAAGGAGTGAAGACCGAGACGGGCCTTTTCGGCGAACACATGCGGGTGTCGCTCCTCAACGACGGCCCGGCCACGTTCCTGCTCGAGTATCGGGCGGAGTAACCGTCCCGATTCCGGCTTCCACACACCGCAACGATGCGCCCCGAATCCGCAAGGACTCGGGGCGTTTTGCTTTCGTCATTTCCGCACGTACCCGACCTAGGACGATCGGCGTAGTCGAGTTTGCCTCCGGAGCCGTTACACTGAAGGACGATCGTAATCAACCAACGGAGGCCCTGCATGGAACTCTATTCGAAGACGCTCGCCCAAGGCGGGCGCATTCCCGAGCGTTGTGCTTACGGACGCCTTGGCGAATCGGGCGAAACCGTCCCGTCGGACAACCTCAATCCGCACCTCGCCTGGTCGAAGGCTCCCGAGGGAACGCGCGCGTACGTCGTCGCCTGTCTCGACGACGACGTGCCGACCGATTTCGGCGACCTCGTCGACGGGGAGCTCCCCGCCTGGCAGCCTCGTCGCCGTTTCGTGCATTGGGTGCAGGCGAACGTGCCCGCCGAGGTGACGGAAATCGCCGAAGGGGCGCTTTCGAACGGCTCGAAGCTTGCGCCGGGTTTCGGTCTTGCGGGCGTCAACGACTACAGCCGCGGCAAGCCCGTCGAGCCGGGTGCGGTCGGTACGGGCTACGACGGTCCCTGTCCTCCTGGGATCGATTCGCGTCACCACGTCTACCGCTGGATCGTGGCGGCGCTCGACGCTCCGCTCGAGTTGCCCGAAGTCTTCACGTGGAGCGACGTTGCCGAAGCGATGAAGGGGCACGTGCTCGCGTGCTCGGAACTTCAGGGCTTTTATTCGCTCAACCCGCGTCTGGCCGAACGTACCGGAACGCATTGATTTTCCATTCCAACATTTGCCCCGAGGCTCTCGGGAAAGGATGATTCCAATGTTCAAGACGTCGCTTGAAAACGAAGACGCCGAAGTCTGGCAGTGGATCGAGGCGGAACGACGCCGTCAGGAAGATCACATCGAACTCATCGCGAGCGAAAACTACGCTTCGCCCGCCGTGATGCGCGCTCAGGGGAGCGTGCTCACGAACAAGTACGCGGAGGGCTATCCCGGGAAGCGCTACTACGGCGGTTGCGAATACGTCGACGAAGTCGAAAAAATCGCGATCGAACGCGCGAAGCGTCTCTTTTGCGAGCCGGCCGGCGTCGAAATGGCCGTGAACGTGCAACCGCACTCGGGCGCACAGGCCAATTCCGCCGTCTATTTCGGGCTTCTGGAGCCGGGCGACACGATTCTCGGTCTGTCGCTCGCCGAGGGCGGGCATCTCACGCACGGGATGCACCTCAACCTCTCGGGCCGCTACTACCGCGCCGTTCCCTACGGGCTCGGCGACGACGAAGCGATCGACTACGACGCGCTCGAGCGCCTCGCGCACGAGGAAAAGCCCAAGCTCATCGTGGCGGGCGCATCCGCGTATTCGCTCCGGATCGACTTCAAGCGTTTTGCCGAGATCGCTCACGCCGTGGGGGCGTTCCTCATGGTGGACATGGCGCACTACGCGGGGCTCGTGGCGGCGGGCGTTTATCCCTCGCCCTTCGGCTACGCCGACATCGTGACGACGACCACGCACAAGACGCTACGCGGTCCGCGCGGCGGCCTCATCTTCATGCGCCCCGAACTCGAAAAGAAAATCAACTCCGCGGTCTTCCCGGGTACGCAGGGCGGTCCCCTCATGCACGTCATCGCCGCCAAGGCCGTGGCGCTCGGGGAAGCGCTCACGCCCGAATTCCGCCGCTACCAGGAGGCCGTTGTCGAAAATGCCCGCGTGCTTGCGGAAACGCTCGTTGCACGGGGACTTCGCATCGTCTCGGGTCGCACGGAAAGCCACGTGATGCTCGTCGACCTGCGTCCGCTCGGCATTACCGGGAAAGTTGCCGAAACGCTTCTTCACGCCGCGCATATCACGGTGAACAAGAATGCCATTCCGAACGACCCGGAAAAGCCCTTCGTCACTTCGGGGATTCGCCTCGGCACGCCCGCCATGACGACGCGCGGTTTCGGCCCGGAAGAGGTGCGCAAAACGGGCAACCTGATCGTCGACCTGCTCGAAGCGCCAGAGGATGAGGCCGTTCTCAAGCGCGTTCGCGCGGAAGTCGCGAAGCTCACCGCCGCGCATCCCGTCTACGGAGTGCCGGGCTGAGGCGGCTCTTCCCATAAGCCCCGTAAGGGCGCCTGAGGGGCGGATGCGACCGCAAGCGTCCGAACGAGGCCGAAAATCCCCGCCGAAGCGCGTTTGCAAAGCCCTTTTGCACGCGCTTCGGGCGCGTTCGGGGGCGGGTCCCGAAGTGCTCCCGCTCCTATTTTTGGGGTTTTCACCCCGTTAGCGCACCACCCGTGGTATTTCCCGAGGACGATGCGCTAAACTTTCTCCGCCCCCTCAACCTCAGGAGCCTTCCATGCGTTGTCCCTTCTGTCTCAACTCGAGCACGAACGTGATCGATTCCCGTGCTCCGGAAGCCGGAGCCGTGATTCGGCGTCGGCGTCAGTGCCCTAAATGCGGCAAGCGCTTTACGACGTTCGAGCGCGTTTCCTTTTCGATGCCGTACGTCGTCAAGAAGGGCGGTGCCCGCATGGAGTACGACCGAAAGAAGCTCTGCGCTTCGATGGCGCTTGCGCTCCGGAAGCGTCCGGTTTCACCCGAGCGCATCGAAGAGGCGGTCGACCAGATCGAACGCGTGCTCGTTCTTACGGGCGAGCGGGAAATCCGTGCAAGCCGCATCGGGGAGTTGGTGCTCGACGCCCTGAAACGTCTCGACATCATCGCGTACATCCGCTTTGCCTCGGTGTACTTCAACGTGAACGACCCCGAGAGTTTCGTCGAAATGATTCAGCGTGCGGTGGCGGAACGTCAGCAGGCCGAAGAAGCCGAAAAGGTCGGAGAAGTCGCGGAGACGCTCCTTGACGAAGCGGCCGAAGCGGCGCTTGCGAAAGCCGACCGTACGACCGGACTTACGCGCGGGGTGAAGTAAGCAATGTGTGCGACGTGCGGCAAGAGCGATGCGGCGGCCTCGGACGAGCGCATCGAACATGAGACGTCGGGAAAGGCGTCGGCTTACGACGCTTTTTCGAAAGAATTCACCGAAGAGGACGTCTGCTGGATGCGCCTGGCGCTTGCCGAGGCGCAAAAGGCCAAGCGTATTTCGCCCCCCAATCCGTCGGTGGGTGCCGTCATCGTGCGCGACGGGCGGCTACTCGGCGCGGGTTTCACGCAGCAAACGGGAGGCCCCCATGCCGAAGTCATGGCAATGCGCGACGTCGAAGCGCGCGGCGAAACCGTTGAAGGCGCGACCGTCTACGTAACGCTCGAACCCTGCTCGCACTACGGGCGCACGCCCCCGTGCGCGCTTGCGCTGATCGAGCATCGTGCGGCCCGCGTCGTGGTGGCGACGGGCGATCCCAATCCCAAGGTGGCCGGACGCGGTCTGCGCATGCTCGAAGAAGCGGGCATTGCGGTCACGTTCGGCGTCTTGTCCGACGAAGCCTACGAGACGAACCTCGGCTTCATGACCCGCATGACGCGCGGCACGCCCTGGGTGCGTCTCAAAGCCGCCACTACGTTGGACGGTTTCATTGCGCTCTCCGACGGGCGCTCGCAATGGATTACGGGCGAAGCGGCTCGTGCCGACGGCCACGCGTGGCGTGCCGTGGCGGGTGCGGTGCTTACGGGAATCGGTACGGTCCTTGCGGACGACCCGCAAATGAACGTGCGCCTGCCGGGTGAAACCGTGCCGCGCCAGCCTTTGCGTGTGGTTGTCGATCGGCATCTCGAAACGCCGACCGACGCGAAGCTTCTTACGTCGCCGGGCGGGCGCGTTCTTATCGTCACGACAAGCGAGGGCGCGTCGCACCTTGCGCGTCGCTCGGCGCTCGAAGCCGCGGGCGCCGAGGTGATCGTTCTTGACGACGCCGAGCGCGTGGGATACGTGGACCTCGGGCGTTTGCTTATAGAATTGGCCAAACGTGAGGTGAACGAGGTTCACGTCGAAGCGGGAGCGGGGCTTTCGGGCGCGCTTCTTTCGGCCGGCCTCGTCGACGAACTGCTTTGGTACGTGGCGCCCTGTGTTTTCGGTGCGGGGCTCTCGCCTCTGCGTCTTGCGCCGCCCGCCAGTCCCGGAGCGGCACCGCGTTGGCGCGTGCGCGAGACCGCTCCCCTGGGCGGCGACATTCGCATTATTTGTAGGAGAAACTAAACGATGTTTACAGGCATTATTCAGGCCATCGGCAAGGTTCGCGAACCCGAGAAGCTCGGCAACGGTGTGCGTCTTACGATTTTGGCGCCCGACCTCGGCCTCGAGGACGTGAAGATCGGCGACTCGATCGCCGTGAACGGTGCCTGCATGACGGTGGTCGACAAGACGGACCGCGAATTCAAGGTGGACGTGTCGGCCGAAAGCCTTTCTAAGACGACGGGTCTCGACACGTTCGGCGAAGTGAACCTCGAAAAGGCCATGCGCCTCGGCGACCGCGTCGACGGTCACCTCGTTTCGGGTCACGTCGACGGTGTCGGTCAGGTCGAATCGATGGAACCCGTTGCCGAATCCTGGAAGCTCGTGATCCGCGCGCCGCGCAAGCTCTCTCCCTATCTCGCCTACAAGGGCTCGATTACTGTGAACGGTGTTTCGCTCACGATCAATTCGGTCGAAGACACGGCGCTTGACACGCTCGTCTCGATCAACCTCATCCCGCACACGGTCGAAGTGACGACGCTCAAGAGCCTCAAGGCGCAGAGCTACGTCAACCTCGAAATCGACACCATCGCCCGCTACGTCGAGCGCATGATGGCCCTGAAGGACGAAGATTCGCTCTTCTGATTCGCAAGCGAACGGGGGCCGCGCGCCCCGAGCGAAGACTCGGGTCGGGTTTGAGAACCCGACCCGTCTTTTTTGTTGCCGCCCGTCGTTTCGACGGCCCGCCCGAAGGGTCTCGACGGTGCGACCGATGTAAAATACGACGATTCCGTGCGGTTTTTTCGTCCGCACGATGTTTCTCGGATTTTCCTCTCTTCTCCCGACCCCGTCCGGGGTCACTCTTGGAGACCAAAATGGCTGTTGATATTGTTCCCACGTCCTTTGATGGGGCGGAGCTTCGCATCGGTATCGTGGTGGCGCGCTTCAACGAGTACGCCGGTCGCGGCGAGTTCGAAGCCTGCATGGACGAACTGCGCAAGCTCGGCGTCGTGGACGAAGACGTCACGAAGATCTCCGTTCCGGGCGCTCTTGAAATCCCGTTCGCCCTGCAGAAGCTTGCGGGCACGGGTGAATACGACGCGCTGATCGCGCTCGGCGCGGTCATCCGCGGCGAAACCTACCACTTCGAACTCGTCTCGAACGAGTCGGGCGCCGGCATCACCCGCATCTCGCTCGACTACGGCATCCCGATCGCCAACGGCGTGCTCACGACGGAAAACGACGAACAGTGCGAAGAACGCATCGACATGAAGGGTCGCGACTGTGCCCGTTGCGCCGTTGAAATGGCCAACCTCGCGAAGGAATTCGTGGCGGTCGAGTGCGACGAATCGGACGACGAGGAATAAGGGATGACGCAAGAGAAGGCTCATCGCAAGTCCCGTTCCGGTCGACATCTCGCCCGTGTCTTCGCGCTGCTCGGTCTCTACCAGTGGCTCTCTGACCCGGAACTTCGTTTCGCGACGATCGAAGCGAATCTCGAAGGGCTCATGCACGACGAAGGCGAACAGCTCGAAGCGTGTGACATCCGTCCAGGCGACTTCGCGCACTGCGACCGCGAACTCTTTCGCGAACTGCTCTCGGGCGTGATCGCGAGCGCCGCTTCGGTGCAGGAAGAGTTTGCGAAGTTCGTCGATCGTGACATGAAGCGAGTTTCGATGGTTGAACACGCCATTCTTTACGTCGGGACGTACGAACTCATGCACTGTCCGCAGACGCCCTGGCGCGTGGTGCTCAACGAGTCGATTGAACTTGCGAAGGAATTCGGGAGCGGCTACCGCTTCACGAATGCCGTGCTTGAACACGTCGCTCGCGACGTGCGCGCCGAGGAGTGTGCCGAAGCCGCCAAGTAAGGTTTTCGACGCCGCATCTCCGGTCGGAAAAAAACGGCAAAAGGGGCCGCTCTTCGGAGCGGCCTTTTTTTCGAACGAACGTCGGCTTTTCCGGAAACCCCAAGGGGCCGCCCGGGCGCTAGACTTCACCCGAAACGCGGGGTTGAAACCTTTCCCCGCACGATTCGAACAAGGAGAAGACCATGCCTCAAGGCGGCGAATTCCAAATCATCGAACGTTATTTCACGCACGAAACCTTCGGAGCTTGGCACAGTCGCGGCGTGGGTGACGACTGCGCGATCATCGATACCGGGGCGGGACGCCTCGCGGTGACGTGCGACATGATGGCTTTGGGCACGCACTTTCTGCCCGATGCGGATCCGGAGGACGTGGGCTACAAGGCGCTTGCCGTGAATCTTTCGGACCTTGCGGCCGCGGGTGCCGTGCCTCGCGCCTTTTTTCTCTCGATCGGGCTGCCGCGCCGCGACGACGGATGGTTGGCCGATTTTTCCCGCGGTCTCATGCGCCTTGCACAACAGTCGGGTTGCGCCCTTCTCGGAGGGGATACGACGCGCACGGCCGAAGTAAACGGCGCGCGCGCGCCCGTGACGATCAGCATCACGGCCATGGGCGAATTGCCCGCGGGGCTCGGTCTCACGCGCTCGGGTGCGACCCCGGGCGACGACGTTTGGGTCTCGGGTACGGTGGGCGACGCGTACGCGGCCCTCAAGTACCGCTGGGGCGAATGGGATCTGATGCCCGATGCGGTCGACGCGGTGCTCTCGCGCATGGATCGCCCGACCCCGCGCAACGCGCTCGGCGAAGCGCTTTTGCGTCGGGCGAGTGCGGCGGCGGACGTGTCGGACGGGTTGCTCGCGGACCTCGGGCACATTCTGGAACGCTCGGGCGTCTCGGCCGAAATCGACTGGGAGGCCGTGCCCGTCTCGACGGCGCTGCGCTCGATGACGATCGCGCGGCAACACGAAGCGGCCTTGACGGGCGGGGACGACTACGAATTGGTCTTTACGGCGTCGCCCGAAAACCGGGAAGCCGTGCTCGAAGCGGGTGTTCTGACGGGGACGCCCGTCACCCGCATCGGGCGCGTAACGCCTCGGGCCGAGGGCCGCGTCGTTGTACGCACCGCGGGGGGACTGCCCGTCGAACTTCCGAAGACGGGGTTCGATCATTTCGCCCAACAGTGAGTCGGGTACCGAAAACCCCTTTTCCACCGAAGGAGTGACATGCTCAAAAAATACAGTTCCGAGAATCCCGCACAACGCGTGCGTCTCACGTGGCGCTTTGCCTGGTCGCACCCGGCGCACGTCCTCGCGACCTTTTTCGGGGCGGGCGCGATGCGCCCGGCGCCGGGCACGTGGGGGACGCTCGCGGGCATTCTCGTTTTTGCGCTCCTTACCCCCTGGGTGTCAACCCTCGGCTGGGTGGTTCTTGCTGCGCTCCTTACCGTGGCGGGCGCTTGGGCCGCGGACGTCACGGCCGAGCACCTCGGCGTGGAGGATCACGGCGGCGTCGTGATCGACGAAGTGGTGGCCGTGTGGCTCACGGCGGCGTTTCTTCCGGCGGGCCTCGGGTGGTGGGCGGCCGCCTTTACGGCCTTCCGTGTCTTTGACATCATCAAACTCTGGCCCGTTTCGTTTCTCGATGAAAAGCTCAAAAACGGTTGGGGCGTCATGATCGACGACCTCTTCGCCGCGCTTTACGCTTGGGGGACGATTCGCATCGTCGCGGAACTCGCGGGTCTTTGGCCCTAAGGTGTTCCGAGACGCGCCGAATCGTGTTGATCAGCGTAGCTGGATAAGCTTGGATATTCCATAGATAACAACAGGATGAAAGTTATTCATCGAAAGAGGAGGTTGTGATGGCCGCACCGCTCATGCCACAGCTCGAACTGGCCGCGTCGCTTTTGGGATCGATTGCGGCAGAACACCGCCACGTGATCGTCACGGCGGAAAGCCTGACGGGAGGACTCGTCGCAGCGGCGATCACGTCGGTCGCGGGTTCTTCGGCCTGGTTCGACCGGGGGTTCGTGACGTACGCGACCCCGTCGAAAACGGAGTTGCTCGACGTGGATCCTGCCGTGATCGAGCGCGAAGGGGTTGTTTCCGAAGCCGTGGCTCGGGCGATGGCGCGTGGCTCGCTCGCACGCTCGCGCGCCACCATGTCGGTTGCGCTCACGGGGGTGGCGGGCCCGACGGGAGGCACTTCCAAGACGCCCGTCGGCACGGTGTGCATCGGTTGGGGAGAACTCACGCCCGACGGCGACATTGTCACCGTGGCACGCACGATTCACGTGCCGGGCTCACGCGAAACGGTGCGCCTTGCGGCCGGTATCGTGGCGCTTCAGGGGCTCATGGCCTATATGGGCGGCACGAACCCTCGACTGATGCCCTGCGAATACTAAAATTGAAAGGCCGTCGGCACGCGGCCGACGGTTTTTTGCGAATTTCCCGCGCCGCCCGGAGGGCGACGCCCGTCCTTTATGTCCAGTTGGTTCGACGTTTTTCTTTTGCTTGCCCTGATCGGGCTGAACGGTCTCTTCGCCCTGAGTGAAATCGCGCTCGTCACGAGCCGGCGAGCTCGGCTCCAACACATGGAAAACGAGCAGGTGCCGGGCGCCGCGCGAGCGCGGGAACTGAACGCCGAGCCGACGCGGGCTCTCTCTACCATTCAGGTGGGCATCACCTCGATCGGGGTTCTTTCGGGCATCGTGGGTGAATCAGCCCTGGCGCGCCCCGTGGCCGACTTTCTGACGGATCTCGGCATGAGCCGGGAGACGGCGTCGGGAGTCGGAATCGTGCTCGTCGTCGTGCTCGTCACGTATTTTTCGATCGTGCTCGGGGAACTCGTCCCGAAGCGCATCGGTCAGTTCTACCCCGAGCGGCTCGCCTGCCGTGCGGCCGGCCCGATTCACGCGCTCTCGATCGTGGCGGCGCCCTTCGTGAAACTCTTGAGCCTTTCGACGGAAACGATCCTGCGACGGTTCGGGATCCGAGAGAACCCCGATGCGGGCGTTACCGAGGAGGAAATCCATGCCATGATCGACGAAGGGGAGGAAACGGGGATCATCGAGCGGGCGGAACGCGACATGGTGCGCAACGTCTTTCGACTCGACGATCGTCAGGTGGGTTCCCTTATGACGCCGCGCGCCGACATCGAATGGATCGACCTGGAGGATGCGATCGAAGCAAACATGGAAAAGGTGCGCCGCTCGAACCGCTCGCGCCTTCCGGTGTGCGAGGGGAGTCTCGACAACGTAAAGGGCTTCTGCTCGACGCGCACGCTCCTCAAGCAAATGATGGTCGACGGACGGGCCGATTTTGGCAAGAATCTGATGGAGGTTTCCTACGTGCCCGAGTCGATCACGGGGATGGAACTGCTCGAACACTTCCGCCGCACGGATACTCCCGTTGCGCTTGTCGTCGACGAGTACGGCGAGGTGCAGGGGCTCGTGACGCCGCGCGATGTTCTGGAGGCCATTGCGGGCGAATTCAAGCCCGAACAGCCGGGCGACGCCTGGGCGTCGCGCCGCGACGACGGCACGTGGCTTCTCGACGGGCTCATTCCGGTGCCCGAACTGAAGGACGTGCTCGACTTGAAGAGCGTGCCCGACGAGGCCATGGGGCGCTACAACACGCTTGCGGGCATGCTGATGCTGCTTCTCGGACGGCTCCCCCGCGAAGGAGACTTGGCCGAATGGCAGGGGTGGCGCTTTGAGATCGTCGACATGGACGGACGCCGCATCGACAAAGTGCTTGTGAGCCGTGCGGACCGTTCGACGGCCGCGAAAAATTCGACCGACACCACTGATGTGACGTAACCGCGTCGCACGTACGAGTCCAACGAGGGAGGAAACCGCTATGGGACGACTTCAACCTACGACGGCAGCGGGGGCGGCCGTCCTTTTGGCCGCCGCTGCGGGGATCGGCCTCGTCTATTACGAAGGCCGCACGTACGACGCGGAGGTCGCTCGACTGATCGAACGCGCGAAAGCCGAAGGGTTCGACGTGTCGTACGTCGAATCGGAACGCACCTTCCTCGGGCGCACCTTCCGTCTGGGACTTACCGAAGCGGGCGAATCGCTCTACTGGACGGGCAACACGCGCTTCGGCTGGGGCGTGAAGAGCCGTCTTGCGCTTGATCAGACGGAAGGGCTCGGTACGCTGCTGGCGAAAGCGGGCGTTCGGGGGTTCGAAGACGAACTCGTCCTTTCCTGGAGCCCCTTCGGGTCGTTGCGTCCCGTGACGTGGCGCGGCTCGGCCTTTGCCTGGCATGACGAGTCGCTCGGAACGACCTGGTCCTTCGGCGAGCAGACGATTTCGGTTTCACCCGCCGGCGACGGTGCGTATCCGACGATCGCGTACGCGTTCGAGGGAGTGCGCGTCAAGGATACGGACGTGTTGGAGGGGGCCGAAGAGCGAAAGGTTTGGACCGAACTCGGTCCCGTGCGGCTCGACTACCGCGGCCTTGCGGACGAAGGAGCCGACATGACGCTTACAATCGAGCGCGCAGCGGTGACGGACGACTTCTCGGCCGGGAAAGCGACGCTTGCCTATCGTCTGGAACGCGTGAAGGATAAAGCGTCTACCTCCGAAGGCCAAACCGGAGGCGGCGTCCTCGATACGGTCGAATCGGAACCGAGTTACACGGAAAACGTGATGCTTACCGTGGAAAAACCCGTCGTGAACGGTGTTGCGAACGATCGCTTTTCCGTGCGTGCGCGCCTCACGGGGCTCACGGCCGGCATGATCGAAGAGTTCGCCGCGATCGGCACGGGGGTCTTCCTCGGGGGGCTCACCGAGCAGCAACTCTTCACCGCTCTCGGAGCCGTGCAAAACGCCTTTGTGACGGGGGGACTTGCCTGGGAGCTCGACGAGTGCGTGCTGACGCGGGGCGACGCCGCGGCGTCCTTGACGGGACACCTCGCCTACGAAGCTCCCGACGCGACGACGTCGGGAGCCTCGCCGCGTCTCGGCGCTTTCCAGATGTCGATTCCCGAGACGTTCGTTCAACCCGACGCCGTGGCGGCGCCCTTAGCTCAGGGGGCGGTCAAGCTCGTGGACGGGAACCTCGTTTCGCACTTCGAAATCTTCGCGGATCGCATCACGGCCAACGGCGTTCTCCTCGAGTCGTTCTGAGGAAAGCGTTTGCTTTCGGTCCGGAGGGTTGCCGAAGTCCTCTCGGGCGGGAAGAATCCGATAAAAGAAAGTCCCGCGGGTTGGTCGACGCGCGGGACTTTTCTCTTTTCGGCCGCGGGGCGGGTGCCCCGCAACGTCGGCAACGGTTGGGGACGATCAGCGACGGGCGGCGTTGATCGCGTCGCGCGTCGCGACCGCGGCGGCGCGGGCCGCATCCTTCCAGTCGTCTTCGGCGCTTGCGTAGATGATGGCACGGCCCGAGTTGATCACCATGCCGCCCTTCGAGGCGGTGACGCCCGCCTTGACGCAGGCGTCGACGTCGCCGCCCTGAGCGCCGATGCCCGGGACGAGGAGCGGGAGCTCGGGAGCGATGCGACGTACGTTGGCGAGTTCGTCCGGGTAAGTGGCGCCCACCACGAGACCGAGCTCGCCCGAGGTGTTCCATTCGGTGGCGGACAGACGCGCGATGCGTTCGTAGATGCGTTCGCCTTCAACGGTGAGCATCTGGATGTCGTCGCCGCCCTTGTTCGAGGTGCGGCAGAGGATGAACGCGCCCTTGTCTTCGTAGGCGAGGTAGGGCTTGATCGTATCGAACCCCATGAAGGGCGAGAGCGTCACGCAGTCGGCGCGATAGCGCTCGAAGGCTTCGCGCGCGTAGTGTTCGGCGGTCGAGCCGATGTCGCCGCGCTTGGCGTCGAGGATCACCGGGACGGCCGGGTAGTACTCGTGGATGTAGCCGATGAGGGCTTCAAGTTCCTTTTCGGCGCCGCAGGAAGCGAAGTAAGCGATCTGGGGCTTGAACGCGCACACGAGATCGGCGGTCGCGTCGATGATGCCGCGGCAGAATTCGTAGATCGCATCGGGCTTCGAGGCCAGGGCCTTCGGGAAGCGCGCGGGATTGGGGTCGAGTCCGACGCAAAGGAGCGTGTCGGCCGCATTCCAGCGGGCTTCAAGCATTTCGGTGAATTTCATTGCTGCTCTCGTGTCAAGGTTGATGGCGTCGACCCGGGCCGGATGCGGCGGGTTTTCGAAGCGCCGTTTTTTCAAACGGGCGCTATCTTAACAAATGGCGTGCGAGGAAGTCGGCGCCTGAGCATGCGCATGTGTACGGCGCTTGAAAGCGCTCCCCGGGGATCGCCCGGCCCGCGCGCCTCGTCGAATGTGTCATGATGTTCAAAGTAGCCCGCCTTCGCCCGTGAGGACGCGGCACTCCCAAGGAGAACAACATGACTCGTTTTTCGCGCCGCAAGGCGCTTTTCGGTGCTGCTCTGCTGGCCGCAGGGGGCTTTGTCGCTCCCGCGTCGGCGTACACGTCGTCCTGGCCCGCCAAACCCGCCGTCCCGACGGACTTCAACGCGGAGGAGCTCTTTTGCGAACTCGGCAAGAACGGTCGGGGCGTAGCTTGGAAGGGGCCGAAAGACGCCGACGATCTCATCGTCGTCCACATGGTCTTCGATCCTCAGTGCTCGTGGTGTCTGTGGCAGATGAATCAGTACGCGCCGTTTCGCGACCGCGTGCGCTTTGTCTGGCACCCCGTGGCGGTGCTCTCTCGTTGGAGCGCCCCGCAGGGCGCGGCGATTTTGAGCGCGAAGGACCCCGAAGCGACGCTTGCCGAGCACGAAGCGCATTTCCGCGACGCGGCGTTCCGCGGGCTTGACGTGCGGAAGATGCAACTGCCCGACGAGGCGATCGACGCCGTTTGGACGAATTCGAAAATCTACCGCCGTGCGGGGGGGCGGGACGTGCCGTTCGGCGTGGCGCGCCTGCCCGACGGACGCTACGTGTCGTTGCCCGAAGAGAAGGGCGAGGCGTTTGCCGAGGCGCTCGGACTCAAGCTCTGAGCATTCGGTCGGGGAACGCCCGACGCATTTCCGTGACCCGTAACGAAAGGGGCGCTTGCCTTGCGCAAGCGCCCCTTTCGTCGTATCGGACTCGGAATCCCAGCGTCGCCGCCGGGATTCCGCTCGATCAAGGTCGATCAAACAGCGATCAAACGGCAGAAATTACATCATGCCGTCCATGCCGCCCATACCGCCCATGCCGGCGGGCATGGGCTTGTCTTCCACCGGGAAGTCGGCAACCATGCAGTCGGTCGTCAGGATGAGCGACGCAACGGAGGCGGCGTTCTGAAGAGCCGTACGGGTGACCTTCGTCGGATCGAGGACGCCCATTTCGACCATGTCGCCGTAAACGCCCGTCTGGGCGTTGTAGCCGTAGTTGCCTTCGCCCTGAGCGACGTTGTTCACAACGACGCTCGGTTCGTCGCCGGCGTTGGCGACGATCTGGCGCAGCGGCTCTTCCATGGCGCGCAGAACGATGCGGATACCGGCGTTCTGTTCGTCGTTGTCGCCCTTCAGACCCTTGATGGCGAGCTTGGCGCGGATGAGCGCGACGCCGCCGCCCGGGACGATACCTTCTTCAACGGCGGCACGGGTGGCGTGCAACGCGTCTTCGACACGGGCCTTCTTTTCCTTCATCTCGACTTCCGTCGCGGCACCGACCTTGATCAGGGCCACGCCGCCGGCGAGCTTGGCAACGCGTTCCTGGAGCTTTTCACGGTCGTAGTCGCTCGTGGCGGCTTCGATCTGGGTGCGGATGTTCTTCACGCGGTTTTCGATGGCTTCGGCATCGCCGGCGCCGTCGATGATCGTCGTGTTTTCCTTCGTGATTTCGATCTTCTTGGCCGAGCCGAGCTGTTCGAGCGTGGCCTTGTCGAGCGAGAGGCCGACGGTGCTCGTGATGACCGTGCCGCCCGTGAGGATGGCGATGTCTTCGAGCATGGCCGTACGGCGATCGCCGAAGCCCGGAGCCTTGACGGCGACGACCTTCAGGATGCCGCGGATCGAGTTCACGACGAGCGTGGCGAGCGCTTCACCGTCGATGTCTTCGGCGATGATGACGAGCGGACGACCGGCCTTGGCGACCTGTTCGAGGATCGGCAGGAGTTCGCGGATGTTGCTGATCTTCTTGTCGTGCAGAAGAACGAACGGATTTTCGTAGACGGCAGCCTGCTTTTCGGGCTGGTTGATGAAGTAGGGCGAGAGGTAGCCGCGGTCGAACTGCATGCCTTCGACGACTTCGAGTTCGTTCTTGAGGCTCTTGCCGTCTTCGACCGTGATGACGCCTTCCTTGCCGACCTTATCCATCGCTTCGGAGATGATTTCACCGATTTCGGCGTCGGAGTTGGCCGAGATGGCGCCGACCTGGGCGATTTCCTTGTTCGTGGTGGTGGGCTTGGAGAGACCCTTGAGTTCTTCGATGGCGGCGGCGACGGCCTTGTCGATGCCGCGCTTGAGGTCCATCGGGTTCATGCCAGCGGCGACGAACTTCATGCCTTCGTCGACGATGGCCTGGGCGAGCACCGTGGCGGTGGTCGTACCGTCACCGGCGTTGTCGCTCGTCTTCGAGGCGACTTCGCGCACCATGGAGGCACCCATGTTTTCGAACTTGTCCTTGAGTTCGATTTCCTTGGCGACGGACACGCCGTCCTTCGTCACCGTCGGACCGCCGAAGGCACGTTCGAGCACCACGTTGCGACCCTTCGGGCCGAGCGTCACCTTGACAGCATCAGCGAGAACGTTGATACCGCGAACCATCTTCGAGCGGGCGTCGTCACCAAAAAGAACCTGCTTGGCAGCCATTTTCTTTCCTTAAATCTTGATGTTGAATTCCGGAACTGTGTGCGGCGAACCCGATTATTCGAGCACGCCCATGATGTCTTCTTCGCGCATGACGAGAAGTTCCTGACCGTCGACCTTGACGGTCTGGCCGGAGTACTTGCCGAAGAGGACGCGATCGCCCACCTTGACGTCAAGGGCGATGACGCGTCCGGCTTCGTCGCGCTTGCCGGGACCGACGGCGATCACTTCGCCCTGATCGGGCTTTTCGCCGGCGGAATCGGGAATGACGATGCCGAACGACGTGGTCGTTTCCGCTTCGAGGCGCTTGATGATGACGCGGTCGTGCAAGGGACGGATCTGCATTTGAGAATTCTCCAAAAAAGCCCGAATTCCGTGCGCCGCAGGCGTTCGGAGGGCCACTTTGTAACAAAGAGGGGTAGGGGCGCACTGCAAAAGGGCGCATTTCCCTTACCATTTGTGACCTATATGGGGACGGATCCGAAAAATTCAAGGCGGGCCGTCACGTTTTTTTACAGAGACGGATGAGGTGAACGGCGTGAACGATCGTTTCCAGGAGTGCGCGACGAACCCGCGGCGGGTGACGTCGGAGATTGTGAAAGGGCTTTGTGTGGGGCTCTGTGTAGCGGCACTCGGTTTCTCGGGGGCGGCCTCGGCCGATGCCGCGAAGACGCATGGGAGCGAAGCACGAAGCGCCGTGCGCTCGGCGTTGCCCGAACAGCTCGCAAAAGCAGCCCGACGCTGGAAAGTGAACCCGGACGACGTGGTCGTAGCGCTCGTGAAGCTTGACGACACGGGGCTTGATGCCAAGGGACGCTTGAAGAAGGTACCTCTCGCGTTCGCGTACAACGCAGACCGGTCCGTCGCGCCCGCTTCGACCGCAAAGCTCGTGACGACTCTTGCGGGCCTTGAGGTGCTCGGCGCCACACACCACTGGTATACGGGCTTTTACACCGACGCCCGACCCGACGCGTCGGGTGTTCTGAAGGGAAACCTCTACGTGCGCGGGGGCGGCGATCCGACGCTCGTGATCGAAGACTTCATGTTACAGGTCGACCGACTTGCACAGATGGGCGTGAAGCACCTCAAGGGCAACATCGTCGTCGACCGCTCGTACTTCAATATTTCCCCCGTCGATCCGGGCGCCTTCGACGGACGTCGCTCGCGCCCCTACAACCTGCCGCCCGATGCGGCGCTTCTCAATTACCGCAACCTCAGCCTAGACCTCGTTCCCGATCGAGAAAAGGGCGTGGCGCGGGTCGTGGCGACGCCCCCTCTGGCGGGCGTGAAGATTCCGTCGACCGTGAAGCTCACGTCGGGCGCCTGCGGCGACTGGAAGACCAAGCTCGGTTTTCGCATGCGCAAAAACGCCGACGGCACGAAGCGCGTTTTTCTCGACGGCGGCCTGGCCCGATCTTGCGGAGCGAAAACTTTCAATGTGATCGCCTTCGAGTCGGACGAATACTTCGAGCGCGTGTTCCGCGCGCTCTGGGTGAAGGAAGGCCGCACGTGGACGGGGCACGTCACGACGGGGCGTATTCCCGAGGAGGCCGATCGCAGTTTCGTGCGCATGTCGCCGAGCCTCGCGGAAGTGGCCGTGCTTACGAACAAGTGGTCGAACAACGTCATGGCGCGCCACATCTTCCTCTCGCTCGGCGAAAAGCGCGTCAAGGACGAAGCGGCTGCTCGGGACAAGAAAGCGGCCGCGGCGGGCGCCAATGTCGAAAAGCCCCGCTTCGAGCGCGGCATCACCTACGGGGACGCCCGCGGAGTTCTGGCCGACTGGCTCGCTTCACGCGGGATCGATCCCAAGACGATTTACATCGAAAACGGCTCGGGCCTCTCGCGCGAGACGCGCGTCACGGGGCGCGCGATGGCGCAGGTTCTCGCCGTCGGCTGGCACGGTCCCTACATGCCCGAATACGCGGCTTCGATGCCCGTGACGGGCAAGGACGGCACGATGCGAAAGCGCAACGTCGCCGTGGCCGAAGGGCGCATCAAGACGGGGTTTCTCGCCGACGTACGCAGTATCGGAGGCTACATCCACGCAAAGGACGGCACGCGTTACGCAGTCTATGCGAGCGTGCACGGCAAGGCGAACATGCCGGGCGGGATCGCTTTCCTCGACAACGTGATCGACTGGGCGTACAAGCGCCCGGGCGACGCGCACGAAGTCCGCTCGGACGCCAAGTCGGCCGCGAAGCCGTAAGTGCTTCCTAGGGGCTTCATCGGCTTCACCTGCGTTTGACCGATGAAATTTCGGAAACCTCCGCAAACATCGAACATCGCGTTTGGCGTGGAAGGGGGTGATTTTTTCCGTAGTGGCATGAACGGGGGTGTCCGAGCATGCCATCGGGTGCAAAAAAACACGAAGACGCGATGCAAAAAAGGGCGACCGCCTTCACGGCGGTCGCCCTTGTGTTCCTTCGGGTTCGGACGGGTCCGAGTCGATCAGCGAGCGTTTTCTTCAAGAACGTCGATCACAATCGAGGGCGTCAGCAGTTCGGGCAGAACCGTCACCTTCCCCGAGGGGCTGTAAAGGAGATAGAGCGGCACGCCGCTACGGCCGAATTCGCCGAGCACGCGCGAAATCTCTTCGTTGCGGTTCGTCCAGTCGGCGGTGAGCTTCACGACGTTGAGTTCGTCCATCTTGCGGGCGACTTCGTCGCGATGGAGTGCCGCCGCTTTGTTGGCCTGACAAGTCACGCACCAGGCAGCGGTGAAGTCGACGAAGACGGGACGACCCGAGGCAAGCCCCGCGCGGACGGCTTCGTCGCTCCAAGCGGACCAGCCGGCTTCGACGTTGATCGTTTCGCTTTCTTTCACGAATGCGTCGTTGCCGCAGACGCCGACCGAAATCAACGCGATCGCGCCCATGGCGGCCATGAGCGGACGATTGCGGCCTCGCCCCCACTGTTCGCGCCCGAGGAGCCAGAAAAAGACCGCGGCTGCGCCGAGACCGCAGGCGAGCACGAGCATGCCGCGGTAGTCGATCTGCTTGGATAGGACCCAACCGAGCCAGACGAGCGCGAGCGCCATCGGAACGGCCATCACGCGACGGAAGGTTTCCATCCAGGGGCCGGGCTTCGGGAGCAACTTCGCCCAGGAGGGGAAGACGCACAGCAGGAGCCACGGGAGCGCCATCCCGGCGCCGAGCGCAAGAAAGATACCGACGGCTTCGAGAGCGGGTTGCGTGAGCGCGTACCCGAGTGCCGCTCCCATGAAGGGCGCCGTGCAGGGGCTTGCCACGATAACGGCGAGCACCCCCGTCAGAAAGGAGTTCGCGGTTCCCGACTTCGGTGCGCCGCGCACGACCTTCGCGTCCGCCACGCCCGAGCCGAACGTGAATTCAAAGAGCCCGGCGAGATTGAGCGTAATGGCGCCGAAAAGGAGGATGAGAAGCGCAACGACGACGGGCGACTGAAGTTGGAATCCCCAACCGAGCGCCATGCCCGCACTGCGGAGCGCCATCAAAACGCCCGAGAGCACGCCCATCGTCAGAAGGACGCCGCCCGTAAAGGCGAGACCGTGGCCAAGAAGGCCTTCGCCTTTTTTCGCGCCCTCAAGGAGTTGCAGCAACTTGAGGGAGAGCACCGGGAAGACGCAGGGCATGAGGTTCAAAATGAGGCCGCCGAGGAACGCAAAGGCGATGGCGGTCCAGGTCGTGATCGAGCCGGCGTCGGTCGAAGACAGTTCGACGACGACGGGCTCGGCCGCGCGTTCGGGCGGCGTAACGACCCCCGCTTGAAGGGGAACCGTCGTTTCGACGGCCCAGCCGCCTTCGGCGGGCCCGCCGTCCGCAACGAGAACACCTGTCAGGCTCGCGCGGGGCGCTTGAGCAAAGGCGTCGCTCACCGTGAGGTAGAGGGAGGAGACGCCGTTTTCCTGGGCGACGTACTGCGGAAGGACGTTCAGCTTGAAAGCGTTGCCTTCAAGCGGATAGAAGTCGAGCTTCGACTTCACGACGCCTGCCGTCGCAGGGACGTCGATGCGAAGGTTCGTCCCTTCGATTTCGGCCGAGGCAACCTCTTTTACCACTTCGGGGACGAGTGTGAGGGCTTGGGCAATGCGCGGCGCGTCCGCGCTCGGCTGCGCCGCGACGGCCAGCGGCAGCGTGATCTTGGCGGTGGCTTCGCCCGGGACGCAGAGGTCCTTGCAGGCGAGGAATTCGATCTTGACCGATACGGTCACTTTGTCGCCGAACCGGTTTTGTCGCGGAATGTCGAGCGTGAACGGAAAGAGCGCTTCGGCTCCGTAGCCGAAACTCATGAGCGAGCCCGTAACAATGCGCTCGGGCAAGGGGAACTGCGGCGCCGAGGCTTTGAAGCCCGAGGGCGTCGTGAATTGGAACTGCGACGGCAGTCCCGCGTCGCCCGGCATCCTCCAGTAGGTGTGCCAACCGTCGCGGTGCTCAAGCACTACCGCCAGTCGGTTGAGGGCCTGAGGCGTCAGGGCTTTGTTTTCGGCGATGATCTTCGCGCTCACTTGGGGAGCGGCCGACTGTTGCCGGGGGGCTTTGCCGAGATCGATGGCCGAAAGCCAGCCCGAGTCGTTTGCGGCCCAGAGGGCGGAGCTCGCCGCACAGCAAAGGGCGGCGGCAACGAGGCGCTTGGTGCTCGTGGAAATGGACATGACGGAAGGGTGCTTAGGCTTACAGGGAAATCGGGATTTGTTGTCCGCCAAGCGTAGAACAGGACGTTTGCGACTCGCAAGCGCTCGTACGCGTACGGCGTGGAAACGAAGCGTTGCCGACGGACATGAAAAAGGCGCGCGACCCGTTTGGTTGTCGCGCGCCTTCGGGCCGATTAGGCCACCTTGGCAAACGCTTCGCGTGCGGCTTCGACGGTCTTCGCGATCACGTCGTCGGTGTGCGTGATCGAGACGAAGCCCGCCTCGAAGGTCGAGGGAGCGAAGTAGCAGCCGAGTTCGAGCATTTCATGGAACCAACGGCCGAAGCGGGCCTGATCGGCCTTCATGACGTCGGCAAAGCCGTGGGGCTTTTCATCGAGGAAGTAAATCCCGAACATGCCGCCCACGCTGTCGGCGCAGAAGGGAACACCCGCTTCGCGCGCGGCTTCGGTGAGACCGGTCGTGAGCTTGTTCGTCTGAGCGGAGAGTTCGTCGTAGAAGCCCGGACGCTGGATCTGTTTGAGCGTGGCCATGCCGCAGGCGACGGCCACGGGGTTGCCGGAGAGCGTACCCGCCTGATATACGGGGCCGCACGGGGCGATTTTCTGCATGATGTCGGCGCGCGCGCCGAAGGCCGCCACGGGCATGCCGCCGCCGATAACCTTGCCGAGCATCGTGATGTCGGGGGTGACGCCGTAGAGGGACTGAGCACCGCCCAAAGCGACGCGGAAGCCCGTCATCACTTCGTCGACGATGAGGAGCGCCCCGTGCTTCGTGCAAAGTTCGCGCATCGTTCGGATGAATTCGGGCGTGGCGCGAACGAGATTCATGTTGCCCGCCACGGCTTCGACGATCACGCAGGCGATTTCGTCGCCGTAGCGCGCGAAGGCTTCTTCAAGCTGCTGCGGGTTGTTGTACTCGAGCACGAGCGTGTGTTCCGTAACGGAAGCGGGAACACCCGAGGAGGAGGGATTGCCGAAGGTGAGAAGGCCCGAACCCGCTTTCACGAGGAGGGAGTCGGAGTGGCCGTGGTAGCAACCTTCGAACTTCACGATCTTGTCGCGACCCGTGTAACCGCGGGCGAGACGAATGGCGGACATGCCCGCTTCGGTGCCCGAGCTCACGAGGCGGACTTCCTCCATGGAGGGAACGAGCTTGCGGATTTCTTCGGCGATGACGATTTCGGCTTCCGTGGCCGCACCGAAGGAGATGCCGCGTTCGACGGCTTCCTTGACGGCGGCGACGACCTCGTCGTTGTTGTGGCCGAGGATCATCGGACCCCAGGAGCAGACGTAGTCGATGTAGGACTTGCCTTCGGCGTCCCACATGTAGGGGCCCTTGGCGCGTTCAATGAAGCGCGGGGCGCCGCCCACGGAACGGAAGGCTCGGACGGGCGAGTTGACGCCGCCGGGAATGACCTTCTGAGCGCGGTCGAAGAGTTCCTGATTGTGATCCATCGTTGTGCTCCCAAAGCATGAGAAAAATAGGGGGGTCGGTCCGACGCGGCTCGGTGCGGATGGGGCGACGAGCACGGCGGGCGCGGGAAAGTGCCCGCATTGTAACGGTCCGCTCTGAATCGAGCGTTAAGAGTATGTCCGAAGGTCGACGCCTGGCCGGAGGCGAAGCGCTCGCTTCGCCTCCCCGCCCATTCGTTTCATATTCTTGCGTGTAAAGAGTCCGAACGGTCTCCCGGGTCCGACGGTTGTTGGGGTTTGAGGAATTGCATCCGTCAAACGCCGAAGTACTTCCCGACGGACGAAAAAGCGGCGCGTCTCTCCCTTCGGGGAGACGTGCCGCTTGGTCGACGTCGTGGTGCGGATCGAGTCGCTTAGAACGCGATCCCGAGGCCGAGCGTGAAGTCGGTCGGCATCGGGCGCAGCGTCGGACGCACGTCGCGCTCGGCGTCAAGCCCGTCGCCGAAGCGCGAGATGTTCGTATCCATGCTGCCCGTGAGGTAGATGCGGTCCGTGAACGCCCAGGTAAAGCCGAGCGTTGTTGCGGGGTGGATGCTCGTGTCGGAGATGTTCGGCGCTTCGAGGCGCGAGTAGCCCACGCCCGCACCCGCGAAGAGTCGGAAGGTCTTCGTCACGTCGAGGTTGTAGGCGACGGTGAGGCTGTAGGTCTCCAGATCCATCGAGCGGGTACGACCCGAAACCGTCTTGAAGTCGTAGGAATTCTTGCGGTACTTGAGGTCGGTCTGCCAGTGGCGGCCCGAGTAGCGACGCAGACCGACGTTCCAGACGGCGTCGTTCTTGATCGTGTTGGGCGAATATTCTTCGCCGTTGTCGGCGTAGCTCCAGCCGTAACTCCCGTAGAGGAGATTCGCGTGCTTGGCGAAGGGGCTCGTCGCGGGCAGTGGATCATCGCGGCGCTTCGCGTTGTCGACGGTGATGCTCGAATAGAAGAAGAATACGTTCGTAAACGGAATGAAGGCGCCGTAAAAGCTCACCGTATCCGAGCCGATTTTGGCGACGGGCAGGGGCAGCGGGCAGGGGAGCCACATGTAGTCCGCGCGCATCGTGAAGCCCGCGAGGTAGCCCGCACCCCAGTGCAACCCGGTGTTGCCGATCGGGTAGCGCGCCACCCACGAGTAACCCACCATCGGCTCGACCTGGTAGTTGGAGTCGACGAAGGCCGTCACGAAGAACATGCGCTCGTTGCCGCGCTCGTCGATCACCTGACGGGCGAGCCCCATGCCGAAGGGCCAGCCGTTTTCTTCGTCTCGCTGCTCCCAGGCCCAACGGGGATGGTTCGTGTAGACCGGGGCGACGAGAAGGTCGTTGCCGTTCTTCATGATGAAATCGGCCCCTTCCTTCGAGTCGGCCCAGAAGTTCTTCCAGTCGCCCGGGCGTTCCGAGGAGGGACGTACGAGGCCGGCCGGGGTCGTGTCCGCGACGGCCTCGAGTGCATTGGAGAAAAAGCCCGCTTGGGCCGAAAGCGACGCCAACGCCGCACCGACGGCCGCGGCCGCCCGCACAATCTTGAAGGGGGTCATGGTGAGATTCGAGGGACGCCGTGGATGCGCGCCCTGCAAAAGGAGAAAAGGACCGCTCATTTTCCCACAACCCGCCAAAGCACGCGCGAGCGCGCGGGGAGCGAAATTGCAAAAGTCGCGGCCAGCTCTTGAAGGCCGCGGCAAAAACGGCTAAAGTGCACGCCCTGCAGCGGGAGTTCTTCGGGCTGTCGTCGGCGGCTTCATGCCGCGGGAGGAAAGTCCGGACTCCGCAGGGCACCGTAGCAGGTAACACCTGTCCGCCGCGAGGCGAGGATCAGAGCAACAGAGACGAGCCGACTTCGGGTCGGGTGAAACGGGCAATCTCTACGGGGAGCAACATCAAATAGGCAGCCTACGGACCGGCCCGGTCCGGTTGCGGGTAGATGGCTTGAGGCGGCGTGCGAACGCCGTCCTAGACGAATGACCGCCGCGCGTTCTTTCGAGGACGCGAACATAATCCGGCTTACAGAGGGAGTCCCGCTGCAAACGAACTCCGAAAAGCACCCGGCGTCCCGGACGCCGGGTGCTTTTTTTGCGAATTGTGTCCGTTTTTTCCGAATAAAATTCGGGTTTTGTTCGGTTTGTGTTGTTTTCAAACGGTCCGGGAAATGCTCCGAAAAACGCTCGGTTTTTGAGTCTCGGGAAAAGTGTGTCCGAATCTTGTCCCGCGCCGTTTCAGTCGTTCCCGATTCGCCCGTTTGTGGGAAAATGTGGGATTAAGTGGGATCGTACGGAATGCCGTGCCGCGGAGGAATCTTCGGACGGGTCGTCCTTCCCGAAGAGGGCAACAGAATTTTGCGGATCGGGACGCAAAGCACGTGTATCAGGGAACCTCGCTTCTCGTGCTCGACGCCAAAGGGCGTCTTTCGGTGCCTGCGCGGCATCGGGAGGCGTTGCGCGCCGAGTCGGGCGGCGGCGTGGTCGTCACCCGACACCCCGACGGCTGTCTGGTGATTTATCCGACGCCCGTTTGGGAGGAGAAGTGCGAGGCGCTGCGGCGTCTGCCGCACTCGGCGAGAGCCTTGGTGCGCTTTGTGTTGGGCAGTGCCGTCGAAGTGAATTGGGACGCCGCGGGGCGTCTTTTGATTCCGACGGAGCTGAGAACATTGGCGGGTTTGTCGCGCGAAGCGGCGCTTGTGGGCGTCGGGACGCACTTCGAACTCTGGGACCGCACGGCGTTGCTTGAGCGCGAAGCTCAGGATCTGGCGGCGGGTCTCGATGCGGCGGACTTCGTTTTCTGACGAAGCCCGCTTTCGGCAGTGGTTTCCGGTCGAAAGCCCTTCTTCGGTTGGCGGGACGTCCGTTCGGGCTTTTTCGCCGCGCGCCTCCCGTTTTTCGCATGTCGCCCGTTTGACCGCCCGAAACTTCCTTCTCAGCAAAGCTTATCGTCATGGCCGAGCCTTTCGTTCATCTTTCCGTTCTCGGCGAGGAGTCGCCCGAGGCGCTCGTCACCCGTCCCGACGGTTTGTACGTCGACGGTACGTTCGGCCGAGGCGGCCACAGCCGCCGTATTCTCGCCAAGCTTGCCCCCGAAGGACGGCTGATCGCGTTCGATCGCGATCCGGAAGCCGTGCGTGCCGCGGCCGAGATCGACGACGTGCGTTTTCGCATCGTGCACGCACCCTTTTCAACGATGGTCGAAGAGCTTGCGCGCCTCGGCGTTGCGCCGGGCGAGGTGGACGGAGTCTTTCTCGACATCGGCGTTTCCTCCCCTCAGATCGACGACGCTTCGCGCGGATTTTCCTTCCGTTTCGAGGGGCCGCTCGACATGCGCATGGATACGACGACGGGCGTGACGGCCGCGGAATGGCTCAATACGACCGATGAGAAGACCATCCGACGCGTGATCGACCTCTACGGCGAAGAGCGCTTCGCGGGCCCGATCGCCCGGGCGATCGTCGCGCGGCGCGCGGAAAAGCCCTTTGCGACGACGGGGGACCTTGCGGACCTCGTTGCCTCGGTCGTGCCGCGCAACAAAAAGGACATGGGCCAACATCCCGCGACGCGAACCTTCCAGGCGATTCGCATCGAGGTGAACCGCGAGCTCGAGGAGTTGCGCACCGCCCTGAACGCCGCCGGACGCCTGCTTGCTTCCGAGGGGCGCCTTGCCGTCATCAGTTTCCACTCGCTCGAAGACCGCATCGTGAAACGCTTCTTCGAGCGTGCCGCGCATCCCGAGCGCGACCTCGATCCGCGGTTGCCGATTCCCGTCTCCAAGCTTCCGAAGCCCGCTTTCGTCGACGTCGAGCGCATCCGACCGGGCGAAGCCGAGTGCGCGGCCAATCCGCGGGCGCGCTCCGCCATTTTGCGTGCTGGTACGCGCACGGCCGAACCCTGGACGAACGTTGAGGTGTAACGATGAGCCGCACCTCGCCGATCGAGCTCGTGTGGGTGGCAGTGCTCGGGTTCGCGCTTTTCGTGAGCGCGCTCTCGCTTGTCGACCTGCACTACCGTACGCGTCAGGTGTTCGTCGCGCACGAACGCGAACTCGACACGGCGCGCAAACTTCTGGACGACCAGGCCGAACTTCAGATGAAGGTTCGGCGCGCGTCGTTGCCCGGCAGCATCGTCGCGGGGGCGCGCGAGCTCGGTCTCAAGGGGGCCACGGGCGACAATACCGTGACGCTCGTTCGGGCCAAAGACGGCACCGTCGTTCTCTCCGAAGAAACGAAGGCCCGCATCGCCGCTGAAGCGGCCGCGCAGGCCGAACGCCGCGCGAAATTCGAAGCGCAGCGCGCCAAGCGTCAGAGGAGGGCCAAATCGTGAGGAATCCCATCGGCCGCATGGCTTCGGTACTTTTGCGTGCGATCGAGGACGGGATCCGACGCGACCGCGCGGCCCGCAAGGCAGAGCCCACGCATACGGCGAGTCCCCTGATCGTCATTCCGATCCCGCGCTGGCGTACATACTTCACGCTCGGCGTCATCGTGACGGCGTTCATTTTGCTTGCGTTCCGGGCATTTTGGCTTCAGGTCGTGACGAGCGACTTTCTGCAGGGGCAGGGCGAAGCGCGCTATGCGCGCACGCTCTCCATTGCGGGCACGCGCGGCGAAATTCTCGATCGCAACGGCGTGGTGCTCGCCTCGTCGCAACCCGTGCGTAGCATCTGGGCCGATCCGGCTTTTGCCAAAAAGGCCACGCAGGAAGACCTGACGAAGCTCGCATTCGTGCTCGGGATGACGTACGACGACATGAAGCATCGGATCGAGAACAGCACCTCGCGCAACTTCGTCTACCTCTCGCGCATGCGCGACATCGCAACGGCGGAAGCCGTGCGCGAGCTCGGCGTCCCCGGGGTGGGCATTTCCCCCGAAGTGCTCCGCGAGTATCCGGACGGTCCGGTGATGGCGCACCTCGTGGGCTTTACGGGGCGCGACGACCGGGGGCAGGAAGGGATCGAGCTTGCCTGCGACGAACAGCTCTCGGGCTATCAGGGCGCGCGTCGCGTCATTCGCGACCGCATCGGGCGCATTGTCGACGACGTATGGGCCAAGGAAGCGGTGCCGGGTAAGGACGTCACGCTCTCGATCGATTCGCGCGTGCAGTTCATCGCCTACGAGGCGCTCGGCAAGGCCATGGAGGAAACGGAAGCCAAGGCGGGTGCCGTCGTCGTGGCGGACGTGACGACCGGGGAAATCCTCGCGCTCGTGAATGCCCCCACATACGATCCGAACGACCGCTCGACGATGCAGTTCGAGCGCGTACGCAATCGCGTCCTGACCGACCAGTTCGAGCCGGGCTCGACCATGAAGCCCTTTGCGATCGCAAAGGCTTTGGACATGGGGATCGTGAAACCCCTGACGACCATTCAGACGGCTCCGGGGAAACTCACGATCGGCGACCGCACGATCGGCGACACGCACGACTACGGGCTTCTCACCGTGGCCGAGGTTGTCTCGAAATCGTCCAACATCGGTACGGTGAAGATTGCGCTCGAAATCGCTCCGCAAACGCTCTGGGACATGTATTCGGCGCTCGGCTTCGGGCGCGCGCCCGACATCGGGTTCCCGGGCGCCACCGCCGGTCGCCTGCGCCCCGCGAAGTCGTGGCGGCCGATCGAGCAGGCGACGATTTCCTACGGCCACGGCGTCACGGTTTCCCTCATGCAACTCGTGCGCGCCTACACGGCGCTTGCCCGCAACGGCGACGTGATCGATCTGACGCTCTTCAAGCGCGATCCGAACGCGGGTCCCGTGCAGGGCGAACAGGTGTATAAGCCCGAAACCGTCCGATCGATCCGCGCCATGATGATGAACACCGTGCGTCGCGGCGGTACGGCTTCGCAGGTGAAGGTGGCGGGGTACTCGGTGGCCGGAAAAACGGGGACTGCCAACAAGGTGAAAAACGGCCGCTACACGAACGATACCGTGGCAAGTTTCGTCGGGATCGTCCCTGCGGTGCAGCCCCGCTTCATCGTGGCCGTCATGATCGACGAACCCAAACGCGGCAGCCACTTCGGCGGCCGCGCCGCGGCACCCGTATTCAATGCGGTGGCTGCCGGCACACTGCGCACGCTCATGGTCACACCCGACGACGCGACCGTCGCGTCGGGGAAGTTCCTCTCCGAGCTGCACCGCTGAAGACTCCCGCGGATACGACCGAACCCGACTCAAAGGAAGCGACATGGAACGAACAACCGCTGAAATTCTCGCGTGGCTCAAGAACCTTGCTCACGACGGGGCGCGTCTGCGTCTTGACAGCCGCCGGGTGGAACCCGGCGACATTTTCGTCGCCGTCCCCGGGGCGCGCGTCGACGGGCGCACTTACATTCGCGTGGCGATGGCCCGCGGTGCGGCAGGCGTTCTCCTTGAGGAACGTCTCGAGGAAACCTTGAGGGGGCTCCCGGGCGCGCCCGAGCGGTACCCGATTGCGTCGCTCGCCACCGAAAACCTCACGGCGCGCCTCGGTGAAATAGCCTCGGGTTTTTACGGTGACCCGACCGCTCGCATGACGGGTTTTGCCGTCACGGGTACGAACGGCAAGACGACGACCACGCACTGGATCGCCGAACTCATGACGCGTGCGGGGCGCCCGGGCGCCGTTGTCGGAACGATCGGTTGCCGTCTGGGAGGCCTCCGCTTCGAAGTGCCCGGGCTCACGACGCCCGACGCGGTGTCCTTTCAGGGCGTTGCGGCCGATCTCGTCGCCGCGGGGGCTGAAGCCTTCGCGGTCGAAGCGAGTTCGATCGGTCTCGTGCAGGGCCGTCTTTCGGGCACGCACGTCGACGTTGCCGTCTTTACGAATCTCACGCGCGACCACCTCGACTACCACGGCACGATGGAAGCGTACGCCGAAGCGAAGGCGCGCCTCTTCGCGTGGCCGGGGCTCAAGGCCGCGGTGGTGAACGCGGACGACCCCGAGGGGGCCCGCATGGCCGCGGCGGCGCTCGCCTCCGGCGCCGAACTCTGGACAACGAGTCTCGAAGGACGCACGTTCGAAGGGGCCCGCCATCGTGTCGAAGCGTGCGACGTGCGGCCTTTTGCGTCGGGGATGCGTTTTTCGCTCGTCCTCGACGGCACGGCACACCCCGTCGAAGCCCGCATCGCGGGAGACTTCAACGTTTCGAACCTTCTCGAAGCCGCAGCGGCGGTGCTAGCGGCGGGCATTCCCCTGGAAACGGTGCTTCCGCATCTCGGAGGGCTCCTGCCCCCTGCGGGTCGCATGCAGATGATCGAGCGGCCGGGTACGCCCCTTGCGGTCGTCGACTACAGCCACACGCCCGACGCTTTGGAAAAGGCCCTGGAGAGCCTGCGGCCGATCGCGGAACATCGCGGCGGTCGCCTCTGGGCGGTCTTCGGTTGCGGCGGAGACCGCGACCCCGGCAAGCGCCCGATGATGGGGGAGGCGGCCGTGCGTTTGGCAGACCGCGTCCTTGTGACAAGCGACAACCCGCGTTCGGAAGACCCCGAAGCCATCGCCCGCGACGTGCTCGCGGGGGCGCCTGAGGCCGATTGCGTGATCGACCGCCGCGAAGCCCTGCATCGCGCGGTGCTCGAAGCGGCTCCCGAGGACGTCGTGCTCGTTGCGGGCAAAGGGCACGAAGACTACCAGGAAACGGCGGGCGTGCGTCACCACTTCAGCGACGTCGAAGTCGTAAACGAAGCTCTCAACGAACGCCGCACGATCGAATTCGTGAAGGCCGCCCGTGCGCACGAATGATCGGATAAGGAAGAGATCGATATGAGTTCAACCCAACGTCTCGGCGTCGACGCCCTGTGGATCAAAGAGACGCTCGGCGCGGTCGAAGGACTGCTCCTCAAGGCGCCCGAAACGCTTCCCGAAGGAACGATCGACGCAATCCTCTCGGATTCGCGCCGGGCGGGCCCCGGAACACTCTTTGTCGCTCTGTCGGGCGAACGCTTCGACGGACACGATTTCGTCGCGGACGTTGCCCGCCGATCAGCGCCCGCAGCCCTCGTCGCGCGCCCCGTCGACGCCGACATCGCGCAGTTCGTCGTTGCCGACACGGTCGAAGCCTACGGAACGATCGCCGCGCGGTACCGCCGCGAACTCGGCGCCCGCATCGTCGCGGTCGCGGGCAGCAACGGCAAAACCACCACCACGCAGATGGTCGCGGCGATTTTGAGAGCGGCGCACGGCGATCGGACCGCATCGACCGCGGGAAATTTCAACAACCACGTGGGCGTGCCGCAGACGTTGCTCGGTTTTCCGCACGGCACCGAGTACGCGGTTGTCGAAGCCGGGATGAACCATCCCGGAGAACTCGCACGCCTTGCGGACTGGATTCGCCCCGATACGGTGCTCCTGACGAACGCGCAGCGCGAGCATCAGGAATTTCTCGCGGGGGTGCGCGAAACCGCGTGGGAAAACGGTCTGGCCGTTGCGGCGCTTCCCGACGGGGGCTTTGCGGTCTATCCCTCGGACGACGCCTCGTGCGACGTCTGGGCGTCGATCGCGCGCGCCCGCGGCGTTCGTGCGCTCACGTTTGCGACGGACCCCGCCGTCCGAGCCGACGCACACATGACGCTCGACGAACGGGGCGACGCGGTGCTCGTCTTTTCAGATCGCACCCCGGGAGGGGCGGCGCGCCTTTCGTTTCCCTTCCGGATGGCGGGCGAACACAACCGCCACAACGCGGCGGGGGCAGCGCTTGCCGCCCGCACGCTCGGTCTTCCCGACGAAGCGATCGTCGAAGCGCTCGCGAACTTCCGGGCCCTTCGCGGTCGCGGTGCGGCGATTCGTACCGAAGACGGCTCCGACATCACGATCTACGACGAGGCCTACAATGCGAATCCCGACAGCATGAAGGCCGCCATGCGGATTCTCGTCGAGGATCCGAGCCCCGCGAAAGTCTTCCTCATGGGCGATATGGGCGAGGTCGGCCGAGAAGCCTCCGCCTGTCACGCCGAAGTGGGTGCTTACGCCCGGGAGCTCGGGCTTACGCTCTGGACGTGCGGCGAACTCTCGAAGTACGCGGCCGAAGCCTGCGGCCCGCGGGCGCGCCGGTTCGCGACGGTCGAGGAGCTTCTGGAGCATCTTCCCGAATTGCCGGCCTCAAAGGCCGCCTTCACCGTGAAGGCGAGTCATTCGATGGGGTTCGATCGGGTCGTTGCCCGACTGCTCGAACTTCATGCGCGCCGTGACGACGCACCCCGAAATCCCACCAACGAAAACTGAGCCGGTCGCACGTGTGCTCCGATGCTCATCCTTCATCATGCTTCTTGAACTTTTCCGCAACTGGTCGAGCTCCGTCACGGGGTTCGGCGTTTTCAACTACCTCACGTTGCGCGCGGTCATGGCCGCGCTCACGGCGCTTTTCATCGGTTTTGCAGCGGGTCCCTGGATGATCCGACGGTTGCGCGCCATGCACTTCGGACAGGCGGTGCGCGACTGCGGCCCCAAGACCCACCTCGTGAAGGACGGCACGCCCACGATGGGCGGCGCCCTGATGCTCGTCGCGATTACGGTCTCGACGCTCCTTTGGGCGGACCTCTCGAACCGCTTCATCTGGGTGGTGCTCTTCGTGACGCTAGGCTACGGGATCGTCGGCTGGATCGATGACTACCGCAAGGTCGTGCACCACAATCCGCGTGGCATGAGCGCGCGTGAAAAGTTCGCCTGGCAGTCCGTGATCGGGTTGCTCGCCGCGTTCTACCTCGTCTTCGCGCTGAGCGTTCCGGCGGGCGGAACCCTGGCTGAGACGCTTTCGGTCTGGTACGACGCGCGCTTCCCGCTCGACGTGAGCACGAACCTGCACCTTCTCATTCCCTTCTTCAAGGACGTGGCGCTTCCCTTCGGGATGATCGGCTTCATGGCTTTCACGTACGTCGTGATCGTGGGGTCCTCGAACGCCGTGAACCTCACGGACGGCCTGGACGGGCTGGCGATTCTTCCGTCCGTGCTCGTCGGCTCTGCCCTAGGGATCTTCTGTTACGTGGTCGGGCGCCCCGACTTTGCGAACTACCTGATCTTCCCCTATATCCCGGGCGCGGGCGAACTCGTCATCATCGCGGCGGCGCTCGCGGGGGCGGGATTGGCCTTTCTCTGGTTCAACGCGCACCCCGCTCAGGTCTTCATGGGTGACGTGGGAGCGCTTGCTCTGGGCGGTTG
The DNA here is from genome assembly GCA_905206365.1 of uncultured Sutterella sp. Taxonomy (GTDB): domain Bacteria; phylum Pseudomonadota; class Gammaproteobacteria; order Burkholderiales; family Burkholderiaceae_F; genus Sutterella. The sequence goes on along the minus strand of CAJLHF010000001.1, from coordinate 185,416 downwards.
CCTCGGCACGATGGCGGTCATCGCTCGTCAGGAACTCGTTCTCGCCGTCATGGGCGGGGTGTTCGTCGTCGAAACGCTCTCCGTCATGATTCAGACGGTCTACTTCCGACTTTCGCACGGCAAGCGCATCTTCCTCATGGCGCCGATTCACCATCACTTCGAGCTCAAGGGCTGGAAGGAAACGCAGGTGGTGACGCGCTTTTGGATCATCACGTTCATTTTGGTGCTGATCGGTCTTTCGACCCTCAAGATCCGCTGATCGCAGCACCCGTTCTCTCAGCTTTTTCCAAGGGATCGTTCGTTTCGAAGGAACACGCATCATGTCGATGGAAACGTCGTTGAAGTCTCAGGAAAACGCACCGTCCGACCGTCGGACGGCGCTCGTCGTCGGTCTCGGTGCCTCGGGACTCGCCGCAATCGAATACCTCGTTCGCCGCGGATGGTCCGTGCGGGCGGCCGACACGCGCGAAGCGCCCGCGGGTGCGACGACCGCGGCGGAACGTTTCCCCGGGGTCGACGTGCGTACGGGCGGGCTCCCGGAGAGTCTCCTCGACGGGGCGGAGCTCGTTGTCATGTCCCCGGGTCTTTCGCCCGATTACGGGGCGGCGGCGCCCCTTGTTGCTCGGGCGCGTGCCTGCGGGATCGATGTGATCGGCGAGATCGAGTGCTTTGCGCGCGAACTCGCGCGCCTCAAGGCCGAAACGGGGTACGCCCCGAAGGTGGTGGGGATCACGGGGACGAACGGCAAAACGACGACGACGGTGCTGACGACGAAGATGCTAGAAGCGGCGGGCTTGCGCGCCCGAGCGGCGGGCAACATCGGTCCGAACGCCGTTCTCGAACTCCTGAAAGCCGAGGACGCGGGAGAGCTTCCCGACGCGTGGGTACTCGAGCTCTCAAGCTTCCAGTTGGCGACCACCTCGAGCCTGCACTGCGACGCGGCGGCGCTTCTCAACGTGACCGAAGACCACCTCGACTGGCACGGCTCGATGGCTGCGTACGCCGAGGCGAAACGCCGCATCTTTTCCGCCGATACGGTGCGCGTTCTGAATCGCGACGACAAGCTTTCGGCGGCGTCGGCCGACGGGGTCGACCCGAGGCGCGTTCGTACCTTCGGTCAGGGCGCACCGAGTCACCCTGGAGAATCGGGCCTGATGCACGTCGACGGTCTCGTGTGGCTCGGGTACGTCCCGAGCCTTCCCGAGACGGAACCGACAAGCGCCGCGGCCCGGCGACTCGCGGGTGAAGAGGTGCCCGAGGCCCAGGCGCTCCTTCCCGAAGGGGCGCTCAAGATTCAGGGACGCCACAACGCGATGAACGCGTTGGCGGCGCTTGCGCTCGTACAGGCGGCGGGCGCCTCGCTCGCGGGTCCCTTGCGCGTTCTCGAAACCTACTCGGGCGAGCCGCACCGCGTCGAACACGTGATGACGTTGGACGGGGTCGACTTCATCGACGACTCCAAGGGCACGAACGTGGGTGCGGTGATTGCGGCCGTTTCGGGCTTTGCCGCCCAGGGACGGCGCGTCCTCATCGTGCTCGGGGGTGACGGAAAGGGCCAGGATTTCGCGCCGCTCGGCGAAGTACTTGCGGGTGCCGCGGGCTACGCCGCGCTGATCGGTCGGGACGCCGAGGCGATCGGGAAGGTGTTGCGGGACGTCCCGCACGAGCGATGCGCGACGCTTGAAGAGGCGGTCGAGGTACTGTGGGCCCGTCGCCGGCCGGGCGACGTGCTCCTCCTTTCACCCGCCTGCGCGTCGTGGGACATGTTCCGCGACTATGCCGAACGGAGCCGGCGCTTTGTTGACGCGGCCGAGCGCATTCGCGCTCGCGCGAATGCCGAGCCTGCCGGGGGAAGCGCGTCGTGAAAAAGGCCTTGGTCTCGATCCATCCACTGAAGTCGCGCACGACGAACGATTGGTCGCTCTACGACAACACGCCCGTGGGGCCCAACTGGGACGTGCTCGTCTGCGTGGTGGCGCTCCTTGCGATCGGCGCTGTTATGGTCTTTTCCGCGACGACTGCATTTGCCGAAAGCCCCCGATTCAGCGTAGAGAGCACGACCTATCTCGTGCGCCACCTCTCAAGCATCGGCTTTGCGACGGTCTGCGCGCTCGTCGTCTATCGCATACCGATGAGCTTCTGGTTTCGCTGGTCGGTGCCGATCGGCGTGCTGGCGGTGCTCGTCCTCGTTGCGGTCTTCATCCCGGGGTTCGGCAAATCCGTGAACGGTGCCCGACGCTGGATCACGCTCGGCTTCATGAATCTGCAGGTTTCCGAAATGGTGAAGGTGGCTGCACTCATCTTCACAGCCGCCTTTACGGTGAAGAAACAGGACTACATGCACTCGTTTCTGTCGGGCTTTTTCCCGATGGCCGCGGTGATGTTGCTCCTTTCCTTTCTGCTCATTCAGCAGCCCGACCTGGGCGCCACCGTCGTGATCGCCGCAGAGATCATGGGAATCCTCTTCCTCGGGGGGCTTTCGATCAACATCTTCCTCGCGGTGCTCGTCATCGTGAGTGCGTTTGTCGCGTGGATGATCTACGCGACGCCGTGGCGCCTCGGGCGCTTTCTCGCGTACCTCGACCCGTGGTCGGAAGAGTACGTGCTCGGGCAGGCCTATCAGCTCTCGCACTCGCTCATTGCCTTCGGGCGCGGGGAGCTCTTCGGGGTCGGACTAGGCGGCTCGGTGGAAAAACTCAATTACCTTCCCGAAGCCCACACGGACTTCATCATGGCGGTGATTGCCGAAGAAACGGGCTTTGTTGGTGTTATCCTCGTTCTTTTCCTTTTTTACTGGCTCATCCGGCGGGCGTTCGAGATCGGACGACAGTCGATCAAGCTCGAACGACCCTTCCAAGGGCTTCTCGCTCAGGGCGTCGGTCTCTGGTTCGGCGTGCAGGTGATCATCAACGTCGGGGTTGCCTCGGGCGCCTTCCCGACGAAGGGGTTGACGTTGCCCTTCGTGAGTTTCGGAGGCTCGGCCCTCTTATCGGGGCTCGTGGCCGTGGCGCTTCTTTTGCGGGTGGACAAGGAAAACAAGATTTTGATGCGCGGAGGTCAGGTGTGACGAACACGAAGCAGAAACATTTGGTGATTGCCGCGGCCGGTACGGGCGGCCATGTCATGCCGGGTCTGGCGGTCGCGAAAGTGATGCGCGAACGCGGTTGGAGCGTCTCCTGGATCGGTACGACGACCGGGATGGAAGCCGAACTCGTGGCGCGTCACGAGATCCCCTTTTCGGGTCTCAACTTTCAGGGCGTTCGCGGCAAGGGCCTTCTCGGCGCCGTCAAAGGGGGCATGAAGCTTCTCGGCGCCCTCGGAGCCGCCCGCTCGGTGCTCGGGCGCGAAAAACCCGACGTCGTGTTTTCGACGGGGGGCTACGTGGCCGTTCCCGTCGGCTGGGCCGCAAAGAGCCTCGGGCGTCCGCTCGTCCTCATGAACTGCGATGCGGATCTCCTGATGTCCACGAACACGCTGATGCCCGTCTGCACTTCGCTTGCGTGCGGCTTTTCGGGAGGTGCCCGCTCCTTTGCGGGTAAAAAGGGTCATACGACGGGTAATCCCGTTCGCGCCGACATCGTGGCGCTCCCCGATCCCGATACGCGTCTTGTGGGCCGTACGGGCCCCCTGAAGCTTTTTGTCTTCGGTGGGAGCCTTGGCGCGCAGGTCTTGAACGACGTGCTTCCCGAAGCGCTCGCGCGCATTCCCGCCGAGCGTCGTCCGCAAATCCTGCACCAGACCGGGAAAAACCGCGACGAAGCGGTGCGGGCCAAGTACCGCTCGCTCGGCGTCGAAGCCGAAGTCGTGCCCTTCATCACCGACATGGCGGCTTCGTACGCCGCGTCGGACCTCGTTCTCTGCCGTGCGGGCGCGACGAGCGTTTCCGAACTCTGCGCCGCGGGTGCGGCGGCGGTGCTCGTTCCGTTCGTCGCAAAGACGACGGCGCACCAGCGCGGCAACGCCCGCTTCATGGCGGAGCGCGGCGCGGCGCTTTGCGTCGAGCAGGCCGACTTTACGGTCGAGCGCGTTGCGGAACTTCTCGAAGGCATGACGCGCGAAAAGATTCTCGAACTCGCGCGGGCCGCCCGCGCGATCGCGCGCCCCGACGCCGCGGAGCGCGTTGCGGACCTGATCGAAGAGGCCGCGCGCTAAGGAGCCGAAGGGCCGAAGCGAGCCCCGGGGCTCGCGCGACGAACACCGTTACATCGGAGTCCGGAGGAACAAAATCCGCCGGGCACGTCATCCGAAAAAGGAGCAACCGTGAAGTTTTTGGTCAACCATCTGCATTTCGTCGGTATCGGCGGTGCGGGTATGAGCGGCATCGCCGAAGTGATGCTTAATCTCGGCTACGTCGTGAGCGGCTCGGATCTCGCGCGCTCGGCCGTCACCGAACGCCTGCAGAGTCTCGGCGCCCGCATCTATCAGGGACACGACAAGAAGCACATCCGAGGGGCGGACGCCATCGTGATCTCCTCGGCCGTGAAGGCGGACAACCCCGAAGTGGTCGCGGCGCGCGAACTCGGCATTCCGGTCGTGCCGCGCGCCGTGATGCTCGCCGAACTCATGCGTCTGCGTCGCGGGATCGCCATTGCGGGCGCCCACGGGAAGACGACGACGACGTCGCTCACTGCGTCGCTCCTCGCGCAAGGGGGGCTCGATCCCACCTTCGTGATCGGCGGGAAGCTCAACAGCGCGGGCGCGAACGCGCGCCTCGGCGCGGGCGAATTCCTCGTCGCGGAAGCGGACGAGTCTGACGCGTCCTTCCTCAACCTGACGCCCGTCATCTCCGTCGTGACGAACATCGACGAAGATCACATGGACACTTACGGGCACGACTTCGAAAACCTCAAGACGGCCTTCGTCGACTTTCTCGAGCGCCTTCCCTTCTACGGGGTCGCGGTCCTTTGCATGGATGACGAGAACGTGCGTTCGATCCGCGACCGCGTCACGAAGCCCGTGATCGGCTACGGTCTTTCCGCGGACGCCCTCGTGCGCGCGATCGACGTGAAGGCGGTCGGGACCAGGATGCACTTCACGGTACTGCGACCCGACCATGCGCCGTTGCCCGTTGTTTTGAATCTGCCGGGACTTCACAACGTACGCAATGCCCTCGCGGCTGTGGCCGTCGCGACGCTCGCGGGTGTTTCGAACGAGGCGATCGCCAAGGGGCTCGCAGAATTCACGGGGGTGGGCCGTCGCTTCGCGCAGTACGGCGAAATCCCCTGCACGGGGGCCGAGGGCGAAACGGGTACCTTTACGCTCATCGACGACTACGGTCACCATCCGCATGAAATGGCGGCGACGATCGCCGCCCTGCGCGGCGCCTGGCCTGGTCGTCGCCTGGTCGTCGCTTTCCAACCGCACCGCTACACGCGCACGCGCGATTGCTTCAAGGACTTCGTCGAGGTGCTCAAGACAGTCGACGGTGTCGTTCTGGCCGACGTTTATCCTGCGGGCGAAGCTCCGATCGAGGGTGCGGACAGTGAGCACCTTGCGGCAGCGCTTGCCGCGGCGGGTTGCCCCAAACCCGCGGTCGTTCCCGTCGAGGGCGTGGCCGACGCGATCCGCGCCGCGGTTCGCCCGGGCGACGTCGTCGTGACGATGGGAGCGGGCTCCATCGGACGCGTGGCGCCCGCCATGGCGGGGCGCGTCTGAGCCCGACCACCACCAACCAACGGAGAAATTTTTCATGTTGAACGAAACGAATCAGCTCGGGCGCGTCGTCCTCCTGATGGGGGGCGTTTCCTCCGAGCGCGAAGTCTCCCTCATGTCGGGCGCGGGCGTTGAGAAGGCGCTCAAGTCCCGAGGCGTCGACGTCACGGTGTTCGATCCGAAGACGAGCAGCCTCGCCGAACTCGAAGCGGGTCGCTTCGATCGGGCATTCATTGCCCTGCACGGCAAGCTCGGAGAAGACGGCACGATCCAGGGCGTGCTCAATTACCTCGGCATCCCCTATACGGGCCCGGGCGTGGCGGCCTCGGCGACGGCGATCGACAAGGAGCGCACGAAGACGATCTGGCGCGCGGCGGGGATTCCCGTGCCGCGCGGCGTACTGTTGCACCCCGATGCCGAGTCGGCGGCACTTGAGAAGGCGATTGCCGAACTCGGCGCCACCGGTCTCGTCGTGAAGCCTGCCAAGGACGGCTCCTCGATCGGTGTCACGAAGATCCGCAAGGAAGATCTCACGGTCGACGCGCTCCGCGCGGCAATCTCCGCCGCGGGTGACGAAGACGTGCTCGTCGAAGAGTACATTCTCGGTCGCGAATTCACGGTGGCGGTGCTCGACGGCAAGGCCCTTCCCGTCATCGAAATCGTCGCTCCCGAAGGGAGTTACGATTTCCAAAACAAGTACTACACGGACGTCGTGCGCTACGAGTGCCCGGCGAACCTTCCCGAGGTGCGTGCGGCCGAACTCATGCGCACGGTCGAAGCGGCCTTTGCCGTGCTCGGCTGCCGCGGCTGGTCGCGCGTCGACGTGATGCAGCGCCCCGACGGGTCGTTTGCGCTCCTTGAAATCAATACTTCGCCCGGCATGACGCCGCACTCGCTCGTGCCGATGGCCGCCCGCGCCGTCGGGATGGACTACTCCGAGCTCTGCCTCACGGTGCTCGGGCTTGCCCGAACCGATGCGTAAATCGTGATCGAGTCGCCCCCCGCCCATTCGTACAACCCGCCCGCAGAGAGAACCGTGCCGCAGGACGAGACGAACGCCGAAGAATCGAAGGCCCTTTCTCAGATTCCCGTCGACGACGAGATCGAGGAGCATCCCGGTGACGAGGGAACGGAGACGACGAACGAGCGTCGTGCCGCCCGATGGCGTTGGGTGGGGCGCTTCGCGCTCGGTGCGATCGTGCTCGGTCTCGGGACCGTGGCCGTGCTTTCCTACGAGTGGGCGGGCAAGGCCGTTCGAGAGCTCGACGCCTTCCGGTTGACGGAACTCGAGCTCGCGGGCGACGCGCAAAAGGTGCCCGTCGATCGGATGCGCTCGGCGATCGAGCCCGTGCTGAGCGGGAACTTTTTCACGGCGGACCTGGAAGCGGTGCGTCGCGCGGCCGAAACCGTTCCCTGGGTGAAGCGCGCGACCGTACGCCGCATCTGGCCCTCGGGGCTTCGCATCGACGTCGAGGTACACCGCGCGATGGCGCTCTACGAAGACGGGCGCCTCGTGAGTACGGAAGGCGTTCTCTTTTCGGCCAATCCCGAGGAGCAGACGGACGGCGCGACGTTGCCCTACTTTTACGGCTCGGCCGTTCAGATCGAGCGGATCGCGCGGAACTATCAACGCTTTCGCGAGATCGTCGGCGCGATCCCCGCGCAGATTTCGGACATCCAGTATTCGGACCGCGAAAGCTGGTCGATCGTCATGCAAAACGACTGGATGCCGCCCACGCGGGTCGAGCTCGGACGCGACGATCCGAACCGTTCCGTCGAAGTACGACTGCAGGATGTCGTCGATTCGTACCCGCAGGTGGTGAAACTCATGAAGGGGCCGCCCTCGTCGATCGACGCCCGGTATCCGGGTGCTTTCGCGGCCGGTATCCCCGATGCGGCGGCCGTGCGCAAGCACTTCAAGGAAGTGGCCGAGCGGCGCGCGGCCGCGGTCGAGCCGCCCGTCGCGGAGGTGCCGCCCGAGGATTCGGCGGACGATTCCGGAGACGATGCGGGCACCGTGGAAAACCTCGAGCGCGCTCCCCTCGGCGACGACGCATCTCCCTCGAACCCAGCGCCTGCAACGCTTTCGGCCGGTTAATGTGACACAATGTTGTCGCGACGAACCGTTTCGGCGCGTCCGACTTCGAACGACTGCATTTCCAACATTCCAAACTTCATGACGACCAATTCGAACGACGTGATCGTGAGTCTCGACGTGGGATCGAGCAAGGTGCTCTGCGTCGTCGCCCGTCCGGGCGACGACAAGGGATTTCACCGCGTGCTCGGGATCGGCAACGTGCGCTCGCAGGGCATTCGTCAGGGAACGGTGATCGATGTCGAAGAGGCCGTTCATTCGATTCGCAAGGCGGTCTCCGAAGCGCAGTACACCTCCGGCGTGAAAATCGACCGCGTCTGGGGCTCGATCGGCGGTCAGACGCAGGTGAGCTACAACTGTACGGGCGCGGCCGTGCCGCGCAGCCGCGAAGTGCGCCAGGAAGACGTGACGCTCGCGGAGGTGAACGCCCGACAGAACGCGATCCAACAGGGTCAGGGGCGAGACCTCGTGAAGTTGATTCCCCAGGGCTACCGCGTGGGCGACGTCATTGCGCCGCGAAGCCCCGTGGGCCTTACGGGGTCGAAACTCGAAGCGCTCGTGCATGCGGTCTACGGGTCCGCGTCGAACGCGGAAAATCTCAAGCGCTGCATGCAACGCTCGGGTCTGGAGCTCGTCGACTACGAGCCGCACGCCTGGGCGGCCGCGCAGGCTACGCTTACCGAAACGGAAAAAACGTGCGGCGCCGCCGTGATCGACATCGGCGCGGAAACCACGTCGATGGCGGTTTTTCGCGAAGGGGTCATCGCGTTTTCGAACGTGCGCCCGTGGGGGGCGGAATACTTCACGCGCGATATTGCCATGGTGCTCGGGGTCGAACTCGACGAGGCCGAGGCGCTCAAGGTGTCGGCGGGTACGTGCGACCCCGATCGGGTACTCCCGGGCGAAATCGTTCAGGCGGGCAAGCGTCCACGCCCCTATCTTCGCGAACTCGTCGCGAAGACTCTTCAGGCGCGCGTCAAGGAGTTTTTCGAACTCTATCGCCGCACGCTCATCGAGGCGAAAGTCTTCGATTCGATCGAACTCGTCGTTTTGACGGGGGGCGGCGCGAGCCTCAGAGGGATCGACGTCGCCGCGGGTCGCATGCTCGGGAAACGCGTTCGTATCGGTTGCCCGCAATTCATCGAGGGCGATACGCCCGTCCTTTTGCAACCCGATGCGACGGTGGCGATGGGGCTCATTCGATGTGCCGAAATGGGCGATTTGAGCGACACCGCTTCTTACGGCAAAAAGCCCTTGCCGAATTTTTTCGGTCGACTGAGAAACGTCTTCGTGGGAGACTATTGACATCACCCGATTCGAGGCCGAAGGTTCGCTGAAAACCGTAACAAAAAACCTACCGAACGCTCAGCCGAAAAGAGTGCGCGGGGCGTGCGGAATTCGCTCATCTAGGCGATAATTTCAAAATTCTGAATAAAAGAGGTCGACGATGCCTTTTGAAATCCTGCAGGAGATTGATCCGCTGAACACCGTGATCAAGGTGATCGGCGTCGGCGGTGGCGGCGGCAATGCCGTCGAACACATGATTGCGCACGGCGCCAAGGGTATTGAGTTCATTGCGGCCAATACCGACCACCAGGCCCTTCAGCGCTCGAAGGCTCACGTGAACATCCAGCTCGGCAGCACCGGGCTCGGCGCGGGCGCGCGTCCCGAAGTGGGCGCCGCCGCCGCGCAGGAAAAGCGCGAACAGGTGGCTGAAGCGATCCGCGGCGCTCACCTGCTCTTCATCACGGCCGGCATGGGCGGCGGCACCGGTACGGGTGCGGCTCCCGTCATCGCCGAGATCGCCAAGGAAATGGGCATCCTCACGGTGGCTGTCGTCACGAAGCCCTTCAGCTTCGAAGGCGCCCGCCGCATGCGTACGGCCGAGCTCGGCATCGAGAACCTCAAGGACAAGGTCGACTCGATGATCGTCATCCTCAACGAGAAGCTCGAAGAGGAATGCCCGCCCAACGCGACGATGAAGGAGTGCTTCGAGACGAGCAACGAAGTGCTCTACAAGGCCTGCGTCGGTATTGCGGAAATCATCCACACGCCGGGTACGATCAACGTCGACTTCGAAGACATCAAGACGGTGATGAGCGAACGCGGCACGGCGATCATCGGTCTCGCGACCGCGTCGGGTCCGGACCGCGCCCGCGTCGCCGCCGAAAAGGCGATTGCCTGTCCGTTGCTTGAGGGTGCCAACCTGCAGGGCGCCCGCGGCATGCTCGTCTACTTCACGGGCAACGACTCGCTCACGCTCGCGGAAATCCGCGAAGCCATGGGCGTTTTGAATACCTTCGTTCACAAGCAGGCGACGGTGATCTTCGGCTCGGCTCTCTCGGAAGAAATGGGCGATGAAGTGCGCGTCACGGTGGTGGCAACAGGGCTTGATCGTCCGTTCGAAGCCGAAACCGGCTCCGGCCCGGAAACGGTCGCTCCCTCGGACGTGCTCGATGTGTTTCCCGGCAAGATCTCGGCACCGAGCGCTCCCGCCGTTGCACCGAACGACTTCTCCGTGAAGAACTTTGCCGAGCCGCAGTCCGCGGCTCCGGGGATCGCGCCTTCCGTTTCGACGCCCTCGACGCCCCAGCCCGCCGCGCCTCAGCCCGGCCAACCGACGAGTCAGCAGTCGGGCTCGAACGCGAATCCGTTCTCGTTCGGCTACACGATTCCGAGCTACCTGCGCTCGGGCAACAACTGAAGAAGCCCGTTCGGGCCCGGCCCGAACGCTTCGCGCGGCACGCTTTCGTACTTCGATCCGGAGGAAGAAGGCCTGCCGCAACGCAAAGGCGGCTTGCGCCCGAACGGGCGGGCCGCCCTTTCTTTGAAGAAACCACCGGAAATTCCAACGCATCGCCGTCCTTCGTCGAACGAGCGACGGCTCGGGAGCGAGTCATGACCTACTTCAAGCAACGCACCTTGGGCGAAGCCGTCGAAACCGTCGGCATCGGGCTTCATTCGGGCCGCAAGGTGAAGTTGCGGCTTCTCCCGGCGGCACCCGACACGGGGATCGTCTACCGCCGCACTGACATCGATCCGCCCGTCGATATTCCCGCGGAACCCCTCAACGTGAACGACACCCGCATGGCGACCACCGTCAACATCGGGTCGACGGCCGTTTCGACGATCGAACACCTGATGAGCGCCCTGAGCGGTCTCGGGGTCGACAACTGCGTGATTGAAGTCACCGCCCCCGAAATTCCGATCATGGACGGTTCGGGCGCAAGTTTCGTCTTCCTGCTCCATTCGGCGGGCATTGTCGAACAAGACGCTCCGAAGAAGTTCGTGAAGGTGCTCGCTCCCGTCGAAGTGCGCGAAGGCGACAAGTGGGCGCGTCTGGAGCCTCATATGGGCTACAAGCTCTCTTTCTCGATCGCGTTCGGTCATCCCGCGATCGACGCGACGGAGCAGTTTTCGGAGGTTGACTTTTCGAAGACGACCTACGAGCAGGCGGTGGCGCGCAACCGCACGTTCGGCTTCGTGCAGGACGTGGAAATGTTGCGCCGTCTCGGGCTCGCTCAAGGCGGATCGCTCGGCAACGCGATCGTCATGGACGAGTACCGCATTCTCAACCCCGAGGGTTTGCGAGAAGGAGACGAATTTGTGAAGCACAAGATCCTCGATGCCATGGGGGACCTCTACGTGCTCGGGCGGCCGCTCCTCGCGCACTACCGCGCCCACAAGTCGGGGCACGCTCTCAACAACCTCCTTTTGCGCGAACTCCTCAAAAAGCCCGAGTGCTGGACGGAAGTGGTCTTTGAAAACGACAAGGACTGCCCGGTCGATTTCTGGCTTCAGAAGGCGAAATCCGCCCGCCGTTAATGTGCGGACGCGTCGAGGGCGCTTTCGAGCGCTTCGACTTCGCTTCGCAAGTCGAAGAGTCGTGCCTTGAGCGCGAGATAGTCGTGCTCAAGGCGCGCGATGTCTTCCTCGGACGGCTCGGGTGTTCCCGAGCCGAGTCCCGGCTCGAGTCCTGCTTCGCCCTCGACATCGAACCCGAGTTGAAACCTCGCCGATTCGGCCGCAAGGAGTTCGTCGCCCGCGCGCTTCCGGAGGCGCCCGAGGCGGTCTTCAAACGCGACGCGACGCGTGAGTTTGGAGAGCAGCCGATCGCGCACGCCCGTGAGTTCGGGCTTGAGCCGCGCGTCCTCTTCCGTCGGAACGAGTCGAGGGTCGGGTGCTTCGGGGAGATGATCTTCAAGCCGTGCGAGCGCCTCAAGGAGACGCCGCGCGTCGTTGCCCGCTTCGTCAAATTCCGAACGCAACTGACCCGCGCGCTCTTCGGGGCGCGGGGCGATCGCGTCCGCAAGGCGTGCAAGCGTTGCGCGCAGTTCCGGATCGTGAAAGTCTTCAAGCCGCGCGCGCAATCGCGCCGAGGCCGCAATCGAATGCTCGCGAGGCGGAGCGGGCGGAATCGGCTCGGGTTCGGGCTCGGCGGGCGGGGCGATGCGAATGTCGATGTCGGTGACGGGCAGGCCCTTGACGGCGAGCGCCGCGAGCATGCGCGGAACAAGCTGTCGCAGGCGGTTCAGCTGTGCCGCGTTTTGTGCAAGCAACACGAGCGTGTGATCTTCGTAGCGCGTGTGCCCTTGGGAGAAGTCGAGAACGAGCCGGAAGGGCTTCACGACGGGCTGAATCACTTCGCCCGCGCGGCGCGCGATTTGAAAGTCCGACATGAGGCGTGCCGTACCGTCCTCTTCCGAGAGGAGCCGATCCATGGACCGGAAGCCTTTGCGGCGGGTGAAATCCTTCAAATTCCTGCTCACGATCTCTCCTCCAACTGCGCGCAAGCCCTGAGAACCGCACCAACAGACTATGCGATAATCGACAAGTTACCCTCGGCGCCTGCGGGCGCCGGGACGAGGGCGTATCGAGCCGCGGGTGCTTTGCCAGGATGTGCAAGTGTACCCGAGGGACGTCGTCCAACCCATCTTAAGCAGTGCGCGGACCGCGTTCGGCCCGCACGGAGGACTTCCCCGCGTCTCGAACTCGACGGGACGAGGGGCCGCTCAGAACCGTAGAAGCCATGTTTGACGAACTCCTTACCAAAATCTTCGGCAGCCGCAACGACCGCCTGATCAAGCAGTATCGCCGCCAGTGCGAAGCGATCAACAAGCTCGAACCCGCCATGAAGGCGCTCTCGGACGAGGAATTGCAGGCCAAGACCGGAGAATTCCGCGAACGCATCGCCAAGGGCGAAACGACGGATCAGCTCCTGCCCGAAGCGTTCGCCGTGGTGCGCGAAGCCGCGGTTCGCGTGCTCGGCATGCGCCACTACGACGTGCAGTTGATCGGCGGCATGGTGCTCAACGACGGTAAGATCGCCGAAATGCGCACGGGCGAAGGCAAGACTCTCACCGCGACGCTCGCCGTCTACCTCAACGCCCTTCCGGGCAAGGGTTGCCATGTCGTGACGGTGAACGATTATCTCGCCTCTCGCGACGCGGACTGGATGGGGCGCCTCTACAACTGGCTTGGTCTTTCCGTCGGCAAGATTCTCACGCAGCAGGACACCGAAACGAAGAAGGCGGCCTACGCGGCCGACATCACGTACGGCACGAACAACGAGTTCGGCTTCGACTACCTGCGCGACAATATGGAGTACGACGTTGCGAACCGTCGTCAGCGCGGTCTCTACTACGCGATCGTCGACGAAGTGGACTCGATTCTCATCGACGAAGCGCGTACGCCGCTCATCATCTCGGGGCCCGCGAACGACAACACGGACCTCTACCTCGCCATCAACGAAATTCCGCCGCTGCTCACGCGTCAGGCCGAAGAAAAGGGCGAGGGCGACTACTGGGTGGATGAAAAGGCCCATCAGGTCTACATCTCCGAGAGCGGTCACGAGAAGCTCGAGCGCATCCTCTCCGAGCGCGGCCTCGTCGCCGAAGGCGAATCGCTCTATTCGCCGAAGAACATCATCCTTATGCACCATCTGATGGCGTCCCTGAAGGCCCACAACCTCTTCAAGCGCGATCAGCACTACGTCGTGCAGAACGGCGAAATCGTCATCGTCGACGAATTCACGGGTCGTCTGATGCCTGGTCGCCGTTGGAGCGAGGGCCTTCACCAGGCGGTCGAAGCCAAGGAAGGCGTGCGCATCCAGCAGGAAAACCAGACGATGGCTTCGATCACGTTCCAGAACTACTTCCGCATGTACGAGAAGCTCTCGGGCATGACGGGTACGGCGGACACCGAAGCTTACGAATTCCAGGATATCTACGGTCTCGAAACGGTGGTCGTCCCGACGCACCGCAAGATGGTTCGCGTCGACGAGCAGGACAAGGTCTACCGTACGGTTGCCGAAAAGTACCGCGCCATCATCGAAGACGTCAAAGCCTGCCACGCCAAGGGTCAGCCTGTGCTGCTCGGTACGACGTCGATTGAAAATTCCGAAGTGCTCTCTCAGCTCCTCACGAAGGAAGGGATCGAGCACAACGTGCTCAACGCCAAACAGCACGAGAAGGAGGCCCAGATCGTTCTCGAAGCCGGTCGTCCCGGCGTCGTCACGATCGCGACCAACATGGCGGGCCGCGGTACCGACATCGTGCTCGGCGGCGGCATCAACAAGCATATCGACGACGTTCGCAACGACGAGACGCTCACCGAAGCCGAACGCGAACTGCGCATCGCGAAGTTGAAGGCCGACTGGCAGGTCGAACACGACCGTGTCGTCGCCGCGGGCGGTTTGCGCATCATCGGTTCCGAACGCCACGAATCGCGTCGCATCGACAATCAGCTGCGCGGTCGTGCGGGCCGTCAGGGCGACCCGGGGAGCTCGTGCTTCTACCTCTCGATGGAAGACCAGCTTCTGCGCATCTTCGGCGGTGAACGCATGCGCGCCATCGCCGACCGTCTGAAGCTCGAAGAGGGTGTGGCGATCGAATCGAAGATGCTCACCCGCATGATCGAATCGGCGCAGCGCAAGGTCGAGGGCCGCAACTACGACATCCGCAAGCAACTCCTCGAATTCGACGACGTTCAGAACGACCAGCGTCACGAGATCTACGGTCTTCGCAATGAAATCCTCGAATCGTCCGACTGCTCGGAAATGGTGAAGAACCTGCGCGAAGGGTACTTCCGCGATCTCTTCCGCTCGTTCGTGCCGGCCGATACGGTCGAAGAGCAGTGGGACCTCGCGGGTCTCACCGCGAAGCTGACGAACGACTTCGGGATCGAGATCGATCTGCAGAAGATGCTCGACGCGTCGGATTCGACCACGGACGAGGACCTCCTCGAAGCGCTCGTCGCGAAGGTGAACGAACTCTACGGCGCCAAGGAAACCCTGGTGGGCCACGATGCGTTCACCGCGTTCGCGCGTTCCGTCCTTCTGCAGGTGATCGACCAGCTCTGGCGTCAGCACATCGCCGCGCTCGACGCACTGCGTCAGGGGATCTATCTGCGCGGCTACGCGCAGAAGCAGCCCAAGCAGGAGTACAAGCGCGAAGCGTTCACGATGTTCGAGCAGCTCCTTGACAGCATCCGTGAAACGCTTGTCTCGGTTCTCATGCACGTGGAAATCAAGATGCCCGAAGAGGCACAGGAAGCGACCGACACGGCCATTGCGATGGGCGAACAGACGGCAGCGGAAGCATCCGACCCCGCCGCGGGTCGCCACGAAGGCGGCAGCGCCCTCGACGCGATGCAGGCCGACGAAGCCGAAATGCGCCGCCGCTTCGCGCACGCGGGCCGCAACGATCCGTGCCCCTGCGGCTCCGGCAAGAAGTTCAAGGACTGCCACGGCAAGCTCGCCTGATCGGTCCCCCTGGCGCGGGAGCCGAGCTTGCTCGGCTCCGCATGCACGAGAAACGCCCGACGGTTCGAAGACTTCCGGGCGTTTTTTTCGTCCGGAGGATGCAGTCTCGGCCGCCGCCCCGAAACCGCAAGGAGTCGAACATTCGTATGTGGAATCCTTTTTCGCGTAAGAACCGAAGTGCGTCCGTGGCGACCGATCCGGCCGAACCGGGCAAGGCCCCGATCGACCTGCGGGAGCGCTCGGAAAACCCCTTCGTGCGGGCGGCGTCGGCCGCCTCCGATCCTCTCTGGTTTTCCGATCCCGAAGGGCGCCTCGCGCTGATGGTGCTCCCCGCGTCGGGGACGGGCGTCTTCGCTCTTCGCGGAGGGTTCGGACTCGACGGGCGGGTGCTCAAGCTAGCGCAACGCCGTGCGAACGGGGACGGCATCGACTTTCGGGCGGTGATCGTCACGCCCGAGGCGGCCGCTGAAGGGCTCGGGGCAGCGTCGACGAGCGTGGCGGAAGCTCTCGAGTTCGAATGGGAGCGGCGACTCGGCCTCGCACGGCGCGACTTCCTCTGGGGATCGGGCGGTCCGCTCGGCAAGACCCTTGAAGCGGGGGCGCTCATCGGAGCCGCAAGCGCCCTGAGGGAAGTTGCAACGCTTGGGGGCGGAAGGGCGGAGCCTCCCTTCGGTCCTCTGCGGCGTATGCCCTTTCGCATGCCCGAAGGGGCGACGGAACTTTCCCTCTGGGAGACGCCGCCCGCGGTCGGCTTCGCACGGGCGTCGGTACTGGGTCTCCACGTGGGCCTTCCCGTACGCCGAAGCGTCTTGGAAGTCTTTTCGGAAGCGCTTGCCCCGAAACTTTGGGCGGGACTTTATCCTGCGGGTACAGCCGGGGATCTTCTTGTGATCACGGCGTCGGGCGAAGGAGAACTTGGCGGGAGCGCTTCGCAGCCGCCCGTCGGGCGCTGGGACGACCCGCGCGTCGAGCCGATTCTGGCGGGCCTTACGAGTCTTCTCGAGGACGCCCTGCGGCGTCGCGCGCTCACGCGGGGGCTATGCACTATGCTTACGGTCGAGGGGGCGGAAATGCCTGAGGAAGCCTACGAACTTCTGGAGAACCTCTGGCCCGCAGCCGCGGCGGCGGGGCGTACCCGGACGACCTCAGGAACGATCGGCCGCCCTTCCGACTGGGAGCGGCTCTTTCGAGCGGCGCTTTCGTTGCGCGTTTCCGAAGGAGTCGAGCGATCGAGGCTTACGGTGCGTTTTGAAGGGGGAGAGACCGAATCCCCCGAGCTCCCGACGCGCATCGTCGTTTCTTTCGGACGGGGCCGCGCGTCGGTGGCAGCGCCCCTGCCGATCTGACGTTTCGGAAAGGACATTCATTCCTTCGCGGGCGGGGTAAGATGAACAGTTGTCGCAACCCTCAAGGAGACACCCCATGACTCAACCCGTCGTCGACGTGGCCGTCGGCGTTCTGATTCGTGAAGACGGCCGGATGTTGCTCGGTTCCCGCCCGCAGGGCAAGCCCTATGCCGGCTACTGGGAATTCCCGGGCGGCAAAATGGAGCCGGGCGAAACCGTGCACGACGCTCTGAAGCGCGAACTCGACGAAGAGCTCGGGATCACGTTGCGCCGCTCCGTGCCGTGGTTTGTTACGGAACACCGCTACGAACACGCGCACGTGCGTCTGCACTTCCGTCGCTCGAAGGACTTCACGGGCGAGCCCGTCGCCAAGGAAGGCCAGGAATTCGGCTACTTCTCGGCCGACGAACGTACGCCAGGGCTCCTGTTGCCCGTGGATCTCGCGATCGTGGCCCGTGCGGAACTGCCCGACGTCTTTGAAGAGCGCGCCGACCAGACGGTGCTTTCGACCGCGGCACTCCGCGCGACGGTCGTTCGCGACCGGGGCGCCCGCTATGTGGGCGCCCGTGTCGAAACGTTCGACGACGTGATGAAGGCCCGCGCCATGGACTTCGACTTCGTGATCGTGCCGAAGGCGGCGTTTGAAGACTGCGTGCGCGGGGGCGAAGCGTTGCTACCCGTCTACGTGGAAGGTGTTCCCGCAGCCGAGCTCGATCGCTGGCAGGAAGCGGGCGCTCACGGCGTGAAGCCCTGAGCTTGATTTTGAGGTTTTGTTGTGCGCCCTCCGGGGCGCGCGAAGAAAACAGAAAAGCCCGATCGAAGCGTCTCGGTCGGGCTTTTTGTCGGGCAGCCGAAGGGGAATTACCGGTGCTTCGCGCGCTTTTCCATCTCGCGCATCATCGCTTCGCGCTGCGCGGTCTCGTAGTCTTCGGGATTCATCGAGGCGGCGGATCCGGGCTCCCCTTCGATCCGGTACTCGTCGTTCGCCCATGCGCCCAGATCGATCAGGCGGCAGCGCTCGGAGCAAAAAGGACGGTAGGGATTGGCGGGCGAATATTCGATTTCGGCGCCGCAGGTCGGACACTTGACTTTCATGAGAAATGAAGCGGCCCGACGTCGTCGGGCCGAAAGAAAAACGGAAAAAGAATTCGGGAAAACGTCGGAAATGACGAAAGCGGGGGTCTCAACCGCAGAGGCCGAGCCGAAATTCGACGCGTTCATGGACGACGTGCAACCGTCGACGGTGATCGGGCCGCGAGAAACGCACCCAGAGCATGTACTTGTTGGCGCTCACTTCCGGAATGAGCGTATCGCCTTCCGGAATCCAAATGCGCGCTAGCGCGTAATTGCGTCCCGTCATGGGCTTCTGGAACATGCCGTCGACGGCGGTACAGTAGTGCTCGACGGACGAGGCGCGAAGGAGGCGCAAAACGAGCTGGATCGCATCCCGCGTCGGGAACATCGACTGCGCCCAACCGAGCAACTCTTCGCGACGCACTTCGGGACGCAGCGCGAGCCAATAGTGGAGCATCGGCATGTCGAATTCGCACGTACCGCCGGGAATCGACTGGCGCGTCCGCACGAGCTGCAACCATTCGTTTTCACGGATGACCTGACCCGAGCGCCCGACCGTGTTGGAAATCGTACGGCAGCATTCCGAGAGTTCGGCGATGGCGGGTTCCAGTGCGTCCTGACGCACTGCTTCGTTGCCGCGCAGGTTTTCGAGGTGCTGACGCTGACGCACGAGCTCCTGGATGAGTTCGTTGCGCAAGTCCGAGCGGGCCGAGGCGTCGACGAGGTCGAAAAGGGCCGAGAGCGCCGCATGGTGTGCAACCGGATCCTCTTGGGCGCAGAACCAGTCGAAACGCCGGAAGAGCATCTCGAGCCGCAGGTACATGCGGATTTTTTCGTTGCACGGGAACTCGTAAAGCATGAAGCCCGCGGTGTTCTCGGAGGCATCAGGCTGTTCGATCGAGTTGACGGACGAAAGAGTCATGTCGGGGCCGAAGGAGATGGTCGGGACGTCGCTCGTGGGGGACGTGCGCGGCGGATGGAAACGGAGGCGGACTCGCCGAAAGGCCTGCGAACGGCGGCTTTCGGCGCAAAAGCGCATGTTCCAAAAATAGCACACGCCGCAGTATGGAAAATAGGAATTACCCGCAGGCCGCCAGGAAATTTGTATGTAAAGTTTGGACGGCCCGCTCCAGCCCCTCGGGGGTACCGCCGTTGTAGAGAACGTAGTCGGCCGCATCGAGCCGCTCCGCGCGCGTGGCCTGTGCGGCGAGAATCGCGCGAACCGCGGATTCGGTGAGGTGCGAGCGGCGCATCACGCGGGCGATCTGCTCGTCTTCGACGAGATCGACGACGAGCACCTTCGCGCAGACCTTGCGCCACGCAGGGCGCTCTACGAGAAGCGGACAGTCGAAGAGCGCGTAGGGGAGGCCCCGCTCGCGCGCTTCCTCGAGCGCCGAGCGGATTCCTTCGGAAATTTCCGCTCCGAGGTACGGGGCGAGCACCCGTTCGAGCTCGCGTCGCTTTTCGGGATCGGAGAAGACCAGTTCGCGCATGGCCGCGCGGTCCATGGCACCCTCGGGCGTGACGTAGGTCGCGCCGAAGTGCGCGCGTATCGCTTCGATCGCGCGTCCTCCCGCCGACGTGACGGCGCGCGAGAGCGCGTCCGCGTCGACGATCGGAATGCCGAGTCGCGCGAAAGCCGCCGCCGCCGTTGATTTTCCCGAGCCGATGCCGCCCGTAAGGCCGAGCAGATAGGGCATGCTGATTCTCCGTTGAGTGCGTTTCGAGCGGACAAACAAAAAAGGCACCGCACTTGCGTGCGGTGCCTTTGGAAACCTGGTCGGGGTGAGAGGATTCGAACCTCCGACTCCTACGTCCCGAACGTAGTACTCTACCAGGCTGAGCTACACCCCGAAATTCCCGATTCAGCGTTATCGATCACGCTTAACCGTGAAGGACAACAATTCTAGCAGACTTTCGCTGAAAATGGAAGAGGGAATTTTCGAAAGAGCTTTTCGACCCCGTTCCAGTTCCATCTCAGCTCGCGCCCTGCATCGATCGAGAGCTTCGCAGTCTATCACAAGCTTTGCGATTTTGTCAAATTCTCCGTCGCCCTGACGAATCGCGTCGTCGATGAGGCGGCGATCCTCTTCGGAAACGAGCTCTCGGGTGTAGATGAGAGGGAGCGTCACCTTGCCTTCGCGCAGGTCGGCGCCGAGCGATTTGCCGGTTTCGGCGGCGTCGCCCGCGTAGTCGAGCATGTCGTCGGCGATTTGAAAGGCGTTGCCGAGAGCGAGCGCGTATTCGGCTACGGCTTCTTCGGCTTCCGGGGACGCCTCGGCGATGGCGGCCGCCATGCGGGCACCCGCTTCGAAGAGGCAGGCGGTTTTTCGTTCGATCACCTTGAAGTAGCGCTCTTCGTCGACCGTGGGGTCGTGGGCGTTGACCATCTGGATCACTTCGCCCTCGGAGAGGCGGTTGGCGGCGTTCGAGAGCGCCTCCATCACCTTGAGATTCCCCGCCTTCACCATCATTTGGAAGGAACGGGTGTAGAGGAAGTCGCCCACGAGTACCGCGACGCCGTTGCCCCAGCGGGCGTTGGCCGTCGGACGGCCGCGGCGCATGTCGCTCTCGTCGACCACGTCGTCGTGCATGAGGGTGGCCGTATGGAGAAGTTCGATCGTGGCCCCGAGATACTGGTGCAGCGTCCCTTCGTAACCGAGCGCTCGGGCGATGAGCATGAGCAGGGCGGGACGCATGCGCTTGCCGCCCGCACTCGTGATGTACTCGCCGATCTCGTGCATGCGACGGACGTCGCTGGCGAGTTCTCGGCGGATGACGTCGTCGACCGCGGCCATGTCGGCGGCGATCGGCGCAAGGAGGGCGCGCACGAGCGCCTTCGGATCCTCGGTGTGCGTGGTCTCTTCCATGATGTGTTCGAGTTCGAAAAACGGAGGGCAGCCCGAAAGGGGCTCGGGCGAAATGCCTCAAGTATATCGGGCGCCGAGAGGGGCGAACGCTTGACGCGGGCCCGATGCGCGCTCGGCATGGGGCGAGCGGCGCTTCGCTTCGGAACGAGACGTCGAAAAGCGAAGCGCAACTCCGTAAATTTTCGGGAATTTCGCTTGACGGAGGCGGACCCGCATGAAATAATGCGCTCCTTTCCACGCAACCGATGCGTCTCGTGCGCGCCCTCGGAATTTTCCCGTTCGGCCGCCGCGGCCGCATGTATTACAAAAAGGCTTCGCATACGTCGCATGCCGCTTGTCGGTGCGATCGAAGCGAAGCGGGCGAGGTTTATTTACATGTACGCTATCATCAAGACGGGCGGTAAGCAGTACCGCGTCAGCGTCGGCGACAAGCTCAAGGTCGAATCCCTTGCTGTCGAAGCCGGCTCCCAGGTTACCCTCTCCGAAGTGCTCGCTGTGAGCAACGAAAACGGCCTCAAGGTCGGCGCTCCCTTCGTCGAAGGCGCCTCCGTGACGGCGACCGTTGTCTCCCACGGCCGTGGCGAAAAGGTCCGCATCTTCAAGTTCCGTCGTCGCAAGCACTCCATGAAGTCGGGCGGCCATCGTCAGAACTACACGGAGCTCAAGATCGAATCGATCGCGGCTTAATTTTCAACCGGTTTTTTAGCAGAGCATAGAAAATGGCACATAAGAAAGGCGGCGGCTCCACCCGCAACGGTCGCGACTCCCAGGCCAAGCGTCTCGGCGTGAAGGTCTTCGGCGAATCCCACATCAACGCCGGTTCCATCATCGTCCGTCAGCGCGGCACGAAGTTCCACGCCGGCGACAACGTCGGTATGGGCAAGGATCACACGCTCTACGCGCTCGTCGACGGCGTCGTCAAGTTCGAAGTGAAGGGCGCTTTCAACCGTCACTACATCAAGGTTGAACCGACCTCCCTCTAATCGACTGCGTTCGATCCGGAGAGCCGGTGCGGCGGACCGACGTCCCCGAAGGGGATCGGCCACGAGCGCCGGACAAAAAGCCCAGTACGGCTCCGCCGACTGGGCTTTTTTAGTAGAGTGGCAACACGGGGAGCGGGGCCGAGCCGCACGAGCGGCGGTTTCGTTTCCCCATCATCCAGAAAAGCGGCGTACGCCCTTCGGGCGTCGTCCCCGCGGTGCGAGTGGTTCGGCTGCGGTGCAGGGAGAAATCCATGAAGTTTGTTGACGAAGCCCGAATCGAAGTGCAGGGCGGCAAGGGCGGAAACGGCGCGGCCAGTTTCCGACGCGAAAAATTCATTCCCAAGGGCGGTCCCGACGGCGGCGACGGCGGTCGCGGCGGCTCGGTCTGGGCCGTGGCCGACCGAAACATCAACACGCTCGTCGACTACCGCTACACGCGCAAGTTCTTCGCCCCGAACGGCGAGAACGGTCGCGGTGCGGACTGCTACGGTGCGGGCGGCGAAGACATCGTGCTGCGCATGCCCGTCGGCACGCTCGTGCGCGACGTGGATACGGGAGAACTCGTCGCCGATCTCAACGTGCACGGCGCCCGACAGCTCCTCGCCGCGGGCGGCAAGGGCGGTTTGGGCAACCTGCACTTCAAGAGCTCCGTGAACCGTGCTCCGAAGCAGGCGACGCCGGGCGAGCCCGGGCAGTACCGCTCGCTCGAGCTTGAACTCAAGGTGCTCGCCGACGTGGGGCTCCTCGGGATGCCCAATGCCGGGAAGTCCACCTTCATCACGGCTGTTTCCAACGCCCGCCCCAAGATCGCCGATTACCCCTTCACGACGTTGCATCCGCACCTCGGCGTGGTGCGCGTCGGTCCCGAACAGAGCTTCGTTATTGCCGATGTTCCGGGACTCATCGAAGGTGCGGCCGAAGGCGCGGGCCTCGGGCACGTGTTCCTGCGTCATCTCGCGCGCACCAAGGTGCTCCTGCACGTGGTGGATGCGGCGCCTCTTGCCGAAGAGACCGATCCCATTGCCGAAGCGAAGGCACTCGCGCTCGAACTGGAAAAGTACGATCCCGAGCTCGCCGCGAAGCCCCGCTGGCTCGTTCTCAATAAGATCGATCTGGTCGACGCCTCGGAACGCGAAGCACTGATCGAACGATACCGCTCCGAACTCGCAGGTCCTGACACGCCCGTCTATGTGATTTCGGCCGCGACCCGCGAAGGCTGCGAAGAACTCGTGAAAGCGCTCGCTCAGTTCATTGACGAAGCGCGCCGCGAAAGCATGCTGTTCCTCGACGACGAACGCTTCGACCCGACGGCGGACTGATCGCACGGTCCGATCGACGCGAAACGCTCGATCGGCGAACGCCCGGAGGACTCGAACGCCCTCCGGGCGTTTCCGTATCGATTTTCGAAACGAGGGGGCTTCTTGCGGTATCCTCAGAGATTCGTCTCAATCCCCCGGGAGCTCAGTTATGTCTTCACTTCTTCAAAACGCGCACCGCATCGTCGTCAAAGTCGGCAGTGCCCTCGTCACGAACGACGGACGCGGTCTCGACGAGTCCGCGATCGAACGGTGGGCCGCTCAGATCGCCGAGCTTCGCCGCATGGGGCGCGAAGTGATTCTCGTGAGTTCGGGGGCGGTCGCCGAAGGAGTCCTTAGGCTCGGTTGGGAGAAGCGCCCCAAGCGCGTCTATGAAAAGCAGGCTGCGGCCGCCGTCGGGCAGATGGGGCTCGTGCAGGCCTACGAAACGCACTTTCGCGCGTACGGTATCCGCACGGCGCTCGTACTTCTCACGCACGCGAATCTCGTCGACCGCGAGCAGTACCTCAACGCCCGCATGACGCTCAACGAGCTCCTGCGTTTGGGAATAGTCCCCGTCATCAACGAAAACGACACGGTCGTCACGAGCGAAATCAAGGTGGGCGACAACGATACGTTGGGCGCCCTCGTCACGAACCTCGTCGAAGCCGACTGTCTCGTGATTCTCACGGACCAGAAGGGACTCTACACGGCCGACCCGAGAAGAGATCCGTCGGCCGATTTCGTATCGAGCGCCGAGGCGGGGCGCCCCGAACTCGAAGCGATGGCGGGCGGCGCCGCGAGCTCGATTTCGACGGGCGGGATGATCACGAAAATTCTTGCCGCTAAGCGTGCCGCGCGCTCGGGGGCGAACACGATCATCGCCTCAGGCCGCGAAGAAAACGTGCTCGTGCGCCTCGCGCAAGGGGAAGCCGTCGGCACGCACCTCTATGCCGCCTCGAGCAAACTCCATGCTCGCAAGCAGTGGTTGGCGGACCATCTGCGCATGGTCGGCACGATCACGATCGATGCCGGGGCCGTGTCGGCGTTGCGAAACGGCAAGTCGCTTCTCCCCGTCGGGGTCGTGGGGGTGGAGGGCGACTTCGTGCGCGGCGATGCCGTGGGGTGCGTGACCGAAGACGGCGTCGAGGTCGCGCGAGGGCTCGTCAACTATTCGAGCGACGAAGCGCGCCGCCTCTGCCGCGCGCACACCGAAGAAATCGAAGAGCGCATCGGACACCTCGACCGGCCCGAACTCATCCATCACGACAACATGGTCCTTCGCTGACAAGGGACGGTCCCGCGGATCGTCTAAAATATCCGGACTTTTTCCTACAACGCCCCCGACGAGTTCGGGGGCGTCCACTTTTCAAGCACAAACTTATGCGCGCCCGTTCCTTTTTTATTTCCACGCTCAAGGAAGCGCCGGCCGATGCCGACGTGGTGAGCCAGCAGTACATGATTCGTGCCGGCATGATCAAAAAGCTTGCCGCCGGCGTCTATACCTACATGCCGATGGGCCTTCGCACGATCCGAAAGATCGAAGGCATCATCCGCGATGAAATGAACCGTGCGGGCGCGATCGAACTCCTGATGCCGATCGTGCAGCCCGCCGAACTCTGGCAGGAATCGGGCCGCTGGGAAAAATACGGCGACGAACTCCTGCGCTTCAAGGACCGTCACGACCGCGACTTCGTGATTCAGCCGACCTCCGAAGAAGTGATCACGGACGTCGCTCGTCAGGAAATCAAGAGCTGGCGTCAGCTCCCCGTGAACTTCTATCACATCCAGACGAAGTTCCGTGACGAACGTCGCCCCCGCTTCGGCGTGATGCGCGGGCGCGAGTTCACGATGAAGGACGCCTACTCGTTCGACCGCGACGAAGCGGGAGCGGCAAAGTCCTACGACACGATGTACGACGCGTACTGCAAGATCTTCAATCGCCTCGGTCTGATGTTCCGCGCCGTGCGCGCTGACACGGGTGCGATCGGCGGATCACGTTCGCACGAATTCCAAGTGATCGCCAACACGGGCGAAGACGTGATCGCGTACTGCCCGGACTCCGACTACGCCGCAAACATCGAACTCGCCGAAGCCCGGAGCCTCCTCGCGGGCCGCGAAGCCGCGACGGAAACGATGGAAAAGCGTCCCACGCCGGGGAAGGAAAAGTGCGAGGACGTCGCCGAATACCTCGGCATCCCCTTCACGAAGAGCGTCAAGAGCATCGTGCTCGCCGCCGACCGTACGAACGAAAAGGGCGAGCCGTTGCCCGCGAAGATCGTGCTCGTGCTCCTGCGCGCCGACCATGAACTCAACGAAGTGAAGGCGGGCCACATCCCCGAACTGAAGGAAGGCTTCCGCTTTGCGACCGACAAGGAAATCGAAGCGTCCTTCGGCTCGAAACCCGGCTACCTCGGCCCGGTCGGTCTCGGCGAAGACGTTGCCGTCTACGCCGACCTTACGGTCGCCGACATGTCGGACTTCTGCTGCGGCGCGAACGAAGAAGGTTTCCACTACACGGGCGTTAACTTCGGGCGCGACCTGCCCGAACCCAAGGCGATGGATCTTCGCAACGTTGTCGAAGGCGATGCGTCGCCCGACGGCGCGGGCGAATTGAAGCTCCAGCGCGGCATTGAAGTCGGTCATGTCTTCTTCCTCGGCACGCGTTACTCCGAAGCGCTCAACGCCACGTACCTCGACGAAAACGGCCAGCCCAAGGTCATGCAGATGGGCTGCTACGGGATCGGCGTCACCCGCATCGCGGGCGCCGCGATTGAGCAGAACCA
The DNA here is from genome assembly GCA_905206365.1 of uncultured Sutterella sp. Lineage (GTDB taxonomy): Bacteria > Pseudomonadota > Gammaproteobacteria > Burkholderiales > Burkholderiaceae_F > Sutterella. The sequence continues at coordinate 159,553 of CAJLHF010000001.1, read as the reverse complement.
CGACGACAAGGGCATCATCTGGCCCGACGCGATCGCGCCCTTCGAAGTCGTTATCTGCCCGATGAACTACGCGAAGAGCGAAGCCGTGCGCAACGCGGCCGAAAAGCTCTATCGCGAGTTGCAGGCCGCGGGCGTCGACGTCATCCTCGACGACCGCGACATGCGTCCGGGCGTCATGTTTGCCGACTGGGAATTGATCGGCGTGCCGCACCGCGTCGTGATCGGCGACCGCGGTCTCAAGACGGGTGAACTCGAATACGCCGCGCGCCGTCGCCTCGACGAGAAGGTGATGGTGAAGGTCGACGAAGCGCGAGACTTCATCGTGCGTCAGCTGAAGCGCTGATCGCGCAAAGGGGCCCGCACTCGACGTGCGGGCTCGGAGATGCTTTCGACAAAGGCCGACGCGCTCCGTGCTCGTCGGCCTTTTCTTAAGCTCGATCGGGCCCCTCGGTTCCCGATGCGACAAGGAAAAAGGGCTCCGCAACGCGGAGCCCTTTCGTGCTTATTGCTTCCGATCGTCGACCGGGTCAAAGGAGAGCGTAAGCTCCCTCGGTGCATCCTGACCGGTATCGGGGCGCGGGAAGGGGTTGCAGCGCCGGATGGCACGTTCCACCGCCGCATCGTATGCGGCCCAGCCCGACGCCTTTTCCTGCTTCGGGTCGCCCACCTGCTCGCCCGTCGGGAGCAGACGCACGCTGTAGATCGCTTGGTACTGCCCGCGCACCGTGGAGGAGGGAACTTCGATCATGATGTGCGGACGGATGCAGGCCGCAACGCGCGCGACGTAGCGGGCGCGCGCCGAACCCGTCAGGTTCTGGCGCACGTTCTTCGGGTCGCCCTTCGTCGTACCGGAAACGGTCGAATTGGGATCGGCCTTTGCGGAAAGGCGTGCAAGTTCCTGTTGACGCACTTCGCGCGCGATGCGGGCGCGCTCTTCTGCGGCCTTCTTTTCCGCGATGCGGCGGGCTTCCTCGGCCTTGCGCTTTTCTTCGGCCTTGCGAGCTTCTTCGATCTTGCGGGCCTCTTCGCGCTGTCGAGCTTCCTCCTGCTTGCGGGCCTCTTCGGCTTTGAGGCGCTCGACTTCGAGACGACGCGCCTCCTCGGCCTTTCGGGCTTCTTCGGCCCGGCGCTTTTCTTCGGCGAGACGCTCCTGCGCGAGACGTTCGTCTTCGCGGCGCTTTTCCTCTTCGAGACGTCGTGCTTCGGCTTCGATCGCTTCCTGACGCTGCCGCTCGATCTCTTCGGCGCGAGCGCGCTCCTGAGCAAGACGCTCGTCCTCGGCACGACGCGCTTCTTCTGCCTTGCGGGCCTCTTCGGCGACACGTTCGGCTTCGATGCGGGCGGCCTCTTCGGCCTGACGGGCTTCTTCGGCGCGCTCTGCTTCTTCAAGTTTCTCGGCTCGGCGCTCCTCTTCGGGAGCGGGCTCGGGTTCGGTCGCCGGCGCCTTCGATTCTTCGGGTTCGGGTTTTTCATCGAGTTTTGCCGCACCCGTCGGATCGTTGCCGCCCGAGACGTCCTCGGGGGCCCAGAGTTCCGCGTACACCGTCTCCGACTGTGTCTGCCAGTGGAAGGCCGTGAAGAGGGCGGCGAAAAGCGCCGTGTGCACGGCGCAGGAAAGGACGGCCGCCGGAAGGAAGTCCCGTCGGTCTTCCTTTCGGTAGAGTGCTTTCCATGCGTTCGTTTCGCTCGACATCGACGTACCTCGCGTTACTTGGCCGCGGCCGAGCGTTCGATGCGAAGCGACAAGCCGACGCGGGCGACCTCGGCTGCCTGCAGAGTCTTCATGACGTTCATCACGTCTTCGTAGCGCACGTCTTTGTCGGCGGCGATCACGACGGGCGTGTCGGGGTTCGTGCCCTGCGCTTCGCGCACGGCCGCAACGAGCCCGGCGGCGTCCGTCGGGCGCATTTCCTTGCCGCTCCTGAGCGAAAGTCGCCCGTCGGGATAGACGATCACTTCGACGAGCGTTTCGGGCGCTTTCGACGCTTTGTTCACCGACGGAAGATTCACCACGCTCGGATTCACGAAGGGGGCCGCGACCATGAGGATCACGACGAGCACGAGCATCACGTCGATGTAAGGAACGACGTTGATCTCGGCCATGAGTCCGCGGCGGTTGTTATGACGTCTGAGCGACATGGCTTACCTCGTCTGACGCTCGAGAATGTTGAGAAACTCTTCGCTGAAGCCGTCCATACGGTTCGAGAGACGACCGACGCGGTTGTTGAAGTAGTTGTAGGAGGCCACGGCCGGAATGGCGGCAAAGAGGCCGATGGCGGTCGCCACGAGCGCTTCGGCAATGCCCGGGGCGACGACCGCAAGGCTCACGTTGTCCAGGGTCGAAAGGCCCGTAAAGGCGTTCATGATCCCCCAGACCGTGCCGAAAAGGCCGATGTAGGGCGACGTGGAACCGATCGAGGCGAGAAGCGGAAGACCGCTTTCGAGGTGATCAAGTTCGCGCGTGAAAACCGCACGCATGGCGCGCGAGACGCCGTTAATGACGTCCCCGGAGCTGCGCTGCTGCTTGAGGTATTCGTTCATGCCCGCGGCGAAGACGCGTTCTTCGGAGCCCGAGGTTTCGCGGTTGCGGTTGGCGGTTTCAAGGAGTTTCGTCAACTCCGTGCCGCTCCAGAAGCGTGTTTCGAATTCGTCCGTCTGACGTACCGCACGCGCGATCATGATGGCCTTGCGGAAGATCACGGTCCAGCTCAGAAGCGAGAGAAAAACCAAGATCGCCAGAACGATCTTCACGACGGGACTCGCCTGAGCGACGAGCGTCAGAAGGGAGAGGTCGGAGACGGAATTCATGGTACGAAAAAAATCAAAAAAAGCGAGTAGTGAAAAGAACGTTGGCGCTCGTCAGGCGGCAGGTTCCGCGAGCTCGGCAATCCGCTCGTAGAGCGCGTCGGGAAGCGGAGCGGGTGCAAAGGTTTGCGCGGAGACGACCCCTACGCGAATGCGACCTTCGACAATCGTTTCGTCGCCGCGTTTCACGATCTGTTCGAAGACGATCGAGGCGCGTCGCAGCGTTTCGATTTTCGTGTGCACCGTGAGCTCGTCGTCGAGCCGAGCGGCGCGACGGTACTTGAGCGCGGCGTCCGCCACGACGAAAAGAACACCCTGCGGGTTCGAGAGCTCGGCGTTTTGCGAGACGTTCAAGCGGCTGAGGAGGCTGGAACGGGCGCGTTCCATGAATTTCAGATAATTGGCGTGGTAAACGATGCCGCCCGCATCGGTGTCTTCCCAATAGACGCGGACGGGAAACGCGGCAAGTTCTCGAGACATGGTTCCGACAAAAAAAGTGAAGCGGCCGCGGACGGGAGCCCCGAGCGCGGGTCTTGGTAGTATAGGGGGGATGCCGGTCGACGACGCCGTCAACCGTAAGAAATTGCAAGCGCATGCGCGGGTTGCGCGTTGCGCGCCCGCCAAACACCGTATTTTGACATGATCGATTTTTTCCCCTGGGCATTCTGGGGCGCACTGTTCTTTTTCGCCGCGGCGGTTCTTTTCGTTCGCCGCACGGCTCCGAAGGGGCTCTTCCCGACGGCCGCCGGACGCGGTCCCGTGCTCGTGCTCGCGCTCTTCGTGGTACTGACGGCGCTCGGGCAAATCCCGACCGAGAACGGATCGGTCCTGCGCACGATTCTCACGGATGGTTTTGCGGTCGGACGCGCCGAAGCGGGCGCCTCTCTTCCCTTTGCCGTGACGGATCTGCGAGGAGCGGCGCTCGTTCACGCGGGAACGACCGTCGTCTCGACCCCCGTCGTTCGCATCGTCATCCAGACGCTTGTCGCGCTCATAGCAGGGGGCGTCACGTCGTTCGTCGCGTGGATGCTCACCGCGGGCTGGTTCGGCGCGCAGCGCGGCGTCGGCTTTGCCGAGGGCGTCCGGGCGCTCGGCGACGAGAACCCCTGGCGCGGTGCGATGATTGCGGGCACGATTTTCTGGATGGCGACTACCTGGGTGCTCTTTCTCGGTCGAGACTGGCACCTCTTCGGCACGTCCCCGTCGGGCGAAGACCTTTTTCTTGAAGTCCTCGCGCACCTTTCGGGCCCCGTGACGGCGGGACTCGTGGCGGGTGCCCTGGGGTTGCTTGCCTCGCGCGGCGGTTACTTGCGCCGCTGGGCCGCGGCGGGCTTTGCGGCGGGCGTTGTTTTGGACGGCCTTCTCGGCGTGACGGGTTTCGCGCCCGCAGGTTTGGGCGCACTTTCGGCGGCGGGCCCCGCCTGGGGTACCGCAGGAGCGGCGGGCGCGACGTTGCTTCTTCTCGTACTGTCGGTTTCGGCCGCCCGCGAGTGAAAGGCGTTTCGAAGAAAAAGAACGGGGCCTTTCGGGGCCCCGTTCTTTTTCAACGGTACGCTTCGCTTACTTTTCGGCGAAGGCCTTCACGAGCATTGCGCCCGCGCCCGGCGGCGGCAGTCGGAAATGCTCCCACGCGAGCATCGTGGCCATGCGACCTCGGGGCGTACGCTGTACGAACCCCTGCTGAATGAGGTAGGGCTCGACCACGTCTTCGAGCGTGTCGCGGTCTTCCCCCACCGCGGCGGCGAGGTTCTCGATCCCGACGGGGCCGCCCGAGAACTTTTCGAGAATCGTGAGGAGGAACTTGCGGTCGATCATGTCGAGGCCCGCCGGATCGACGTCGAGCATCGTGAGCGCGCGGTTGGCTACCTCGCGCGTAATCGTGCCGTCGTGCTTCACCTCGGCGTAGTCGCGCACGCGTCTTAGGAGGCGGTTTGCCACGCGGGGCGTTCCGCGGGAGCGGCACGCTACTTCGCGCGCGCCCTCGAGGTCGATCGAGACGCTGAGAAGACGCGCCGAACGGCGAACGATCGTCACGAGTTCTTCGGTCGTATAGAACTGGAGCTGATTGACGATACCGAAACGCGCGCGCAGGGGGTTCGTGAGCGAACCCGCACGGGTCGTCGCGCCGATCAGCGTAAAGGGTGGCAGATCGATCTTGATCGAACGCGCGGCCGGTCCCTCGCCGATCATGATGTCGATCTGATAGTCCTCAAGCGCAGGATAGAGGATTTCCTCGACGACGGGTGAGAGACGATGGATTTCGTCGATGAAGAGGACGTCGTTTTTCTCAAGGTTCGTGAGAATCGCCGCGAGGTCCCCGGGGCGCTCGAGCACGGGGCCCGACGTCTGCCGGAGGTTCACACCCATTTCATGGGCGACGATGTGCGCGAGCGTCGTTTTTCCGAGCCCGGGCGGACCGAAAAGGAGCAGATGGTCGAGGGGCTCTCCGCGGCGTTTGGCGGCTTCGATGAAGATGTGCAGTTGCTCGCGCACGGCCTGCTGGCCGACGTAGTCGGCCAGCATCGTCGGGCGCAGCGCGCGGTCGATGTTCTCTTCGTTGGGGCTTGCGGTTTCGCCCGCGATGAGGCGCTCGTCGGCGGACATGAGGTTCTCCCGAGAAAGGACGAAGGGGCGTTGTGGGTGTGTGAGAGACTAGCGCGTTTCGGCCCGAGCCTTCGGGCCTCCCCGCAACTTCCGTGTTCTCAGCGCGCAAGGGCTTTCAACGCGAGTCGGATCCCGTCCGAGACGCTGCCGTCGGTCGGGAGGCCCTTCAGGGCCGTCTTGGCTTCGCGTTCCGAGTAACCGAGCGCAAGGAGTGCGCTCAGGATGTCGGCGTTGTGGGAGGAAGCTTCCGTCGCGCCCGCGGCGGCAAAGAGCCCCGTCACGATCGCGGAACCCGCGAGTTTTCCCTTGAGTTCGAGGACGAGTCGTTCGGCGGTCTTTTTCCCGATCCCCGGCACCCGAACGAGCGCGGCGGTTTCGCCCGACTCGACCGCTTCGGAAAGCTTCTCGGGCGAGAGCCCCGAGAGAATTGCGAGCGCGATGCGCGGACCGACCCCGGAAATCTTGATGAGTTCGCGAAAGGCCGCGCGCTCCGCGCTCGTGGCAAAGCCGTAGAGAAGTTGCGCGTCTTCGCGCACGACGAGGTGCGTGAAGAGCGTAACTTCAGCCCCTTCGGCGGGCAGGTTGCAAAACGTCGACATCGGCACGTCGACTTCGTAGCCGACGCCCGAAACATCGACGAGGATTTGCGGAGGCCGCTTTTCGAGCAGCACGCCGCGCAGACGTCCGATCATGAGCGTGTTCCTTTCTGAAGTAGTTGCGTCCAGGCCGCGCGCGCGCCGCGTGTCGAGGCGCCGCGTCGGGCGGTCGCGTAGGTGCGCGCCGTAGCGCCCGAGCGCTCGAGCGCGTGCAGTTTCAAAGTGTGCGAGCAGCAGAGCGCGCAGGCGAGCGCGTCGGCCGCGTCGGTGCGCGGAAGCGTCTCCAAGCCGAAGAGGAGCGCCATCATCTGCTGAATCTGCGCTTTGTCGGCTTTGCCGCTTCCTGTCACGGCCTGTTTGATTTCGCTCGGCGTGAATTCTTCGACGCGCAGCCCCTTGAGGGCCGCCGCGACGAGCGCCGCGCCGCGCGCCTGCCCGAGGCGAAGCGTGCTTTGCGGATTGATGTTGACGAAGACCCGCTCGGCCGAACAAACGGTCGGCTGATGCGTTTCGATGAGTTCGGTCAAGCGCGACGTGATGACGCCGAGCCGGAAAGCAAGCTCCCCGTCGGGCACGTCGATGACGCCGCAGGCGACGAACCGTTCGGTGCCCCCGCGCACTTCGACAACGGCCCAACCCGTGTGATTCAACCCCGGGTCCATGCCGAGGATGCGCAGGGGAGCCGTCGTCGTGGAAGTCCCGAGCGCGTCCGTCATCAGGGCTTCAACCCCCCGAAGCCGCCCATGCCGGGAAGACCCATGCCGCTCAGGGCGCGCATCATGCGGGAAAGGCCGCCTTTTTTCATGCGCTTCATCATTTCCTGCGTCTGCTCGAACTGTTTCAGGAGACGATTCACTTCTTGCACGGGTACGCCCGCACCGGCGGCGATGCGCTTCTTGCGGCTCGCCTTGATAAGTTCGGGCTTGCGGCGCTCCAGGGGCGTCATCGAGTCGATGATCCCCATCGTGCGGCGCACTTGCTTTTGGACTTCTTTGTCGTTGACCTTACCCGCCATCTCCTGGAACTGCGCGGGGAGCTTCTCCAGGATCGAGGAGAAGTTGTCCATGGCGCCCATTTGCGAAAGCTGCGCGCGGAAATCGTTGAGGTCAAAGCGGTCGCCCGACTTCAATTTCGTCGCGAGCTTTTCGGCTTCGGCGAGGTTGATCGACTTTGTGACGTCCTTCACAAGACCCACGATGTCGCCCATGCCGAGGATGCGGGAGGCCATCGCTTCCGGATCGAACGCGTCGAACCCCGTCAGTTTTTCGCCAGAACCTACGAACTTGATGGGTTTCCCGGTGACGTGGCGCACCGAAAGCGCCGCACCCCCGCGGCTGTCGCCGTCCGTCTTCGTGAGGATGATCCCCGTGAGAGGGAGCCGTTCGTGGAAAGCCTTTGCCGTATTGACCGCGTCCTGACCGAGCATCGCGTCGATCACGAAGAGCGTTTCGGCGGGCTTCAGGAACGTATTGAGTTCGGCAACTTCGCGCATCATCGCTTCGTCGATCGCCAGACGACCGGCCGTGTCGACGATCAGAACGTCGTAGAAGCGACGGCGGGCATGGTCGATCGCGCCCGCGGCAATGTCGAGGGGTTTTTCGTTCGGAGTCGAGGGGAACCAGTCGGCGCCCGCCTGTGCGGTGACGGTCTTCAACTGATCGATGGCGGCGGGTCGATAGACGTCGGCCGACACCGTCAGAACCTTTTTCTTCATCGTCTCGACGAGGTACTTCGCGAGCTTGCCCGCGGAGGTCGTCTTACCCGCACCCTGAAGGCCCGCAAGAAGAATCACGGCCGGAGGCTGCACGCGCAGATTGAGACTGCGCTCTTCTTCGGACAGGTCGCCCCCGATGATGGCGGTGAGCTCGCGCTGCACGACGCCCACGAGCGCCTGACCGGGGTTGAGGTTGCCGACCACCTCCTCGCCCATGGCTTTTTCTTTGATGCGGGCGAGCACCTCGCGGACAACGGGGAGCGCCACGTCGGCTTCGAGAAGCGCCATGCGCACTTCGCGCAACATGTCGCGGGTGTTTTCTTCCGTAAGGCGCGCCTGACCGCGCATCGTCTTCACGATTTTCGAAAGACGCTGGCTGAGTGAATCGAACATGTGGGTTCCTCTTTGGATCCCGGCGTCAACCGCGACGGGGATCGGAATTTCGGCCGGCTGCGTCGGGGGCGCAGTCGCCCGAAAAGGGCGAGCGCCGCACCCGGAGCCCGCCGGACGTGCCGCTCCGGGATCGGTCGGAAGCACTGAAACTTCAGTCTTTCCTAAGACCGGAGGCTATAGAATAAAGACAATTGCGGCGGGTCTTCCCGAGCATCCCGGACGGGGTGCGGGCCCGCGGCATCCGGGGAGTTTTCCGTCCCTCGGAAAACGACATATTTTAAGGGGAGCCGGCCGCTTTTGCTTGTACGGTCATTCAGCCGGCCGCACATCGAAGAGGACCAAAGAGGGCCACGGTCGACGAGCTCCGACGACGAATCGAGAAAGAACGAATGACAATGATGACGATTTGCACGGGCCTGGCCGCCCTCCTTTATCTTGCGGCCGGAACGGCCATCGTGGGGGCCATGAAAAACGACACGCCGCGCGCGTCGGGACTCATCCGAGTGCCGATTTTGCTCGGCATGCTCCTTCAGGGGTACGCGATTCAGGGCGAGATGTTTCGCGCCGACGCCGTTCACTTCGGGTTCGGCTTTGCGATCTCGGTGACGTTCTTCTTCGCCGTGCTCGTGCTTCTTGTCGAATCGTACGTGCACCGTCTGCACGGCCAGTTCGGGATCATTCTCGTGGCGGCCGCCTTTGCCGTGCTTCTCCCCGTGGTCTTCCCGGGGCAGCCGATTCCGGCCGCCGAATGGACGACGCTCTTTCGCTGGCACCTCCTCCTGGCCATCGCCGCCTACGGCTTCATGACGATCGCGCTCGTGCATGCCGTCTTGATGGGTTGCCAGAACCGCGCGCTCAAAGCACCGGGTGAAGAGTCGAAGTTCCTCGCTTCGATGCCGGGGCTCGTCGTCATGGAGCGGATTTTCTTCCGCATCGTTGCGGCGGGGTTCCTCTGTCTCACGCTCGTTCTCGTGACCGGGTCGATCGCGACGAAGGAGCAGTACGGCGTCTTCATCCATCTCGACCACAAGATGATTCTCACGTGGCTCTCTTGGGCGATCTTCGGGTTGCTTCTCGCGGGCCGCTACTTCGCCGGGTGGCGCGCCAAGACCGCGCTGCGGTGGTTCTGGGTGGGCTTCGCGGTTCTCGTCGTCGCGTACGTGGGCTACAGCTTCATCCTTGAAGTCTTCTGAGCAACGGGCATGGGACGCATTCTCTTTTTCGTGGGACTCGCCGTCCTCATGTGGGTGGCGTGGGCGATCTCGCGCCGCAACAACAAGCTCGACAACGAAGAGCGCCGCGAACTGCGGCGCCTTCGTCGGGAAAAGGCCGAAGGCGAAAAGCGTGCCGAACGCACGCGTGCCCTCGGCGAAACGATGGTGAAGTGCGCGCGGTGCGGGACGTACTTCCCGAAGAGCGAAGGCGTTCGCCGGGGCGATCGCCTCTACTGTTCGGTCGCGTGCCGCGACAAATCGAACGATTCGAACGGAGCCGACCCGTCGTGAAGGCTTTCGTACAAACCGGCCGACTCGACGGCGTTCTCCAACGCACGTCTCCTCACTGCGACGCCCGCCCTGCGGGCGTTGTCGTTTCGCTACTCGTTCTTCACTACATTTCCCTTCCCGCGGGGGTGTTCGAGGGCGAATGCGTCGACCGGCTCTTTACGGGCACGTGGCGCGAGGGGGACCCCGACGAGGTACGGAACCTGCGCGTTTCAGCGCATTTTTTCATTCGCCGCAACGGCGAAATCCGTCAGTACGTCTCTATCGACGATCGGGCCTGGCACGCGGGACTCTCGAACTTTCGGGGTCGAAACGCCTGCAACGATTTTTCGGTTGGGGTTGAAATCGAAGGAACGGGCGAGGTGCCTTTTGAAGATGCGCAGTACGCGGCCTTGGGGCGCTTGATCGAGCGGCTCGTCGAGCTTTTGCCCCTTCGATTCGTTACGGGCCACGAGGTGATCGCTCCGGGTCGGAAGCAGGATCCCGGTCCCTTTTTCGACTGGGACCGCGTCGAGCGAATGCTCCCCGCGGGGCTGGTCCGCGCCACCGATCCCGAAGACTGCGATCGGGCGGCGCTCGAGGAACGCATGCGGGCGCTCGCGGCGGCCGTCGGTGCCTGACCGCCCGCAGGCACTTCGATTCCGGCCATGCCTTGTTGCATGTAGGTACGGTTGCACGTGTCCGACATCGGGCGGTTTTGCTATAGTCCCGAAAAATTTCTTCTCGAATCCTGCTTCTTCGAACCGTACTGCACAAGGACCGACGCCGACATGCTCGCTTCTCTCCTTCAGCTCGTTATCGGCCTCGTCACGACCATCGTCGGGGCGATGCTGCTTCTTCGCGCCTGGCTTTATTACTGGGCCGTTTCGTCGCGCCATCCGCTCGTCGAGATGTCGCGTCGCACGACCGATTGGCTGGTCGGGCCGCTCTCGAAAATCGTCCCCGCCAAGGCGGGGATCGACCGTGCGTCGATTTTGGGTGCGTTCCTCACGGCCTGCGTGACGGTGGTGCTCATACGACTTCTCGCGGGCGGCTTCATCGCCGCGCCGCTCGGCCTCGCGATTGCGCCTTTTGCGCTCCTTTTCCGCTGGGCGCTTGAAATGATTTCCTGGGGGACGCTCATCTGGGCGGTGCTTACGTGGGTGAATCCGGGGAGTCCCATGACCTACACGCTCGCTCTGCTGATCGACCCCTTCCTGCGACCGGTTCGCCGCATGCTCCCGAACTTCAAGGGGATCGACTTCGCGCCGCTCGTCGTCATTTTGCTTGCGAACGTGTTGCTGATCTTCGTCGCGCCGCTTTCGCGCGGGTACCTCGTCTTCTGACGCATTTGAACGCGCGCGAATTTCTTCTCAAAAAAGCCGAAAGCCCGAGACGTCGTCTCGGGCTTTCGGCTTTTTCGGGCGCAGGTTCAGTGCGAGTTCGAGTGTCCCGACCCGTCGGCCGACCGGCCGATGAGCGCGAGCGCTTCCGCGCGCGAGAGTGCGTAGTCCTGCGAACCGCGGTGCGTCACCTTGACGGCGGCCGCATAAGCACCTACACGAGCAGCTTCGACCGGATCCGCCCCTTCGACAAGCCCCCAGAGAAGACCGCCCCGATACGCGTCGCCCGCGCCGACCGGATCGAGCGCAGTCATCCCTTCGGGAAGCGCCGCGGCGGGGACGAACACGGGCGCGTCCGCCCCCGGCAGCCACACCGAAGAGCCGCGCGCGCCGTGCGTATGCCAGACGATTTTGCCCGATGCGGCGAGCATCCGCGGAGTGAGCCCCGTGAAGCGTTCGATGAATTCGGCTTCGTAATCGGAAAAAGCGACCCCGAAGGCGCCCGAAACGAGCGTGTGCAAGCCCTCGGGCCCGTAGAGGGGGGTGGCTTGTCCGGGGTCGAAGAGGTAGGGAATCCGCGCTTCCAGGCATCGCTCGGCCTGCCGCAGGGTGGCACGCCGTTCGCCCGGCGCGAGAATCGCAAGCTTCGCCCCCGCTTCGGGCATCGGTGCTTCGTCCGCGCGATCGAGCGCCCCCGCATGAAAGGCGGCGATTTGGTTTCCGTCCGCATCCGTCGTGATGAAGCACTGCGACGAGAAGCAGTCTTGAAGTACGACGAGGCCTGAAAGGTCCGCTCCCCAGCTTTTGAAGCGCTCCAGGTAGGGACCGCCGTCGGCGCCGAGAGCACCCCAGAGGACGGGCCGTCCTCCGAGTGCGAGCATCGCCCAGGCGATGTTCGCGGCACAGCCCCCGAAGGAGCGTCGCATGACGGGGGTCGGGAAGGTGAGGTTGATATGGTCGAGCCCTTCGGGGGTCAAGGTATCGGAGAAGCGCCCGGGCGTGGCGAGCACGGTGTCGTAGGCGACGGACCCCGCGACGAGTACGGCGGGTGAAGGCGTCGAAGCAAGAGGAGAAAGCGAAGCGGTCATGAGGAAACAGGGAAAAACATTCGCCCCGAAACCGAAGGTCGCGGGGCGAAGCGGAAAGTCTGAAGGATAACGGCGCCCGTCAGAGGAGCGGATCCACCGCCTTGACGGCTACGTTCGAAGCGCCGTGCGGCAGGGGCGTCGTCACCGTAACGCGGGTGGCGACGGAGTCGCCGGCCGCGAGCACCGCGGGCGTCTGCGGATAGCCGTAGTCGGCGGGCTCGAGCAGACGCTGTGCGATGGTGTCGCCCGCAGGGTCGAGGAGTTTCACCTCCAGGGTCGGCAGGTACTGCGGACGGTCCGTCGTGTTGGCGATCGTGATCGCCACGACGACGGGGACGGGTGCATCGGCAGGCGCCGACGCGTTGGCGCCGCTCATTCCGGACGTCGCATTTGCAACGGTCGCCGGCGTTTCCTCGGGAGCAATCGCGGGAACCGCCTCAAGACGCCCCGTCACGGTGAGGGCCGCGGGTTCGAACCACACGAAGCCCGGGCAGGGCAACGTACGGCAGACGTCCTGGTAGATGACACGCAACGCGGGCATCTGCTGCAGAACCGGTCGATGGAAGTACAGGAGCGCGGCCGCGGCGAGCACGACGAGGAGAAGAAGCACAACGAGCGCCTTGAGTATCCCGAAGCCCCCCGACGCGGCGGGGGGTTCGGCGCGGGAATCGAATTCGGCGAGCTCGTCGGCAAGCGCGCTCATGGCGGCTTCGCCCTTGACCGCGGGGTCTTCGGGCGCGATTTTCGCTCGAAGAGCTTCTTCAAGACGCGCGTCGTCGACGGACGCGGTTTCCGCCTTGGAGAGCGAAAACACCGTACCGCATTCGCCGCAACGCAACGTCTCGTCCGCTTCAACGTCGTCGAAACGCCAAAGTGCGCCGCAGGCCGGGCATCGAAGGATTTTCGCCATGGTTGAGTTCCCCCTCTCTCGGATTTGTTTCTCTTGTGGATCGTGACGGCTCGAACGCCCGATGCAATCAGGCGCGCGTGCCCGCGATGCAGACCCAGTCGCCTTCCTGACGCCAGACGGCGAGCTTCACGGCGGGGTCGACCGCGCGGTAGGCCTCGATCACCTCGTCGGCTTGCTTTGCGAGCACGCCGGAGAGCACGAGTCGACCGCCCGGGGCGACGCGACCGAGGAGCGCGGGCGCGAGGAGCTTCAGCGGGTTGGCGAGAATGTTCGCGACGACGATTTCGAAGGTACCGTCCTTCATACCTTCGGGTAGCACGAATTCGGCTTCGACGTCGTTCATGCGGGCGTTGTCGACCGCGGCTTCGACGGCCTGCGGGTCGATGTCGGTGCCGACTGCTTCGCGTGCGCCGACGAGTTTCGCGGCGATCGCGAGAATGCCGGTGCCGCAGCCGTAGTCGAGCACGCGGTCGTCGGCACCGACGTTCGCGTCGAGCCACTGAAGGCAGAGGTGCGTCGTCGGGTGCGAGCCCGTACCGAACGCCACGCCCGGGTCGAGACGCAGATTGAGGGCGCCCTCTTTGGGTTCGTGCCAGGTCGGGACGATCCAGAGGCGGTCGGAAACCTGCGTGGGCGGGAACTGCGCCTGTGTGAGACGAACCCAGTCCTGATCCTCGACGGGAGCGCTCGAAAGTACTTCGGGCATGTCACAGCCGAGTTCTTTGCAAAGACGTTCGAGTTCGGCGACGAGGTCGAAATCCTGTTCGACCAGAAGCGACACGATCGAACGGGGCCAGGCGCAGGCCGCAGGCTCGAGCCCGGGTTCGCCGTAGAGGGGCTGCTCGTCGGGGCGGTCGGCGTCCGCGTCTTCAATGGTCGCGGAAAGCGCCCCGGCATCCATCAGTTGGTCGGCGAGTGCTTCCGCACAGCGTTCGTCGGCAAGAAGTTTGATTTCACGCATGTCGAATCGGGCTCCGATGTTCGTTGTGTCCGAGTCGTTACAGAGCGGGACGCCGGACAAGGGAGAGGTGAGAAAAGATGAAACGAAACGGGGCTCCCTCGGGGAACCTCGGAAAAAAAGAAGACGGAGGCCGCGGCCTCCGTCTTCGAAGTGTACTTGAGAACTCAGCCGGCGCTTGCGCGGTGGCGAAGCTTTTCTTCCAAATAGTGGATGCTCGTTCCGCCTTGGAAGAAGCGCTCGTCGGCGAGAAGTTCGCGATGGAGCTTCGTGTTGGTCTTGATGCCTTCGACGGCGAGCTCCGAGAGTGCCACGCGCATCCGGGCGATCGCCTGCTCGCGGGTGTCGCCGTGCGCGATGATCTTGCCGATCATGCTGTCGTAGTAAGGCGGCACGGTGTAGCCCGCAAAGACGTGCGTGTCGATGCGAATGCCGGGGCCGCCCGGCAGATGCCAGGCCGTGACCTTGCCCGGGCTCGGGACGAAGGTGAAGGGGTCTTCGGCGTTGATGCGGCACTCGATCGCGTGACCGCGCATCTCGATGTCGCGCTGACGGTAGCGCAGGCGCTCGCCCGCGGCGATGCGGATCTGTTCGCACACGATGTCGATCCCGGTGACGAGTTCCGTCACGGGGTGTTCGACCTGAACGCGCGTGTTCATTTCAATGAAGTAGAACTCGCCGTTTTCGTAGAGGAATTCGAACGTGCCGGCGCCCCGATACCCGATGCGGCGGCAGGCTTCGACGCATCGGCTCCCGAGCTTGTCGATAGCGCGACGCGGAATCCCGAAAGCGGGCGCTTCTTCGATCACCTTCTGGTTGCGGCGCTGCATCGAGCAGTCGCGCTCGCCGAGGTAGATGGCGTTCTGGAAGTTGTCGGAAAGAACCTGGATTTCGATGTGACGCGGATTTTCCAGGAACTTTTCCATGTAGACGGTCGGGTTGCCGAACGCAACGCGCGCCTCTTCGCGGGTCATCGCCACCGAAGTGAGGAGCGCGGCTTCGGTGCGCACGACGCGCATGCCGCGACCGCCGCCGCCACCCGCGGCCTTGATGATGACCGGGTAGCCGATCTGGCGGGCGATGCGAAGGACTTCCTGAGGATCCTCGGGAAGCGCCCCGTCGGAGCCCGGAACGCAGGGTACGCCCGCTTCGCGCATCGCCTTCTTGGCGCTCACCTTGTCTCCCATGAGGCGAATGCTCTCGGCGCGCGGACCGATGAAGGCGAACCCCGAATGCTCGACGCGCTCGGCGAAGTCCGCGTTCTCGGAGAGAAAGCCGTAGCCCGGATGAATGGCTTCGGCGTCCGTCACCTCGGCCGCGGAGATGATCGCGGGGATGTTCAGGTACGAAAGCGGCGACTGCGCGGGGCCGATGCACACGCTCTCGTCGGCCAGACGCACGTACTTCGCGTCCGCGTCGGCCGTCGAATGTACGGCCACCGTCTTGATGCCCATTTCGCGACACGCGCGCTGAATGCGCAGAGCGATTTCACCGCGGTTGGCAATGAGGATCTTTCCGAACATAAGGAGCTCCGCCTCTTATTCGAGGATGAGGAGCGGCTGGCCGAATTCGACGGGCTGGCCGTTTTCGACGACAAAACCCGTGACGACGCCGTCCTGATCGGCTTCGACTTCGTTCAGCAACTTCATGGCTTCGATGATGCCGATCACCTGGCCCTTCTTCACGGTGTCGCCCACTTCGACGAAAGGAGCGGCGCCGGGCGAGGGCGCGCGGTAGAAGGTGCCCACCATGGGGCTCGTGATCGAGCGGCTGTTGGTCTGCGGTTCGGGGGCGGCGGGCGCGGGAGCGGCCGCAGGGGCTGCGGGCTGAGCAACGGCCGCAGGAAGAACGGCGGGGGCCGCCACCGTCACCGTCTGGGCGACGGGCGTTCCGGGGCGATTCACGATGCGGACGCGGTCTTCGCCTTCGGTGATTTCAAGTTCGGCAACGCCGCTTTCGCTAACGAGGTCGATGAGCGTTTTCAGTTTACGCAGATCCATGGCAGAAAAACCTTTGTGTGTGATGTGAGGGAAGGGCCGGACGGCGGGGGCCGGTCGCTCTTCGGGACGCGCGAGCTTCCCGACCGAACTCTTCGGGCGGGGAAGATGAAACTTCCGCAGGAAAAGGGGGCGGAACGGACGTCGCGGAGAGAGGGAAGGCGCAGATTGTACGCAAATGTCGCGAATGCGGCGTCAACTCTCCCTTATTTCTTCGCAATTCTCGACACTTCCGGGTGAAAAGTAAAGAGAGAAATCCTTCGAAGCGGAGTTCTTCGGAACGCATCCCCCACCTTTCGGCGGCAAACGGAAGCGAAAAATGCGATTTGACAGAAGTTTATCGAGGCGGCGCGGCATTGCCATGCCCTCAATCGGGTAATCCTCTTCATCCTTCCGCGTCACTCCCGTCCTCATTCTTCGGACGGGGTGACAAAGGAATGACGGGGTGCGGCTTGCGCACTCCGGTCCCCGCATCCTCACGTTCGGCGCTTTCCTGCGCCCCGGTGCCCTACGATCCGCACGAGAACGAGTTCGGGTGAGGCGCCTTCCCGCACGTCGAGCCGCGTTCGTGCTCGGATCGGCTTCGAGCGTTCCACGGCGAGCATCAGACGCTCCGTTTCGCCCGTACGCGGCTCCTCGACCCGAAAGTCGATCCGGGCGTTGAGAAGCGCGATTTCGACCGACTTCGCATCGCTCGCGTGAAGGACGATTTCGGTGACGGTGCCGGGAAGCGCCGCGCCCGCGGCCGCTTCGCCTTCGAGGCTCCCCTCGAAGGGAGCGAACACCCCGTCGAGAAGCTCGCGCGCAAGCGTGCGCTTCTCCGCCGTAGCGCGCTCGCGCGTGCCCGGGAAAAAGAGGTCCGCTTCGGCCGCAATGCGACGACGCAACTCCGAAAGCGCGCTCTCGTCGGACGAACCCGAAATCGTGCGGGCGGCCTCCCGAATGTCGTCGGGGAAAAGCGTTCCCGAAATACCCTCCTCGACGAGCTTGCGAACGACCTCGTAGGCAAGCGTTTCACGGTCCCGAGCGCGGGGTGCGGCCGGGAATCGGGAATCGGGACAAGACGCGGCATTCGATTTGCGACGGGCAGACGACATGGTCAAACTCGATGACGAACGGAAGGGAAGAACAACAGGATGCGCGGCCGAGTACCTTTTCACGGTTCTTCGGCTTGTCGCTCTCGGGCCGGGCGTGGGAAAATCACGGATCCTCGGGGGGCGATCCGTGTATTCGCAGGTTCGGCCCCTCGACATTCGAGCGACGTCGTCCGAGCGCGGTGCGCGCGGATTCGCCCGCCGCGCCTTCCCTTTTCGTCGGGCGACGCGGACATCCTTCGACGATATTTTGGCAGGTCAGGCATGCACATTCATATTCTCGGCATTTGCGGTACCTTCATGGGCGGCGTCGCACAGCTCGCCCGTGCGGCCGGTCACCGTGTGACGGGCTGCGACAAGAACGTTTATCCCCCGATGAGCGACGCGCTGCGCGCGGCGGGGATCGAACTCGTCGAAGGGTACGATCCGTCGCAGTTGGAGCTCGCGCCCGACCTGTGGGTGATCGGAAACGCCGTCTCGCGCGGAAATCCCCTGCTTGAGGCCGTCCTCGAGTCGGGTGCGCCCTACACGTCGGGCCCGCAGTGGATGTCGGAACACATCCTGCAGGGGCGGCACGTTCTCGCCGTGGCGGGTACCCACGGAAAGACCACCACCACGTCGATGCTCGCCTGGATTCTCAAGGAAGCGGGCCTGGAGCCCGGATGGCTGATCGGGGGCGTTCCGCAATGGAGCAACCTTTCCGCAAACCTCGGTCGCACGGATGCGCCTTTTGTCATTGAGGCCGACGAGTACGACACGGCCTTTTTCGACAAGCGCAGCAAATTCGTCCATTACCGCCCCCGCACGGCGATTCTCAACAACCTCGAGTACGACCACGCGGACATCTTCGAAAACCTCGCGGCGATCGAAAAACAATTCCATCATCTCGTGCGTACGATGCCGGGTTCCGCCCTCGTCGTTCGCAATGCCTGCAGTGAAGCGCTCGATCGGGTGCTTGCGATGGGGTGCTGGTCGCGTACGACCGCGTTCGACGCGCCCGAGGGCGAGGCGGGTTGGTCGCTTGCGGGCGAGGCGGGGATCTACCGCGTTCAGAAGGACGGGAACACCGTCGGGGATTTGCGCCTTACCATGCCCGGGCGCTACAACGCCCTCAACGCCCTGGCCGCTCTCGTTGCGGCCACGAACGTCGGGGTCGAGCCCGCGACGGCCCTCGAAGCGCTTGCGTGCTTCGGAGGCGTCAAGCGCCGTCAGGAAGTCAAAGGGCGCGCGTACGGTTGCACCGTGATCGACGACTTCGCGCACCATCCGACCGCCATCGAAGAGACGATCGGTGCGGTTCGCGAAGCGATGCGCGCCTCGGGCGAGCCGGGGCGTCTTTTGGCCGTGCTCGAACCCCGAAGCAATACGATGAAGCTCGGTACGATGAAGGGGCGCCTCGAAGGGGCGCTCTCCGGAGCGGACGCCGTTTACTGCTATGCGGGTTCGGGCGTGCGTTGGGAGCCGGGCGACGTGTTGCATCGCAACGCGTTCGCGACGCACGATTTGGACGCGCTCGTCGCCCGAATCGCGGCGGATGCGCGTCCCGGGGATCGGATCCTCTGCATGAGCAACGGCGCTTTCGGCGGCGTGCACGGGAAGCTCCTCGCGGCGCTCGCCGAAAAAGAACACAAGGAAGCAAAGTAAGCGCAATGACGAACGAACTTTCGGAAATCGGGATGCCGGGGCTGATCCAAGGCACGGCCGAAAAGAAAAAAGGATTTCTCTATCTGCACGGATTTCTCTCCTCGCCCGCGTCGGCAAAGTGCCGCGAACTGGCCGAGGCGGCCCGTGCGGCGGGCTTTGCCTTCGTCGCGCCCGACCTCAATCTCGCGCCCGCCAAGGCGGCGGATCTGGCGGAAGCGCAGGTGCGCGCGATGGAAAGCGAAGGTCTGGAGGTGACGGTCGTCGGATCGAGCCTCGGAGGCTTTTATGCCGGGCGTCTTGCCCGACGGTTCGGTCTTCGCGCGGTGCTTCTCAACCCGTGCCTCAATCCCTGGGCGATCGTATCGAGGGAAACGGGGCTCCGCACGATCTACGGCACGGACCGCACGCTTCTCGTCGAGGAGCGCTTCGCGGACGAACTTCTGGCGCTCGCCGAAGCGACGCCGCCCGTCCCCGCGGACCTGACGCGCACGCTCGCCGTGATTTCCACGGCCGACGAAGTGCTCGACTGGAAGGACGCGTACGGGAAACTGAAGGGCGCCGAAATTCTTCTCTCCGAGGGTGACAACCATCGGCTCGAACGTTTTGCGGAGTTCATTCCTGCGATCCTGAGCGTCGCGAACGAAGGGTGAGCCGCAGGGCGCAAACGCCAAGAACAGCAGAACAGCACGAACAAGACGGAAACACACACCATGCATCTCTATTTCGAAGAGGACGGCGCCTTCAAGGCGGGTACCGTTCTCAGTCAGGCCGGTACCGCCTATCAGGTGGAACTGGCGACGGGACGCCGCACGAAGGTGAAGCAGGCGAACGTCTTTTTCTCCTTCGAGTCGCCGAGCGCCTCGGAACTCATGACGCGCGCGCCGCTGGAGGCGGCCGAGCTCGATCCCGCCTTCCTTTGGGAAGTGGCGCCCGAGTCGGGCGAATTCGGCTTTGCGGACCTTGCGGCCGAATATTGGGGCGGCGACGAAGGGCCCGTGCAGAAGGCCGCGCTTCTTCTTGCACTTCACGGCAATCCCGTCTACTTCTACCGCAAGGGGCGCGGCGTCTACCGGCGCGCTCCCGCCGACATTCTCCAAAAAGCGTTGGAAGCGGTCGAAAAGAAAAAGCGTCTCGAAGCGCAGAAGACCGCCTGGGCGAAAGCCATGGCGGCTGGGGAGCTTCCCGAGGAGATCGGTCGTGACGCGCTGAAACTTCTGACGAAGCCCGACAAGAACGGCATCGCCTGGAAGGCTCTTTCCGACGCCGCGTCGGAAACGCGTCAGACGCCGCTCCGACTGCTTCTTTCGCTCGGCGCGATTCCTTCGGCCTGGAACTGGCACGTCGAAAGCTTCTACGCTCTCAACTTCCCCCAGGGTCGGGGCTTCCCCGCGGAACTGCCGCTGCCCGGAACGTTCGGCGAGGATTTGCCCGTGGCCGAGGTCGACGCCTTCTCGATCGACGATTCGGCAACGACCGAAATCGACGATGCGGTGAGCGTCACGCATCTGGAAGACGGTCGCACGCGCGTGGGCGTTCACATTGCGGCGCCCTCGCTCGGGATTCTCCGCGACGACCCCCTGGACAAGACGGCGCGCTCGCGCATGAGTACGGTCTATGCGCCGGGGCTCAAGACGACGATGCTTCCCGAACCTTGGGTGAAGGCTTTTTCGCTTGACGAAGGCACGGCCGTTCCCTGCGTGTCGATCTACTTCACGGTGAAGGACGAAACGTTCGAGGTCGAGTCGAGCGAAACGAAGCTCGAAAAGATCGTCGTCGCGAAGAACCTGCGCTATGACAAGATCGACGACCTCGTGACGGAAGAGGCCCTGGCCGCCGACGCCCTCGAAATTCCGTACGCGCACGAAGTCGCTTGGCTCTGGCACTTCGCGAAGGCGCTTCAAAAGAAGCGCGAAAAAGTGCGCGGTCGCCCCGAACCCACGGGTCGCATCGACTGGTACTTCGTGCTCGAAGGCGAAGGACGCGACGCGCGCGTCGTCGTGAAGGGCCGTCGCCGCGGGGCGCCGCTCGATCTGCTCGTCGCGGAACTCATGATCCTTGCGAACAGTACCTGGGGGCTGTGGCTCGAAGAAAAGAGGACGCCGGGGATCTACCGCTCGCAGCGTATGGGGCGAGTGCGCATGAGCACGAGCCCGGCGCCGCACGACGGTCTGGGGGTCGCACGCTACGCATGGTCGACGTCGCCTTTGCGCCGCTACGTGGACCTTGTGAACCAGCGCCAGATCGTCTCGGCGCTTCTCGGCACCGGACCCGTTTATCAGGGGAACGATGCGGACTTCTTCACGATTGTCAGTCAGTTCGAAGCGATCTACGGTCTCTACAACGACTTCCAGACCCGGATGGAACGCTACTGGTCGCTGCGCTGGATCGAACAGGAAGGAGTCAAGGAACTCGAAGGCGCCGTCATCAAGGGCGAACTCGTCCGCATCGACGGGCTCCCCTTCGTGCATCGCGTGGCGGGTCTTCCCGAAGATCTCGCCCGCGGCCGCAAGGTACGCTTGCAGGTCATCCGCTGCGATCTCGTGGACCTCGTGATGGAGACGAAGCTCCTCGCGGTGCTCGACGAAGCGGAAACCTCGACGGAGGACTTCGACGAAGAGGTGCTCGACGAAGAAGCCGAGGTCGCGGAATCCGCGGAAGCCGCAAAGGGCGAAGCCTGCGCCGAAGCGAGTGCTCCCGAGGGGGATGCGTTCGCGGACGCGAACGTTGCACCCGTCTCGTCCACGGTGTCGTAAGCACGGCATACCCCGCGTCGCGCGCGAAATTTCGACGGACTCGGGGTGCTTTGTGCTAGTCTCTCGGCGAGCCGCGCCTTCCGAAGCGCGGCTCGCCGAGTTTTATTGACGTCGCTTCGGGGCGGTGGTCCGTCCGAAGGCGATCCCCACAACCGATTCCCGCAAACCGGACCACGGTGCTCGCACCGAATCGACGACGAGGAGACGCAGAAGTATGGCGGCCCATGATCCGGAGGATCTGAAGAACCACCTTCCGCAGGAAGACGACGCGCCCTCGCCCGTGCGGGATTCGGACGAGGCGAGCCGTGCGCTCGCGCGCGTGCAGCAGATTCTCGAAGAGGATCAGGAGCGCACGAAGGACCACCCGATTCCGAAGACGGAAGAGGACGACGAGGCATTGCCCGTCTCCGTCGAAGCAGCCGCGGAACTGCGCGCCGTGTTGGAGCCCCTGCACCCCGCCGACATCGCCTGGGTGCTTGAAGCTCTCCCCGTCGACGAACGACTTGCCGTTTGGAATCAGGTCAAGAGCGAATCGGACGGCGACATTCTCGTTGAGGTCAACGACGGCGTTCGCGAAACCCTGATCGACGCCATGGACCGCGACGAACTCGTCGACGCGGTCGAAACGCTCGATACGGACGAGATCGCGGACCTGGTCGACGACCTCCCGCCCGACGTCATGGCGGAGGTTCAAGAGGGGCTTTCGCACGAAGAACGAGCGCAGTTGCGTGCGGCCATCTCCTATCCGGAAGAGAGCGTCGGGGCCCGCATGGACTTCGAGATGGTCTCGATCCGCGAGGAAGTGACGGTCGACATGGTGCTTCGGTACCTGCGTCGGTTCGAGGTGTTGCCCGATCACATGGATCAGATCTTCGTCGTCGACCGGCTCGGACATCTGAAGGGGTCGGTGGCGATCGCTCAGCTCCTCACGTCGGACCCGGCAACGCAGGTGCGCCGGATCATGAAGACCGATCGCCTCACCCTTAATCCGCTCGACGACGCGAGCGACGCCGCACAGGCTTTCGAACGTTACGACCTCGTGAGCGCGGCGGTCGTCGACGAAGCGGGACGTCTCGTCGGGCGACTCACCGTCAACGAAGTGGTCGACGTCATTCGTGAAGAAAGCGAAGAGGACGCGTTCGGTGCCGTTGGTCTCGACGACGAACAGGACTTGTTCGGCAGCGTCTGGGAGTCGGCCAAAAGCCGCTGGCTTTGGCTCGGGGTCAATCTCTGCACGGCATTTTTCGCCTCGCGCGTGATTTCCGCCTTCGACGGCACGATCGAGCGCGTGGTGGCGCTCGCCGCTCTGATGCCGATCGTGGCCGGGATGGCCGGGAATTCCGGCAATCAGACGCTGACGCTTCTCGTGCGCTCTTTGGCCATGGGGCAGGTGACGGAAGCCAACAAGGCCGACCTCATCAAAAAGGAAATCGGCGTCTCGCTCGTGAACGGCCTCATCTGGGGGCTGATCGCCGGGGCGTGCGCCTGGGGGCTCTATTGGGATCAGCCCGAAGGAAAGACGCTGGGGCTCGTCATGTGCCTTGCGATGCTTCTCAACATCATCCAGGGGGCGGTCGTGGGGCTCGCGGTCCCGCTCCTTTTGCGCCGCTTCGGCCGCGATCCGGCCATGGGCGGATCGGTGCTTCTAACCTTCACGACCGACTCAGGGGGGTTCCTCATTTTCTTGGGACTTGCCACGTTCTTCTTTGCCTGACGGGGTGCGGCGTCGAAGCCCGAGTCGCGATCGACCAACCAAGCGAAAAGGGCGTTCCTCCGGGAACGCCCTTTTTGTTGCGCTTTCGTTCGGTGTTCGATTCCGCCTCAGAGGTCGCCGAAGAGGCGCTTCAAGTCGTCGAGGCTCCTTTTTGCTTCGGGCCTTTCCGAGTCGCTTTCCTTGCGGGAGACTTCCCGAACGGGGTAGTTGTCTTCGATTTCGTCCTTCCAGTACCCGAAGGGGCTCGAAGAGCGCAGGAACCGTTCGGCCGCTTCGGAGCCGATGCTCTCGACACGCAGAATGCGGTGCGTGTCGAATTCGATGTCGAGCCAGCGGCGCGACGGATCGTAACCAGCGGAGAGGATTCCTCCGCGATGAATCGGCTGCCTCTTCATTTTTGTGTCCTCCTCGAAGGGTGGCGTGCGCCCCGGGTCGACGTCGGGCGCACCGTCGATTCGTCCATTCTACCGAGCCCGGACGCTGTCGCCGAGAGCGGGTGTTTCCCGTACGTTTTCCGTGCTTTCTACTCAGGCATCCCGCACGAAAGCCCCTTTCTCGCTTGCATTCGTTCCCGCCGAGCGACGCATAATAGGGGACAACCTATCGGATGAATACGGAAAATTTACGCGCAGGGCCCGAAGTGCGCTTCCGAATTTTGGTTAGAATGCGCCCTTTCTTTATTCCGGAGCAAAGGACGGCCGCCCCTCGGAGAGGGGGCTTGAGGCGCCGTCGAACCGAACCATGAAATCTCACCGAACTCACGTCGCCCCGTCCTCAACCCGCACCCACCGGCCTTCCGAAACGAAGTCCGTTTGGGCGAAGCGCGTCGCCTTTACGGCGGTGGTCGGGACGATCGTCGGGCTCTGTGCGTTCGGCGAAGGATTCGAGCGTGTCTCGCTTGCCAAAACCGAACCGGCGGCCTTCGTCGAAGCGCCCCGCGTCGCGGAAGTGAAAGCCGTCGAGGCCGAACCCGCAGTCGTGCCCGTTGAAACCGTGCCCTCGAACCTCGGGATTTCGGGTACGTCCGTTGCGACCTACATTTCCCGCTCCTACCGCGTCACGCGCGAGGACGCCCTCCAGATGACGGAGTGGGCGATCGAAATCGGACGTGCTCAGGACGTCGATCCGCTCCTCATTCTCGCTGTCGTCGGCACGGAATCGAGCTACAACGCCAAAGCGAAGAGTTCCGCGGGGGCCGAAGGCCTCATGCAGGTGATGACCCGCGTGCACCTTGACAAATTCGAGCCCTTCGGGGGGCGTGCGGCCGCGCTCGAGCCCTATCCCAACATGGTGGTGGGAACGAGCATTCTTGCGTCCCTCATCAAAAAGACGGGCAACGTGACGAAAGCCTTGAAGTGGTACTCGGGGGCGGCTCTTCACGACACCGATTTCGGGTACGGTTCCAAGGTGCTCAAAGAACGGAGCCGTTTGCTCGTTGCCGCCAAGGGCGATTCGGACCGCGCGGTGCAACTCTCGCGCACGAAAAAGAGCGGCCCCGCCTTTGAAAAGAAGGCGGTCGTGAAGCACCTTCCCTACGAACACTGGGAAGCCGTGGAAGTAGCCGCGAACAAGGCGGCCGCAAAGCGCAATGCCGCCGCGGACGAAGCCGTGCTTCGGCTCGAAGGCGGCCGCGAAGTTGAGCTTGCGAACGTCGCTCCGAAGACCGACGCCGCTCCCGTGCGTTCGGCCGCGGGCGAAAAGCGCGCCTATCCCGCCGAGAAGAAAAGCGCGGGCGGAGCCGAGTCCCGCGGCTCCTGAGAACGCGTTCGCTCCTTTTCCCGCATCATTTCCCGCACGAGGCTCGGTAGAAGTTCGTTGTAGGCTTGTCCTCCGGACCGCCGGGCCTTTTTCGCATCGCGCGGGAGGGTGCGCGGTTCAGCGCTTCGGAAAGTCGCCCGCGAGGGTCGAAACCCACACGGCGCAGGCCAGGCCCGCCGTTTCGGTACGAAAGACCCGGGGGCCGAGCAGCGTCGGGTGCCAACCCGCTTCTTCGGCCCGTTCGATTTCGGCGGGCGAAAAGCCCCCTTCGGGACCGACCGCAAAGACGATGCTCGCCAGGCCCGGCTCGATCGCGGGACGCGGGGCGTCCGCCTTCGCGCCCGGCGCGAGAAGGATGCGGAGCGCCCCTTCCGTTCGGAGGGCGTCGTCGAAGCTTGCCGCCCCGTCGACCGACGGAATCACGTTGCGGCCGCACTGCTCGGCCGCGGTCCGAGCCGTTTCGCGCAGTTTCGCAAGGCGCTTTTCGAGTCGGTCGCCCGAAAGTCGGGTGACGCTCCGTTCGGCCGGTGTGACGACGATGTGCGAGACGCCCGCTTCGGTTGCCTTTTCAACGATCCAGTCCATCTTTTCGGGCGACACCCAGCTCTGAACGAGCGTCATGCGAAGGGGCGATTCGACCGGAGGTTCTTCGACCCGGTCGACGTGTACGAAGGTGCTCTCGGCCGTGAATTCGATCGTGCCCGACCAGAGCTTTCCGCGACCGTTGAAAAGGTCCACCCGTTCGCCCGACGCGAGACGCAGGGCGCGTCCCGCGTGATGGGCGGCTTTTGGGGGAAGCGTGACGGTGCCCTCGAAGGTTTCGTCGGGGGCGTCTATGTAAAAGCGCGGATTCGCCATGGTGCTCGGAAAAGGGTGGAGAACGTCGCCGCGGGGCGAAAAACGTTGCGTTCGAAGAGAAACTCGGGAAAACTCAGGGGCCTCGGAGTCGGGCTCCCGACCGTGAATGATAAAATAAGATGTTTGTCGGAGGCGCCCGCACGGGGCAACCGCGCAAGCGTCCGGCCGGATGCTTGCGGGACCCGACGGGAGATGAAGCCTCCCCCTCCTCTGAGTCAACCCAATCAACGGATACATATGTCTCACGTTTCCGCTCAGACGATGGCCAACGCCATTCGTGCTCTCGCCATGGATGCGGTCCAGAAGGCGAAGTCCGGTCATCCGGGCATGCCGATGGGCATGGCCGACATCGCCGTGGCGCTCTGGTCCCGTCATCTCCGCTTCAATCCTCAGGATCCCCGCTGGGTCGGTCGCGACCGCTTCATCCTCTCGAACGGTCACGGTTCGATGTTGCAGTACGCGCTTCTGCATCTGACCGGGTACGATCTCTCGATCGACGACCTGAAGGCCTTCCGCCAGCTGGGCAGCAAGACGCCGGGGCACCCCGAAGTCGACGTGACGCCGGGTGTGGAAACGACGACCGGTCCGCTCGGTCAGGGCATCGCCAACGGCGTCGGCATGGCGCTTGCGGAAAAGATGCTCGCGAAGGAATTCAACCGCGAAGGCTTCCCCGTCATCGACAACCACACGTACGTGTTCCTCGGCGACGGTTGCCTCATGGAGGGCATCAGCCACGAAGTCTGCTCGCTCGCGGGTGTCTGGGGCCTCAACAAACTCGTGGCCATTTACGACGACAACGGCATCTCGATCGACGGCGACGTGCGCGGCTGGTTCCGCGACGACACGCGCGGCCGCTTCGAAGCCTACGGCTGGAACGTGATCGGTCCCGTTGACGGTCACGACATCGACGCGATGGACCGTGCAATCGCCGAAGCGAAGCGCTCCGCCGAGAAGCCCACCCTCATCATCGCCAAGACGACGATCGGCAAGGGCGCTCCCCACCGTCAGGGTACGGCCAAGGTGCACGGCGAAGCTCTGGGCGACGAAGAAATCGCCGCCACGCGCGAAGCGATCGGCTGGCCTTACGCTCCCTTCGAAATTCCGGCGGAAGTCTACGCCGCGTGGGATCACAAGGAAGAAGGCCGCAAGATCGAAGGCGAATGGGAAGCGATGTTCGCCGAATACGAAAAGGCCTATCCGGAACTTGCCACCGAACTCAAGCGCCGCCTCGCGGGCGAACTCCCCGAAGGCTGGTCCGACGTCGTGATGGACGCGCTTTGCGCCGCGGAAGAAGCTCAGGAAACGATGGCGACCCGAAAGGCGAGCCAGAAGGCCCTCAACGCCCTCGCTCCCGCGCTTCCCGAACTCCTCGGCGGCTCCGCCGACCTCACGGGCTCGAACCTCACCAACTGGTCGGGTGTGAAGAGCCTCAACTCGGGTGAATTCGACGCCCGTCACATCAGCTACGGCGTGCGTGAATTCGGCATGTCGGCCGTCATGAACGGGATTGCGCTTTACGGCGGCTTCATCCCGTACGCGGCCACGTTCCTCACGTTCTCCGACTACTCGCGCAACGCGCTTCGCATGTCCGCGCTCATGAAGCAGCGTGTCATCAACGTCTTCACGCACGACTCGATCGGTCTCGGTGAAGACGGTCCGACGCATCAGTCCGTGGAACACGTTCCGTCGCTGCGCCTCATTCCCGACATGGACGTCTGGCGTCCCGCCGACACCGTCGAAACGATCGTGGCCTGGGCCTCGGCAATTGAACGCCGCGACGGTCCGTCGTCGCTCGTGTTCACGCGTCAGAACGTTCCCTTCCTCGATCGCGACGAAGTCGACGCCGACGCCATGGCCAAGGGCGGCTACGTGGCGGCCGAAGCGCCTGCCGGTGCGGGCGAAGCCGACGTCATCCTCCTTGCGACGGGTTCCGAAGTGGGGCTCGCGATGAAGGCCCGCGCCGAACTCGCGGCTCTCAACATCCAGGCGCGCGTCGTCTCGATGCCCTGCACGAGCATCTTCGACCGTCAGGACGCCGAATGGCGTGCCTCGGTCCTCACGCCCGGTACCCCGATCCTCGCGATCGAGGCCTCGAAGACCGACCTTTGGTGGAAGTACATGTCCGGCAAGGGCGACGTGCTCGGCGTCGACCGTTTCGGCGAAAGCGCTCCCGCGGACGTGCTCTGGCAGCGTTTCGGCTTCACGGTCGAAAACGTCGTCGCCAAGGTGACCGCACTTCTCAAGTAATTTTCACGTCACACTCCAAAAAACAGGAATCGCAACAAAATGACCATCCGTGTTGCCATCAACGGTTTCGGCCGCATCGGCCGCAACGTTCTCCGCGCCCACTACGAATCCGGCAAGGCCCACGACATCGAAATCGTGGCCGTCAACTCTCCGGGTGACGTGAACATCAACGCGCACCTCCTGCGCTACGACTCCTGCCACGGCCGTTTCAACGCCACGGTTGAAACGGACGGCGACGACATGATCGTCAACGGCGACCGCATGCGCGTCTTCGGCACGCGCGACCCGCGCGAACTGCCCTGGGCCGACCTCGGCGTCGACCTCGTCATGGAATGCACGGGCGCCTTCAATTCGAAGGAAAAGAGCCAGGTGCATCTCGATCAGGGCGCAAAGAAGGTGCTCCTTTCGGCTCCCGGCAAGACCGCCGATGCGACGATCGTCTACGGCGTCAACCACAAGAGCCTGAAGGCTTCGGACCTCATCGTCTCGAACGCCTCCTGCACGACGAACTGCCTCGCGCCCCTCGTCAAGCCCCTGCAGGAAGCGATCGGCCTTGAACGCGGCCTTATGACGACCGTTCACGCCTACACGAACGACCAGGTCCTCACGGACGTCTACCACAAGGATCTTCGTCGCGCCCGTGCCGCCACGCAGTCGATGATCCCGACGAAGACGGGTGCCGCCGCGGCCGTCGGCCTCGTGCTCCCTGAACTGAACGGTCTCCTCGACGGCTTCGCCGTTCGCGTTCCGACCATCAACGTGAGCTTCGTCGACCTCACCTTCATCGCCAAGCGCGACACCTCGCTCGAAGAAATCAACGCGATCATGAAGGCGGCTTCGGAATCCGAAGAACTCCGCGGTATTCTCGGCTACAACGACCTGCCGCTCGTTTCCTGCGACTTCAACCACGATTCGCACAGCTCCACGTACGACGCGACCCTCACGAAGGTCTCGGGCGGCCGCCTTGTCAAGGTGACGTCCTGGTACGACAACGAATGGGGCTTCTCGAACCGCATGCTCGATACGGCCGTCGCCATGATGACCGCGAAGTAAGTCGACCGACGATATTCGCCGAACGCAGCCGGCCGCTGGCCGGCTGCGTTTTTCCAACGAATCGGGCGGGTTGTGCTCCGCGGGGTCCCTCGGGGGCCCGCACCCGCAGCCCCGTCCGGGTACGGAGAAAAGAATGCACGTTAAAACTCTCGAAGAGCTCGCGAAGGCCGGTCAGCTTGCCGGCAAGCGCGTCATGATCCGCAGCGACCTCAATGCGCCTCACGACGAGGCCGGTCACATCACGAACGAAGCCCGTCTCGTGGCGAGCGTTCCGGCGATCCGCATGGCGCTCGATGCGGGTGCGGCCGTCATGGTGGTGAGCCACCGCGGTCGCCCGACCGAAGGCACGGTGACGGAGGCCGACAGCCTCGTGCACGTCGCGCGACGCATGGGCGAACTTCTCGGTCGTCCGATGCCGCTCGTCGAAAACTGGGTGGACGGCGGCTTCGACGTGAAGCCGGGCGAAGTCGTCATGCTTCAGAACTGCCGCTGCAACGCGGGCGAAAAGAAGTGCGACGAAGCGCTCTCGAAGAAGTACGCCGCGCTTTGCGACGTCTTCGTTCACGACGCTTTCGGTACGGCCCACCGCGCTCAGGCCTCCACGGTCGGCGTCGCGCGCTTTGCGCCCGTCGTGTGCGCGGGTCCCCTGATGGCGGCCGAAATCGACGCGCTTACGCGTGCCGTTGAAAACGCGAAGCACCCGCTCGCGGCGATCGTCGGCGGCTCCAAGGTTTCGACGAAGCTCACCATCCTTTCGAACCTCGCCGAAAAGGTCGATCAGCTGATCGTCGGCGGCGGCATCCTCAACACGTTCCTGCTCGCCGCTGGCAAGCCCGTCGGCAAGTCGCTTGCCGAACCCGAACTCGTCGACGAATGCAAGCGCGTTCTCGCGATCCTCGAAAAGAAAGGTGCGAGCCTTCCGATGCCCGTCGACGTCGTCGTGGCGAAGGCCTTTGCGGAAGACGCCGAACACCGCGTGGCCGATGTGGACGACGTGCGTGAAGACGAAATGATTCTCGACGTCGGTCCCAAAACCGCGGCGATGCTCGGCGAGCTTCTCCGCTCGGCGGGCACGATCGTCTGGAACGGTCCCGTGGGCGTCTTCGAAATGGCTCCGTACGCCGAAGGTACGCGTCAGATGGCCGAAGCGATCGCCGAAGCGACCGAAAAGGGTGCTTTCTCGATCGCGGGCGGCGGTGACACGGTGTCGGCCGTTGCGAAGTTCGGCGTCGAAGACCGAATCTCCTACATCTCGACGGGCGGCGGCGCCTTCCTCGAATTCCTCGAAGGGAAGACGCTTCCGGCCGTGGCCGTTCTTGAGGAACGCGCCTAAGTAACGTTCGGTGACCGACGGGGGACGGCCGCAAGGCCGTCCCCCGTTCGTCAACAAGCCCTGAAAACGCAATCTTTTTCAGGCCAACCTCCACCCATTCAAAAGGAGCACAGACGATGGACAAGAAGCAGGCGCTTTTGGAGCGGTTTCTCCGCTACGCGGCCGTAACGAGTCAGAGCAGCACGAAGACGGGGACCGTCCCGAGCACGCCCGGTCAGCGTACGCTCGCCGAACTGCTCGCGCGAGAACTCGAAGAACTCGGGCTCGTCGATATTGAAATTTCCGAGTATGCCGTGTTGACGGCGAAGCTCCCCGGGAACCTTCCCGAAGGGAAGAAGGTGCCGACGGTCGGTTGGGTCGCGCATCTCGACACGGTGGATGCGGGTCTGTGCGCGGACATCCACCCGCACGTCGTCAAGAACTACGCGGGCGGCGACATCTGCCTCAACGAAGAAAAGCAGATCTACCTGCGCACGGCCGAACACCCCGAAATCGAACGCTACGTCGGCGACGACATCGTCGTGACGGACGGTACCTCGGTGCTCGGCGCCGACAACAAGTCGGCGATCGCCAACATCATGACGGCGCTTTCCATCGTGCAAAGCGAAAACCGTCCGCACGGCGACATCTACGTGTGCTTCGTTCCCGACGAAGAAATCGGTCTCCTCGGTGCGAAGAAAATCGACTTCTCGAAGTTCCCCGTCGATTTCGCCTACACGATCGACTGCTGCGAACTCGGTGAAGTGGTGTACGAAACCTTCAATGCGGGCGGTGCCACGCTGAAGATCAAGGGTGTGACCGCTCACCCGATGTCGTCGAAAGGCGTTCTCGTCAATCCGACTCTGGTGGCGGTCGACTTCATCAACATGCTCGATCGCGGTGCGACGCCTGAATTCACCGAAAATACCGAGGGCTTCGTTTGGGTGAACGCCATGCAGTCGACACCCTCTCAGGCGACCGTTTCGCTCAAGATCCGCGACCACAACCGCGAAAAGTACGAAGCGAAGAAGGCCCAGATCGCCGCGGCGGTCGAGTATCTCAAGGTGCGTCACCCGCGCGCCGTGCTCGAACTCACGATGTCGGACGTCTACGGCAACATCGCCGATGCCGTCCGGGACGAAAACCGCATCTGCATCGATCACCTCTACCGCGCGCTGGAAATCCAGAAGATCGAACCCAAGACGATCGCCATGCGCGGCGGCACCGACGGTTCCTTCATCTCCACGAAGGGGATTCTGACGCCCAACTACTTCACGGGCGGGCTCAATTTTCACAGCAACTGCGAATTCCTGCCGCTCTCCGCCTGGGAAAAGAGCCTCGATGTGACGCTCACGCTGATCGATCTGATCGCCGAGTAACGCGCTCGATCAACGCATACGAAAGCAGAAAGGGCGCCCGCGAGGGCGCCCTTTTGCAATCAGTCGAAGAAGGCCGCGTTGGCGGACGAAGCCTTGTTCTTTCGCAGCGAGAAGTAGAGCTTGAGGACGAAACGCCCCAAGGCGTGAATCCGGAGTCGACGTCGGTCCTTATTCTTCGGGGGATACAAGGCGAAGTGGGACTTCAGGCGGGGGAAGATTCCCTCGAGCTCGTTCACGTAGTCCTTGTCGTCCGTTTGGTACGCCAGGTTGAGGTCCTGCCACCATACGTTGAAGGCACGATCGAAGAGACCGGTTTTCATCGCATCCGGCGTTTCGGGGGCTTCAAGCGTATCGAGGAAGTAGTCGAGCTGAAGCTTGCTTTTGCTTTTCGACTTCGAGATGCTCGAACCCCGGAGGCGATAGAGGTAGAGATTTTCCGGCACCAGAGCAACCGACTCGAGGGCGGCGAGCACGGAGACGAGGAACGGCTGATCTTCGCCCTTGCGGAAGCGCTCGTCGAAGGGAATCTTCTCGAGAAGCCAGCGGGCGTAGAGGTTGTTGCACGCAAAGTGACTCACGGCAGAGTCGGTCCACTGGGGCGAGAAAAAGCGCCGAATGGCCTCCGCTTGGGTGATGCGACCGCCCTTCGGAAGGGGTGGAGCGGGCGTGTCGCCGTTTTGGTCGAAGCACTGCACGCCGCAGGTCACCAGGTCGCACCGATGCGTCAGCGCGGCATTCACGCAGGCACTCAGCGTGTTCTCCTTGAGGAGGTCGTCGCTGTCGAAAAAGAAGACGTAGTCGAAGTGCTCGGGGGCCGCAAGCGCTGACCTGATGCCCGTATTGCGCGCTCCGGCCAACCCTTTGTTGCTCTGCCGGATGACGGTGAGATTGGCGTGCCGCGCGGCGTACTCGCCGAGGATCGCGGGCGACTCGTCTGTCGATCCGTCGTCCACGGCAAAGATGCGGAAGTTCGGATAGGTTTGAGTCAGAGCCGAATCCAAGCACGGCGCCAAATAGCGTGCCATGTTGTAGACGGGGATGACGACGGCAACTGGGGGAGTGGGTTCGGACATGCTTTCCAAAAAAAGCACGCCCGATCCGGAGATCGGGCGTGCCGGGTCAACGGGTTGAAATCAAATCTGGCCGTAATGCTTCGCGAGGTAATCCTGCGAATCCACGGCCTTTTCGCCTCGTTTTACGGTCTGACGAGTATAGCGGCCGTCGCTTCCCATGGTCCAACTCTGGACGTTGTCGGCAAGTTGCAGGTCGAGGCTTCGCTTGAGGCGGTCGCGGATGCTCTTGTCGAGTACCGGAACGAGAACCTCGATGCGTCCGTCGAGATTGCGCGGCATGAGGTCGGCCGAGCCGATCAGCACGACGGGCTCGCCCGCATGGTCGAACCAGTAGGCGCGGGCGTGCTCGAGGAATCGACCCACGATGCTCGTCACGGTGATGTTGTCGCTGATGCCGGGGATGCCGGGACGCAGACAGCAGATGCCGCGGATGATGAGCGAGATGCGAACACCCGCTTGACTCGCTTCGTAGAGCGCGCGGATGATGTGGCGGTCGACGAGCTGGTTGCACTTGAAGATGATGCGACCGTTGCCGTTCGCCTTGTGGCATTCCACTTCCTTGCGGATGTGCTCGAGAATCGACGTGCGCGTCGAGTGGGGCGAGACGACGAGCTGACGATACTTTGTCTGGGACGAATAGCCCGTCATCACGTTGAAGAGGTCGGAGACGTCGGCGCAAATGTCGTTGTCGGCCGTGAGCAACCCGTAGTCCGTATAGATTTTCGCGGACGAGGGGTTGTAGTTCCCCGTCGAAATGTGTACGTAGCGCTTCATGCCGTCCGCCTCGCGACGAACGACGAGACAAAGCTTGGCGTGGATCTTGAGGCCGACGAAGCCGTAGACGATGTTGACCCCCGCCTTTTCCATCTCTTCGGCCCAGTTGATGTTGCGTTCTTCGTCAAAGCGTGCCTTCAGTTCGACGACGGCCGTCACCTGCTTGCCGCGTCGGCGGGCGTCGATGAGGGCGGCGACAATGGGGCTGTTGTTGCCGCAACGGTAAAGCGTCTGCTTGATTGCCACCACCTGCGGATCGACCGAAGCGCGGCGAATGAAATCGAGCACGCCCGAGAAGCTTTCGTAGGGATGGTAGAGCAGGATGTCGTGGTTGCGTGTCGTTGCAAAGACGTCGCCCTCCTGAACGAACGCGGGTTCCAGTCCTTTATAGGAGGGATCCTTGAGGTTCGGACGGTCGAGGCCGATGAGCGGCATGAATTCCGACATCGCCAAGGGGCCTTTCACACGGTAGATCTGGAAGGGGAGGAGCTCAAGACGGTCGACGAGGAAGCTTGAGAGTTCCGTATCAGACCCGTGCTCAAGTTCAAGGCGAATGACGTCGCCGAAGCGGCGCTGGTCGACGAAGTCCTTGACGGCCTCAAGAAGGTCGTCCGCTTCGTCCTCTTCGATTTCGAGGTCCGTGTTGCGGGTGATGCGAAAGAGCATCGACGCCGAGACGCGGTGCCCGGGGAAGAGCGCGCCGATATGTTCGCGAATCAGATCTTCGAGCAGGATGATGTCGTCGTCGCGGCTGTTGGAGTTGAAGCCGAGTTCGTTGTAGGTCGACTCCTTTGTACGGGGCACGAAGATGAAGCGCGACATGTTGTTCGGACACTTCAGACGAGCGTACCGAACGAGACCTTCTTCGGATTCGAGCTTCACGAGGAAATTGAGGCTCGTGTTGGAAATCGTCGGGAAGGGGTGCCCCGGGTCGATCGCCTGCGGGGTAAGAATCGGGTAGATCTCGTTGTCGAAGTACCCTTCGAGGAAGGACTTCTGACGGTCCGTGAGGTCCTTGTAGCGAACAAGGCGCACGCCGCGTTCCATAAGGGCCGGGTGCAGGTTCAGGCGCCAGTGATTCTGAGCGCGGTTGAGAAGCCCCAGAACGCGCTTGCGGATTTCCGCGAGCTGCTTGGCGGGAGGCAGTTCGTCGGGAGAGCTCGACGAGGCACCGCCCTTCATCTGTCGGCAGATGTTGGAGACGCGCACCATGAAGAATTCGTCGAGGTTGTTGTAGAAGATCGAGAGGAACTTGAGTTGCTCCAGAAGCGGCACGTTCGGATCGCACGCTTCGTCGAGCACCTTACGATCGAACTCGATCCAGTTGATTTCGCGGTTGATGTAAAGACGGGGATCCGAGAGATCCGTGACGCCTTCCGCGGAGGGAAGCGGAGGCGGCAAGTCATCGTCGACCGCAGCTCGTGCGGCTCGTGCGGGCGCCTTGCGCGTGCCGGTTTTGACACGGGGTTTCGTGGCGCGGGCTTTAGGTTTGGCGGGTGCTTCCGGTTGAGCGGCCGCAATGGCGGTGGTGGCAGCGGCGGATTCGGGCGTCTGCGTCTCGGTCATGGTGATTCGGGTTGTCCTCGGAGCCGTGAAAGGTAAGATCGATAGACCATTCTAGAGAACCCATATGTAATTTCCATGAAAAAGGGCCGCTTGCGCGGCCCTTTACGGGGTTATCCCGAGGTGTTTCCGATTTTCAGGCGTTTTCCTCGGTCTTTTGCTTTTGTGCCTGCCATGTCTGGAAGTATTTCCAGGCAAATCCCACCACGACCGGGCCGAGGAGCGCCGCAACGATGCCGAGAAGAAGAATGAGCGAGAGGTTGTTCTTGACGAAGGGAACGTTGCCGAAGAGGTAGCCCGCCCCCACAATCGTCACCGCCCAGATGACGGCGCCCGCGCCGCTGAAAAGCTCGAACCGCAGGCCGTTCATGCGGGCTGCGCCCGCGATGAGCGGAGCGAACGCGCGCACGATCGGAATGAAACGGGCGAGGAGAATCGTCTTGCCGCCGTGGTCCGTGTAGAACGCATGGGCGTGCTGCAGCTTGGAGGCGTTGATCCAGGAGATGCTCCCGTCGTAGATCTTGTTGCCCAGCCACTTCCCCGTGGCGTAGCCGACGGAATTGCCGAAGACGGCACCGAGGATCACGGCGAGCATGATCATCCAGGGACTGGCTGTTCCGGAGGCGGCTACGGTACCCGCCACGAAAAGAAGCGAGTCTCCGGGCAGAAACGACATGACCACGAAGCCCGTCTCCAGAAAGAAGATGATGAACATCGCCGCGTAGATCAGCGTCCCGTAGTTGGTCGCGAGGTGGACCAGAAAATGGTCGGCGTTCGTGAAAAGATCGACGATGAGCTCGATAAAATCCATGGTGCGGTGTGCTGTGGACCTATGACAAATGTTCCATATCATACTGAAGACACCCGAAGCGCGGCTTAACCGTTCTTCAGGATTTTGTAATCCCGCCTCAAGGATCTTCATGCCGTCTGAGAATCGCCGTCCTCCCATTCGGGAACTTTCCTCCGAGCTCATCAGTCAGATTGCGGCGGGTGAGGTGATCGAGCGCCCCGCGTCGGTCGTCAAAGAACTCGTGGAAAACGCCGTCGACGCGGGTGCCATGAATGTCGAAGTACGTATCGACGGGGGAGGCTTGAAGCGCATCGTCGTCACGGACGACGGCTGCGGCATCCCGAAGGACGAGCTCCCGCTCGCGCTCAAGCGCCACGCGACGAGCAAGATCCGCAATCTCCTTGATCTTGAAAATGTTTCGACGCTCGGCTTTCGCGGCGAAGCGCTCGCATCGATCGATTCGGTGTCGGCGGTGACGATTCAAAGCCGTGCAACGGGGGCCGACCGCGCCTGGGAGCTTTCCGAAGGCGAACTCGTCCCCTCGGCGGGGCCTCAGCAGGGCACGCGCATTGAGGTGCGCGACCTCTTTTACAAGACGCCCGCCAGGCGCAAATTCATGAAGTCCGAGGCGACGGAGAACGCGCACGTCGTCGCGCAGCTCCATCGCATCGCTTTGGCCAATCCTGCGGTGCGCTTTGTCCTGTACCAGAACGGTCGCCATATTTTCGACCTTCCGGCCGTCGAAACGCAGGACGAACGCATCGTCGCACTGATGCCGAGGGCGTTCGAGAGCGGGCACCGTTCGGTCGACGCGGAAGACTTGGGGATGCGCCTTACGGGTCTCGTCGGACTGCCGACCGTCTCGAAACCGAAGGGCGATGCGCAGTATCTCTTCGTCAACGGTCGTTTCGTGCGCGACCGAACCTTCGCGCACGCCGTGCGTCAGGCGTACCAGGACGTGCTTCACGGGCAGGCGCAGCCCCTCTATTGTCTTTTTCTCACGGTGCCCGCCGCCGAGGTGGACGTGAACGTGCATCCTACGAAAACCGAAGTGCGCTTTCGCAACACGCAGCGGATCCATTCCTTCGTCGACCGGGCGGTCGGCGAGGCGTTGGCACCCCCGCGGGCGGGTGAAGAGGCGGATCGCCTTTCGGACGAATGCACGGTTGCAGACGAGGGGCTTGCCGACTCGGCGACGGCCTCGGATGTAACCTTTGCGCCCCGTCCCCGGTACGAGCCGCGCTATGAGCCGCACCGCGAATCCGAGGCGCGCATCGCCGCGACGTTCCGCACGGCCTCCGAAGGGGCGGAACGCCCCTCGGCGTCGGCCGTCGATTCGGCCCTGCGTCTTTTCGGTGCGTCGGAAGCCGTCAGGGACTACGTCCTTGATCCAAACACCTCCTCGGGCGCGCGTCTGTCGCAAAGCTTCCGGGACTTCCCGAGCCCCGCTCCCGCTCCCGCGTTGCCTTCCGCACCAGCCGATCAAAGTGCTTTTGTGTTCGACAACGGCGTCGAAGTTGATGCGGCCGACATTGCCGAAGCCGTCGACGCTGTCGGTGATGAGGCCGAATCTCGGACGAACGTTGCGACGCCCGAGAGCCTCGTGCCGCCCGAGGAGTCCGTCGAGCCCGTTCGCCTGCGCGAGGAACCGAAGTCCGAACCCGTTCTGCCGAGTGACGCCCTGCCGACGGGGCGCCTCGGGCGGCCCGTCGCTCAGATCGCCGGTCTCTACGTGATTGCCGAAAACGAGGAGGGCCTTGTCATCGTCGATCAACACGCCGCGGCCGAACGCATCACGTATGAAAAACTGAAGGCCTCGATGGCCTTGCACGCGATGCCCGTGCAGCCGCTCCTTCTCCCGCAGGTGATTCGCGTCTCGGCCGTCGAGATGGCGACCTTCGAAGAGCACTCGGACGCGTTGAAGGAGATGGGAATCGAGCTTTCGGTTGCGGGCCCCGATTCGCTCGCGCTTCGTGCCGTGCCGGCGATCCTGCACGATGCACCCATTACGGCGCTCGAAAACACGGTGCGTGCGGTGCTCGAAGACCTGGAGGCCTATGGCGAAAGCTCCCTGATCGAAGAAGCGCGCAATAAGATTCTCGCGACCATGGCCTGCCACGGTTCGATCCGTGCCAACCGCAAGCTCGCCATGAAGGAAATGGAAGAGCTTCTGCGTGCGATGGAGCGCACGGAACGGTCGGATCAGTGCAATCACGGTCGTCCGACCTGGACGCAATTGACGGTCGCGGAACTCGACAAACTTTTCATGAGAGGCAAGTAATGACGGAACGCAAGCCCGATGCGGTGATGATCATCGGACCGACGGCTTCGGGAAAATCCGCCTTGTCGCTGGAAATTGCCCGACGCATTCCCGTCGAAATCATTTCCATGGATTCGGCGCTCGTGTATCGGGGGATGGACATCGGAACGGCGAAGCCGACGCTTGAAGAGCGTTCGGTCTGTCCTCACCATCTGATCGATATCCGCGACATCGGCGAAAGCTACAGCGCGGCCGAATTTCTGGAGGATACCCTGCGGCTCGTTCCCGAAATTCGGGCCCGGGGGCGGGTGCCTTTGATCGTGGGCGGAACGATGCTTTACGCCAAGGCGCTTCGCGACGGTCTGAACGACATGCCGAGCAGCACGCCCGAGGTGCGGGCCGAGGTCGCCGAAGAGGCAGCTCGGTTCGGTTGGCCTGCCATGCACGCCGAACTCGCGCGCGTCGATCCGACAACGGCTCGGCGTCTTGCCCCGAACGACAGTCAGCGCATCGGTCGCGCGCTCGAAGTTTTTCGCATGACGGGGCGCCCCATTTCGTCCTTCCACGAAGAGAAGACGGAGTCGCCCCTGCAGTGCGTTACGATCGGGATCCTTCCCGAAAATCGCAAAGAACTCCATGCCCGTATCGAGGCGCGGTTCGACGCCATGCTTCGCGACGGGTTCCTCAACGAAGTGCGCGCCCTGATGAAGCGGCCCGATTTCGATCCCGACAGTCCGGCCATGCGCGCGGTGGGTTATCGCCAGGCCGTCGACTTTTTGAGCGGACGATGCGATGCGTCCGCCTTCCGTTTGTCGGGTATCGCCGCCACTCGTCAGTTGGCTAAGCGTCAAATCACCTGGATGCGCGGCTGGAATTTGGAATACGTAGTGGACGTTGCAAATATTTAACAGAGTTTTGTTTACGAGTTTTGTTTACGTTATAAGTAAAAATGAATAATGCACTCCGGAATGTTTATCTTAGCCTTGATTTGATTAAGTTTAAGGTTGATCGTTTCCTTTCGTCGAGAGAAAGAAACAAGGGGAGTCTTTCGGATCAGAAAACAGTACCTAAGATTATTCATTATGCTTGGTTTGGTGGCGGAGGAATGTCAGCTCTTTGCCATGAATGCATGGCAACCTGGAGTAAGGTAATGCCAGATTGGAAGATTATGCTATGGAATGAGGATAATTTTCCGATGGAAAAGTTTCCCTATGTTGAAGATGCTATAAAGCGAAAATGTTGGGCATACGTGTCGGATGTGGCACGGTTGTATGCCGTCCATCAGTATGGGGGTGTTTATATGGATACGGATGTCGAGGTACTACGTCCCTTTGATGATCTGTTGATGTTGCCGTTTTTTACGTGTTATGAGGCACCAACTCAGGTCACGATGAGTACGTTTGGCTCGGTTCGGGGGCATCCGTGCCTTGGTATGCTTTTGGAGTGGTATAAGACAATTCGTCTTCGTCGAGCCTATATTGATGTTGCAAATGTGCGCTTCGTCAGTAAGTTGGTTCGCTCTGAGTACGGCGTGAAGCTTGATGGGAAAGAATTGCATCTTAAAGATGGTTCTGTGATCTTCCCGAGAGAGTATTTCTCTCCTAAGCCCTTAGGGAATGGACGATGGGGGATCACTGAAAATACATATTCAGTGCATAGGTTCAATGCGTGTTGGTATTGAGTCTTAGGAATTTTTTGATGCAGCTCGCACCCTGATGAGGTAGCCCGATTTCGATCCTGACAGTTTGGCTATGCGCTCGGGAGGTTACCACTAGGCCATCGACGTGAGCAGATGCTGCATCCGACTTACTCCGGGCATCTCAGCCCTCGTCAGGTTGGTCAGGAGCTAAATAACATGGATAAAAATCTGGATCAGAAATAGACAGTATGCATGGATTTGGTAGGTGCTTGCAGTTTAGTTCTGGGAGAATGGGTTAATATTTTTTTGGGATGCCAGTACAAAAAAAGCTCTTGAGTGTTCAAGAGCTTTTTTAATTTAGAGGTTTGAATTTATGGGTTTGAACGAGTCAACGATGGATTGAATGTTGTTTTTGTTGAAGAGCTCCTCTGAAATTTCCAATTTGGAAATCGAAGATAGGGAGCTGTTTAAATCATAGGTTTTGACATAATCTGGAATCGGTCGCCACTCCTTGTGGAAAGGGAAGTGGAGACAAGAACACTCAGGGAAGATGAAGCGAGAAGGCTTTCGAACCAAGACTTCCCAAGCCCAGAATCGACCGTCAGGAAGATAGCCAGAATCATTCCTGAAATAAAAACCATCATTTTTGATCAAAAAGTGATCATTGGGTCTGGAGTATCTGATAAAGCGAATTTCGTTGTTGATGACGGCCAGGTCCATTCGCGAAAAAGAAACAAAATCTGTGTCTCTTTGAGGTAGTGAAAGAGACCATTTCAACGGTTCTTCAAAAAACACAAGATCGCAATCAATCTTAATAACCCACTCGCCTCTCGGGATGAAGGATAGTGCGGCATTGTAATATGCAGCCAGAGTGTTTTTGTAGTTTAAATTTTTGTTTTTGTATTCTTCACTGTTGGAGGGAAATACCTGAAATGGGTAGTGGAACGGAATAAAGCCCGGGTGTTTTCGACAGAATTTTTGAATGAACTCTGCCGTTCCATCGTTGCAATCATTATAAGCAATGACGCCGTTCTGGATGAGTGGAAGTATGCTGTTCAATGAGGCTTCAATGGTTGATATTTCATTGTAGGCTCGGATAAACGCCCAAGGTTTAATGGGTTCTCGATGGGTGGGATACTCTAGTCTTTCCTGAACAGGGTAAAGCCGACATTGGTATTTGAGGTGATCCCTGAAACGACGAGCGTCTGCATTGGTTACCTTTGGAAAGAGTCGATATCCAAGCAGATTGGCAGCTCGTGTAACTTGAAATCGGTTCATGATCAGGAAAGAAGGGGCTACGAGAATTGATGTCTTAAAGAGGACAAAAGAAAACCAAGGCGTGGGCGCTAGGTAGTGCCCACGCACATAAGCTCACCTAAGGGTGCCTGGAAATTCTTACAGCACCACGCAGGCGGCTTCGCCTTCGGGGCGTTTGACGATCGAGCCGAGCGTGAAGACCTTTTCGCCGGCGGCTTCGAAGGCCTGCTTGGCCTTGTCGGCGTCTTCGGCCTTGATGATCACAACCATGCCGATACCGTTGTTGAAGACGCGGTGCATTTCATGGCGGTCGATGTTGCCTTTTTCTTCAAGCCAGTCGAAGATCGCGGGACGGGTCCAGGACGCGCCGTCGATGCGGGCCTGAACGCCTTCGGGAAGAACGCGGGGCACGTTTTCGATGAGGCCGCCCCCGGTGATGTGGGCCATACCCTTGATCGTGACCTGCTTCATGACTTCGAGAACCGACTTCACGTAGATGCGGGTGGGTTCCATGACGCGGTCGGCGAGCGTGACGCCGTCAAAGGGCATCGACCAGTCGGCGCCGGACACTTCAACGACCTTGCGAATGAGGGAGAAACCGTTCGAGTGGGGGCCGCTCGAAGCCAGACCGAGGACGACGTCGCCCGGGCAAATCGTGGAGCCGTCGATGATCTGATCCTTTTCGACGACGCCGACCGCAAAGCCCGCGAGGTCGTATTCGCCTTCGGGGTACATGCCGGGCATTTCGGCGGTTTCGCCGCCGATCAATGCGCAACCGGCCAGCTCGCACCCCTTGGCCACACCCGCCACGACGCGCGAGGCAACGTCGACGTCAAGCTTTCCGCAGGCGTAGTAGTCGAGGAAGAAAAGACTCTTTGCGCCCTGCACCAGAATATCGTTCACGCTCATCGCAACGAGGTCCTGACCGACCGTGTCGTGGCGGCCGAGGCGGAAGGCGAGCATCAGCTTCGTACCCACGCCGTCCGTACCGGTGACGAGGACGGGGTTCTTGTACTCTTTGCTGACTTCGAAGAGGGCGCCGAAGCCGCCGATGGAACCGAGAACGCCGGGGATGAGCGTGCGCTTGGCCGCAGGCTTAATGCGTTCGACGAGCTCGTCGCCGGCATCGATGGAAACGCCGGCAGCCGCGTAGGAAAGTTGACTCATGGATAGTCTCACGGAAGGGTAGGAACTCCCGGAGCCCGGCCGGACAAAGCGCAATCGACGGGGAGCATCGGGTTGCGAGGACGGGTCCGGTAGTGGTTGATGAAAAGTGCTTGAAGTATAAGACATCGACCCCGCGGCTTGTCGGCACAAGGTCGACTGAAAACGGTTGCGGCGAAGCGCGTCTACAGCGCAGCGCGATCTCGGTCGTCGGTTTCGCGCCCTAGGGCAAGCCAGAAGACGGCGGATTCGAGGTAAACTCTGCACAGTTTTGTGATGCAGACCTCAATGTGACAGCCGGCATGCAGGAACCCGATCAATATCTACTCGATCTCCCTGAACTTCAGGAGCGCGACCTTCCGACGCTCGACAACTTCGTCGTCGGTGCGAACGCAGAGGTCGTGGCCGTGCTTCGGGAGATGGCGCAGGGAAGCGGACCGAAGTTCCTTTACCTCTACGGTCCGCAGGGGTGCGGTCTTACGCATCTTCTGAAGGCCGTGAATCCCGGAAACGGCACGTCTCAGTTTCGCGTCCCCGTCTTCAAGGCGGGAACGCCGCTCTACACGGTGGACGACGTTCACGACCTCGATCTCGGGTATGCGCGACAGCTCTTTGCGCTTCAGAATGCGGTTTATGCCGATCCGGCGGCCAAATTGATCTGTGCCGGGCGCACGGCGCCGCAAAAGCTCAAGTTGGCCGAGGCGATTCGCAGCCGCCTCGCCTGGGGCCTATCCTATGCCGTCAAGCCGCTTGACGAAGAGGAGCGCTTTCAGGTGCTCGCGCGCCTCGCGTCTTTGCGCGGCATTCGCATGACGCCCGACATCGAGCGGTGGATGACGACGCACTTGCCGCGCGACATGCGCACGCTCACTCGCGTTTTGGATCTTGCCAATCAATTGGGGCTTCGCGGTAAGCGCCGCGTCTCCCTTGCCGTGATCCGCGAGGCGGCCGACGTTCTGGATCTCCATTGAGGCGTCGTTCCGCGCTTCGTCACGGACAGCAGTCTGTTAAGAATGAAATTAGCCGTTTTTGATTTAGACGACACGTTGCTCCCCGTGGATACGGGGAACCGGTGGCCTCGCTGGGTGGCGAAGTGCGCCGGACTCGACCTGCGGGCTTTCGACGCCAAGGTCGATGCGTTTGCCGAGGCGTACCGCGCGGGCACGTTCTCTCCGGAAGAATTGGTGCGTTTCCATACGGAATTGCTCGCGCGCTTTCCCCGCAAAGAGCTCGACTTCTGGCGGGCGTCCTTCGTCGAGTCGGTCGTGAAACCCGCTCTGCGGCCGGAAGCTGCGGCGCTCGTTGAAAAAGAGCGTGCCGAGGGGGCCGTACTCCTTCTTGCAACGGGTACGAACCGCTACGTGACCGAACCCGTCGCCCGGCTCTTCGGCATCCCCAACCTGGCGGCCGTTGCACCCGAAGAAACGCCCGAGGGCGAATTCACCGGGAATTTCACGGGGTCGCACTCGTACGGCGAAGGGAAGCTTTCGCTCGTCAAGGACTTCGTGCGAACGCTCGATGCGAAGGAGCCGCTCTCGGTGACGGCCTACAGCGATTCCGTCAACGATCTGCCGCTTCTCAACTATGCCGCGGATACTGAGGGGGGCGCCGCCGTTGCCGTCAATCCCGACCCGAAGTTGCGCCGGGAAGCCGAAGCGCGCGGTTGGACGGTAC
This sequence comes from uncultured Sutterella sp., assembly GCA_905206365.1. GTDB lineage: Bacteria > Pseudomonadota > Gammaproteobacteria > Burkholderiales > Burkholderiaceae_F > Sutterella. Next base: position 115,658 of record CAJLHF010000001.1, on the reverse strand, counting down.
TCGACATTTTTGGGGAAGCACACCATGTTTGACAGCATCATTCGTCGCGTCCGCGCCTTCATGGGTTCGGGGCCCGATACGACCGTCGTGAAGGAACCTCGCATTTACACGAAGGAGGAGCACGGTATTTCGCCCGACCTCGTTTCGTGGGAAGCCAAGCGCACGTGCGAACTGCTCCATGCCCGAGGTTTCAGGGCCTACATCGTGGGCGGGGCCGTGCGCGACCTCCTTCTCGGCGTCAAGCCGAAGGATTTCGACGTGGCCACGGACGCCACGCCCGAACAGGTGAAGCGCGCGCAACGTCGCGCCGTCATCATCGGGCGTCGTTTCCGACTCGTTCACGTCATTTTCGGCCGTGAAATCATCGAGTGCTCGACTTTCCGCGCGCTCGAAGGCGCTGGCGTGCGCAAGGACGCTTCGGGTCGCGTCATTTCCGACAACGTCTTCGGCGAAATGTGGGAGGATGCGGCACGTCGCGACTTTACGATCAATGCCCTCTATTACGATCCCGCCACCGAAGAGCTCTACGACTACCACCGCGGGTTTGAAGACATCGGCAAGAAGCGCCTGCGCATGATCGGCGAGCCCGCCGAACGTTACCGTGAAGACCCCGTGCGCATGCTACGCGCGGTGCGTATCGCCTCGAAGCTCGGTTTCGAAATCGAGTCGCAGACGCGACGGCCCATTGCCGAAATGGCGAAACTCCTCTCGAACGTGCCCACGGCCCGCCTCGTCGACGAGCTCCTGAAACTCTTTACCTGCGGTCACGCCGTCGAATGCGTGAAGGCGCTTCGAAAGGAGAGCCTGCAAAAAGCGGTCTTCCCGGTGCTCGACGTGATTCTCTCGGAGCCTGACGGGGAGCGCTTCCTCATGTTGGCGCTTCAGCGAACGGACGAACGCATTGCCGTCGGGAAGAAGATTTCGCCCTCGTTTCTCTTCGGAACGCTCCTTTGGCCCCAGGTTCTCAAACGATGGCGCCACAACTTCGAGGCGCGCGGCATGTCGTACATGGGGGCGCTATATTCGGCCTCTCAGGACGTTTTGGCCACGCAGTGTCAGCAGCTCTCGATTCAGCGTCGGTACCAGGTCGACATGCACGACCTTTGGATGATGCAGGCAAAGTTGGAGCGTCGCACCGGCAAGAACCCCTTTGCGGTGATCAACCACCCGCGTTATCGAGCCGCGTACGACTTCCTGCTGTTGCGTTCCCTCGTGGGTGAAACCGAGCCCGAGCTCGTTACGTGGTGGGAAACCTTTGCGGAGGCTTCGGAAGACGAACGCCACGAAATGATCGAAGCCGCGCAGCGCGAGGCGCGTCAGAGTGCGGCGAGCCAACGCAAGAAAGACTCGGCCGATACGCAGGGCGGTTCGTCGGAGAGAACGACAAGCGCTTCGAAGCGTCGTCGCCGCCCCCGCCGCCGTTCGTCCCGAAGCAAAGTGGAGTCGGCGGAATGAAAAAAGCGTTCGTTGCGCTCGGCGCCAACCTCGGCAGTCCCGTCGAAACGTTGAATGCGGCGCTCGACGACATGCGCACGCTCCCGGGCGTCGAGATTCTGCGAGTCAGCCGTTTTTACCGCACGTCGCCCGTCGATTCTTCGGGGCCCGACTACGTGAATGCGGTGGTGGCCGTAACGTTTGAGGGAACGCCCGAAGCGTTTCTGCACGAACTGCAGGCGATCGAGAAGCGCCGCGGTCGCGTGCGGCCCGCGGGCGTTCACAACGCCCCGCGCACGCTCGATCTGGATCTTCTTGAGGTTGACGGGGAAGTGCGATCGAGTGCTTTCCTCACGCTTCCGCACCCCCGCATGACGGAGCGGCTCTTCGTCTTGGTGCCGTTACGCGACGTGGCGCCCGATTGGCGCGCACCGAACGGGGAAACGGTGCACGAGCGGATCGAAGCCGTCCGCCGGGCGGACGCGACGCAGAAAATCGAACCGATTCAAGCCGTCGACTCGGACGTCTGTCGGGACGAACGATGAAAAATTACCGTGCTTCCGAACCGAAACGGGGGCGCTTCTGATATACTTCGTCTCCTCTCCCCGGATGGCGGAATGGTAGACGCAGCGGATTCAAAATCCGCCGGGTAAAACCGTGTGAGTTCGAGTCTCACTCTGGGGACCATCACTGAAAAGTCCAGTCGACGATCGATCGCCTGGGCTTTTTTGTTTTTCGGCGCGCCGACGGCGCACCCTGTCGGAGACTTGGAGATTTCACCATGCGCGTCGAACGACTCGAGCTCGACGGACCGATGCTTCTCTATCCGAACGTTCATGACGACGATCGGGGGTACTTTTCGGAAACGCTCAGTCTGCGCGATCGGACGTGTACATTGCCACGTTTCGTGCAGGAAAACGAAAGCTGGACGCGTCGAAAGGGGACGTTGCGCGGGTTGCACTTCCAGCGGGGGGCTTCGGCACAGGCCAAGCTCGTACGGTGCTTGACGGGAGCCGTGCGGGACGTGATCGTGGACATTCGGGCGGGAAGCCCGACGCGGTTTCGGTGGATTGCGGTCGAACTCTCGGCGCACGACCACACGATGCTCTTCATCCCGAAGGGCTTTGCGCACGGCTTTCTCACGCTGACGGACGACGTTCTTTTTCAATACAAAACCGACGCCTATTACGATCCGGCGAGCGAAGGAGCCGTTCGATGGAACGATCCGACGCTCGCCGTCGCGTGGGGTGTCGAAGTGCCGATTCTTTCCCCGAAGGATGCCACGGCCCCCTTCTTGGAGGTCGCGAATCTCGGCTGAGCGCCGCCAAGGGTCGGCGCTTTATGAGGGCAAGCTCAGAAGCTCTGAGCCACGGAGCGCAGGAACCGCCCGAGGTCGTAGAGCTCTTCGCCCCCCACTTCGTGTTCCATGTCGTAGGTCTTCCACGAGAAGGCGGGAGCCACTTCGCGGATGACGCTTGCGCTGCGCTCTGCGGTGACGGGCGAAACAACGCTGTCGAAGACGCCGTGCGCCATGAAGACGGGCGTCGCACGGCCTGCGGCCGTCGCTTCCGAATAGAGACGCTGAGCCAGCGGCAGGTAGCCCGAAAGCGCGGCAATGCCGCCGATCGGGGCGGAAAGACGCAGACCCGCATAGAGCGAAACAGCCGCCCCCTGGGAGAAGCCTCCGAGGACGATGCGACGGCGGGGAATGCCGTTCGCTTCGAGTTCGTCGATCAGGGCCGAAACACGAGCCGCGGACTCGCGAATGCCGATCACGTCTTCATTTTCGTCGATCGTGTGGCTGCGCAGGTCGTACCAACCGCGAAGCGGATAACCCGGGTGGAGCGTCAATTCGCGCACCGGAGCGTTGGGCATCACGAGACGGCAGACGGGGCCGTCCTGATGCAGGATTTCATCCGCAAGCGGAAGGAAATCGCGATTGTCGGCACCGAGCCCGTGCAACCAGACGAGCGTAAGGTCCGCGGGTGCATTCGTGCTGCGGGGCGTCGCAAAGACGATGTCGGACGGTTCGAACGGTGCCGGAGCGGGTTCGCGTTCGCGAACGGGCTCGGTTCGTTCCTCACGGACTTCGATGCAGGCATCCGCCTTCGGCTCGGGTTTCGTTTCGGGCTTCGGTTCGGGTGTTCCCTGAGCGGGAGTCGCTTGGGACTCGACGGGCTTGGCGGACTCCGGAGCGGCTTCGGTCTTTGCTCCCTCGGCGGCCGCAGCCGCTTTCGGACGGCGGGCGCTCTTCGGGCGAAAGGCTTCGACCACCGCCTCGTTCGTCTCGATGTAGGGGCCGCCGATCAAGTCGATGCAGTAGGGAACGGCGGCGAAAATGCCGTTCACAAGTACTTTCCCGTCGTCGTCGCGCAGGCCTTCGAGCGTTTCGGCAATTGCCTTGGGGCGTCCGGGCAGATTGAGAATGAGCGCGGCATGGTCGGGCGTTTCACGAAGAACTCCCACCTGGCGCGACAAAATCGCGGTGGGCACGAAGTGGCCCGAAATCGCCCGCATCTGTTCGCCGAAGCCGGGCAGTTCGCGCGTCGCGACGGCGAGCGTCGCCTCGGGCGTCACATCGCGACGGGCGGGTCCCGTCCCGCCCGTCGTGAGAATGAGATCGCAGCCGATGATGTCGACCAACTCGCGAAGCGTTTTTTCGATTTCAAAGCGTTCGTCCGGAATCAGGCGCTTGTGAACCCGAATGGGGTTTGTAATGGCCTTTTTGCACCAGGCTTCGAGATTGGGAATGCCTTCGTCCGTGTACTGACCGCGGCTCGCACGGTCGGAAATCGAAACAAGACCGAGGATGAGTTCGTTCTCGGTGCTGCGGGGCGGCTTCATGCTCGTCCTCCAAAAGAGAGGCCGTCGGAAAAGCCGACGGCCGGAATGAAACTTTGCGAATGCGCTTGGTCAGCGGCCGTCTTCCTCGTCCTCGTCGTCGGGCGCGTAGAGGGAGACGGGTTCGTCAAGCAACGCGTGCAGGAACTTGTAAAGTTCGCGAGCGCTCTTCGGGGGCTTTTGCAGTTCGCGTTCGCGGCGGGCGTTGCGCACGAGACCGCGAAGCGTTTGAATGTCGACGCCGGGATGCTCGTCGATGAACTTCGTGAGGGCCTTGTCGTCCGCAATCATCTGTTCGCGTAGCGTTTCGCAACGGTGCAGGAGCGCCACAGCGGCTTTGGATTCACCCGTCGCGCGGTCGATGGCTTCGCGCACGGCCTTCGGGTCCATGTTGCGCATCTTCTTGCCGATGAGCTGCAACTGTCGGCGTTGCGCTCCGAAGGAGCGCATGCGGCGGAATTCGAGAATCTCAACAAGCACGTCTTCCGGGAGATCGATGCGCTTGAGCTGATCGTCGCCGAGTTTCGTCATCTCCTTGCCGAGATCCTGCAGTTCGAGCTGTTCGCGTTTCAGCTGCGATTTGGAAGGGCCTCGATAGCGGTCTTCCGATTCGTCGTCTTCGTCGTAGTAGGCGTCCTCACGCATGGGCGGCACCGTTCGTTCAGAAAAGTTCAGGGGTTCGAAACCCCTTATGATAACGAGTTTCCCCGAAGCCTCGGTGGACGCGTCGCTCGTCCTTTCAGAGGAGACGGAACGCGCTCCGAACGAGGTTCCGAGGTTTCGTTTATCGAATACGCTCCGCAGAGTTTTCAGTCATGACGAATTCCGCTTTCCCTTCGCCGGACGCTTCCCTTGAGACCACTGCACAGCTCGCCCGTTGGGCGATCGAGCGCGCGAAGCAGCTCGGCGCGGACGAGGCGTGTGCCGAAGTGAGCGTTGACAAAGGTCTCTCGGTCGCAACGCACAGGGGTGACATCGAATCGGTCGAGCACTCGGACGAGACGGTTCTCACCGTAACCGTCTGGAAAGGAAGGCGCCGAGGCAGAGCGAGCACCTCCGACCTTTCGGAGCGCGCGATGGAAGCGGTTCTGAAGAGTGCCGCGGAGATCGCCGCCGTCTCGGCGGAAGATCCGGCGACGGGACTTCCCGACGAGCGGGACCTTCAGACCGAATTCCGCGAACTCGACCTCTGGCACCCCTGGACGGGGACCGTGGAGGACGCAGCGGCGCTTCTCTCGCGCATGGAATCGGCCGCCGAGGCTTACGACTCCCGAATCACGAATTCGGACGGCGCGCATTTTGCGACGTCGGAAGGCGCCTTTACGCTCGCGAACACCCTGGGTTTTTGCGCGGGCTACCGATACGGTCGGCACAGCATGGATCTCGGCTCCATTGCCGAGGATGCCCGAGGCATGCAGCGCGGCGACGCCTGGACCGAAGAACGAAAGTTCGCCTGCCTGAAAAGCCCCGAAGCGCTCGGGCGGCTCGCCGCCGAGCGCGCCGTGGCGCGCCTGGGGGCAAGGCCCCTTTCGAATCGTACGGTGCCCGTACTCGTCGACGCGAGCATCGCAACGGGGTTGCTCGACATGCTCGAAGAGCTCCTCTGGGGCGGGGCGCTCTACCGTCACGCCTCGTGTCTGGAGGGGCGCGAAGGAACGGCCGTTTTCCCCTCGCACGTTTCCGTCCTGGAGTCCCCGTACACGGTCGGTGCGATGGGGTCGGGCGTTTTCGACGACGAAGGTTGTGCGGGACTGGAGCGTGCCGTTGTCGAAGGGGGCGTGTTGCGCGGCGTCTTTCTCACGTCCTACAGCGCCCGAAAACTCGGCCGACGCACGACGGGAAATGCGGGCGGTGCCTACAACCTCGCGCTCGTTTCCGATCGCACCGAAGCGGGCGATACGCTGCCTGCCATGCTTGAGCGCCTCGGAACAGGCTTTTACGCGACGGAATTGATCGGTCAGGGGTTCAATCCCGTCACGGGCGACTATTCGCGAGGCGCTTCGGGCTTTTGGGTGGAAAACGGCCGCATCGTCGCCCCCGTCGAAGGAATGACGATGGCGGGGAACGTGATTGACATGATGGCGGGTCTCGTGGCCGTGGGGAGCGACGTCGCAACGAACGGCGGTCGCTCCTCGGGGAGCCTTCTCCTCTCACCCCTGATGCTTGCGGGCTCGGACGGCGACTGAGTCGCCGCGTGCCGAGGTTTTTCAAGTACAATCACGCACTTTGCTTTCCCGACCGCTCGCTTGCTTGCGAGCGGTCATCAACGTCTCTGGCCGGTCAAGCCATGCAGGAACAATTTCTCTCCGACTTTGATTTCGAGCTCCCTCCCGAGCTCATCGCACAGTATCCGCTTGCGGACCGCTCCGCATCGCGTCTTCTCCACATCACGACGGACGTCATCGAAGACAAGCACTTCACGGACATCGAGTCCTACCTGCGTCCGGGCGATCTGTTGATCGCCAATAACACCCGCGTCATCAAAGCGCGCCTGCTCGGGCACAAGGAAACGGGCGGCGCCGTCGAGGCGCTCGTCGAGCGCGTCACGGGCGAAAAGTCCGCGATTGCCATGGTGCGCGCGAGCAAGTCCCCGAAGCCGGGGACGAAGCTGATTTTTTCGGCCGACGGCGCGGAAGAAACCGTGACCGTGACGGGGCGTCAGGGCGAATTCTTCGTGCTTGAGTTCAACCGTCCCGTTCTCGACGTGCTGGAAGCCTTCGGCAAGGTTCCGCTTCCTCCCTACATCGAACACGCTGCCGAAAAGAGCGACGAAGGTCGCTACCAGACGGTCTACGCGAAGTACCCGGGTGCCGTGGCGGCACCGACGGCGGGGTTGCACTTCACGGACGAGTTGCTCGAGCGTTTGAAGGAAAAGGGCGTCGACATCGAATACGTCACTCTGCACGTGGGCGCGGGCACGTTCCAGCCCGTGCGCGTCGAGAAGCTTTCGGAGCACCACATGCATTCCGAGTGGTATTCGATGCCCGCGGACGTTGCCGAAAAGATCAACCGCGCGAAGGCCGAAGGCCGTCGCGTGATCGCGGTCGGTACGACGTCCCTACGCACGCTCGAAAGTGCCGCGGACCGTATCGGTCACGTCGAAGCCGGAGCGCGTGACACGACGCTCTTCATTACGCCGGGTTACACCTTCCGCATCGTCGACGCGCTCGTGACGAACTTCCACCTCCCGAAGTCGACGCTCGTCATGCTCGTTTCCGCCCTCGTCGGGCGCGAACGCATCCTCGAAGCGTACCGCCACGCGGTCGATGCGAAGTACCGCTTCTTCAGCTACGGCGACGCCTGCTTCATCGAAAAGGCGCCGGGTGCTTGATCGAACCCATACACAAGGACACGAACGAAATGGCTTTTTCCTTCAAGGTCAAAACCACGTGCGGCAAGGCCCGCCGCGGTGAACTGACCCTCAACCACGGCGTCGTGCAGACGCCGATCTTCATGCCCGTCGGCACCTACGGTTCCGTCAAGGCGATGGCGCCCTACGAATTGAACGAAGTGGGCTCGCAGATCATTCTCGGCAACACGTTCCACCTGTGGCTGCGCCCGGGTCTTGAAGTGATCGAAGCGCACAAGGGCCTTCACGACTTCATGCAGTGGAGCAAGCCCATCCTCACCGACTCGGGCGGCTTCCAGGTATTCAGTCTCGGGGAACTTCGCAAGATTACCGAAGAGGGCGTGAAATTCAGCAACCCCATCAACGGGAACAAGCTCTTTTTAACGCCCGAAATTTCGATGCAGATCCAAAAGACGCTCAACTCCGACATCGTGATGGTGCTCGACGAGTGCACGCCTTACAAGATCGGCGACCGTCCCGCGACCGAACTCGAAGCCGCGAAGTCGATGCGCATGAGCCTTCGCTGGGCGAAGCGCTCGAAGGACGAGTTCGAACGCCTGGAAAATCCGAATGCGCTCTTCGGCATCGTTCAGGGGGGCATGTTCACGAAGCTTCGCGAAGAGTCGCTCGACGGCCTGAAGAACATCGGTTTTCACGGCTACGCTTTGGGCGGCCTCTCGGTGGGCGAGCCCAAGGAAGAGATGCTGCGCATTCTCGACGAAGTGGCGCATCAGTTGCCCGAGGACCGTCCCCGCTACCTGATGGGTGTGGGTACGCCCGAAGACCTCGTCGACGGCGTCTCCTCGGGGATCGACATGTTCGACTGCGTGATGCCGACCCGCAACGCGCGCAACGGCTGGCTCTTCACACGTTTCGGCGACGTGAAGCTCAAGAACAGCCGCTACCGCAACGACCTTCGACCGCTCGATCCGTCGTGCAACTGCTACACGTGCCGCAACTTCAGCCGCGCGTATCTGCACCACCTGCACAAGGTGGGCGAGATCCTCGGGGCGCGACTCAACACGATCCACAACCTCCACTTCTACCTCAACCTCATGCAGGAGATGCGCGACGCGCTCGAAGCGGGGACGTTCGAAGAATGGAAGGTGCGCTTCCGCGAGGATCGCGCCCGCGGGATCGAGTGATTTTTCCCCGTGCTTTGCCGAGGGCGACCTTCGGTAAGTCCCGACGGACCCTTGAAAATCCTTAAGGTCTTGCGGAAGGTTTCCCCTCTATAATGCAAAAATCGCTCGCATCGGGCCTCTCGCAGGCGCGATGCGGGTTTTGGACTAGCCACTACCGGAGTAGAAATGTTTTTTGTTACTGACGCCTTGGCGGCGGAAGCCGCCCCCGGCGGTATGGAGGGTTTCCTCCTTCAGGTTGTTCCCCTGATCGTCATCTTTGTGGTTTTCTGGTTCTTCCTCATTCGTCCGCAGCAGAAGCGCCAGAAGGAACATCAGCAGATGTGCGAAGCGCTCGCCCGTGGCGATGAAGTCATGACGCTCGGCGGCCTTTCGGGACGCATCGACAGCGTCGGCGAACAGACGATCAATCTGCAGATCGCCTCCTGCGACGGCAAGCCCGTCGTCGTGACGATGCAGCGTGCGGCGGTTCAGATGGTTCTCCCGAAGGGGTCCATCAAGTTCTGATTCCCGCTGGAATTCAAAAAGGCGTTGAGGGCATGTCCCTCGGCGCCTTTTGAGCTTGAGCCGTGAGGCTCGGGCAAGGTCGGAGCAACAGGTTCCGACGGACAAAAGGGCCGGTAAAGCCCTTTTTTGCGCATTGAACGGACGGAGTAAGCGGATGAATCGCTATCCTCTTTGGAAATACATCATGATCGGCATCGTGCTCGTCATCGGGCTCATCTACACGTTGCCGAACTTCTACGGCGAGTCGCCTGCGGTGCAGATCTCGTCGGGCAAGGCTACCGTCAAGGTGACCGAAGACACGCTCAACCGCGTGCAGACGGCGCTTGCGAACGCCAAGCTCAACCCGAACGGCGTCTTTTTCGAACAGGGCGCCCAGCAAAACACGATTCGCGTGCGGTTTGATCCGACTCAGACCGAAGAGCAGCTTCAGGCCCGCGAAGTGATCGACCACGCGCTCAACGCCGATCCGAAGGATCCGAGCTACATTGCTGCGCTCAATCTCGTGCCGAACACGCCCCAGTGGCTCCTTTCGATCCGCGGTCTGCCGATGTACCTCGGTCTCGACCTTCGAGGCGGCGTGCACTTCCTCCTGCAGGTCGACATGCGCGCGGCGATCACGAAGCGCGCCGATGCGACGGCGGCCGACCTTCGCACGCAGTTGCGCGACAAGCGCATCCGCCACACGGGTATCAACCGCGTCGGCAACGACGTCGAAGTGAGCTTTGCGACCGAAGAAGAACGCGCCCGCGCGAACGACCTTCTGCGAAACACTCAGACGGACCTGCAGCTGACGCTTCCCGAAGCGACGAAGGCTCCCTTCATTATCCGCGCCTCGCTCACGCAGCAGGCCATTCAAACCGTTCAGAACAACGCCCTCAAGCAGAACATCGCGACTCTGCACAACCGAATCAACGAGTTGGGCGTGGCCGAACCCGTGATCGCCCAACAAGGTGCCGACCGCATCGTCGTTCAGCTCCCGGGCGTGCAGGATACGGCCAAAGCGAAGGACATTCTCGGTCGTACGGCGACCCTTGAAGTGCGTTTGGTCGACGACTCGCCCGAAGCGCTCGCGCAGCTCGCTCAGGGGAACGTTCCCTTCGGCGACGAAAAGTACACGGACCGCGAAGGTCGTCCGATCCTCGTGAAGCGCCGCGTGATTCTCACGGGCGACAGCCTCAACGACGCGCAGCCGGGCTTTGACAGCCAGACGCAGGAACCGACCGTCAACCTTGAACTCGACAACCGCGGCGCCCGCATCTTCCAGGAAGTGACCCGCGAAAACGTCGGCAAGCGCATGGCCATCCTGCTCTTTGAAAAGGGCAAGGGCGAAGTCGTGACGGCGCCGGTGATCCGTCAGGAAATCGGCGGCGGCCGCGTGCAGATTTCGGGTGCCATGACGACGATCGAAGCCACGGATACGGCGTTGCTGCTGCGTGCCGGTTCGCTCGCCGCGCCGATGGAAATCGTCGAAGAACGCCTGATCGGGCCGAGTCTCGGCGAAGCGAACATCGAAGCGGGTTTCCGCTCGACGCTCTACGGCTTCATCATCATTGCGGTCTTCATGGCAATCTACTACCAGGTCTTCGGTCTGGTGTCGGGCATCTCGCTTATCTGCAACGTGATGATGCTCGTCTCGATTCTCTCTCTCATGCAGGCGACGCTGACGTTGCCGGGTATCGCCGCCATCGCGCTTACGCTCGGTATGGCCGTCGACGCGAACGTGCTCATCAACGAACGCGTCCGCGAAGAGTTGCGTATCGGCCGCTTGCCGCAGACGGCCATCGCGGAAGGTTACGACCGCGCGTTTTCGACCATTCTCGACTCGAACATCACGAGCCTGATCGCCGGTCTGGCGCTCCTTATTTTCGGTTCGGGCCCCGTGCGCGGCTTTGCCGTCGTCCACTGCCTCGGCATTGCGACTTCGATCTTCACGTCGGTTGTGGTGTCTCGTGCGCTCATCAACCTCATCTACGGCCGCAAGAAGAAGCTGACCGCCGTTCACATCGGTCAGGTCTGGCGTCCGGATGCGGACAAAGCCTCGGCCAAGTGATCTGAGGGAGAACTACGCAAATGGAATTTTTCCGCATTCATAAAACGATCCCCTTCATGCACTACCGTCACGTGCTGAACTCGATTTCGCTCGCGAGTTTCATCGTGGCGGTCTACTGGATCTTCGTGCACGGGCTGGCGTTCTCGATTGAGTTCACGGGCGGCACGCAGATCGAGGTGAACTTCCCTCAGGCGGCCAACACCGAGCAGATCCGTACGGATCTCGCCAAGGTCTCGAAGGAAGTGCTCGTTCAAACCTTCGGCTCCTCGCGCGACGTGGTGATCCGCGTTCCGACGAAGGAAGGCCAGACCTCCGGTCAGGTTGCCGCCGAAGTGATGAAGGTCCTTGAGGAGACGACTCCGGGCGTGCACATGAAGAGTACGGAGTTCGTCGGTCCGCAGGTGGGTGACGAACTCGCCCGCGACGGCGGCACGGCGCTTGCACTCGTCGTGGTCGGCATCATGATCTACCTTGCCTTCCGCTTCGAGTGGAAATTCGCTCTCGCGGCCATCATCGCGAACCTGCACGACGTGGTGATCGTGGTGGGGATCTTCTCCGTGATGCAGTGGGAGTTCACGCTTCCGGTGCTCGCGGCCGTCCTCGCTGTGCTCGGTTACTCCGTCAACGAGTCGGTGATTATTTTCGACCGCGTTCGCGAGCACTTCCGCAAGATGCGCCGCGTGGACACGATTGAAGTGATCAACTCGGCCATTACGGCGACGATCTCGCGTACGGTGATCACTCACACATCCACCCTCTGCATGACGCTCTCGATGTTCTTCTTCGGCGGTCCGGCGCTGCATTACTTCTCGCTCGCGCTCACGATCGGTATCCTGCTCGGTGTCTACTCGTCCGTCTTCGTGGCGGCGGCCATCGCGCTCTACCTCGGAGTCAAGCGCGAGGACCTCGTGAAGACTGTCAAGAAGGATGAAGTGGAACAGATGGTTCCGTGACGAGATTAAAAAATCTTCAATAAGAAAAGAGAGGGGAATTTCCCCTCTCTTTTTAGGTGGAAAATATGAGAAACATAGCTCTTGCATCGGATGATAATTTTGCAACCCCTTTAAAGGTTGCTGTCTATTCTTATTTCAAGAGTAATCCGGAGCCCACCCGAGTTCATGTGCTTTTTGAGAATTTAAATGAAGATCATCTCAAATCTTTGCAGATAATTGCGAGCCGAATTTCTCCCGATAGTGAGATTGTTGCTCATAAAATAAATCCTGGAAGGTTCGAGCAACGAGAGGATTGTTCGGTCACTTCTACTGCAACGTGTGTGCGTTATCTCATTCCAGAGCTCATTCAAGATTGCGATACGGTGTTGTATCTGGATTCCGATCTTGTTGTGGTTGGAGATCTTTCCGAACTCTTCTCTATGGAATTGGGTGAAAATCTGATTGCTGGCGTTCAAGATGATTTTGTCTCAACAAGGCCGTGGGGCAGGGAGATGAAGGCAAGGTTTGGTGTCTCTGCTTATGTCAATGCTGGTGTTCTGCTGATGAACTTAAGGCAAATGAGAGAGGAGAGTGTGGGTGATAAATTCCTGAGTTTGGATGCTGGGAATAATTTTCCGTTCCGAGATCAGGATGTAATCAATGCAGTTTGCTCAGGCAGAGTTGCCATGCTGGATCAAAAATATAATTACTTTATTTTTGATGGAGGGCTTTCTGCAAAGATATACCACTTTGCTGGAAACTTAAAGCCTTGGTATGTCAATAAAAATGATTACCAAAAGGTATGGTGGAAGAATTTTGAGGCTTGTCTTAAAGTCTTGAGGGATGAGGGAGATGTGATACAGAAGATCCCGACGCCAAATCTATCTGATGCTGACGAAGCGACAAGAAAAGAATTTGTGAGCTTTATGCAAGGATTTAAAAATAGAGATCCTGGATTCGGGGTGCAAGGCTCAGATTTTCGGATGCTGCTCTTAATGATGATTTCTCAAAGAAAAGAGAGTAAAATTTTATCGGCATACATCAGATGTTTTATTGATTTGAGTGCAGATAGTATGCTTGATAAGTTAATTTTTTTGGTTTCCTTTAGATGTTTACGTGGAATATTGAGAGTTAAAGAAGCCTCATTAGATGTCTATAGTCGATATTTGTGTCGAATCTAACATTGGCTTGGAACGCAGATTTAAGCGTGATTTTTTTGGACAAAGTGAAGAGTTGGCTCATCACTTTGTGAAACTCACTGAACTTTAAGGTGGCCATGAAGAGTTTGTTTATTTGATGAATACAAAGAACACCGCTCCGACCATGCAGGCAAAGGCGGCGAGGTGGTTCCAACCCAGCGCCTGGTTTTGGAAGGCGATGAGGGAGAAGACGGTGAACACGAAGAGCGTGATCACCTCCTGGATAATCTTCAACTGCACCAGTGTGAAGGGGCCGCCGTTCCCGACAAAACCGATCCGGTTGGCGGGAACCATGAAGGAGTATTCGAAGAGGGCGATCCCCCAGGAAAAGAGAATGACCGTGTAGAGCGGCCAGCTACTGATCAGCTTGGCGCTCTGAAGTTTCAGGTGGGCGTACCAGGCGAGCGTCATGAAGACGTTCGAGACGAGAAGAAGACCGACGGTGGTAAGGCCTTTAGTAAGCATGATGGCGGACGAGCTCAGACGGAGCGGTTGTAGAGTATGGTGAAGACGGCACGAAGCACGGAATCGATGCGTTGCGTGAGAAGCGGAAGTCCTTCTTCGGCCGCCATGTGTTTCAAGTCCGGAAGATCCATCGGTTGTGCGTTCAGGGCGTCCGTCGCGGCCTTCTTCCAGAATTCCGGACTTTCGCCTTCGGCCCAGTCGCCGCGTCCGCGCCCGAAGTGCGCGACAGCGAGATAAAGGAGCACGGCCTCGAGGATGAAGCCCTTGAGTGCGTGTTCGCTCCAGGAAATTTCAATCCCGGACTTGTCGTGACGGGCATTGTAGAGCGTTGCGGCACCAATGCCGCCGATCGCACCGATCAAACCGCCGATCAGAGTTCCGAGGCCGAGACTGAGGCCGCCCGTAGCAAAGTCGGTCGCGGCTCCGACGGCCGCACCCGAGGTGGCGCCGATCCCGGTACCGACTGCAGCGGCGCTACCCGGATCGATCGAGTAGGCGGCCAGCTCCCAGTCGGTCTTCATGCGGCGAAGGATTTCCTTGGAGATGCCGCTGCCGCGCAAACCGTTCAATTCGATGAGCGCGTTCGTGAGTGCGCAGAAGCTGTCGGCCGCCTGGGCGGAAAGGGCCGTTTGCGCGTCCGAAAGACGGTCCTCTTCCTTTTTCATGAGACCGAAATGCTTGACCATCGTGAGCATGTGGTCTTTGAGAGTGGGCGTCGGAACCGTTTCGCGGGCCGTAATCTGTCGCCAGACATGCAGGGCGATGGCGTCGAGCGAACTCGAATAGACGGCTCGGCGTCCGCGAATCCAGACGGTGCGAAGCGTATCGAAGGTCGTCTGCGATTCTGCGGGAAGCGCTTCGGCCAGCGCGTCGAAGAGCGCCGCTTCCTGCACCCAGCACCGCGCAAACGCATCCATGGGAAGGACGCTTTTGACGAAGTCGTACGATGCGAGTTCGCTCTTCCAGAGTTCGAGCTCGGCCCGTTCGTCTTCGGGCGGACGGGGTTTGCCCATCTGATTGAGGAGCACGATGACGGGTTTGCCGATCCAGGAAAGAATCTGCATTTCGGCGGGGATGTAGGGCGTGACGGACGGTCGCTCGGCCGCGTTCACGAGGTAAAGCACGACGCTTGAAGTATCCCGAATGTGGCGAACCGCCCGTTGATCGAGCCAGAAGGCTTTGTTCGTGAAGCGGTCCCACACTTCGGAGAGAAACCATCCGACCGGGTTGGACCGCTCGGACAAGCGTTTTGCTAGCGCCACGGAGTTCCCGAATCCCGGCGTATCCCAAAGAACGAGTTCGCACCCCGCAGGACCTCGGGCGAGCACGTAGTCGTCCGTTGTTTCGGTGACGTGCGCCCGGTCGGCCACTTCACCCACGTCGCGCATGAGAAGCGTTCGGGCGAGCGTTGTCTTTCCGATGTTCGTGTGGCTGACGAGGCTCAGATGAATGCGAAGCGGATCGGTTGTGCTCATGGCTGTCCATTGGATTGAAATGCGTCGGCGCTCGAGTCGACCAACACCTTGAGGGCATCGATGAATTCGGGGGAGATCTCCGCAAGATCGAGTACCGTCGAGCGGGCGCCGTGGTCGTGCGCGAACGTCTCCCAGAGCGCCAGACGGCTCCGGACGTTGGGCGCGTCTTTGCCGAAACGAGCGAACAGTGAGGAGACGTTGAGCAACACGACGACGTTCTCGGAGAGGGCCGTAAGGAACCGGCCGTGAATTTCTTCTTCGGGCGTGGCGGATGCGTCGAGTGCCACCCAGAAGAGGCGCTCCGATGCACCTTCCTTCCGCACGCTCTCGAGAATCGCTTCGGGCGTCGTATCCCAGAGCTCGGCGGGGACGATTTTCAGAGCGACGTCCCTGGTCTTGAGGAGCGCCTCGGTGCGGCGGCAAACATCCTCCCAGTCCTTACCGTTCGATTCGGGAACGAGAACAACGACTTCACGACGGCGGGCTTCGTCGTCCGAGAGGAGGAGTCGCCGATAGTAGGGACTCGTTACGGGAAAAGGAAGTGCCTTTTCACGCCGACGAATGCGCACCGTCGCGATAAGCGCGAGACACGCGCGGGGAACGAGCACCAGTGCGGAGATGAGCCCCATGAGGCGCAGCAACCACGAGGTGGATTCGGTGAGCGGTGCGGAAAGCCCTTCGGCGAGATTCATGAGGCGCACGTGTTCGACGTCGGGCATCGGCAGAGAGCCCGGAACGAGGCCGTAGGTCGCATTGAGAATGCCGAGCACGATGTCGGGGCGGTCGGCAAGCCACGTGCTTTCCCACCCGACGACGTAAGCCGTCCCGATACCGCGAACGGCAAGACTCGTCAGGAGCCCGATCGCAAATGCCAGGGTTGCCAGATGCAACGCCTGCGCCGCACAGAGGGCGAGTTTCGGTGTCATGAGAGGTACCCAACGCGCCCAAAAGCGTGTTCGGAGGCCGTCCTTTTTGAGTCCCGGGAGATGTAACTTCTCGAAAAGTCGTACCAGGGCGGATCGCAGAGGAGCCCCGACCGTCTTTCCCGTCAGGGCGCTCGCGCCCTGAACGAGCAGGAGGAGATAGACAAAGAGGTTCCAGAGGAAGAAGGCGAGAAGCGGAGGAGACAAAAGATTCACCACCGATCCCGTCGTGGCGAGTCGGTCCGTGAGCACCCCCGCCAGGTAGCCGAGCATAGCGAGCGTCAGAAGGACGGGAGCCGTGGCGATGCCCGTTCGCTCGAGCGTCGTTTTGACGCGACGCTCTTTGAGTCGTGCCAGAACGAGTCTCGCTCGAAGCGGAAGAAACAGACCAGGTGTATGCCGTTCGCCCGCCAAATGGCGGGCATCCCGCGTTGCGGCGGCGGCATCGGCTGGCGTCCAGACAGGTTTCTCGCCCGGGACGGCATCGGTCGGCGTTTCAAGAAGCTCGGCGAGAAGGACGTCTCGGGCGTCCTTCTCGGAGAGCCGGACCGTCGTGGGCAATTGGCGCTCGCGCATGGGGTGTGTCCAAAAGAAGAAGGCTTTTCCTCATTCTACGGAGCCAGAGGGGTCGGCGCCTCACGAAATTTTCCAAGGTGTGTGAAAACGCATCAAGGCGCCGCGCTTGCGCGGCGTTGGGTTTCCCGAGCGGTGACGGCGTCGAGTTCCGGGTCGACGACGGGAATTTCGGGCTTTTCCCAGACGTAGGCGGGATCGAGGAAGATGCGGCTTGCGTCTTCGTCCTTCCAACGGATACCCGCAAGAGCGAGCAACGTCGGACTCAGGCGGTCGGTGCGGAAGGGGCGGTTCTCCCAGCTCTTCGCATCGCTTCGGTCGGAGAGCCAAAAAAGGAGCGGCACCCGATAGCCGTCCGCGGTCGTATTGGAGTGACCGGTACGGTTTTCGTCGTCGCCGAGCTCCTGCCCGTGGTCCGAGACGTAGACCCAATCGAGGATCTTCCCCGCGCTTGACGCGCGGGCAAGCTCCAGAGAGCGCGCAAGGATCTCGTCCTGATATCGAATGCCGAGGTCGTAGTCGTTGCGGGCATCGATCACCCAGCTCGATCGATCGAGCGACTCCAGTTGCGTTTCGACGGCGTCGTTTTTCGCCCAGTTGACCGTCCAGTTGCTCGGACGACGCAGACGGTAGTGCGGGTGCAATCCGATGAGATGCACCACGATGAGATGACGTTCGGCGGGGTCGTTCAACGCCTTTTCCAGGGAGGGAAGGACGTTTCCGTCGAGCGAAGCGCTCGAACGTCCGGCGAGGCGATTGAGCATTTCCGGATCGTCGTCCCAGGCGGCGTAACGATTCTTGATGGCTAGGTCGTCCTGGTTGCTGATCCACGTCACTTTGTAGCCCGCGCTCCGGAAAAAGGCGAAGAGATTCCCGGGACCCGACGAGGTGGAAAATTCGAACATGTCGTCGAATGCGGGTAACGTCGACGAGGAAACGGACCACACCGGACGAACGGTTGCAAAGTGGGGATCTTTCGCCAGCGCGTCGAGCTTCGGTGTGGTGTTTCTCGGATAGCCGTAGAGCGACAGGTCGTCGCGCACCGTGCTCTCACCCACGAGAAGAAGCAGGGTACGGGGCTCCTGCGAGGCGGAAGTTATCTGAGCATCGGCCGTCGCACGACGAAGCGCATGCTCCTGCGTTTGATTTTCCCAACCTGCACGCACGCTTTCGACGGACCTAACCCACGAGGTCCAGTAGAAAATCGGCCAGTGGCCGCGCCAGGGGCTTAAGGCCGCACCGACCGTCAAAACAAGCGCGAGAAAGCCGATGAGCACCGTCAGGGGCTTTCCCGACACCGTGCGCGGCGCGGGCGTCGAGGGAATGCGGCGAATGAGAAGAAATCCCGCGATTGCCAGAGCGAGCACGATCCCCGACCAGAGGGCGATGTCGCTCCAGAGCGTCTGAAGGTATTCGAAGCTCTCCGACGTATGGGTGTTCGCCACCGACTCGAGAACGAAAGTGGATTTGGGCTCCGCCCCGTAGATCGTACGCAGGAAGGCGCGAATGCCGCCGTCGACCCAAATCAGCAGAAAGCCGAGATAGGCGACGATCTTGGCGAGGCTTGATCGTCCCCGATAGAGCAGCAGTCCGCCGAAGAGAATCGAAAAGGACCACAGCTGAAACGCCCGATAGGGCGCCGCCGCAAAGGCAAGGAGCACCGCCGTGGCCGCCCAAAGGACGACGGTGCTTGCGAGCGTGCCCGGCTGAACGGAGAAAAGCGTGCGAAGTTTCATCGATCGATTTCGGAACGAAGAGAAGCGGCCGCGTCGCGGGGCGAACGGGTTCCGCAGACGGCGGAAACGACGGCGATGCCGTCGACGCCCGTTGCCATCACCGCACGGGTGTTCTCCGCCTTGATACCGCCGATCGCCACCGAAGGCAGGGAAGACGTTTCGACGATCGTGCGCAGTCCTTCGAGGCCGAGGGCGGGCGAAGCGTCGAGCTTCGTCGTCTGATGAAAGACGGGGCCGATGCCGACGTAGTCGACGAGGTCGACGGGTGCGCGTCGCATCTCGTCCGACGTATTGATTGAGAGACCGACGATTTTTCCCGTTCCGAGGAGTCGTCGGCAGTCTTCGACCGCGAGGTCCTGCTGTCCCACGTGAACGCCGTCGGCGTTCACGGCAAAGGCCACATCCGCGTGGTCGTCGATCACGAGCGGAACACCTCGGTCCCGAGTCACTTCAAGAAGCGCCCGAGCGCATTCGGCCATGGCGCGCTTTTTCCACCGGGGTGCTCGCAGTTGAACGAACGAGACGCCTCCGAGGAGGGCCTCTTGAGTGGTGCGGATCATCCCTTCGGCGCCCCCGCAGAGATCGGGGTCGAGCACGAGGTAAAGACGCAGCGACGCGGGATCAAAAGCCGTCATCGTCAGGCTCCCGCGCTCAGTTCTTCGGGGCGGATCGTATAAAGCGCGTCGATGTAGGCGACGTGGAAACTTCCCGGGGCGTCCGCCTTGCGTCGGGCGACTTCGGCGGCGCGCTTCGCGAGCGCGCAAGCCGCCGTAGCGGCCTCGAGCGCGTTCGGATGTGCGGCGCAGAAAGCCGCCACCAGGGCGGAGAGCGAGCAGCCCGTACCGACGACGAGCGTCGCCATGGGGTCGCCTCCCGAGATGGCGAAGGTACGCGTGCCGTCCGTCACGTAGTCGACGGCGCCGGTCACTGCGACGACGCCTCCCGTGCGAGCGGCAAGCGCTCGCGCGGCCTCAAGAGCGTCGCTCGAATCGGCCGTACTGTCGACCCCTTTGCCACCCGTACCCGCGCCCGCAAGCGCAAGAATTTCGCTCGCGTTTCCACGAATGACCGTGGGTTTGAGTTCGACGAACTCGCGGATGACGCCGTCGCGCCAGGGAATGCCGCCTGCGGCTACGGGGTCGAGCACCCAGGGGCGGCCCGCTTCGCGGGCGCCTTCGACCGCCTTGCGCATGGCGCGCAGGCGCTCGGGGAAGGGTGTCCCCATATTGACGAGGATGCCGCCCGCAATGCGGGCGAAGGTACCGGACTCTTCTTCGGCCACCACCATGGCGGGCGAGGCGCCTGCCGCAAGCAGCACGTTGGCCGTAATTTCCTGAACGACTTCGTTGGTCAGGCAGTGAACGAGCGGGCGGGCCGCGCGCAGATCGGAGAGGGCGTCGGCAAGCCGTGCGGAAGAAGGCGTTTCGATGGTCATGGTCGGCGAAAAAAAATCGAGGTTTTCGAAGGGCTCCACCTTAACACAAGCAACGCCCGACGGCCTTTGCCCGAGACGCTCGGTCGCGTCCTTGCGGCACCGCCCTAAGGGCGGACCGCTACAATGGCGACTCGACGAATGACGCGGAGGAACGTCGGAAATGCTGATTCACCCCCAATTCGATCCCGTGGCGTTGCAGCTCGGCCCCGTAGCCGTCCGCTGGTACGGACTCATGTACCTGGCGGGGTTTGCCGCCTTCTGGCTGCTCGGTCGCCTGCGCGCGAAAGATGCGTGGCGCGGTGTTACCGCGGACGACGTGGAAAACCTCCTTTTTTACGGAATCTTCGGCGTAATCCTGGGCGGACGCCTCGGGTACTGCCTCTTTTATCAACCCGCCTACTACGCCGAACATCCGCTCGCGATTTTTGAAATTTGGCAGGGCGGCATGAGCGCACACGGCGGCCTCCTCGGCGTTCTTGTTGTCATGGCTCTTTATGCGTTTCGTCACGGCATCGGCTTTTGGAAGCTCGCCGACTTCGTCGTGCCGCTCGTTCCTCTCGGTCTGATGGCGGGCCGCATCGGCAATTTCGTCAACGGAGAGCTCTGGGGGCGCGAAGCGCCCGTTTCGCTTCCTTGGGCCATGGTCTTTCCGCAGGCGGGAGACGGCCTTCCCCGCCATCCGTCGCAACTCTACGAAGCGGTGCTCGAGGGACTCGTACTCTTCCTTTTGCTCTGGTTCGTCTCCCGTCGACCGAGGCCCGCCGGATTCGTGGCCGGGCTCTTCGGCGTTGGTTACGGTGTGGCGCGCTTTTTCGTCGAGTACTTCCGCGAGCCCGATGCGTTTCTCGGTCTTCGGGCGCTCGGTCTTTCTCAAGGTCAGTGGTTGACGATTCCGCTCGTCCTCGCTGGACTTTTCGTTATGGCCTGGAGCCTTCGCGGCGTCAAACAGCACGGAATCACACACTGACACATAACCGATGAAAAGAGAAAAGGGCGTCTTCCCTCGGGGAAGACGCCCTTTTCTCAAACGCGGGCGGCGTCGGTCAGAAGGCGCTGATTGCCTTCCAGAGCATGTAGGTCGCGAGCACGTAGAGAAGCGACGCGAAGATGCGCTTCAGGGGTTTCGTGTCGATCGAGTGAGCTACCTTGGCGCCGAGGGGCGCCGTAAGGACGCTCATCACCGCCACGGAAAAGAGCGCGGGGAGGTGAATGAAGCCCAGCATCACCGGCCATTGCGGCAGCGTTTCAATGCCCCAACCGCTCCAGATGTAGCCGATCGTGCCCGCAAATGCAATGGGAAAGCCCAGAGCCGCGGAGGTGCCGATGGCGTTGTGCATCTTGACGTTGCAGTAGGTCATGAAGGGAACGGAGATGAAGCCCCCGCCCGCGCCGACGAGCGAGGAGATGACACCGATGACGGACCCCGCCCCGAACATCCCGGGCGCCCCCGGAAGATGGCGGGTCGGTGCGGGCTTGCCGCCCAAGAACATCTTCGTGGCCGAAAAATACACGAAGGCGGCGAAGATGAGCGCCACCCAGAAGGTGGAGAGGGCCCCCGAAATTTGGGCGCCGATCACGGCGCCGCAAAGAATCCCGGGCGCCACCGCGGCGACGACGTTCCAGAGAACCGCACCGCGGGAAGCGTGCGCCCGCACGGACGAGAGCGACGTAAAGAGGATGGTGCCCATGGACGTGGCGATCGCCGCGTGAACGACGTGTTCTTGCGGGACGCCCGCCGTACCGAGAAGCATCGTGAAAAAGGGCGTCAGTACCATGCCGCCGCCGATGCCGAGCAGGCCGGCCAAAAAGCCCGTGCATGCCCCGAGGAGAGCAAGCTCGATGATGATGGTGAGATCCATGATGTGGTGTGAGGGTAAGTCGAGGGTTGAAGAAACAACGCGGCTTCCTGGGGAAAATCAGCGAAGGAGCGTCGTGATGAAAGCAAATTCTTCGGACGTCACGGGCGTGATCGACAAGCGGTTCCCTTTCTGGAGGACACGCATGCCGGCAAGCTCGGGGTATTCGCGCATGGCGCCGATCGAGAGGGTCGCGCACTTGACGAGTCCTTCGACGTCGATCGTCAGCCAGCGAGGCTTCTCGGCGGTGCTCTTCGGGTCGAAGTACTCGCTCTCGGGATCGAACTGCAGTTCGTCGGGATAGGCTTTCGAAGCGATACGTGCCAGACCGACGATGCCGGGTTCGGCGCAGCTCGAATGGTAAAAAAGCACGCCGTCGCCTTCGCTCATGTCATCGCGAATGAAGTTGCGAGCCTGGTAGTTGCGGATGCCGAACCAGGACACCTTGCGATCGGGAGCGTTCAACGCATCGTCGATCGAGCACTCGCCGGGTTCGGTCTTCATGAGCCAGAAGCGGCGGGCGGAGCGCAGCAGTTCGCGGGCGGTATCGGTGGGAGAGACGGTCATGGGACCTCCAAGAGTTGTCGAGTGGAATCGAGCATAGCGCACCGTACGAGCAAACGTGCAAAAGCAAAAAGGGCAGTCGCACGAGGGACTGCCCTTTCGGAAGAGGGAACCTGCGGTGGGGCGGGGCTACGTATCCTGAACCGAGAGTTCAGGGCGGTCGGCTCCGGAGCGGACCGGGCCAGTCAACGCGTGACCGGCTCTCTGTCGGCCCTCGAGTGCGCCAACCAATGGGGTTAAGCATTGGTTCTAGGTACTTTGGAGCCCGGTTGCCGTCCGCCGCAGGTTTACTTGGAGTATAGCGAATCGGAGGCCGGTTGGGTAGAAACTTTCGACGGGAGGCGTTTAAAAAAGCGAACCGAGTTTCGTGTCTTGGAAAATCGCCTCCTCGCACATGCGGGAGAGTTCTTGAATGCGGGCAACGATCTCGGCTTCGTTGGAAAGCGAGGGAGCGACCTGAGGGATCGGTTCCTGTTGCAGGGGGCGCACGAAGGGCTGAGCTTCTGCGGTCTGACGCAGGGTTTCTAGTTCGGCCTGTGCGGCGGCTGCCGAGGCACGTGTGGACTCGAGTTCCGCACGCAGAGCGTCGGCTTCCGATCGGGCGGCGGCGATGTCGGCCCGGGCCGATTCGCCCTCCGCACGGGCGGCGTTCACGGCTTGAACCGCGGCCTCTTCCGACTTCTTGGCGTTGTAGACGATTTCAAGCGCCGAAAGAACGGCGATCTGATCGGCGGCGAGCACCCGTCCGCCTGCGCGCATCGCCTCCATTTGCTTGTCGACGATTTCGGCGCAGTTCTGGATGAGCTCTTCTTCGCCGGTGCTGACGGCGAGCCGGTAGTTGTGGCTGAAGATCGAGACGGTAACTTCCGACATGGCTTTCTGAGAAAAACGGAACAAGGAAAGGCAAGCGGCCGAGCGTCAGAGGAGAGGTTCCTCGTTGTTGGCAAACTGAGAAGCCAGGCCGTTCACTTTGCGTCGCAGGTCGTTGAGTTGCGACTTCGCACGGGCGAGCTCCGCTTCTCGGGCCGCAAGCTGGTTGCGCAACTGCGAATTCGTCGAGCGTTCGTTCTGAAGACGCACGACGAGCTGTTCGATAAGCGACTGGAGCCGATCAAGTTCTTCCTTCATACAAACTCCTCAAGATCCGTCAGGGAACAGGGGTCGACGCGGCGTCGGCCGGGGCGCTCTCCTCGGTCTGAGCCTTGGGCACTTCGGGGACGAACGTTTCGATGTTACCGAGAATCAGCTGGTCGGCCTGCTCTTCGTTCGGCATCGGATCCGACACCCAGTGATCGAGCCGGCGCTCTTCGTCGAAGAAGACCGTCAGACGACGAAGTTGGCGGTCGCCGTTGCCGCGCTGGAGAAAGTACACATAGTCCCAGCGGTTCGGGTGAAACTGGTCGCGCACGAGGGGAACGCCGAGCAGGAACTGCACCTGCGCGTCGCTCATGCCCTTCTCAAGCTGGAGCACCATTTCGCTCGTCACGAGGTTGCCTTGATGCACGTCCGCTTTGTACGGTCGAAGGTAGTAGGGAACATACTCGTTGGGGTTTTCCCAGGCGTCCGCCATCGTGTAGCAACCGGTCAGAGATGCCGCCGTCGCAAGGCCGGCGACGGCAAGAAGAAGCTGTCTAGTGAACATAAAAACTATAGAATGACGGTTTACCTTCTCTACAGTGCAAAGGCACTGATGAGAACGTATGATAAAGGTATTCGAACCGCTAGAAGGGTAGTCCGTCGTGCACGAAGTGTCTCGAAATCAAACCAACGATCTGAAGACCATGGGCCTAAAGGTCACGGTGCCTCGTCTGAAGATTCTCGATCTCTTCCAGAGGCTCGCCCAGAACGAGCAGGTCGAAAAGCGCCACCTGTCGGCCGAAGAAGTGTACAAGCTCCTTCTGAACGACGACTGCGACATCGGCCTCGCAACCGTGTACCGCGTGCTGACGCAATTTGAAAGTGCCGGGATCCTGGTGCGCCATCACTTCGACGAAGGTCGTGCGACGTACGAGCTTCAGGAAGGACATCACCACGATCATATCGTCTGCGTCCGCTGCGGCAAGCTCGAAGAGTTCGTGGATCCTGCGATCGAACAGGCGCAGCGGGTCGTCGCGGGGCGCCTCGGCTATGAACTTACCGATCATTCGCTCGTTCTCTACGGGGTGTGCGGGGAGTGCCGCAAGGCCAAGGACAAAGAAGACGTTTGATGTTCGCGCGGGTGTCGCCCGAAAAAACACAAAAGGGAGCCGGAAACGGCTCCCTTTTTTGTACGGCGCCTTCGGCGCATGAAAAATGAAAGGCCCCGCGGTTTCCCGTGAGGCCTTTCGGAATCTGGTGCGCGGTACTGGTTTCGAACCAGTGACCCCTGCCGTGTGAAGGCAGTGCTCTACCACTGAGCTAACCGCGCGTCGAGAATTGAAATTTTACGGATCGATCCGAAAAAATCAAGAGTTCCCGGTGAAAATACCATAAATGCGGTATCAGGGGCTTCGATAGCCTCAGAACGTCGGCGCAGGGCGCTTGCCCAAGGCGACTTCCACGCCCAGGTTGGCAAGTTCGTCCGCCTTTTCGTTACCGGGGTCGCCGTTGTGTCCCTTCACCCAACGCCACTCGATCTCGAAGCGGGATGTCAGTGCGTCGAGGCGTTGCCAGAGTTCGACGTTTTTCACGGGTTTCTTGTCGGCCGTGCGCCAACCGTTGCGCTTCCAGCCGTGCACCCACTGCGTGATGCCGTTTTTCACGTAGGAGCTGTCCGTGTGCAGGATGATCGGGCAGGGACGCTTCAAGGCGGAGAGTGCCGAGATGACGGCGGTGAGCTCCATTTGGTTGTTGGTCGTCAGACGTTCACCCCCGTAGAGTTCGAGCCGGTGCTCGCCCCAGACGAGTAAGGCGCCCCAACCGCCCACGCCGGGGTTCTGCTTGCAGGCGCCGTCAGTCCAGATTTCGAGTTTGGTGGTACTCATGGGTGTGTTCTCTCGTAGTGCGTTATGGGGTACGTAGCGCGTTGTGTGGAATGCGCTTTCGAACGATGTGCGGGTCGTACGATCCGGGGCCCGGTCTCTATCAGAGTTCCGGGGACCGACGGTGTGAGGAGGCGACCGGGAAGGTCGACACGGGGCGTCTTTCTGAGAGCGGTCGTGTCGCACAGTCGATAAGGCGCGTGCCGGGTTGCCGTTTGACGGCGGAAAGAAGGATCAGGTTGGAAAATTGCGGAGCCCAACGGTCGCCTGCCTTGTCAAGCCAGGCCCATCGGCGAAGCGCCGAGGCGGAGCGAAATCCCGGACTGTAGATTCCGAAGCGCCCCCGGTCGACTTCCATGCCAAGGAGCGCGAGCCAGTCCTTGAGTCGCCCGAGCGAAATCGGTTGGAGGCGCGTTGGCAGATAGGCTTTGCCGCCGAAGGCGGCCGTCATCCGCTCTTTGAGCCACCACGCCCCGAGCGCGTTGAAGGCGGTGAGGACGATGCGCCCTTCGGGCACCAGGGCGCGCACCGCGTCTCTCAGCACTTGCTGGGGGTGCTCGGCGAAGTCGAGCGTATGCGGGAGCGTAACGAGGTCGAGCGACTCTGCGGCGGCGGGGAGCGCCTCGGGCTCGCCCCGGAGCGCATGCAGGTCCGAACGAAGCCCGAAAAGCGAATCCTTTTTCTCAAGCAGAATCCATTGACCTTGAATGCGATTGGAGCGGAGCGTGTCGAGTTGCGGGGCGCCGATTTGCAGTGCGGCCACGCCGAAGACGTCTGTCACGAGTTCGTCGAACTGCGACACTTCCCATTCGCGAAGCCGATCCCCGGGAGGGGTGGCTAGAAAGTCGTCGAAGGAAAGTCGAGTGCGCATGTGGGGGTCGTTGATCGTGCGAAGGAAAGGAAAGCCGGGGGTTCCGCTCTCTTAACAGTTTGTTTCCACATTCCGCCGAGAAACGACACGTTGGAAAACAAAAGAAGCAAGGGCGCCGCCGAGCTAAGCAGTAACATTACGGCAATTCCGATTTTACGCATTCCTCCACTCCCGGGGTTCGAGCTTCATGACTTTGCGTTGTCTCTCGTTTACTCTCCTCAGCTTGGGTTGTCTGGCGCTCTCGTGGGTGCCGGGCGACGTGCGCGCGGCCCTCAAGCAACAAGAGTCGGTTCAAGTCGACGGGGGAGCGGAGACGATGCCCAATGACGTTTGGGAGCGTATTCGGCGCGGCTACCGCATGCCCGAACTCGATTCACCGCTCGTCGACCGATGGGTGACCTACTACACGAAGGATCCCGCGTACATCCAGCGTATGACCTCGCGTGCGGGGCAGTACCTCTACCACATCGTCGAAGACGTCGAAGCGCGCAACATGCCGACGGAGCTCGCGCTGTTGCCGTTCGTCGAGAGTGCCTTTCAGCCCGAAGCGCTCTCCCGCGTGAAGGCGGCGGGGCTCTGGCAGTTCATGCCCGCTACGGGGAACGATTACGCACTTGCTCAGAATCTTTGGCGCGACGACCGTCAGGACGTCCTGGAAAGCACCCGCGCGGCGCTCGACTACTTCGACTACCTCCACGGTCTCTTCAACGATTGGCAGTTGGCGCTTGCGGCCTACAACTGGGGCGAAGGGAGCGTTCAGCGGGCGATCGCGCGTGCAAAGCGCAACGGCAAACCCACCGATTACGCACATCTGCGCATGCCGAAGGAAACGGCCAACTACGTGCCGAAACTCATGGCGATCAAGAGGATCATTTCGAATCCGGAGCGCTATGGGATCGAGTTGCCGGACGTCGGGAACGAACCCTTCTTCATTCGCATCACCAAGCCTCGCGACATCGACGTGAAGACCGCCGCGGAGCTTGCGGGCATGCCGCTCAACGAATTCCGCGCCCTGAACCCGAGCTACAAGCTTCCGGTGATCGTGGCAGCGCACAACAACGTGATGCTCCTACCCGCCGACAAGGTGGACTACTTCATCGACAATCTCGCCAGCTGGATGGACAGCGGTCAGCCGCTTTCGCGTTGGTCGACCTATCGACTTAAAGAAGGCGAAACACTCGCTACCGTCGCGGCGCAAAGCGGCATGACGGAGTCGGAACTTCGCAAGGTGAACGGCATTCCCGAAGGACGGCGCGTTCTCCCCAATTCGACGTTGCTCGTTCTCGCGGGCGCCGACGAGCAGGTGGACATCTCGGCCGAAGAAGCGGACGCGCGTCTGCGACTTTCACCCCTCACGACGTGGCGCCGCGTGACGTACCGTGTCCGAAGCGGCGACACGCTCACCTCCATTGCTCGTCGCTGGCACATTACGACAAAATCGATCGTGACCGCCAATCGCCTGCGTTCCGACCGTCTGCGGGCGGGGCAACGCCTGGTGCTCACGGTGCCGAACGTACAGCGTGCGTCTATTCCGGCGGCCTCTTCGGGAAACTCCTCGGGACATCACGTCATCCACACGGTTCGTTCGGGCGACACGCTCGACGCGATCGCCCGTCGCTACGGCGTGACGGTGGCGGGCCTGCGCATGACGAACCGCCTGGAAGGCAACATCATCCGCGCAGGGCAGCGTCTGCGCATTCCGGGCGATACGACGACGGAGTCCGATACGGTGATCTACACCGTGAAGTCGGGCGACACGCTCTCGACCGTTGCCGAACGTTACCGCGTGAGCGTGATGAAATTGAAACGCGCCAATCGTCTCACCTCGAACATGCTTCGCGTGGGCGACCGTCTCGAGATCCCGAGCGCGGACCGAGTCGAGCGCAACGTGAAGCCCGCTCCCGAAACCCGCGTCCACGTTGTGCGTTCGGGCGATACGCTCTCCGAGATCGGCGAGCGTTACGGAGTGAGCGTTTCGAAGCTTCGCGCGGCGAACGGTCTTCGCGGCAACAACCTGCGTATCGGGCAACGCCTCGTCATTCCCGCCACCGCTTCCAAGGTGAACAAAGCTCAGACGGTGCGCCAGGCCACGACCTATCGCGTACGCTCGGGCGACACGCTGATCGCCATCGCGCGGCGTCACCATACGACCGTTTCTGCTTTGCAACGCGCGAACGGCCTCAAGGGTTCGACCCTTCGCGTCGGGCAGGAGCTTCGCATTCCCTGATGTTCCCAAGGCCTTCCAACGACGGACGGCCTAACGCGCATTGGCGAGGGGGCACATCTACCCGGAGGGCGAGTGCCACTACAATGTCACGCAAAGAACGCATGGGAGCGCACGCGGTCGTGCGCTCCCTCCTCGTGTGTCCGTCGGAGGATGCACGAGTGCCATCGACGAAACACGAATCATTAGAACGAGGACAATCATGGGTTTCCTGACCGGCAAGAAGCTGCTCATTACGGGCGTCATCTCCAACCGTTCCATCGCCTACGGCATTGCCGAAGCGTGCCGTCGCGAAGGCGCCGAACTTGCTTTCACGTATGTCGGGGAACGTTTCCGCGATCGCGTGGCGGCCTTTGCCGAAGAATTCGGAAGCTCGATTTGCCTGCCCATGGATGTGAGCAGCGATGAAGAAATCGCCGCCGTCGTCGAAGAACTGAAGAACCGTTGGGGCGGTCTCGACGGCGTGGTGCATTCGATCGGCTTTGCGCCCCGCGAAGCGATCGCGGGCGACTTCCTCGACGGTCTCTCTCGCGACGCTTTCAAGACGGCCATGGATATTTCCGCGTACTCCTTCCCGGCCCTTGCAAAGGCCTGCCTCCCCCTGATGGAAGGCCGCAATGCGTCGGTGCTGACGCTCACCTACCTCGGCAGCGAACGAGTCGTTCCGAACTACAACACGATGGGTCTTGCGAAGGCCGCCCTCGAAGCTTCGACCCGCTACCTCGCTTCGAGCCTGGGCCCCAAGGGCATCCGCGCGAACGCCATTTCCGCCGGCCCCATCAAGACGCTGGCCGCCTCGGGCATTCAGGACTTCTCGAAGCTTCTGCACATCATGGAGGAAGCGGCGCCGCTCGGCCGCACCGTGACCATCCAGGAAGTCGGCAACACGGCCGCCTTCCTCCTCTCCGACCTGGCGAGCGGCATCACGGGCGACATCATCTACGTCGATGCGGGCTTCCACGCGGTCGCCGTCGGCGCTCCCGTTGGCAAGTAACACGCCCTTGACGGGGTAACATTGGAGGGTCTCTTCCCGACGGGGGAGAGACCCTTTTTCCTGCTTTTTCTCTTCACCTTCGAAATGACGGCTTCTCGTCCCCTGCGCGTTCTCATTGTCTCCACCCGGTACCTCGGCGACTGCCTGCTCGCGGCTTCGCTTGTCAACCCCATTCGGGAGCGTTACCCCGATGCCGAGGTCGACGTTCTGACGTTTCACCGCAATTGCGGGATACTGGAAGGGGTGCCCGGCATTCGACGCGTCATCGGCGTCGAAGAGCGTCCCAAAAAGTGGCGTCAGTTCCTGGACATGTCCGCGATGTGGAATACATACGACTGGGCGATCATCACTCAGCAGAGCACCCGCACGATTCTCTACGGGTATTTCGCGGCGCGACGCCAGGTGGTCTATGCGTCGGCGAACGACCATCGGGGATGGTGGAAGCAAAAGCTCGTCACGCACAAGGTGCATCCGTACCCGGGGCACTGGCTGGATCAGGCCGAAGCACTTCTGGAACCCGTGCTCGGCGGTCGGTATCACATCGATCCGTCGTGCCCGGACGCAGAGCTCCCCGAAGCCTTCCGCATTCGCGGGCCGTACGCCGTTTTTCAGGTGTGCTCGCGCTACGAAGACAAAGAATGGTCGACGGCGGGTTGGCGCGCGTTGTGTGAAAAGCTCAACGCTCGAGGACTGCGTGTCGTGATCGTTGGCGGCGGATCCTCCGCCGAACTCGAGCGTATCGGTCGCGTCACCGAAGGCTTTGCGGAAGCGAATGTGTGCGTGGCCGCCGGGAAGCTCTCCTTTGGTCAGACCGCCCGTCTGATCCGAGGCGCTCGGGTGTTCGTCGGCGTGGATACGGCCACGTCCCACGTGGCGGGCGCAACGGGAGTCCCCGTCATTGCGCTTTTCGGCCCGACGAACGTCACTGTCTGGGGGCCTTCGCCCAAGGAAGGACGCCGAGGAGGCTATGCGTCCGACCGGGCCCGACTCGTACAGGGCAACGTTACGATTCTTCGTCACCCCGACTATCTCGCCTGTCACGCGTGCGACCGACACCGTTGCCCGAAGAACGTCCCCGACACGCTCGGGCGCTGCATGCAGGACTTGGCCTGGCAGGATGTTTGGGCCGAACTTGAAAAGAACCTTTGAGGAGAAGCCCGTGTTGCTCTACAAAACGATCGGACTCTGCGTCAAACCGACGAACGACGACCTCTCTTATCAACTTGAGCGTATCACCGCGCTTTTGAAATCGCTCGGTTGCGACGTTCTCTACGAAGAACGGGCCGCGGAGTACCTTAAGACGACGAACTTTTGCTCGCGCGAGGAATTGGGCGAGCGGTGCGATCTCATCATCGTCCTGGGGGGCGACGGCACCATGCTGAGCGTGGCTCGCAGTCTCTCCCGTTTCGGCAAGCCCGTGGTCGGCGTCAATGCGGGACGTCTCGGTTTCATTACGGACTTGTGTCAGGAGGATGTCGACACGCGTCTTCCGGAAATGCTTGCGGGTCAGAGCATCTGTGATGAACGCCCCTTACTCGAAGGGATCGTCCTGCGTAACGGCAAGGAAATCTACCGGCAGCTCGCCGTGAACGACATCGGCATCAGCCACGGGCGTGCCGGCGGCATGGTCGATTTCCTCGTCTATGTCAACAATCAACAAATGGCCTGTCAGTCCGCCGACGGCATTATTTGTTCGACGGCTACGGGCTCCACGGCGTATTCGCTGGCCGCGGGCGGCCCGATTCTGCACCCGTTGCTCGAAGGTATGATTTTGGTGCCCGTTGCGCCGCACACACTCTCGAACCGTCCGATTGTTCTTCCGCTCAAGTCGCAGATCCAAATCGAACTGCTCGACGCTCGCGACGCGGTGGCGTACTTCGACATGCAGGAGTTCTGCGACATGGTGCCCGGCGACCGCCTGATCATTCGTCAGGCCGAGCACCGGGTCAAGATCCTACACCCGATCGGGTACGACTACTTCAAGCTCCTGCGGCAGAAGTTGAAGTGGAACTTCATGCCGAAGGCGGGCTGAGTCGGTCGTTGAATCAAGCGATCAGCGTATCGAGCCGGCTCCGAACCTCGTCGAGAGTCGGCCAACGCCCCATTTCACCGCACACCGCGGCGCGGGTGTTCCACGGTGCCGTGCGTTCGAGGTCGGTTACGCCTACCACGGTGATCTGAGGCGCCGAAACCGCGGCGGCGATGTGGCTGATGCCCGAGTCGTTCGCGATGACAACGCAGGCGAGTTGCGCGAGCGCGGCGTAGTTGCCGAGGGTCGTCGGTTCGAGAACGATGCCGTTGGGGCAGGCGGCCTTGGCTTCCTCAATCTCATGAGGCGAGGGGAAGATGATCGGGGCGACGTCGCGCGACCTCAAGTAAACGCAAAGCTCGTCGAAATGAGGCCAGCACTTGTTCTGGCCGTGATGTGTTCCGCGGGCGATCGGCGCAATCAGCGCGAAGCGCTCGGGGATCCCGAACTTTTCAATCAGGTTGTGGGCGGCCGCCTTGTGTCGGCTGAGCACCCGAAGACCGAGTTCCTCCGGAGCTTTCTCCCATGCGGGAGTCTTACCCCAGGCTTTCACGGCTTCGGCGGTCGTGTGGAAGAAACGCTCGACTTCGTGCATTTTCGAGGGTTCGGGGATGGCTTTCTCAAGAAGGAACGAGCGCCCGTCGGTCGCAAGCCCCGCACTGCGGATCCCGCCGATGCGAAAGAGCAACGCGGAACTGAAGGAATTCGGGAAGAGCAACCCGAGCGGGGAGCCTCCCGCAAGATCGGCGAGACGCCGAATACGTCGGAAGTCTTCCGTCACATGACCTTCGATGGGGTCGAACCGCCAGCCCATTCCGGCAAAGAGATCCTCGGCCCAGCGCTTCCCCGTCAAAACGGGAGTGAAGCCGCTCGCTTCAAGAAGGCGCAGGGCCGGCAGGGCCATGCAACAGTCGCCGACGTGATTGGGCAGACGACAGAGAACTTTGGTCGACATACGGTGCTCCGGGAAAGGGACGAGTTCGGTTCATTGTATCGGGGAATCTCGGTATCATGAGGGACTCGTAAATACGAAGGAATCACGTTTGATGGCCCGCTTCCCCGTTCTCTCCAACCCCTATTTGATGCGCCTTTTCCGCTACCTGCCGCCCTACAAGTGGTATATCGCCGGAGCGGCGGCGGCCATGGCCGCCGGGGGCGGCGCCTCCTCGCTCATCGCCCTCATTCTGGGCAAGCTCACGGACATGGGCTTTTATCAGCAGGATCCGATCGTAGCTGTCCTCGCGCCGATCGCCCTGATCGGGGTGGCGGCTTTGAACGGCGGCTCGCAGTATCTGAGCTCCTACCTCCTCGTGCGCGTTTCGCAGAGCATCATGCTCGAAATCCGCACGCTCATGTTCGAGCGCATCTCGCACTGGGGCGACGCGCTCTTTTTCAAGTACCGCTGTGCGGAGGTGCAGGCGAAATTCATCAACGAAGCGTCCACGGCGCTGAGCCGTGCGGCGAGCGTGATGACGACCATGATCCGCGACTCGATTCAGATTGTCTGTCTGATCGGCGTTTTGATTTACCACAACTGGAAGCTCACCCTGGTGACCTTCGTTGTGGCGCCGTTGCTCGCCGCGGTTCTTCGCTGGGTCAGCAAGCGCATGAAAAAGCTCACCACGCAAACGCAACAGACGTTCGGAGAGCTTCTCGGTACCATCCAGGAGAGCTACCAGGGCGAACGCGTCGTGAAGATTTACGACGGGTACGACTACGAGCGCGACCGCTTCCGCGCGGTCAACGAAAAGCTCAAGGATCTGA
This sequence comes from uncultured Sutterella sp., assembly GCA_905206365.1. GTDB lineage: Bacteria > Pseudomonadota > Gammaproteobacteria > Burkholderiales > Burkholderiaceae_F > Sutterella. The sequence continues at coordinate 82,335 of CAJLHF010000001.1, read as the reverse complement.
CGCTTCGCACGCAGCGCGTCGAGGCGGCGGGTACGCCTCTGACGCAGTTGATCGCCATGTCGGGCGTGTCCGTCGTGGTGGTGTACGCGCTTGCGCAGGCGCAAAGCGGGGCTTTGACGATCGGCGAATTCACGACCTTCCTCTCGGCCATGTTGCTCTTGATGCCGCCCATTCGGCATCTCTCGAGCCTCAACGGGACGACGGCCGCTATGACGGCCGCCGCGGAAAGCCTCTTTAAGGTGATCGACGAGGAGCCCGAAAAGGATCCCGGCGAGAAAACGCTCGTGGACTACCGTGGGGCGGTGCGCTTCGAAAACGTGGGGTTTGCCTATCCGAACGCCGACAAGCCGGCCGTCAAGAATTTCAGTCTCGACGTGAAGCCCGGCGAAATGATCGCGCTCGTCGGTTCGTCGGGTTCGGGCAAGTCGACGCTCATCAATCTGATTCCTCGCTTCTGGGCGACCACATCGGGCGAAATTTATTTCGACGACGTGCCGCAGAGCGAACTTACGCTCGCGAGTCTTCGTCGACAGATCGGTCTGGTCAGCCAGGAAGTGACGATCTTCGACGATACGATCGCCGGGAACATCGCCTACGGGTGCCGCGACAAGGTGACGCGCGAAGACATCGAACGCGCCGCGGAAGCGGCTGCTTTGACGGACTTCATCGCCACGCTCCCCCAGGGGCTCGATACGCCGGTCGGCGCGAACGGCTCCATGCTTTCGGGCGGGCAACGTCAGCGCATTTCGATCGCGCGCGCGTTCCTCAAGAACGCGCCCATTCTGCTTCTTGACGAAGCGACGAGCGCGCTCGACACCGAAAGCGAACGCCACATCCAGAAGTCGCTTGATTCGCTCCTCAAGGGGCGTACGGCTTTCGTCGTCGCGCATCGGCTTTCGACCATCGTCAACGCCGACCGCATCGTCGTGATGCGCGAGGGTGAGATCGTCGAAATCGGCACCCACGAAGAGCTTCTGGAAAAGAAGGGCGTCTACGAACACCTCTACAGCATCCAGTTCAAAAACCACCTCTGATTACCGTCGCCCGGGCCGCGTGCCCGGGCCGCAACCGCTAGAAAAAGGACTACGCACACATGGCTGTCAGCGTCTTCGATATGTTCCGCGTGGGGATCGGCCCCTCGTCCTCCCATACGGTGGGCCCGATGCGTGCCGGGTCGGCTTTCCTCGGATTGCTTCGCGATCGGGGGCTCTTTGACAAGGTCGGACGCGTCGGCGTCGAACTCATGGGAAGCCTGGCCGCCACGGGCCGCGGGCACGGGACGGATACGGCCTGTCAGCTCGGACTTGCGGGCGAAGTGCCCGAAACGTGCGATCCCGATCGCGTGTCGGTGCTCGTTGCCGAAATCGCCCGCACGAAAACCTTGCGTCTCGGAGGCGAGCGCGCGGTGGCGTTCGAGCCCGCGGCCGACATTCTCTTTCATCCCGCCAAGGTGCCCGCTTTCCACACGAACGCGGTGGAATTCACGGCGTACGGCGAAGACCGTCGCGACGTTCTCCTCGTTCGTCGCTATTACTCGGTCGGGGGCGGCTTCATCGTGGCCGCCAGGGAAGACAATCCCGAAGAACCGATCGTTCCCGCCGCGATCATCGAAGGGCGGAAGTCGATGCCGTACCCCTTCAAGTCCTGCGACGAACTCATGGCCCGTGCGAGCGCCGCACGCCTCAGCATCGCGGAACTCATGTTCGCCAACGAATGCTCGCGCCTTACGGCCGACGAGGTGAACGCACGTCTCGATGCTATCTGGAGTGTCATGGAGGCCGGGATCGAACGCGGCCTTCGTCAGACGGATCCTCTTCCCGGCCCCTTCCGCATCGCTCGCCGCGCGAAGCGCCTGGCTGACGATCTGCGAGCCCGCGAAGCCGAAGGGCACACCGATCCCCTGGGGGTCCTCGACTGGGTGAACGCCTACGCCATGGCGGTAAGCGAAGAGAACGCCTCGGGCGGGCGCGTGGTGACGGCGCCGACGAACGGCGCGGCAGGGGTTATTCCCGCTGTGATTCGGTACTACCTCAAGCACACGGAAAAACCCTCCCGCGAGGGCGTGCGCACCTTCCTGCTGACGGCGGGTGCGATCGGGATTCTCTACAAGGAAAACGCTTCGATTTCGGGGGCCGAAGTGGGCTGCCAGGGCGAAGTGGGCGTCGCGTGCTCGATGGCCGCAGCGGGTCTCGCGGCGGTGCTCGGCGGAACGATCGCGCAGATCGAAAACGCCGCCGAAATCGCGATGGAACACAACCTCGGTCTTACGTGCGACCCGGTGGCGGGTCAGGTGCAGATTCCCTGCATCGAACGCAACGCAATCGCCGCCGTCAAGGCGATCAACGCGACGCGCATGGCGCTGCGCGGCGACGGTTCCCACTATGTGAGTCTCGACAAAGTGATCCGTACGATGCTTGAAACGGGACGCGACATGCAGAGCAAATACAAGGAAACGAGTCGCGGCGGTCTTGCGGTGAGCATCGTCGAGTGCTGACGCGGGAACACTCCGACTGCAATACGACAAAGGGCGGCGAATCGAATTCGCCGCCCTTTTCGGTATTGCGGAGCCGGGAACCTCAGAGCGCGGCGTCCGGCCCCTCGTTCAAGTACCAGGCCACGGTCGCGCGCAAGCCGCTCTCGAAGTCGACCTCGGGCTTCCAGCCGAGGTCTTCCCGCAGCTTGCTCGCATCAAGCGCATAGCGCAGATCGTGTCCCGGACGATCGTGTACGTGCTCGATAAGATCGGCGTATGAGGCGCCCTCGGCACGAGGGCTCAATTCGTCGAGAACGGCGCAGATTTTTCGCACGTATGCGAGGTTTTCCCATTCGTTCGAGGCCCCCACGTTGTAGATGTCCCCGGGGCGCCCTCCCGCGAGAATGCAACGGAGCGCCGAGCAAAAGTCATCCACGTGGATCCAGTCGCGGATCTGTCGGCCCGATCCGTAGATTGGGAGCGGAAGCCCCGCAACGGCGCGGGTGATGATGCTCGGCGTGAGCTTTTCCGGATACTGGCGCGGGCCGTAGTTGTTCGTGCAGCGCACCGTCAGAACGGGAAGCCCGTAGGTGCGCGCATAAGCGCGCCCGAATTGGTCGGCCGCCGCCTTGCTCGCGGAATAGGGACTGCTCGGATCGAAGGGGGTCGATTCTTTGGCGGGCGGGCTCTCGCGGTCCATCGAGCCGTAGACCTCGTCGGTCGAAACGTTGAGGAATCGGAAGTTCGCTTTTTCTTCGTCGGGGAGTCCGAGCCAATACCGGTAAGCCGTGTTGAGAAGCGTCGTCGTCCCCGTGACGTTCGTTTCGACGAAAACGGAGGGGCCGGTAATCGAGCGATCGACGTGGCTCTCGGCGGCGAAGTGAACGACCGCGCGGGGGCGGAAGCGCTCGAACAGGTCGGCGACGAGCGCCGCGTCGCAGACGTTGCCGCGCACGAAGCGGTAGCGCGGATCGTGCTCGAGCGGGCGGAGATTTTCAAGGTTGCCCGCGTACGTGAGCGCGTCGAGATTCACGATGCTCTCGTTGGCGTGCTCGAGCCAACGAAGAATGAAATTGGAGCCGATGAAGCCGGCTCCGCCCGTAACGAGAAGCATGGGAGAGCTTGCGCAAAGGAGAAAAAGGGAACGGAGAAACGCACGGTTGAGGGGCGAGGCACTCGGTAGAATGGATGCCGTTCTTCAACGGACGGCAAACGCCACACGCACACACGCATCATGGAACACATTCTTATCAACTGCTCGCCTCGGGAAACTCGCGTCGCCATTGTAGTGGACAGCGTCCTGCAGGACCTTTTCATCGAGCGCGCCTGCGCCCGCGGTCTCGTCGGCAACGTCTACCTCGGTAAAGTGGTTCGCGTGCTTCCGGGCATGCAGAGCGCCTTCGTCGACGTGGGGCTGGAGCGAACGGCCTTTTTGCACGTCGCCGATATTTTCGAGGCGCACGGCGAGGGTGACAAACCCAAGCCCATCGAGAACGTGCTTCACGAAGGGCAGTCCGTGATGGTGCAGGTGGCCAAAGACCCGATCGGCACCAAGGGGGCTCGCTTGACAACGACGATTTCGCTTGCGGGTCGCAAGCTCGTCTACCTGCCGCGCGACCCGCACATCGGTGTTTCGCAGCGCATCGAAGACGAAGCGCAACGCGAAGCGCTTCGCGCCATGCTGACCGCCATGCGACCGGAATCGGAAAAGGGCGGCTACATCATCCGTACGAGCGCCGAAGAGGGGGCGACCGAAGAAGAGTTCCGCGACGACATGGCCTACCTCGGGCGTCTCTGGGAGGAAATCCGTTCGAAGGCGGGTGTGAGCGCGGCGCCGACCCTGCTCTACCAGGACCTCTCGCTCGCGCAGCGCGTGCTGCGCGACATGGTGCACAAGGAAACCGAGTGCGTCGAGGTCGACGGCGAAGCGGAATACGAAGCGCTCGAGCGCTTCGCGGAGCGGTTCGTTCCGGTCGCCAAGGGTCGGTTGGAACTCTACCGCGGTGATCGGCCGCTCTTCGAGACGCACGGGATCGACGACGAAATCGAGCGCGCGCTCGGCCGTCGCGTCGATTTGAAGAGCGGCGGCTACCTCGTTTTCGATCAGACGGAAGCGATGACGACGATCGACGTCAATACGGGCGGCTACGTCGGGAAGCGCGACTTCAGCGACACGATTTTCAAAACGAATCTCGAGGCCGCGCAGACGATTGCGCGTCAGTTGCGATTGCGCAATCTCGGGGGCATCATCATCGTCGACTTCATCGACATGTCGCGCGAAGAGCACCGCGAAGCGGTGCTTGCGGAATTGCGCCGTGCGGTCTCGACGGACCGCACGCGCATGACGGTGAGCAACTTCACCGAGCTCGGCCTCGTGGCCATGACCCGAAAGCGCACGCGCGAGTCGCTTGCGCACGTGCTCTGCGAGCCCTGCCCCATTTGCGGCGGACGCGGCGAAGTGAAGACGGCACGCACGGTCTGCTACGACATTCTGCGCGAGATTCTGCGCTTGAGCCGTCAGTACAAGGACGCAAAGGAATTCCGCATTCAGGCGAGTCAGTCCGTGATCGACATGCTTCTCGAAGACGAATCGCCCGCGCTCGAACTCCTTCAGGCATCCATTGAAAAGCCCGTGCTTCTCGAGGTAGAGCCGAGCTACACGCAGGAAGTCTGGGACGTGATTTTGGCGTAAGGCCGGAGTCCTCCTCATTCGAATTCCGCGTTTTTCGGAGACCTTCATGGCCCAGACGACCACAACCTTTTATTGGTACGACTACGAAACCTTCGGCATCAACCGCCGCTCGGACCGACCCGCGCAGTTTGCGGGTCTGCGAACGGGTGCGGACCTCGTGCCCGTGCCGGGCCCGGAGGGCGAAGGCGAAGTCTTTTACGCGAAGCCCGCGCTCGACTACCTGCCGAGCCCGGAGAGTTCGCTGTTGACGGGCATCACCCCGCAACGTTGCGAAGAGCGGGGGTTGCGCGAAACCGAGTTTGCCGGGGCGATCTTCAAGCGTTTCAATACGCCGGGAACGGTCAGCATCGGCTACAACACGCTCGGCTTCGACGACGAAGTGACGCGGTTTCTTTTCTGGCGCAATTTTCTCGATCCCTACAGCCACAGTTGGGCGAACGGATGCTCGCGCTGGGACCTTTTCCCGCTTGTATGCGCCGTCTGGGCGTTGCGCGGCGACTCGATCAAGTGGCCGCGTTGGGAAGACATCGATCCCGCGGTCTATCCGGCCGCCGAAGGGCGTAAGGGTGTCACTTTCAAGTTGGAATTTCTCACGAAAGCCAACGGGCTCGAACACGGACACGCGCACGACGCGCTCTCCGACGTCGAAGCGACGGTAGCGCTTGCGCGTCTCATCGCGCAAAAGGAACCCCGGCTCTGGCAGTGGGCGTTCGAGAACCGAACGAAAGACAAGGTCGTAGCCGCGCTTGAAAAAGGGCCGGTTGTCTGGGTGTCGCCGAAATTCGGCGTCGTGCGCGGTTGTACCCGCATCGTGATGTTGGTGGGGCAGATCGGCAACGATGCGCTCGTTTGGGATCTGATGGCCGACCCAACGGAATTGCGGGAAATCGACCGCGAGGCGCTGCATCGCCGACTCTTCGCATCGCCCAAGAACCTTCCCGAGGGCGAGCGGCCGCTTCCGCTCTGGAAGTTGAAAGTCAACGCTTCGCCCTTTGTTTGCGGAAGTCTTGCCGTTTTGAGGCCCGAACGGGCGCAGAAGTACGGGCTCGATCTCGAACGTATCCGTGCGAACGCCGAAAAGCTCGCCGCGATGTTGCGCGACATCCAGGGGACGATTCTCACGGCGGCGCAAATCAAAGAAGCGGAGTTCCCGAAGAACGACGAAGAAGACGCCGAAACGGGGCTCTACAGCGGGGGCTTTCCCACGCCCGCGGACCGTGCGCGGTTTAAGAAAATCCGCGAGGCTTCGCCCGAATACCTCGCCGACCGGGGAATGGACTTCGACGACGAGCGTTTCGACGGACTGTTGCTTCGGTTCCGCGCGCGCAACTGGCCCGAAAGCCTTTCGCACGAGGAGCGCGAAACTTGGCGTGCCTGGTGCGAAGCCCACGTTCTTGAGGGGCGCAATCGTGCGCGCACGATTGCGGACTACTTCGAGGAAATCGACCGCCTTGAAGGGGAGGTCGATCCCGAGGACGGCGCGAAGCGTGAAGTGCTCGAAGCGCTTTACGCCTGGGGCGAGCTCGTGGGCGAAGCGGCGTCTCCCGAGTAAGAACCAGGCTTCGTACGAACAAGACCGAAAGCGCTCGATGCCTTTGTCGGGAAACGACCGATTCCCCGCGGGGCCCGAGCGGTAGCACAATCAAGTTGCCGGCTCCCGCACGAACGTAGGAATCCGCGTGCAGACGGACGGTGACGCAGGCCCGAATCCCTGCTTGAGAATCGGGCCTCGAAAGAGGAGAAAATCATGAAGAGTCTGACGATCGGCCTTGCGGCCGGAATCAATCCGTCGGTGGCGCTTGCACTCAAGGCGGAACTCATCGGCGTCGGTGCCCGCAACGACGTTCGCGTCAACGTGGTGACGAGCGAAATCGAAATGCGCAAGGACGCGCCCGACGCCCGGATCGGGCTCGGCGACCGCAAAATCGCGGCGCTCGAAAGCGTGATCGAATTGGAACGTGCGGGTTGCGACGAGGTGGTGGTGCCCGACGTGCGGAGCGAACCCTTCTTCGACGAAGTGCAAACGGAAGTCGAAGTGCCGATGGTGTCTCTCTATCGGGGCCTCCCTGCGGCGCTAGAAGCGGCGGGCGTTCGCCGCATCGGCCTTCTCGGCATTGCGGTCGATCGGGAATTCTTCGTGAAGCTTCTCGATGGAACGGCCGAAGTGCTCGAACTCTCCGACGAACTGAAGGCGCTTTATCGTACGGTGCAGGATCCCGAAACGGGCCTGCGTCGCAAGGGGCTCACGCCCGAACACAAAGCCGCGCTTCTGAAGGCGGGGCATGCGCTTCTTGAGGGAGGTGCGGATCTCCTCGTTACGGCCTGCGGCCAGATGGCGCGTTTCGTCTCCGACCTCAAGGCCGAGGGGCTTCCCGTTTTCGATCTCCTGCGCGATACGGCCGAGCGCGCAGTTCTCGCTCCGCTCGCGCGCCGTCCGAAGCCCTTCAAGGTGGGCATGATCGGCGGACTCGGGCCTGCGGCCACGGTCGACCTCTACGACAAGATCGTGAAGGCGACGCCCGCGCGCAACGACCAGGAACACTTCAAGGTTGCGGTCGAGCAAAATCCGCAGATCGCCGATCGCACGGCGTGCCTGCTCGGAAACGGCACCGACCCGACGCTCGCGATGTTCAACTGCGCCCGTCGTCTGCAGGAAGACGGCTGCGACATGCTGATCGTTCCCTGCAATACGGCGCATGCCTTCGTTCCGTACCTCGAGCGCAACCTGCGCATTCCCTTCATCAACATGCAGCAGGTGACGATGGAGGAAATCCGCGAGAAGTTCGGCGACGCGGCCCGCATCGGTCTTCTGGCGACGACGGGGACCGTGAAGACGGGCATCTACGGCAAGAAGGCCGAAGCCATGAACCTTCCCATGTTCACGCCCGACGAGGCGCATCAGGAACGCGTGATGGCGGCGATCTACGGGCCGAAGGGCGCCAAGGCGGGTTATACGGACGGCATCTGCCGCGAAGATCTCGTGAGCGCCGTCGAGTATCTCGTGACGACGTACGACTGCAACTGCCTCATTCTCGGTTGCACGGAGCTCCCGCTCATTCTTGATGAAACGGACGACTTCCGCGTGGCCGGAAAGACCGTTTCGCTCATCGATCCGACGTCGGCGCTCGCGCGTCGCGTCGTGAAGGAAGCGCAAAAGGCCGAGGCCGAACGCGGCGTTCGCTGACAAATCCGCGCGCGGAAACGGAGCGTTTCGAAGGGCGCTCCGTTTTCGTCTTGTTCGTCTTCCGTCCGGCGACAATCCGCATGACGTGCCGGAAACGTCCGATTTTTCTTTTTGCATTGCGAGGTCCTTTCGATGGCCGAAAAGATTTATCCCACCACCGTTCCCACTCGGGTCGCTTTCATCGGGCTCGGTACCATGGGCTACCCCATGGCGGGGCACCTGAAGCGCGCCGGTCACGACGTGTGTGTCTACAACCGTACGACGGCCAAGGCCGAAAAGTGGGTAAAAGAGTTCGGCGGCATCATGGCCGCCACGCCGCGCGAAGCAGCCGAAGGCGCGCGCATCGTCTTTGCGTGTGTCGGTAACGACGACGACCTTCGCAGCGTCGTGCTCGGCGAGACGGGAGCTCTCGCGGGCATGTCGGCGGGGGCCATGTTCTGGGACCATACGACTGCAAGCGCTCAAGTCGAGCGCGAGCTTGCAAAGACGGCTGCCGAAAAGGGCGTTGCCTGGGTGGACGCGCCCGTTTCGGGCGGCCAGTCGGGTGCCGAAAACGGAACGCTCACGGTGCTTTGCGGTGGTGAGGAGTTGGCCTGCAATCTCGGTCGTCCGATCGTGATGAGCTACGCTGCGGCCGTGACGCGCATGGGCGATACGGGTGCGGGGCAACTGGCGAAGATGGTCAACCAAATCTGCATTGCGGGTTGCGTCCAGGGGCTTGCGGAAGCCGTGGCTTTCGGCATGAACGCGGGGCTCGACATGGACAAGGTGATCGACGCGATCGGCCGCGGAGCGGCTTCGTCGTGGCAGCTCCTCAACCGCGGCAAGACAATGGCGGAAGGGAAGTTCGACTTCGGGTTTGCGGTCGACTGGATGCGCAAGGACCTCGGCATCGTCATGGAAGAAGCCGAACGCAACGGGTCTCAGCTTCCCGTGACGGAGCTCGTCGACCGCTTCTACGGTGAAATTCAAGCCGAGGGCGGCAACCGGCTCGACACCTCGAGCCTCATTCTGCGACTTCCCCGCAAGGCGCAAAAAGGCTCGTAAGAGGCTTGCAAGGCCTCCGGAGGCCGTAAAACAAGGCTTCGAAATTTGACGGCCGAGAGGCTCTGATAAAATGCGCGGATACGCCAAACGAGCGGATCCGCGCATTTTTCATGCAGCCCTCCGCACATTTTTCTTTCTCGACTCTCTTTCGTTGGAATCAAACGATGAGTGAAAACTCGGAAACGCCCGTGAGCGGGCACGCCACCAACTTCATCCGCAACATCATCGAAGACGATCTGGCCCAAGGAGCGAACCTTCCCCGCTACTGGTGCGGCCGTCCGGCGCCCTATTCCGAGCAACTGAAGGAGGGGGCTCCCGACGAGGCGAAGATCCGCACGCGCTTCCCGCCGGAGCCCAACGGCTACCTGCATATCGGTCACGCGAAGAGCATCTGCCTGAATTTCGGCCTCGCCCGAGACTACGGCGGCTACTGCCACATGCGCTTCGACGACACGAACCCGGTGAAGGAAGACCAGGAGTACGTCGACGGCATCATGGACAGCGTCCGCTGGCTCGGCTTCAACTGGGAGCACGGCAAGGAGAAGAATCTCTACTTCGCGAGCTCTTACTTCGAGTACATGTACCGCTTCGCCGAGCACCTCATCACGACGGGCTACGCCTACGTCGACGAGCAGACGGCCGACGAGATGCGCGATAACCGCGGCACCCTCAAGGAGCCCGGCAAGAATTCGCCGTACCGCGACCGCTCGGTCGAGGAGAACCTGCGTCTCTTCCGCGAAATGCGCGAAGGCAAGCACGCCGAAGGTTCGATGGTGTTGCGCGCCAAGATCGACATGGCGAGCCCCAACATCAACCTGCGCGACCCGGCGATCTACCGCATTCGTTTTGCCGAACACCATGCCACGGGCAACGCCTGGTGCATCTACCCGATGTACACGTTCGCGCATCCGATCGAAGACTCGCTCGAGAACATCACGCACTCGATCTGTACGCTCGAATTCGAAGACCAGCGCGCGTTCTACGACTGGGCGCTGGAGCGCATCGTGCCGGTGTTGCGTACGCCGCAGTACGAAGAGGCCCGTGCATTGATCGCCAAGATGGCTTCGGGCGAAGACGACCGCGCTCTTCCTTTTGCGGCCCGCGCGCTCGCGGCCAAGGAAAAACTCGGCCAGAGCGAACCCGAATGCACGATGCGCCGACTCTTCGACGCCTGGGGCGAAAAAGCTCCCGAGACGCTCGAAGACGCGTCGATGAAGGAATTCTTCGCACTTCTCGAAGCGCACCCCGAAAACTTCACTCCCCTCATGCAGGCGGCGCTTGAAGTGGTTCGCAAGAACTTCTTCCTGCTCTCGCACCAGTATGAATTCAACCGTCTGAATCTCACGTACGTGGTCGTGAGCAAGCGCAAGCTCATTCAGCTCGTGACCGAAAAGTACGTCGACGGTTGGGACGACCCGCGCATGCCGACGATCGTCGGTTTGCGTCGTCGCGGTTTCACGCCCGAAAGCCTCCAGAGCTTTGCGGAGCGTTGCGGTGTCTCGAAGGTCTCGGGCGGCTGGATCGATTACTCGGTGCTTGAGCAGTGCCTGCGCGAAGACCTCGAAGCACGCGCCCTTCGCCGCATGGCGGTGATGAAGCCCCTGAAGCTCATCATCGACAACTACCCCGAAGGTGCAAGCGAAGAACTCCTCGCGGACAATCATCCGCAAAAGCCCGAACTCGGTCAGCGCAAGATCACGTTTTCGCGCGAACTCTGGATCGAAGAGACGGACTTTGCCGAGGTGCCGCCCAAGGGTTTCCGCCGCCTCACGATTCCGACCGACGGCACGCCCGCCAAGCCCGTGCGTCTGCGCGCCGGCTACGTCATCGTGCCGACGAGCTTCGAAAAGGACGAAACGGGCCACATCGTGGCGGTGCACGCCGACTACCTCCCCGAAACGAAGTCGGGTACCGAAGGGTCGCTCTCCGTGAAGACGAAGGCGACGATTCACTGGCTCGATGCCAAGACCGCGGTTCCGGCCGAAATTCGCGTCTACGAACGTCTTTTCTGCGAGCCGAATCCGGAAGCGGGCGAAGGCACGTTCCTCGACCGACTCACCCCGAATTCGAAGGTGATTCTCTCGTCGTACGTCGAACCCGCGGCGGCCTCGGCCGAACGCGACGAAAAGTTCCAGTTCGAGCGTTGCGGCTACTTCGTTGCGGACCGCAAGGACCACACGGCTGAAAAACCTGTTTTTAATTTGGCCGTGGGCCTCAAGGACACGTGGCGCAAGTAACCCGAACACCGCGTTGAGAACGCGAGGGGCGGTGAAACTTCGGTTTCTCCGCCCTTTGTCTTGTGTGGGGGGCGATTGAAAATCTAAGCCGATCGGCCGATGATCGGAGAAAAGTCCTGTGATAATATCCCTGAGTCCCGTTTTGCGCAGCGCGTTCGAGGGCCCGTTCGGGCTCGACGTCTGCGCCGCAACCTCCCCCGGGGACACGGGAGTTGCCGCTCGTCGTGAACGGCACGCCTACTGCGGCAAGTCGCCGCATCATCCATTCCGAACGTTCATTAGGAAGAAATACCATGAAGAAGATCCTCGCTGTCGCCGCCGTTGCCGCTCTCGCCGCCGGTGCCGCTCAGGCCGCCTACAAGGACGGCACGTACACGGGTGAAGGCAAGGGCCGCGAATCGATGATTCAGGTCCAGGTCGACGTCAAGGACGGCAAGATCGCCGACGTCAAGGTCGTCAAGCACGGCGAAACCGAAATGATCATCGCCGCCCCGATCGAAACGATGCTCCCCGAGATCGTCAAGAAGAACGGCGTTGAAGGCGTCGACAGCGTCGGCGGTGCCACGCTCTCCTCCGACGGCATCAAGGCCGCCGTCAAGGACGCTCTCTCGAAGGCGCAGTAATATGGACGGATGCGGCGGAACGCGTTTTCGCCGTATTTCATGAATCCATGGGAAAGGGGATGAACGCCACGCTCATCCCCTTTTTCCATTTTTCGTTCGAATATTTGCTTTTCCGCTTGCCAATCATGCTTTCGTCGTCGCTCTTTTCTGCTCCCGCCGTCAAACCTTTCGTGTTCGCGCTTTCCGCCGCTCTGGTTGCGGTCGCGTCCGCCGTTGCCGCCCCCCAACTGCGGGCGGCCGATGCGCCCGCCGCTGCCGAAGCGCAAGCGGTCGAGTATCAGCTTCCCTGGCAAAGCCTTCATATGGGGACGCTTATTCAGGGGCAGGTCTATGCCGGTACGCCCGAAGAAACGAAGCGTCTCGCGAGCATCATGGAGTCGGAAATCGAGCGGTTCGACGATATGATGAGCGTGCACAAGGAAACGGTGCTCAACGACGTGAACCGCCGGGCGGGCGAACGCGTGACGGTGACGCCCGAAATTGCCGAGATGACCCGGTTGGCGTTGCGCGTTGCGGAAGAAACGGACGGCGCTTTCGAACCCACGATCGGTCCCGTCGTGAACCTCTGGAAAATCGGTTTCGGGGGCGATACGGTGCCGTCCGACGCGGCGATCGACGAAGCCGTGAAGCGCGTTGACTACCGTAAGGTGGAAGTCGGCGAAACGGAGGGTTCCTGGTACGTGCGGATCGCTCCGGGGCAGAACATCGACATGGGCGGGATTGCCAAGGGCTATATCGGTCAGAAGCTCTCCGAACGCCTCAAAGCGGAAGGTGCTTCGCACGCACTGCTCGACTTGGGCGGGAACGTCGTCGCCGTGGGCGAAAAGTCGCCCGGACACCCCTGGCGTGTCGGCCTTCAGTCGCCCGATCAGACGCGCGGCGCCTACTTCGGGATCCTTGCCGTCTCCGACATGAGCGTCATTACTTCGGGCGCCTACGAGCGCAATTTCGAAAAGGACGGCAAGCGCTACGGCCACATTCTGAGCGCGAAGACGGGGCGCCCCGTTCTCACCGACATCGCTTCCGTGACGATCGCCGACCGCAACGGCGGTCGTGCCGACGCGCTCTGCACGGCGCTTTTCGCCATGGGCTGGGAAAAGGCGAAAGCTTTTCTCTCCGCTCACGAGGACGTGCACGCGGTGCTCCTCTTGAACGACATGAAGACCGTGCACGTGAGCCGCGAACTCCGATCCGCCTTTACTCTGACGGACGAGACGATGCGCCTTGAGGACGACATTCCCTGATCTCCTCTGCGCTGAAGGATTCTGTTATAACCTTCAGCGCTTCTACCCGAAGCGTCCCTGCGGCGGGGGATGCTTCGCGAGGTCGCCCGTCCGGGCGGCCGACCTCTCTTCTTCGTCGCAATTTCGCACCTCCGCAAGACCGACATGGCCGATCCCAAGTTCATCCACCTGCGCTTTCATTCCGAGTACTCCGTCACGGACGGGTTGGTTCGCATCGACCCGATGATTCACAAGGTGCTCGAAATGGGCGGCGTGGCCGTGGGCATCGCGGACTTGATGAATATTTTCGGCGGGCTTCGTTTTTACACGCATGCGCTCGCCGCGGGCCTGAAGCCCATCCTCGGGTGCGACCTGCGCGTCAAAAACCTCAAAGAGCCCGACGCGCCGACACGCCTCGGCGTTCTGTGCATGAACCACACGGGCTATCACTCGCTTTGCGTTCTTCTGACGAAGGCTTTTCTCACGGAGGACGACAAGTTCCGCGGGCAGATCGATCCCGCGTGGTTTGCGGAGGGCGGTGCGGACGGGCTTATTGCTCTTACGGGCGGCGCCGAGGGCGAACTCGGGCGCTACCTCATCAACAAGCGCTTCAACCTTGCAGACCAGGCGGTTGAAGAACTGAAGGCGATCTTCGGCGACCGCCTCTACATCGAAGTGCAACGTGCGGGGCGTCCCAACGACGAACTCGCCACGGCGCGTCTTGCGAACCTTGCGGCCGAGCACGGACTTCCCGTCGTGGCGACGCACCCGGTGCAGTTCATTGAGAAGTCGGACTTCGAAGCACACGAAGTGCGCTGCGCCATTGCGGAGGGCTTCTCGCTTCAGGATCCCCGACGCTCGAAAAACTATTCGCCCGAACAGTACCTCAAGTCTGAAGAAGAGATGTGCGAACTCTTCGCGGACATGCCGAGCGCGCTTCGAAATTCCGTGGAAATCGCAAAGCGCTGCAACTTGGACGGCGTCCTTTCGAAGCCGCAGTTGCCGCTCTTTCCGACCCCCGACGGCATGTCGCTCGACGACTACATCGAGCAGCTTTCGCGTGAGGGTCTTCAAAAGCGGCTCGACTTCCTCTATCCCGACAAGACCCTGCAGAACGAAAAGCGTCCCGCCTACGACGAGCGCCTCACGTACGAACTCGACATCATCAAGGGGATGAAGTTCCCGGGGTACTTCCTCATCGTTCAGGACTTCATCAACTGGTCGAAGCGAAACGGCATTCCCGTGGGTCCGGGCCGAGGCTCGGGCGCGGGCTCGCTCGTTGCGTATTCGCTCGGCATCACGGACCTCGATCCGCTCAAATTCGACCTCCTTTTCGAACGCTTCCTCAACCCGGAACGCGTTTCGATGCCTGACTTCGACGTCGACTTCTGCCAGTACAACCGCGACCGCACGATCGAGTACGTGAAGCGCACGTACGGGGTCGACGCCGTGAGTCAGATCGCGACCTTCGGCACGATGGGCGCGAAGGCGGCCGTGCGCGACGTCGGTCGCGCGCTCGACGTCCCCTACATGAAGACGGACGCGCTCTCGAAGCTGATTCCGCAGCAGCCGGGCAAAAACATCACGCTCGACGACGCGTTGCGCGACGTGCCGGAATTCCGCGAAGCGGTCGAGCGCGACGACGAATACAAGGAAATCCTGCGGCTCGCGAAGCCCCTTGAAGGCCTCACCCGAAATCTCGGCATGCACGCCGGGGGCGTGCTCATTGCTCCCGGCAAGCTCACCGACTTCTGTCCGCTCTACAACGCCGACGGCGCGCCCGAAAACACGGTGAGCCAGTTCGACAAGAAGGACGTCGAAAACGTAGGCCTCGTGAAGTTCGACTTCCTCGGTCTGACGACGCTTTCCATTCTCGCGAAGGCGGTCGAGTACATCGATCAGCTCCATCCCGGGACGCACTTCGAACTCGACCACATTCCGATCGACGACGAACCCACGTACCGACTCTTCCAGGAAGCGAACACCGCGGCCATCTTCCAGTTCGAATCGGACGGGATGCGGTCGCTTCTGAAGCAGGCCCGCCCCGACCGTCTCGAAGACCTCGTCGCCTTGAACGCGCTCTATCGACCCGGCCCGATGGACCTCATTCCCTCCTTCATCGCGCGAAAGTTCGGTCGCGAAAAGGTGGAGTACCTCGACGAACGCATGGAGCCCGTGCTGCGCGAAACCTACGGCATCATGGTCTATCAGGAACAGGTGATGCGAGTCGCGCAGGTGGTGGGCGGCTATTCGCTCGGCGGCGCCGACCTGTTGCGCCGTGCCATGGGTAAGAAGAACGTCGAAGAGATGAAGCGTCAGCGCGCCGTCTTCGTGAAGGGCGCGGCCGAGCGCAACGTGAAGGAAGAAGTCGCCTCGGAAATCTTCGATCTCATGGAAAAGTTCGCGGGCTACGGCTTCAACAAGTCGCACGCCGCGGCGTACTCGTACGTGGCTTACCAGACGGCGTACCTGAAAGCGCACCATACGGCGGCTTTCATGGCGGCGAACTTGTGCATGGTGATGGACTCGGGCGAAAAGATGAAGGCCCTGATCGATGACGCGATCGCCAACGGGGTCGAGCTCCTCATGCCCGACATCAATGCGTCCGACTGGTTTTTTACCGTCCCCGACGAGAAGCACATTCGTTTCGGTCTCGGCGGCATCAAGGGCGTGAGTCAGGCGGTCATCCAGGATCTCGTCGAAAAGCGCAAAAAGGATGGTCCCTATCTCGACATTTTCGATGTGGCGGCACGCGTCACCGGTGCGAACGCCCGTCTTCTCGAGGCGCTCGTCAAAGCCGGGTGCTTCGATTCGATCGATCCCGACCGCAACAAGCTGATCGTCAACATTCCGCAGGCCCTCTCAGCGAGTCAATCTCTGCGAGCGAGCGCCGGTCAGGAGAGTCTCTTCGACGAGCCCGGTGAAACGGCGCGCATCGTGAGTTGGCTTCCCGCCGTTCCCTGGACGATGCGTCAAAAGCTCACGGAAGAAAAGAGCGTGCTTGGCTATTGGCTGACCGGACACATGTTCGACCAGTATCGCGAGGAACTCGCGCACTATTCGCGTCAGTGCCTCAAGGATCTGCAACCGAGCCGCGAGCCCGTCAAAATGACGGGGATCGTCACCTCGGTGCGTCAGGTGCAAAGCAAACGCGGTCGCATGGGGATCGTCACGATCGACGACGGAACGGCCGTCGTCGAAGCGATGTGCTTCAGCGAATTCTGGGAAAAGAACCGCCGCGTCTTCCAGGTCGACGGCGTCGTGTGTCTTACGGGCAAGGTGCGCTACGATGAATTCTCAAAGCGCATGTCCGTTACGCTCGAAAGCGTGAAGACGCTCGATCAATTTCGGCACGGCGCGGCCAAGCATCTGAAGATCCGCGTCAAGCCCGGAACGAATGCACAAACGCTGGCGCAAATCGAAGAATTGTTGCGTCAGGAGTCGGGCGAGAGCGGAGTACCGCTCGTCCTGGAAACCACGGCGGCGGGCGTGACGGGGAGTGTCTTTGCGGAGCAGCAGGTGCACGGCACCGAAAACTTCATGGCGGCTTTGCTTGCAGTCCCTGCCGTCGAATCGATGCAGGTCGTCTATTGAGGCCGCACGTTTGAGCTTATTGAACCTCATGGATTCACCCTTACAACGGAAACCCTCTCATGACGAAGCCCTGGAAAATCGGCATTGCCTGCCACTCTTTTCGCACCGACGGTGGAATGGGGCGGTACGTTCAGGATCTGACGGACGGCCTCTTGCAACTCGGCTTCAAGCCCGTCATCTTCACGAAGAAAATCGACCGTACGTTGCCCAATGCCGACAAGGTCGAATTCGTACACATCAACTGCAAGTGGCTCCCGAGCAAGTTGCGCGACTACTACTACAACTGGCGCCTGGGGTCGTTGCGTTGCGAGCACGGCATCGACGTGATGATTTCGTGCAATCGAAACACCCATTCCGACATTTCCGTGTGTGGTGGAACGCATCTCGGCTACCTTCGCGCGATGAAGCAGAAGCCAGGATTTTTCGATCGGAAAATGATCGATCTGGAAAAAGCGTATTACGCGCGCAGTGGGCTGGTGGTCGCACACTCGAACGGCATGCACGAGGAGTTGCTGGAGCTCTACGGACTCTCTCCGTCAAAGTGCGAAACCATCTATCCGCCGGTATCCGAGCAGCTCTTTTCTTGCGGATCTCCTTCGGGTGCGGTGGATCTTGAGAAGGCCCTCGACCGTTATTACTTCGTCATCCCGTCTGCAGGGAATCATGCGTTCAAAGGGCTTGATCTTCTGACAACGTACTTTGAACGCACGCAGTTGCCCGTGACATTGTGGGTGGCGGGTCGACCGATTCCGTCGGAGTCTGCTAAGGTGCGCCACATCGGCTTTCGCAAGGACATGCCCGACGTTTATCGTCGGGCGGACTTTACGATCCTGAGCTCTCGCTACGAGCCCTTCGGTTTGGTGGGGATCGAAAGCGTTGCTTGCGGGACGCCTGTTGTTCTTTCGAACAAGGTGTGCTCGGGTGAAGTCATCGATGAGGCCGCCAAAACAGTATTCGACGTGCAATCCTTCGAGTCATTCGAATCGGCCGTTAAACAGGCGATCGAACGGTTCGGACGCAAGAAACTTGAAAATTCGGCTCGGTACCTTCACGTAACAACGAGCACCAAGGAACACGTCGAGGTACTTCTCTCGACGTACGAGCGGGTGACGGGGCTACGCCGACCGTAATCAGTAGTACGCTTGCATCGGACGCACGGGTTGCGTGCGTCCCGATCGTTCCGTCTCCATGAGACGATCCCAGTTCGCGTCCTTGCGGCTTCGATCTGCTTCGCGGTGCCAGAGATGAAAGCACGGCGACGAGCACAATCCCCAGGTCATCCGGCAACCGTTGTTGATGAGTCGGATCGCCATGTCGGAGTCTTCGTACCCCCAACCCTCGAACTGCTCGTCCTGACCGCCCACCGCAAGGAAATCATCCTTGAAAAGCGACCAATTGCAGCCGCGCAGGAGTTGCCAGCGTCGGGAGCGCCAGAAACGAATCGGTCCGAGCGACAGACCGAGTGCGGGTTGCCAGCGGTTGATCAACTTTTCACGCGTGAGGCGTCGCAACGCGCCGAGATCTTCCATCCAGTCGATTCCCCCCGTTTCGAAGCACGAGCGACTGAAGGCGTCCGAAAGCAGGATGCGTTGTCCGGCTACGATCCGGTGCGGCCGCGCAAGCGAGCGGTGCGTGGCGACGAAATCATTGCGTACGAAGCAATCCCCGTCCATGAAGATGAGGTACTCGCCCGAAGCGAGCGTCACAGCCTTGTTGCGCGAGCGCGCGAGGCGGAAGCCTTCGTCGGGCTGCCACGAATGAACGAGAGGGACGGGGAACTTCTCGCGCCAGGCGTCAATGAGCGCGCGCGTATCGTCGCGCGAACCGTCGTCGGCCACGACGACCTCGAAGTCGCGGTCCGTCTGTCGGGCAAGCGACTTCAAGGCGAGGTTGAGTGCGTCAGGCCAGTTGTAGGTGGCGAGGATGACGGAGATTTTCATCAAAATTCTCCCTTGGTACGCTTTTCCAAGTCCCACTTGGCGTACTTCATGAACGTGTAGTAGGCGTGGTGGACGGCAAAAAGGAAGCCCATCTTTCCGTCGAGGAAACCGCGATCGATGACGTAGGCTTTGAAAAACGCCCACGTCGGCTTCAAAAGCGCCCCCATGAGAAAGGAAGTGTTTTTCCCGCATTCGGCTTGTTGCTTCCCGAGGTAGGAGGTGTAGCTGTCGAGCTTCCGGATGGTTTCGCTCCAATTCCGGTAAGTGTAGTGAAGGAGGTAGCCCGAGAGCTCCGAGGCAGGATGGATGCTCGTGATTTTTTCATGAACACGTCCCGTGATGTCGGTTCCTTCCTTCGGCATGAGTCGCAGGACCCGATCGCTTCTCATGGAGCCGTGCCGAATCGTATGGTGTTCGAAACAGTTGAGACGGCGAAGGTAGTAGGAAGCGGGCGGACGCCGGATGGCATCGCGAATCTGAGTCTGCAATTCCGGTGTGACGACTTCATCGGAGTCGAGAAAGAGAATCCAATCGGAGGCGGCCGCTTCAACGCCGAAGCGACGTTGTGCGGCAAAGTCCCCGTTCAAGGCGTGTTGAAGAACACGCGCACCGCTCGATCGGGCCACGTCCGCCGTAGTGTCCGTACTGAAGTCGTCGATGACGAGTACTTCGTCGGCAAAGCGAACGGACGCAAGCGTACGGGCGAGTGAAGGCGCGCAGTTTTTCGCCAGAATGATGGTGCTGAGACTGGGGGTCATTCGTTTTCCTTCGGGCTCCGGATCATTTCCCGTGCCAGAGCCAACGTATTCTGCGTGATAGAGACGCCTGCCAACATGCGGGCCACTTCGTCGACACGGGCGTCGCGGTCCAAGACCGTAAGCGTACTCACGGTGCGCTCGTTGCGCAGGCGCTTTTCGACGCGCCAGTGATTGTCGCCGCACGAAGCGACCTGCGGCAGGTGGGTGATGCAGAGTACCTGACGGTCCCGGCCGAGTTGCCTCAGCAGTTTACCCACAACTTCCGCCACGGCGCCGCCGATGCCGCTGTCGACTTCGTCGAAAATCAAGGTCGGCACGGGGGTGGCTTTCGCCGTGATGACGGCGATGGCGAGGCTGATACGGGCAAGTTCGCCCCCGGAAGCGACTTTGATGAGGGGACGCGTCTGCACGCCCGCGTGACCCGCAATGAGAAATTCGCACTTTTCGCTTCCCGCGGGCGAAGGTTCGGACGGGGTGAGGGCGATTTCCAGTCGGGCTCCCTTCATGGCAAGGTGTTGCATTTCCGCAGTGACGGCGGCGGAAAGTTCCCGCGCGCCCGCACTGCGGGCTTCGCTCAGCCGGCGGGCGATGTCGTCGTAGTCGGCGCGGGTTTGCTCCTCGGCTCGGGCCAGGGCGTCGACGTCTTTGGAGCTTGTGAGCGAACGGAGTTCTTCGCGGTAGGACTCGAGCAATTCGCCGAGGTGCTCGGGTTCGGTATGAAATTTGCGCGCTAGATTGAAGTAGCGCCCCACCCGGTGGTCGATTTTCTGGAAACGATCGGCGTCAAGATCCGTGCGGTCCAAATACTTCGAGACGCCCCGACCCGCCTCTTCGACGAGGTCGATTGCCGAGGCGAGGGTTTCTCCGAGCGCGGCGAGCTTTTCGTCGTAGCGGGCGAGGCTCGTGAGCTTCGCGTGCGCCGAAGAGAGGACGGAAGAGGCCGAGTCGTCGCTTTCCGTGAGACGGTCGAGAATTTCGGTCAGACCTTCGGAAATCGCCACGCCGTGCGCGAGACGCGTGTGTTCGGCGGTGAGCGTTTCCCATTCGCCGGTCTTCGGGGAGAGGGCTTCGAGGTCTTCGATGATCCAGGTGAGACGTTCCGTTTTTTCTTCGACGGAGCGCGCGTTGGCGGTTGCGTCTTCCAAGGCGCGTCGGGCGTCCTGCCAGGCGTGATAAGCCTTCTCGACGGCGCGAACGAGTTCGGACGTACCTGCATGGCCGTCGAGGAGCTTCAGCTGATGGGCGGGCTTCAGAAGCGACTGATGGGCGTGCTGGCCGTGAACGTCGACGAGGCGTTCGCCCAAGTCGCGCAATTGCGTCGTCGTGACGGCAATGCCGTTGATCCAGGCGCGCGAGCGTCCCTTGTCGTCGATCGTTCGGCGGATGAGCAGCGTCTCGTCCGCGCTTTGAAGTTCGTTTTCCTTCAGCCAGCGGTCGGCCCTTTCGGAAGGGGAGAATTCCGCAACGATGTCGGCGCGCTCCGCGCCTTCGCGAACAACTCCCGCATCGCCGCGTCCGCCGAGGATGAGCTCGAGCGCGTCGATCAGAATGGACTTCCCCGCACCCGTTTCCCCCGTGAGAACGGTGAACCCTCGACGAACGTCAAGGGAAAGAGATTCGACGATCACGAAGTCGCGAAGACTGAGGCTCGTGAGCATGGCGGGACTCCGACAAGGGAAAGAAAAAAGGGAAAAACCGCCGAAGCGGTCGGCGGTAAAAGGAGGATACCCGAAACCGGAACGAGTGCAGCGGGTCCGGACGAATCTTGTGCTACAAAAACGCATCCGCCCGAACCGGGCGGGTTCGGGCGGATGTGAAAAGGCGGGAAACGATACTCGCCGAGTCGGACACAACGCGGTTTTTCGGTTTGTCCGACTCGATCGGAACGCTCAACTCTGCGAAGCTTTCCCCTTGCGGGCGGCGCCGCTCTTGAGGCCCGCCAGGTTGTCGACGCCTTCGGCATCTTCGACGGCGAGGTTCTCTTCGGCACGTTCGCCTTCCCAGTAGTCGGCGTTGACGATGCCGAGCTTGTCCGGATGGAAGACCGGGTTGATGCCGAGGTTGCGCTGGGCTTCGTAGTCTTTCAGAGCCGCAAAGGCGGGCTTCTGGAGAAGCAGAATCGCAATGAGG
Source organism: uncultured Sutterella sp. (assembly GCA_905206365.1). Classification (GTDB taxonomy): domain Bacteria; phylum Pseudomonadota; class Gammaproteobacteria; order Burkholderiales; family Burkholderiaceae_F; genus Sutterella. Next base: position 60,434 of record CAJLHF010000001.1, on the reverse strand, counting down.
TTCAACCACGCCATCGTGCCCACGCCGACGTCGGCCATCGTCCAAATGAGGGTCGAAGCCTTCAGGGCGCCGAAGGCGACCGTCCCGAGGAAGATCACCTTGATGACGGTCATGATGATGGGCTTGCGAAGCGTGCGGTTGATGTAGGCGGCGTTCGTTTCGGCCATGTAGTAGTAGCCGAGAATCGTCGTGAAGGCGAAGAAGAAGATCGTGATCGCGATGAAGGGACCGCCGAGGCCGGGCATCAGACGGTCGATGGCGGCCTGCGTGTAGACGGGGCCGGCTTCAACACCCTTGAGACCTTCGAAAAGCATCGTGCCGTCGGGGGCGGTGATGTTGTAGCAGCCCGTCATGAGGATCATGAAGCCCGTCGCGGAGCAGACGAAGAGCGTGTCGATGTAGACGGAGAAGGCCTGAACGAGCCCCTGCTTGGCCGGGTGGGAGACGGCTGCGGCGGACGAGGCGTGCGGCCCCGTACCCTGACCGGCTTCGTTCGAGTAGATGCCGCGCTTGACGCCCCAGGAAATGGCCGAGCCGAGGAGACCGCCCAGGACGGAGTCCGTCCCGAAGGCGCTCGAGACGATCATCGAGAAGACGGCGGGAATCTGCTCCCAGTTGATGCCGACGATGATGAGCGCCACCACGATGTAGGCCTGCGCCATGAAGGGGACGATGATGCTCGTGAACTGCGCGATGCGCTTGAGCCCGCCGATGATCACGAAGCAGAGAATCGAGGTAATGATGGCCGCACTGATGGTTGCGTCGATGTCGAAGGCCTCTTGCCAAGCTGCGGCAATGGAATTCGACTGCACGCCCGGGCAAAAGACGGTCGAGGCGAGAATCGTCACGATGGCAAAGAGCCAGGCATAGGGCTTCGAGCGCAGGCCCTTTTCGATGTAAAAGGCCGGGCCGCCGCGGTACTGATCCTCGATCTTTTCCTTGTAGATCTGACCGAGGGTCGATTCGACGAAGGCGCTCGAGGCTCCGAGGAAGGCCACGGCCCACATCCAGAAGAGGGCGCCCGGGCCGCCGAAGCAGATGGCGGTTGCGACCCCCGCGATGTTCCCCGTGCCGACGCGGCCGGCAAGGGTCAGGGTGAGCGCCTGAAAGCTCGAAAGACCGATTTCGCCCTCACGGCGTTGGAAGAGCAGTCGCCACATCTCGGGCAACATGCGCAACTGTACGAAGCGGGAACGAACCGAGAAGAAAAGCCCTGCGAGAAGACAAAGCCCCACGAGCGGCGGCGACCAAATGAGCGCGTTCAGTTGACTGATGAAGGATTCCATAATGGTGAGCACGTTTGAAGGACGGAAGGGGTAAAACGCGCGGAAAAGCATCCCCCGAGCGTGCCGTTGTGACAAAGCACGCAAGCCGGAAAAGTGTCCGGCGGGGTGGAAATGAGGAAGCGACGAGTGTCGACGGAGGAGAAAGGCGCCCGATGCGCACTTTCGAGAGAAGGGCGGGGATGCTCAACTCAACGAGTCGTAATTCAAGTTTACTTCACCCGATGATCGGTAAAGCTTCCGCCAAGGCCCGATGGACTACGATAAAGCACTTAAAAGAAAAGGGTATCTGTCAAGAATCAAAAAAGAAGAAACGTTGACTTTACGGACCAGGTACCCGGGTAAAGAACGAGGCCGAAACGTCGACGACGTTTCGGCCTCGTGAAAGCACCCCGTTCGGGCGCCGCGCGAAGCCCCTTGTGCGGGACTCCGAGCGGTTGCCGAAGAACGGTTACTTCGCGGCGCGTTCGGCGATGATCGCTTCCCAACGGGCCACCTGACGGCGGACCTGATTCGGAGCGGTACCGCCGAGATGGTCGCGGGCGTTGACGGAGCCTTCGAGCTTCAGAACTTCATAGACGTCGCTTTCGATCACGTCGCTGAAGCTCTTGAGAACGTCGAGCGGGAGCTCTTCGAGGCCGCAACCGCGTTCGGAAGCGGCACGCACCGTCTGACCGACGATGTCGTGCGCGGTGCGGAAGGGCACGCCGTGACGCACGAGGTAGTCGGCGAGGTCGGTGGCGGTGGGGAAGCCCATCTGAGCGGCGCGGTACATGACGTCGGCTTGGGGTTCGACGCCGGCCATCATGTCGCAGAACGCGCGCAACGTGTCCTTGACGGTGTCGATCGCGTCGAAGACGGGTTCCTTGTCTTCCTGGAAGTCCTTGTTGTAGGCAAGGGGCGTACCCTTCATGAGGGTGAGCATTGCGATGAGGTCGCCGTAGACGCGCCCCGACTTGCCGCGGGCGGTTTCGGGAACGTCCGGGTTCTTCTTCTGGGGCATGATCGAGGAGCCCGTCGTAAAGCGGTCCGGAAGCTTGATGAAGCCGAAGCGCTGGCTCATCCACACCACGAGTTCTTCGGAAAGACGCGAGATGTGCATCATGATGAGCGAGGCGGCCGAGCAGAATTCAACGGCAAAGTCGCGGTCGGAAACGCCGTCGAGCGAGTTCTGGGAAACGGCTTCGAAGCCGAGGAGTTCGGCCGTGAATTCACGGTCGATCGGGTAGGTCGTACCGGCAAGCGCGGCCGAGCCGAGGGGGCTGCGGTTGACGCGGTGACGCAGGTCGAGGAGACGTTCGCGGTCGCGTTCGAACATTTCGACGTAGGCGAGCATGTGGTGGCCGAACGTCACGGGCTGGGCGACCTGCATGTGCGTGAAGCCCGGCATGATCATGTCGGAACCGGCCTTGGCCTGGTGAACAAGCACGTCCTGGAGGTGTTCGATGCGATGAACGATTTCGTCGATTTCGGAGCGCAGGTAGAGACGGATGTCGGTCGCCACCTGGTCGTTGCGGGAGCGTCCCGTGTGGAGGCGTTTGCCGGCGTCGCCGATAAGAGCCGTGAGGCGCGCTTCGATGTTGAGATGCACGTCTTCGAGCTCAAGCTGCCACTCGAACGTGCCCGCCAGAATTTCCGAGCGGATCTGGTCCATGCCGCGGCGGATGTCTTCGAGATCCTTGGCGGAAATCACGCCGATCTTCTCGAGCATCGTCGCGTGCGCGACGGAGCCTTCAATGTCCGAGAGCGCCATGCGCTTGTCGAAGTCGACACTCGCCGTGTAGCGGAGAACGAAGGCATCGACCGGTTCGGAGAAACGGCCCGACCACGCCTTCTTCTTGGCGTGCAGAGGGTCGTTGGAGTTGTCGTTTTCGTGGCTCATTTTTCAACCTGACGGTATGAAGTGTAAAGGAGCAGATATTTTAGACTCTGAGAAAAGCTCGTGCCGTAAAGACGGGGTTGGAAACGCTTTTTCGAAAGTGAAGAGCAAGAGCTCGTGCGACGACTCGCCCCGAACACTTCAACGGACGGGATGCCAACAGCGAGGAGGGCCTCGGATTCGTTAGATGTAATTGAATGTAACATGGCTTGACTTTTCTGGCTTCTACAGATATCATTCCACTTCCTCGGGGTGTGGCGCAGTCTGGTAGCGCGCCTGCTTTGGGAGCAGGATGTCGGGAGTTCGAATCTCTTCACCCCGACCATCCCTTTAGGCAATCAGCCTGAAAGTATTCGACCTGCCCGTAGCTCAGTTGGATAGAGCATCTGCCTTCTAAGCAGATGGTCGCTGGTTCGAATCCTGCCGGGCAGGCCACAAGATTCAAAGTTTTGTGGTGGGAATAGCTCAGTTGGTAGAGTCCCGGATTGTGATTCCGGTTGTCGTGGGTTCGAGTCCCATTTCCCACCCCAGAGGTTCAACGCCCGCACGGAATACCGTGCGGGCGTTTTCCTTCCAATCCTCTTCGCATCTCCGGATGTGTCTCTGCGTACCTGCGCGACCTTTCTTCCACAGGTTGTCCACAGCGCCCGCAATCCTCGGCGCTCCCTCGGACGTTTTCCTTTTTCAAAGAACAGCTCAAGAAGATTCTGGGAAATAACAGTCCTCTTCGCGATAGCAAGTGCTTGCTTTAAGAAGTTCGAAAGTCTTGCGGCCGAGACGAATCGCAGGGCTTTCACCGTGCGCTAAGACGGAGTTTTCCCCAAGGCTTTTCCACAGGCGCCGAACGAGGGATCGATACGCAAAAGCGCGCCTCGTGCGTTGCCGAATGCAACGCGCGACGGGCGCGCTTCAATTTTTCGGGGCGAGGTACCGACGGACTTCGCGGGCTTCAACGTCTTTGCCGGTTTCTCACGTTTCATCGGTCACCCGGATCTTGCCGGGCGCCATGAATTCGTCGGCCGCTCGGACGGAATCAATAACGGGCGTAGAGCTTCAGGAATTGCGCGACGGTATCTTCGACCGTCTCATCGGGAGCCTCGTAGGGCGCATCCGAGAGTTCGAGGCCGAGAATGTCTTCAATCGTGTACCAACGGAGCTTGCGCGTGACGCCGGAGGTACTTCCGCCGTCGGTCTGAAGGGCGACCAGCTTCAGTTCGTTCGTTCCGTTGAGACCGCAGGCATAGGGCGAGACTACGCGGTCGTAACCGTGGTAGCTGAACGCCACGGACTTCTTTTCTTCGATCGCCTTCACGAGAGTATCGACAGTCGTCATTTCTCTTACTCCTTCAAGTCGGAAGGGCGTCGTCCCCGAAGGGGCGGCACCGACGTCACAAGTCGAAGATCAAGGAGCGCGGCGCAACCGCGTCCCCGATCGAACCGTCGGGACGGTGCGTTGAGGGCGGCCGAAAAGAAGCGTTGCGGCGGGACGACGAAGCCGTGCTCCCGCGAACTCGAACGCTCCCGGCATCCGCCCGACGACGCGACGTCCTCGGGGCGGCGCGAAAAAAGAGCGCTTGCCCGAATTTGATTATGACGTGAGGGCGGTCGGGGTGTGCGGGAATCTGCAAGGCATGGTGAATCAGGTCAAGAAAGCCCCAGGTTGGGGCGACTTGCGGGGGGCGCCTCAGTGTTCTTACCGATGACAGGAGGGGAAAAAGGAAACGGGACCCCGAAGGGTCCCGTTTCCATGCGGTCGCGTCTCAACGCCCGCGTTCCGCGAGCTTTCGAGGCTTTAGGCGGCGGGGAGCTTGGCAAGCTGTTCGCGCTGCTTTTCAAGGAGCGACGTGAAGTTCGCGAGACGTTCCTTTTCGGTCGCGACCACTTCGGCGGGCGCGCGCGCGACGAAGCGTTCGTTGCCGAGTTTGGCTTCGCACTGCTTCACCTGCGCTTCGAGGCGCTCGATTTCCTTCGTGAGGCGGGCGCGTTCGGCGGCAACGTCGATTTCGACCTTGAGCATGAGCTTGAAATCGCCGACGATCGCGACGGGCGCGAGCGCCCCGCGGTTGTCGAGTTCTTCGACGCGTTCGACCGCCTCAAGGCGGGCGAGCGCCTGGAGGTAGGGCGCCGCTTCGGCGCAGACGTCGGCCGGACCCGAGACGACGAGCGGAACGCGCGTCGAGGGAGCGAGCTTCATTTCGCTGCGCAGGTTGCGCACCGAGTCCACCATCGATTGCACGAGCGCCATGCGATCGAGCGCTTCGGCGTCTTCGAGTTCGGGACGCACTTCGGGGTAGCTCTGAATCATGACGGAGGTTTCTTCGTCGGCCGCGCGAACGCCCGCCGTGACGGAAACCTTCTGCCAGAGTTCTTCGGTGATGAAGGGGATGATCGGGTGCGCGAGACGCAAGATCGTTTCGAGCACGGTGACGAGCGTGTGGCGCGTGCCGCGCTGCATCGCTTCGTCGCCCTTCAGCTGCACCTTCGTGAGTTCGAGGTACCAGTCGCAGAACTCCGTCCACACGAAGGAGTAGATGGCGTTCGCGGCGTTGTCGAGACGGTAGTCTGCGTAGGCGCGACGCACGTCTTTCACGGTTTCGTTGAGGCGGGCGAGAATCCAACGGTCCACCACGGTCAGGGTCTTTTCGAGACCGGCCGTTGCACCCGTGCCGCAGTCCTTCCCTTCAACGTTCATGAGCACGAAGCGGGTGGCGTTCCAGAGCTTCGTGCAGAAGTTGCGATAGCCTTCGGCGCGCTTGAGGTCGAAGTTCACGTTGCGACCGAGCGTGGCGTAGGCCGCCATCGTGAAGCGAAGCGCATCCGCGCCGTGCGCGGCGATGCCTTCGGGGTAGTTCTTGCGAAGCTTCTTTTCGACGATCGGAGCCTTTTCGGGCTGACGCAGCCCCTTCGTATTCTTGACGACGAGACTTTCGAGGTCGATCCCCTGAATGATGTCGAGGGGGTCGAGCGTGTTGCCTTCGCTCTTCGACATCTTCTTCCCTTCGGCATCGCGAACGAGACCGTGGATGTAGACGTCCTTGAAGGGAACGCGACCCGTGAAGTGCTTCGTCATCATCACCATGCGGGCGACCCAGAAGAAGATGATGTCGTAGCCCGTGACGAGAACGCTGCTCGGGAGGTAGAGGTCGTAGGCCGTTTTATCTTCGCCTTCGGGGTTGGGCCAGCCGAGGGTCGAGAAGGGAACAAGCGCCGAGGAGAACCACGTGTCGAGCACGTCTTCGTCGCGCGTCAGCTTCGCGCCTTCGCCCGCCTGCGCCTGCGCTTCGGCTTCGGTTCGCGCCACGTAGACGCGACCCGATTCGTCGTACCAGGCGGGAATCTGGTGACCCCACCAGAGCTGACGCGAGATGCACCAGTCCTGAATGTTTTCGAGCCACTGGCGGTAGACGCCGCGCCACTCGGCGGGGAAGATGTTCACTTCACCCGATTCGACGGCTTCGAGACCCACTTCGGCGATCGACTTCCCGGGGTAACGGGTACCTTCGGGAGCGGGCTTGCTCATCGCCATGTACCACTGCTCGGAGAGCATCGGTTCGACGATTTCGCCCGTACGCGCAACGCGCGGCACCATGTGCTTGTGGGGCTTGACGGCGACGAGCAGCCCCGCGGCTTCAAGGTCGGCGATCGCCGCCTTGCGGCATTCGTAACGGTCCATCCCGCGGTACTTCTCGGGGACGTTCTCGTTCATGGTCGCCGTCTTCGTGAGGACGTTGAGCATGGGGAGGTTGTGGCGGCGGCCGACTTCGAAGTCGTTGAAGTCGTGGGCGGGCGTAATTTTCACGCAGCCCGAGCCGAATTCGCGGTCCACGTACTCGTCGGCGATGACGGGGATTTCGCGGTCCGTGAGCGGGAGCTTGAGCATCTTGCCCACGAGGTGCTTGTAGCGCTCGTCTTCGGGATGCACCGCCACGGCCTGGTCGCCGAAGATCGTTTCGGGACGGGTCGTCGCCACGACGACGCCTTCCGAGCCGTCCGCGGCCGGGTAGCGGATTTCCCAGAGGTGGCCGTTGTCTTCTTCGCTTTCGACTTCAAGGTCGGAGACCGCGCTCTGGAGCTTCGGGTCCCAGTTAACGAGACGCTTGCCGCGGTAGATGAGGCCTTCTTCGTAGAGACGAACGAAGACGTCGACCACGACCTTCGAGAGCTTCTCGTCCATCGTGAAGTAGGTGCGGTCCCAGTCGACGCTGTCGCCGAGGCGGCGCATCTGCGAGAGAATCGTGCCGCCCGAAACCTTCTGCCAGTCCCAGATCTTACGGATGAAGGCGTCGCGGCCGAGATCGCGCCGATCGATCCCTTCCTTTTCAAGCTGACGTTCGACCACGATCTGCGTGGCGATGCCCGCGTGGTCCGTCCCCGGAATCCAGAGCGTGTTGTAGCCCGCCATGCGGTGGTAGCGCGTGAGCGTATCCATCACCGTCTGGTTGAAGGCGTGCCCCATGTGCAGAATCCCCGTGATGTTCGGGGGCGGCAGCTGAATGGAGAAGCCCGGCTTTTCGGGATCGGTTCCGGCGCGGAAGTACCCGCGCTTTTCCCAGATGGGGTACCAGCGGGATTCGATTTCCGCGGGCTCAAAACTCTTGGCGAGTTCGTTCGTGGTGGATTCGCTCATCGTTTTAACCAACAAAACAACTAAGGGCAAAGGATTCGAGGAAGTGCGCCCGGTCGGCCCGGCCGCAGGATCGAAGCGGTGCGGGTCGCACGACGCGTGCGACTCCCGAGGGTCGGAATGCCGAAGGACCCGCGAGGGTCCTTCGGCGATTCCGCATGAAAATGCGTGCGCGTGGATGATTGTCTCACGAACGCCCCTCGTGGGGCGTTTCCCCGAGGGTGCTTTCGTGTCCGCGCGTCGGGTTTGTGATCGGTCGCACGGTCGCTGCGCTCCTTCAGCGCCGCACGATGTCCGAGACGTCGAGGCGGCGAAGTTCCTGAGCCACGGCCTGCGCGATCAGGTTGCCGAGCGAGCGGTCCATGTCGCTTTTGACGCGCGTAAGCGCGTTGGCGAGCACCATGTCGAGCGTGTCGCGCAGTGCCGATCGGACGGCGGCTTCAACCTGAGGGGCGATGCGCTTGACGATCGCCTCCTTTTCTTCGTCCGTAAGGCGGAGGGGTTCGGGTTCGCGGGGCGCAGGGGCGACCGCCGCAACGGGCTCCGCAACCGACGTCGCGGCGTCGGGAGCTTCGGCGGGGGCGGCGGGTCGAATCGTCTCGAGCGCCTCCGCTTTCGCTTCGGTCGTTGCGGCCGTTGCATTCGGCACGTTCGCATGATCGGCCGTCGTGCCGAGCGTCGGCTCCTTCGGCAGATCGTCCGGCGCGTCCGTCATGAGGTCGCGCACTTCGCGCCACGTGAGGCGAATGCGGTCCGTCAGGGTTTTGGCATTGCGCTCGCTGCGCTCGAGATCAATGACGGGCTCTTGTCGGTCCATAGCGTGGGGGTCCTTCTCGGGTGTTAGTGACGGCGGTCGTAGGCGGCGAGTTCCACGCCGGCCGCGCGATAGGCGCGATAACGCTCGCGCGAGAGCTGCAACTCTTGCGGCTCGGTGCTTACGACGTCGATGATGCGCGTGAAGCGCTCGAAATCGTCTTTCCAGGCGGGAGGCAGGTGGTCGTCGAGCAGGAGCAGTACGTCGCCCGAAAGCTTCGAGAGATCCGTCGACCACACGATCGGCGTCTCGGCGGCGAGGGGCGACCCGGCCTCCGCGTGCGGAAGAAAGGCGAGATCGTCGAACCGCCAGAGGAGATCGTCGAGTCGCTTCAAGCGCTCCCTGTCCGAACTCCAGAGCGCGAGCGAGAGCCCGCGCTTGTGGACCGTACGGGCCACAAGCGCCGCATAGGAGAGGCGATTGGGAACGTTGTAGTGAAAGTCGATTTTCTGCATCTCGTCATTATCGCGTAGCCACCGGGGAATCGCCCGGAATCTCACGGGGTGCAACCGTGAGAAATGGTCACGGACCGCGCTTTTCTGAAAAAAAAGGCGGTTTTCCCTTTCGGGAACGTGTGTTCGAGCGTCCGCAGGACGAAGGATACCGCAAATGCGGTATTTTTGACGAGTGCTCTTGTCAAAAGTAAAGTCGACGTGCATAATTCGTCTCCTCAGCAACGAACATTAACTTCGTTGACTAAGACTCCGTGGGGGGGTAGCTCAGCTGGGAGAGCGCTGCGTTCGCAATGCAGAGGTCGGGAGTTCGATCCTCCTCCTCTCCACCACATATGAAGCCCGTCGGGAAAAAAAACCGGCGGGCTTCTCCTTTTTTCCGCTTTCAAAAATTCCCGGAGTTCGACGAACGTCTGCGGTCGTCGAATATTCCCGGTCCGCGCGGTACTTTGCCGCGCGCCGCTCCCGCGCCCGCCCGGTTTCAGGTCCGACCGGGCGGGCGTAATTCATTCTGGATGCTCCGCAAGCCTTTCGGTTTCCGTATCGGTAAAAATCGCGGTCGGCGCGGAAAGTCCGTACATTTCGTGCGGATGGTACCTCTGTTATGCGTAAATCGTATGGGTGATCATGAGCAATCATCATTGGATTTTCCGTGCCGGGGTTCCTAAGCTTTTCCATGACCCAACCGAAAAAGTGCGGGCGACGCATTTCCCGATCGCAGGATTCGGGGGCGTGTCGTTCGTCGGAGAAACAATCATGAAAAGCTTGCAAAAACCTCTGGTCCTCTCGATGCTCTCGGCTTTGGCCGTCAGCGGCTCCGCAGACGCCGTTCCCGCAGATGGCGTCTATCGCGCTACGGCGCAGGGCATGGGGGGGCCGCTTGAGGTGACGGTCCGCGTTGAAAGCGGTCGTATGGTGGGCGTTGAAGTCGATGCTTCCCGCGAAACACCGGGGTACGGGCTTGAGGCCGGTCCGGAGGTTGCCAAGCGCATTGCCGCGGCGCAGTCGACGGAGGTCGACGGCGTGTCGGGTGCGACCGTGACGAGTCGGGCCGTGAAGGCGGCCGCCGAAGCGGCGATGCGCGAAGCGGGGCTCCTCGAAGCCAAAACCGCCCGAACCGTGAGGCCCGGCGAATACCGCGGCCGCGCGCGCGGCGGCAAGAGCGACGTCGAAGCGCTCGTGCGAGTCTCGGCGGACGGTTCGATCGAAGTGCTCGACGTGAAAACGGACGACACTCCCTATCTGAGCGACACGGCCGTGCGCGAAGTCGTGCGTGCCGTCACGACGCAAAAGTCGTTGTCCGTTGATGCGGTTACGGGGGCGACGCTCACGAGCCGCGGCGTCGCGGGGGCGATCGCCGACGCGCTCGATCGGGCGGGGGTGGATCTCGCAGCCTGGCGCAGGGTGCCTCCGGTCCTCGAAAAGACGCGCGGCGCGGAGGTCGATGCGGACGTGGTCGTGGTGGGCGGCGGTGCCGCGGGCATGTTGGCTGCGCTTTCCGCGAAGACCGACGGGTCGTTGCGCCCCGACAAGGCGAACAACCTCAAGGTGGTGCTCCTTGAAACGAAGGGCTACCTCGGCGGGGACCTCACGGTTTGCGGCGGCTACGTCGCGAGCTATTCGGGCACGCCCCTCAACGACCGCACTGGACACTCGATCGACGGGAAGACCGTCGTCGAAGCAACGCTCGCCATGAAGTCGCCCGAAGTCGCGAAGATGCTCAACCAGGATCTGGCCGCCCGCGTCGTGGACGCATCGGGGCCCGCCATGGCGATCCTCATGCAGGAAGGCTGGCGCGTGATGCCCGAAGACGCGACGCGCGGCGCCGTACTGTCGCCCTGGGGTAAGGACGGATTCCTTCACTACACGGTGGCCCGTACGAGCGATCCCGCGACGGGTTATCGCAGCGGCGATGCGGGCTACGACACCACGTCGGGCTCGCCCGCAATGGCTTCGACCCTCGCCGACATCGTGCGCCGTGCGGGCGTGGACGTTCGACTCGAGACGAGTGCCACGGACGTGACCGCGACGAAGGACAAAGTCGAATCGGTTGAGGTGAGCGACGCGAAGCAGGTTTACCGTATCAACGCGAAGGCCGTGGTACTCGCCACGGGCTATTCGGGGCTCGATCCCGACAGTATCAAGCGCTTCTATCCGTCGCTCGAAGGTGTCATTCGTACGGGCGGCGCGGGCGTTACTTCCTTTGCGCCCAAGTGGGTGGCCGATCACGGCGGAGAAATCGCCCTCAATCCGGCAAGCTCCACCATGCTCGGTTACGACGCCGTGCTCGGAATCGACGGTCCCGAAAGTGCGCTCTACCTCACGATGGCGGCGCCTTGGGTGAACGTCCGGGGCGAACGCTTCATGTCGGAAGCGGGCAATCCGTACCGCTACGGCGTGGGCGAACCCGACGCAAAGGGCGTGCGCTCGATGTGGATCGAGCCCGGGAAGGGCCGTTCCATCGGCGAATTGTTGAAGCAGCCGGGAAAACGCGCCTGGATGATTTTCGATGCGAACTCCCCCGCCAACGCCCAAAAAGCGCATCTGGCGGCCGCGGGTCTTTGTGTTGAGGCCGATACGCTTGCCGAACTCGCCCGTCGCGCTGGTCTTCCCGAAGACACCTTCGTGAAGACGATCGAGCGCTACAACACGGATGCCGCCGCGGGCGGCGACACGGTGTTCGGTGCGCCCGCCTCCGGGATGACGCCGGTTCTCAAAGCTCCCTTCATCGCCGTGCGCGTGAGCGCCGTCAATACGATCGCGAACGCCGCCGTTCACGTGGCGGACGACTTCACGGTCCTGATGGGACCGGAAGGTCCGAACGCCCGCCGCATCGAAGGACTCTTCGGCGCAGGCGGTGCGATCGGCAACGCCATCACGAATTCGGGGCTCGGCGCTCACAACGCCACCGCCATCGGCTCGGGCGCTCTGGCGGGTGCTGAAGCCGCGAAGTACGCCGAACGGAACTGACCGACGTTTCGTAACGGTTCCGGCGTTCTTCAGCCTCTCGAAAGAGACCGATGCGTTTTCCTGCCTGCCGTCCGTCGGGGTTAGCTCCCGACGGACGGTTTTTTGCTTTTTGCTAGGCTCGACGACGGGATGAACGTCTTTTCCGAAGGACTTCAGACTCCCTTCGGTTCGGCCTCTTGCGGAGGTACCGAGCATCGCGCTTCGAGAACTTCGAGCACGCGTCGGACGTCCTCCTCCCCGATCATGTCCATCCGGAAGTGTCTCAGGTAAAAGAGTCCCTCGAGAGCGAGAACGGCAATGAGCGCGTCGACGCCGCAGGGGGATTGCTCGACACGCTCGAAGACTCCGCGGTACCACGTTTGCAGCACTTCGCGCATGGGTTCGTTTTTCGTCGTGAGTGACAGAACCGAAAGCCCGAAAGCGGCATTGGAACTCCGTTCGCTGCGAAACGTGCGGTACCACTCGATGAAGCCCGCCACCGTTTCGTCGACGACCGGACTTTCGGAAATCGATGCTTCGAGGCGTCCGACGCGCAGTCTCCGCTCGAGTCGGTCGCGGTACATCCCGATCAGGTGCTCGAGCAGCGCCTCCTTGGTCGGGAAGTGGTACATGACCGCACCCTTCGTCAAGCCCGTGCGCGACGCGAGGTGCGCAAAGGTCAGTCGGCTCGCTCCCTCTTCAATGAGAATTTGCATCGCCGCGTCGGTGATCGATTCGATCGTCTCGCGGCCGTGTCGGTTGCTTTTGCGGGCAAGGCCCCGCTTGATCGTGCGCTGCGTCTCGGGCCCGCGCTCGCAGTCGTTGCTACCGGTCGTTTCGGTTGCCATGGGTTCACCTCCTAATTGTAACAATTTTGACCGTATTTAACCTAGTAGTATAAAGAAACAGCTCCTCCTAGAATGACTCTTTATACGGTTGGTGCAAATTCTAGACCGACCTTGAAGGAGACATCTTATGGAACACCCCCACATCAGCCGCCGTCGCGTTTTGGGCGGGGCACTCGGTTCGCTTCTCGCCGCGGGTGCGGCCGGAGAAGCCTTGGCCGGAAACGTCAAACCTCAACATTGGGACGAAACCTACGACGTCGTCATCGTCGGCTCGGGTTTTGCAGGCCTTTCCGCCGCCTACGAAGCCGTGAAGCAGGGTGTTCGCCGCATTCTCGTTCTTGAGAAGATGGAAGCCTGGGGCGGCAACTCGGCCCTCTGCGGCGCTCTGATGTGCATGCCGCTCACGAAAATGCAGAAAGCGAAGGGCATCGAAGACTCCCCCGAAAAGCTCGTCGCGGACATGATGGCCGCGGGTCGCGGTTTCAATCATCCGGAGCTCGCGCTCACGATGGCGAAAAACGCCGCGGGTGCCTTCGAGATGCTCGAAGAGTGCGGCGTGGAATTCCAGGACAAGGTGATTCGCCTCGGCGGCCACAGCGCTCCTCGCGCTCATCTCCCGAAGGTGCCTTCGGGCGGTTCGATCACCGTTCCCATGCACAAGTGGCTTCGCTCGAAGGGCGTTGAATTCCGCAACCGCGCGAACGTGCACGAGCTCGTCTTCGACGACGAAGGCGTGCACGGTGTGAAGGTCACGTTCGACTACGACTGGCACACCAATACGGGTCGTCGCGAAGGCACGGTGCGTGCTCTGAAGGGTGTGGTCGTCGCTTCGGGCGGCTGGGGTCAGGACCACGAATTCGTGACGGCTACGATGCCGGCTTACGCGCAGCTCGAATGCACGTCGCAGCCCGGCTCGACCGCCACGATGATCAAGGCCATGCTCGCGGCAGGGTCGCTGCCCGTCATGCTCGACATGTTCCAGCTCGGCCCCTGGGCGAGCCCCGACGAAAAGGGTGCGGGTCCCGGGAGCTTCTTTGCGGACTACGCCTTTGGGGAAGGCATGGCGATCGACCCGAAGACGGGTGCTCGCTTCATGAACGAACTCGCCGACCGCCGCACCCGTGCCGAAGCCCAACTGAAGGTTCTGGAAAAGGGCACGAAGGATGCGCCCAACTACCCCTTCTGCTTCTGCAGCCAGGAGACCGCCGACCATGCCGAAGGGTTCAAGGCCGCGTACCGCGAAGGGACGGTGAAGCGCAGCGACAGCGTTGAAGCGCTCGCGAAGCTCCACGGCGTCGACGTCGAAGCGCTCAAGCGTTCGATTGCCGACTGGAACGAGATCGTGGCCGGGAAGAAGGAAGACCCCTTCAAGAAGCCCTTGGACACCCGTACGGAACTGAAGCCGCCCTTCTACTCGATGCGCCTCTCGCCGAAGCTCCACTACTGCATGGGCGGCGCGGCGATCACGCCGCGCGCGGAAGTCATTTCGGCTCAGACCTGCAAGCCGATCCCCGGTCTTTACGCCGCGGGCGAAGTGACGGGGGGCGTGCACGGCATGGACCGCCTCGGCGGTTGCTCCTCGGTGGACTGCTTTGTTTTCGGGCGCATTGCCGGCGCTCAGGTGGCCGCTCGCAAGGCCTGATTCGGGAAGGAATACCATCATGAAGAAGATTTCGACGATCCTTGCCGCGCTCCTCATGAGCGCCACCGCGGCGCAGGCCGCCACGCTCGCGGGCGTGCCGATGAAGGACCACCACGCGGCCGCTTTCGGCGACAAGGCGACGTGCGCCGTCTGCCACGGTCCGGGCACTCCCGAATCGCGTCCGAGCGACAAGGCCTGCATCGGTTGCCACGGCACCATGGACAAGATCCCGACCAAACCCAATCGTTTCGACAAGTTCCCGCATGCGTCCGCGCACTACGGCAACACGCTCGAGTGCACGACCTGCCACGCGGAGCACAAGCCCTCGAAGGCGCTCTGTAACGATTGCCACAACGTCGAGTGGACGAACTTCAAATAGGTTCTGAAAAAGCCTTCGCTCTTCGGGGCGAAGGCGAGAAAAATCGACTCGGACATCGGGGTTCGGTTTCCAACCGCACCCCGATGTTGCTTTTGGGAAAAGCGACCGGGGTCAGCCGCTGTCACCGGATCGACACAGAGCTTCCGGGCGGCTTTCGCCCGAGCCGCTTCCGGCGCATGGTGCAAAAAAGCAACAGTTCGGAGGAGTTTCGTCGGAATTTTCGTCGCTCGGGCTTCTCGCCGTAAACCAGGGGGTAGCAACGATTCGTCGCGATCTCGGCGGGTGTGCGGACGGAAGGCTCCCAGCGCGCGACGAAAGCGTCCGATACGAACGTGTATTCTTCTAGGATCGGAAAAAGCGGCGTCGACGTTCGAACTTCTCGGGTTCGACGGACCGTCCTCTGTTTATGGAAGCGCCATGAATCTCTCCAGCCGTTTGGTTCTCCTTTTGTTGACCGCGCCCTTGGCGAGCGCCCCCGGAGCCGAAGCAGCCGGGAGTGCCGAACCTCTGACGGGTGCGGAATGGGCGCGTTTGGTCTACGTCCTGGGCGAGCGCGGCTCGGACCCCGCGGTGCTCCTCGAAGCATCCTCGGCCGAGGTGCTTCTCGGCGACGCGCGATTCCTCACCTCGACCGCTCTTTCCTCGGGACGGTTGCGAGAGCTCCTCGGTCGCGGCGCACGCCTCTTGGAAAAGCTTCGGGCGTGGCGTGCAAAGAACGTGTGGCTCCTCACGCAACTCGACCCCGATTACCCGGCGCTCCTTACGGAACGCCTCGGTTCGGGCGCTCCGACCGTTCTTTTCGGTGTCGGTCCCCGGGCGCTCTTTACGCGTCGCCCCTTGGTGGGCGCCGTGGGCCCGAACGTCGCCTCCGCGCGTCAGATGTCCGAGACGACGCGCATTGCGGAGTCGGCCCGCAATGCGGGCGCCACGCTCGTCGTGTCGCCCGAAGGCGGCACCGAGAGTCTGGTCGTCATGACCGCGCTTGAAGAAAAAGCCGGTGCGGCGGCGTTCGTCGACGGAGGGCTCGTCGAGCTCGCCCGAAAGCGCGAATGGGCGAAGGCGATCGACGCAAAGGCCCTCGTGCTTCTTTCGACGACGGACCCCGACGGGGAGGACGGGGTTCCCGACCACGACCGTACGGCCCGCAAAGACCGCAATCAGACGTTCGTCTGCGCGGCGGCGTCCGCGCTCCTCCTGCTTGCATCCGACAAAGAAGCGAAGCGCCTTCCGGGGTTCCGGCTTGCCCTTCGAAAGGGCTGGGGACGGCCGCGCGTGTCGGAGTACGTGTCGGAGCCGATTCGCTCGGTGCTCCTTACGGACGGTGCGGCGCTGCTTGCGGAAGACGAGCTCGCGTCGAACGAAGGCTTTCTCGGACTCTTTGTGCCGGGGACGGTGTTCGAGTACGAAAATGCGGACGCGTGCGAACGCTTTGCGCTCGACGCGGATGCGGCTCTCCTTGAAGCGCTCGAAGCGCGTTGTCCGGACGAAATATCCGTTCAAATTGCCGAACCCGTTGAACCTTCCGCCGAGTTCCCGACAGAGGTCGCCTCTGCAGCCGTTTCCGCTGCTCCCGCCGAGCCCGCAGCTCCCGCAACGGCCGAGGAGCGCGAAACCCTCACGCTTGTGGGCGACGACGAGTCGCAACGCGCCGGGGCGACGACGTCCTCGACGCGCGAAACGAGCGTCAAGGAGCCGAAACCCGGTGCACACGATCGGTTCTACGGTCTCTTCCTCGCGCAGTGGGGCGAGCGCTTGTCGGGACGCGTTTCGGAGGACGAATTGGCGGAGACGCTGGGACTCCACAAGAAGCAGGCCGCCAAGTGGCTGAAGAGTGCCTGCGCGGCGGGCGACGCGGCGCGGGTCTCGATTACGCCCAAGCGCTTCACCCTGCAGCGTTCCCTCTTTTCGGAGGAGCCCGTTCTCGAGCGGAATTTCCTCGATCTGTTCCTCTCCGCTTTCGAGCGTGACGCGTACGAAACGAAGGACACCCTGCAGGCGAAAACGGGGCTCGAATCCGTGCAGGTGCGCGATTGGCTGAAGGCGGCCGAGGCGGCGGGACGGATCGTGAAGAAAATGCGCCCGGTCGGCTACCGATTGCGAGGCTGAGGCCGAAATGCCTTCTCTCCGACCCTGCGGGGCCTCTCTATAATTTTCGGAATCCGCCCGCGCTCGAGCGTCCTCCGGAAATGGACGAAGGCGCCCGAAGCCGGTCGCACAACACCGAGAGGAGGCAAGCTCCTCCCGAAACGATTTCCGAACGAGGCACGCATGGCCGACAACGACGATGACGACGAAGTCCGACTGCCCGGACTTCCGCCCAACACCAAGAACTACATGACGCCCCCCTGCTACCGGAGGCTTTTGGACGAACGCGAACACCTTGTGAACGTCGAGCGTCCCGAGGTGGTGAACGTCGTTTCGTGGGCGGCGAGTAACGGCGACCGCAGTGAAAACGGCGACTACCTCTACGGCAAGCGCCGCTTGCGCGAGATCGACCGGCGCATCCGCTTTCTCAACAAGCGCATCGAAAACGCCGAAGTGGTCGACCCCGCATCGCGTCCGCCCACGGACCAGATCTTTTTCGGCGCCACGGTGCTTTACGCCGACGAAAAGGGCGAGGAGCACAAGATCCGCATCGTCGGCATCGACGAAGCGGACGTCGCGCACGGCGACGTGAGCTGGGTGAGTCCCATCGCGCGCGTCTTTTTGAAGCGTTTCGAGGGCGACGAGGTGAAGCTCCCGACGCCCGCGACGAGCACGCACCCCGCAGGGGTTGAAACGCTCGAAATTCTCGAAGTGACGTACACGAACGAGCAGCCCCTGCCGTAAGCGCGGATCGGGACGGCTGGGGTCGACGGAGACCGGTCGGAGACGACTCCCGAAGCGAAAACGCCCCGAGGACGGCGATCCGCGGGGCGTTTCCTTTTGCGCGGAAGTGAGCGTATTCCGAGTCGATCAGCCTTCGCGCTTCGGCAGCAGCGGCTTGAGCCCCGCGTCGACCGATCCCGCCAGGGCAAGTACCGTAAGGAGGATCAATTGCGGTCCGAGGTGGGGATTGATGTCATCGTAGTATTCGTCGACCGTGTGGGTGCGTTTCTGCACGCCTCCGGCCGAAAGGCACGTCGCGGGAATGCCGAGACTCACGGGCATGTTGGCGTCGGTCGAGGACGCGCCGTAGTTCGTGAGTTCGATTCCGAGCACGGACTGCGCGGCGCGCGCCGCTTGCAGTACGGGACAGTCGTCGGGACGGCGTCCCGCGGGACGGTTGCCGATTTGCTCGAATTCGACGCGAAGCATCTTCGCGGGGTCCGTGATGCCCCAAATGGCGTGCTCTTCGGAGATCGCTTCTTCGAACGCCGTGCGAATCGCCCGTTCCGTCTCGAGGATCGGCGGGTTTTCGTAGCTACGGATGTCGATGTCGACCGAGCACGACGGGGCGATCGTATTGACCGAGGTACCCCCGCGAATCGTGCCGATCGTAAAGGACGATTTCGGCTCCTTCGGCACCTTGAGGTGCGCGATGCGCGCGCCCGCAAGACACACGGCGTGGATGGCGCTCGGCACTTCGCCGAAGGCGCCGAAACTGTGCCCGCCCGGGCCCGTCACCGTGCAACGCCAGCGGTGCGAGCCGATGGCGGTGTGCAGAATCCGACCCGTGTCCGTGTTGTCGACGGCGATGAAGCCGTCGGGTGCGGGGTCTGAGGAAAAGAGGTGTTTCGAACCGCGAATGTCGCCGTTTCCTTCTTCGCCGACCGTGCCGACGAAAAGGATGTCGGCTTCGGTCGCGAGACCGTGCGCGGTCATCGCCCGCAGCGTTTCGAGCATCGCGCGAAGCCCCGCACAGTTGTCGCCGATCCCCGGACCGTAGTAGCGGTTCCCTTCGCGTCGCACGGTGACGTCGGTTCCTTCCGGAAAGACCGTATCCATGTGCGCGCCTACGGCGAGCAAGGGGCGCGGCCCCGTACCCCGTCCGGGGAAACGCCCGATCACGTTCCCGACCGCATCGATCGACACGTCTTCGAGGCCGAAGGATTTCATCAGTCGTACGATCTCCGCCGCGCGCACCTCCTCGTGAAAGGTCGGTGCGGGAATTTCGCAGAGCGCCTTCTGAAGTTCCATCGCTTGCGGCGCGTGCGCTTCGAGGTCCCGCAGGGCCGCGTCGACGGCGGGGTGGTGCTTAAGCGCCTCAAGGCGTTTGAGCACGTCGCCACGAAGAGGCGGAATGTGAGTCATGATGCTTCCTCCTTGGTTTTCGCGAATATTCGGATCGGTGCGAACGCGTTCGTCCGATGTCCGAGACGGTGATCCGGCGGTCCCGAGGAACGAACGGTTTCGGAAAATCCTACGCCCGAGCGGCCCGCAAGGGAAAAGAGGGAAATTACCCACAGGACTTCAACCGAAGCAACCCGATCGTTTGAAACGAAAACCCCGCGCTTCGCGTCGCGGTGACGAACAAGGCGCGGGGTGATCTTCGAGCTTCAGGGTTCGTGAACGGACGGCGTGTCCGTCAGGAAGAGGTATCCTCGTCGTGAGGGCGAGCCTTCCCGGTCTTGTCGCTCTTAGCGCTCTTCGCGGCCCTCGGTTCCTTCCCTGCCTTGCGGTCGTCGAGGATGCGCTTCACCTTGCGCACGACCTCGTTCTGGCGGATCGTACGCATCACGTGCACGAGATGGTCGCGGTCGCGCACCTGAACGATCGGGCGAACGATGCACGTGCCGTCAGCGTCGTCAAGGGCCAGGCCGACGATGCTCGAATTAGCCTTCGCCACCGACGTGGCCACGGCGGCGAGCCCCGCGTGCGCGTCGTCGACGAGGATTTCAAGCGGCACCGCAAAGCGCGGCTCCGTTTGCGGGACATCGCTCCACTGAACGTCCATCCAACGGGAGGGATCGGCCTTGGCACCGCGCTTGGCGTGCGTGCAGTCGGCGCGGTGCACGGTGAGGCCCTGACCCGGACGGCTGAAGCCGCGGATGCGGTCGCCCGGAATCGGGTGGCAACAGGGGGCGAGGTGAAGACCCGTGCCTTCGCTCCCCTTGATGACGACGGCGGGGAGGTTCTCGGCTTGCGCCCGGTGTTCGCCCTTTTCGGCAAGCACCTGGTTGCGAATCGTGAGAATGCGGTGGAGGACCGCGGCGGGGAGGCACTTCCCGAGTCCGATCGAAGCGTAGAGCGACGCCAGACTTTCGGAGCCGAATTCCTTGAGGACGAGCTTGCGCACGTCGTCGTCGAGAGCCGCCAGGTCGACCCCTTCGCTTTCGGCCAGATTCTCAAGGGCGAGGCGCCCGAGCCTCACCGACTCGTCGAACTGGCAGTTGCGCAGGTACTGACGAATTTCGGCGCGGGCGCGGCCCGAATGGACGTGCTCCAACCACGCGGGCGAAGGCGAGGCGTCGGAACTCGTGACGATTTCGACCTTGTCGCCGTTGCGCAGTTCGCACGTGAGGGGTTTGGGTTCGCCGTTAACGCGCGCCGCCTTGGCGTGGTTGCCGACGTCGGTGTGAATTTCGTACGCAAAGTCGATCGGACTCGAGCCGCGCGGCAACGAGATGATCTTCCCCTGGGGCGTAAAGACGTAGACGCGGTTCGGGAAGAGGTCGACCTTGATGTTTTCGAGGAATTCCGTGCTGTCGGTGCTCGTGCGCTGGATTTCAAGGAGGTTCTGCAACCAAGCGGTCGTGCGGGATTGAAGGCCGCTTGCGTCCTGGTCGCGGTAGAGCCAATGGACGAGAATCCCGTCCTCGTCCACGCGGTGCATCTCTTCGGTGCGGATCTGGTATTCGACCGGCGTTCCGTCCGGACCGATCACGGTCGTGTGAAGGCTCTGGTAGCCGTTCATCTTCGGAATCGCAATGAAGTCCTTGAAGCGCGCGTGCACGGGTTTGTAAAGTCGGTGCAGACAGCCGAGTGCGAGGTAGCAGTCGTCGAGCGTGCGCACGATCAGACGGAACCCGTAAATATCGAGCGCGTCGGAAAACGACTGATGCTTTTCGCGCATCTTGTTGTAGATGCCGTAAATCGTTTTGTCGCGCCCGAGAATGCGCATGCGGATCCCGTCGCGGGCGAACTGCTCGCGCGTCTCGTTCATGATGCGCTCGAGTACGGGGCGTCGCTCGTTGCGAAGCTTCAGGACGTTCTCGTAGAGCACCTTGTAGCGGAAGGGGTAGCGGTTCGCGAAGGAGAGCTCCTGCAACTCGCGAAAGACGTTGTTGAGACCGAGTCGGTGTGCGAGCGGCACGTAGATGTCGAGCGTTTCGCGGGCGATGCGCGCGCGCTTTTCGGGGCGCATCACGCCGAGGGTGCGCATGTTGTGCAGACGGTCGGCGAGTTTCACGAGGATGACGCGCACGTCGCGCGACATCGCAAGGAGCATCTTGCGGAAGCTTTCGGCCTGCGCGATTTCGTTCGAGGAAAAGCGGAGTTTGTCGAGCTTCGAGACGCCGTCGACGATGTTCGCCACTTCGGAGCCGAAGAGGTTCGTCATCTCGATCTTGCTTGTCTGCGTATCTTCGAGCACGTCGTGCATGAGGCCCGCCGCAATCGCCTGCGCGTCCATGCGCCAGGAGGCGAGAATCCCTGCGACGGCGAGCGGATGCGTGATGTACGGTTCGCCCGACTTGCGGAACTGCCCGAGGTGGGCGTTGTCTGCGTAGCGGTAGGCGCGTCTAACGTTTTCGACGTCCGAGGGCGAGAGGTACACCCTGACCGTGTCGAGGAGCTGTGCGGCGGTGACAATCGGCGCGGGCGGTTCGGGCGTAAAGAGCGGCAGGTCCGCGTCGGGCAGATGACTCGGATACGGCGAGGCGTAGGCGCGGGGCCGTTCGTTTTTGTCGTGTTTCTGAGCGAACCGGAAGGGCGAGACGGAGCGCGCGGCCTGAGGGACGGGCTGCGGCTCGGCGTCGGGAGCCTCGTCGCGCGTGGCGTAGAGGTCCTCGGGCAAAGCGGGAATGTCGACGGTCATGACGGGAATCCTTCCGGAAGCGTTGGTGTTCTTGTTGCCGAAACCCCGATCGACTCAAGCGCTTCGCGGGAGTTTGCGGCACCCGACCCGAGGGCGGGGATGCCGGAAAACGGCGAGTCCGAAAACAAATTCGGCCGGACCCCGCGGGTGCTTGGCGCACCTCCCGGGACGTCCGGCCGACGGAGCTCTGGGGGGCTTCAGCGCGTGTATCAATATTACGGCACGCGCTGGAGCATTTCGAGCCCCACTTCGCCCTTCGCGATTTCACGAAGCGCGATCACGGTGGGCTTGTCCTTGGCGTCGACCTTCGGGGCGTAACCCTGCGTGATCTGGCGCGCGCGGTAAGCGGCAACGAGAACCATCTGGAAGCGGTTCGGGATCTTCTTCAGGCAGTCTTCAACGGTAATACGGGCCATTTGGATTCGAGCGTGTGAGTATGAAAAAAGCGGAGGGGGCGATCGTCGAACGTGCGTTGACGAAAAGCGGGGCGATGCAGTCTTCCGCATCACCCCCTTCTGAGCCCTCGCGGGCGGTCAGGCGACGGGAGGAACGGGAACGCCGAGCGCGGCAAACTGCGCCCGATGGCGCACCGCCTGCTGTCCGAAGGCCAGTCGGCTTGCGGTGACGACGGCGACCATTTCCTCAAGTGCCTTGTCGAAATCTTCGTTGATTATAACGTACTCGAATTCCGAGGCATGCGCCATCTCGGCGCCCGCACCGAGCAGACGACGCGTGATCGTCTGCGCGCTGTCGGTGCCGCGGTGGTTGAGACGCCACTCGAGCGCCTCGATCGAGGGGGGAAGAATGAAGATGCCGACGGTGCCCGGGAAACGGGCGCGCACCTGACGCGCACCCTGCCAGTCGATTTCCAGAAGAACGTCGTGGCCCGCTGCCATTTCCTTTTCGATCCACACGCGGCTCGTGCCGTAGTGGTTGCCGTGCACGAGGGCGGACTCCAGAAAGTCGCCGCGCTGCTCCATGTCGCGGAATTCCTGTTCGGTGACGAAGTGGTATTCGCGCCCGTTTTCTTCGCCCGGACGCGGATCGCGCGTCGTGTGCGAAATGGAAAGCTTGATGGCGGGTTCGCGGGCGAGAAGGGCGTTGACGAGCGTCGACTTGCCGGCACCCGACGGGGCCGTCACAAGGAAGAGTCGCCCGGGGTGTACCGGGGTGAGAATCTGTTCGGTCATGGTAAATCCCACAAGGAAACGATTATTCGAGGTTCTGAATCTGTTCGCGCAGCTGTTCGATCACGATCTTCAGGGCGAGCGAAGCGTTCGTCATTTCGATCGCGGCCGCCTTCGAGCCGAGCGTGTTGGCTTCGCGGTTCATTTCCTGAGCCATGAAGTCGAGTCGACGACCGACGGGGCCGCCCTTTTCGAGAATGCGGCGCACTTCGGCGATGTGGGTGAGGAGGCGGTTGATTTCCTCGTCGACGTCAAGGCGAATGGCGTAGAGGGTCACTTCCTGACGGATGCGGTCCGATACTTCCGCGGGATCAAGCGTGCTCTTTTCCGTGAGCGTGCGCGCAAGCGCCGTTTCGAGGCGTTCGGTGAGCTTCCCTTCGATGTGTTCGATGATGCGCGGAATCTCGCCGCGTACTTCCGTGACGGTTGCTTCCATGCGGTCGCAGTAGCCGCGGATGACGTCGGCAAGCGCCGCACCTTCGCGGGCGCGGGCGGCGCAGAAGCTGTCAAGCGCCTGCTCGAGTACGGCGAGGACGTCGCGCGTCACCGCATCGCGGTCCGTGGCGGGATGGGCGGCGATGCCGGGCATCTCGAGAATCTCCGCAACCGACAAGGGTCGCGCGTCGCGCGCCGTGTCGAGAATCGACTGCTGGAGCGCCATCAGTCGTTCGAGCGATTCGCGGTGCACCGAGGCGGGCATCGCCGCGTCGTTCTGGCGCAGCGATACGCGCACTTCGAGCTTGCCGCGACCCACGCGCTTCTGGAGCGTTTCGCGAATGAGCGGCTCCGTAAAGCGCAACGCGTCGTCGATGCGCAGCGTGAGGTCGAGAAAACGCGAATTGACCGCGCGACATTCGACGGCCACGGTGCCGAGCGGCGTGGAGCCGTCGGCGAGGGCGTAACCGGTCATGCTGGAAACATGGGCCATGGAGATCCTCTTTCTTTTCTTTGAAAAAACAAAACGGCACCGCGGTGTTCGTCGTCTCGATCGGTCCGCGGCCGGCCGTGCCCGGCATTTTAAGAAAGATCCGAGAGGGAAACCACCGCAAGCGCCGATCGGTTTACCGAAAGCCGGTTCGAGTGCAGATCCACGATCCTCGGCGGTCTTCCGTAATCCTCAGGGTACGGAGCGCCCCGAGAATTCGGGTTCAAGCCGGCGTCGGGGCGTCTTGAAGAGCACCCGCCGGTCTGCGGGATGCGGGCGGAGCGACACGTGCTCTTCGGAGAGGCGCAGTCACTGCCGCGGTTCGTCAGATGCGAGAAGTTCGACGGGAAGTGCCGGAGCAGTGCGCACGCGGTCGTCTACTGAGGGACGACCGGTTCCGAAAGGAGTCGTTCGGTTCGAGGAAGACCGGACGGGGCTTTGCTTCTCGACGGTTCGGTGTTTTCCTCCGATCCCGTGTGGTCGTCCCGTCGTATCTGCCCCCGTCGCGCGCGCCTTTGCTACGATGACGGCGCCAATCCTTCCTTATCGGAGAACACCCATGACCGAAGCAAATCGGACCCAGACTTTTCCCGCCCGTCCCGACGGGCGTTCGGACGACGCGTTGCGTCCCACCGTGTTCGTACGTCGTTACACGAAGTACGCCGAAGGGAGCGTGCTCGTGTGTGCGGGCGACACGAAGGTGATCTGCACGGCGAGCGTCGAAGCGGGCGTTCCTCCCTTTCTGCGCGGTCGCGGCGAAGGTTGGGTGACGGCCGAGTACGGTCTGTTGCCGCGTGCGACGGGTACGCGGTGCGATCGCGAAGCGGCGCGAGGCAAGCAGACGGGCCGCACGCAGGAAATCCAGCGATTGATCGGTCGCAGTCTCCGCGCCGTCGTCGATCGCAAGAAGCTCGGTGAATTTACGATCAAGATCGACTGCGACGTGATTCAGGCCGACGGCGGCACGCGTTGCGCCTCGATCACGGGCGCCTGGGTGGCGCTGCGCGACGCGGTGACGGGCATGCTCGAAAAGGGCGACATCACCGAGGATCCGATCCTCGCGCAGGTGAGTGCGGTATCGGTCGGCGTTTCGAACGGCCGCCCCGTGCTCGACCTCAATTACATCGAAGACAGCTCGAGCGACACGGACATGAACGTCGTCATGACGAGCGAAGGAAAATTCGTCGAGATTCAGGGGACGGCCGAAGGCGCTCCCTTCTCCGAAGAGGAACTCGCGGCGCTGTTGGCGCTCGCAAAGCGCGGCAACGCCGAACTCGCGCGCCTGCAGCGCGAAGCGCTCGCCGATCCTCTCTGACACGCGAATCGATTCTTTTTGCTTTGGGAAAACAATCATGACGACTCCCGATACGACCCAAACCCTCGTGCTCGCTTCGAACAACGCGGGCAAAGTCCGCGAATTTCAGGCGATGTTCGGCGAACTCGGCATTCGCATCGTCCCGCAGGGCGAGCTCGGCGTCGGTTCGGCGGACGAACCCTTCGGCACGTTCCTCGAAAACGCGCTTGCGAAAGCGCGCCATGCCGCGCGCGAGACGGGGCTCCCCGCCATGGCGGACGACTCGGGCATTTGCGCGGACGCCCTCGGCGGGCATCCGGGCGTTCATTCCGCGCGCTTTGCGGGCGGGCACGACGATGCGGCCAACAACCGTCTGCTTGTCGAGAAGATCCGCGGTGCCGCCACGCGCCGCGCTCACTACACGTGTCTTCTGGTGGCGGTGCGCTATCCGGAAGACCCCGAGCCGCTCGTCGCCGAAGGCATCTGGCAGGGTGAAATCGTCGACGAGCCCGCGGGTGACGGAGGCTTCGGCTATGACCCGCACTTTTACGTGCCCGAATTCGGCAAGACCGCCGCGGAACTTACGGCCGAGGAGAAAAACCGCGTGAGCCATCGAGCCCGCGCCCTGGCCGCCATGGCCGAACTCATGCGCGCGCGGTGGATGTGATGAAGGACGTCGACGCACGCCGCGAGGCGCGCGAGACCGAGTCCGCACGCCGCGAGGCGCGCGAGACCGAGTCCGCTCGCCCGAACGAGCGCGCGATTGCGCCGCCCATGTCCTTGTACCTCCACTGGCCCTGGTGCGTGCGCAAGTGCCCGTACTGCGACTTCAACTCGCACCGGGCGCCCGCGGGACTTGACGAAATGCGTTACGTCGAGGCGATGCTCGTCGACCTGGCTGCCTGGCCCGAGGCGGCGAAAAGCCGCCCCGTTGAGACGATCTTTCTCGGGGGCGGTACGCCGAGTCTCATGTCCGGGGAAGCCCTGGAACGCCTTCTCACTGGCGTGCGTTCGATGTGGCCCGTGACCGAGGATGCCGAAATTACGCTTGAAGCCAACCCCGGCACGGCCGACGAGGCGAAGTTCGAACGCTTTCGTGCGGCGGGCGTCAATCGGCTTTCTCTCGGGATTCAGAGCTTTTCGGACGAACGTCTGAAGCGTCTCGGGCGCATTCACGATGCGGCAGGCGCCCGTCGTGCCGTCGCCGCGGCAGCGCGCGTATTTGAGAATTTCAATCTCGATCTGATGTTCGCGCTGCCGGGCGAGACGCTTGAAATGCTTCGCGACGAAGCGAGGGAAGCGGCGGATTCGGCCGCGACGCACCTGTCCTTCTATCAGCTCACGATCGAAGAAGGGACGGCCTTCGCGAAGCGCCCGCCGACGGATCTTCCGGACGAGGATCTCGCCGCCGACATGGGAGAACTCGTCGAACGGGTGCTCGCAGACGCGGGTTTTCGCCGCTACGAAGTGTCGGGTTACGCGAGGGAAGGGCGTCGTTGCCGTCATAACCTCAACTACTGGACCTACGGCGACTACGCGGCGGCGGGTGCGGGAGCGCACGGGAAGGTGACGCTCGTCGCCCCCGACGGCACCTTCTCCGTGCGGCGCGAAGCGCGCTTCGCGTCGCCCGCCAAATACCTTGCGGCGGTCGAGTCGTGCGGCTCGGGGGCGGACACCGCTTTCGAAGTCGAACCCGAAGCGCGTCCCTTCGAATTCATGCTGAACGCCCTGCGTCTGGCCGAGGGTGTTCCCGCGGAGTTTTTCGAAGCGCGTACGGGGTTGCCGCTTGCCGTGATCGAGCCGAAACTCGAAGAATTGCGCTCGAGCGGACTTTTGGTTCCCGATCGCACGCGCATCGCCCCCACGGAAAAGGGGCTCCTCTTCCTATCGGACCTTCAGGAGGCGTTCCTTCCCGAGGCGCTCGCCGATCGCTGAGAGCGCCGATCCTTCCCGTACGGGTGCGTCGATCCCTTGCCGAAGGGGGCGACGCACCGTTTCCGAGCGTTTGCGCATCCGCTCTCCGCGAACCCGTTTGCGAAGTTCTCGGACGATGCCTGAGACCGAAATATTGGCCGGGAACATGCCATCCGCAACGGATCTGCACCGTGCGCGCACAAAACGGGCGCTCTGTTTTGCACCGATCTGGTGCGACGGCGCCCAAAAGCGGGCATAATGAGCGCAACCTTCGACGCGCGTTGCCGTGCGGTCCCGCAGGTCCTCTCGGGGACGTACGGGCCGCAAGCGGCGTCCCTCGGACGATCACCGTCGTTTTTTCGTCGTCCTTCATCGTTTTTTCGGTTTGGCACGAATCTTGCTGCGTATAAGGGTACGACCGAGAGACGGCGAGCGATTCGACGCTTTGCGGTCCGATTTCTTTTTTTTGGGCGGTCGTCTTCGCCCGCCTGCGAAGATCCCCGCTTTCCTGATTCAACGGAGAACACCATGACGTCCAGTTCCGACGTGCTACAGATGATCAAAGACAACGACGTGAAGTTCGTGGATCTGCGCTTTACGGACATCCTCGGCAAGGAAATGCACCTCACGGTGCCCGCCGAACGCATCGACGAAGACACGTTCGATCTCGGTCAGCCCTTCGACGGCTCCTCCTTCATCGGCTGGCGCGGCATCGAAGCCTCCGACATGCTTCTTCAGCCCGATCCCGCCACGGCGCGCATGGATCCGTTCCGCGAAGCCAACACGCTCATTCTCACTTGCGACGTGCTCGAACCGACGACCGGCAAGGGCTACGAACGCGACCCCCGCTCGACCGCCCGCCGTGCCGAAGCCTATCTGAAGTCGACCGGCATCGGCGACACGGCCTACTTCGGTCCCGAACCCGAATTCTTCATCTTCGACTCGGTTGCCTGGGACCACACGCCCGGCAAGAGTTTCTATCGCATCGAGAGCGAAGAAGGTCCCTGGGCGACGGGGCTCGATCTTGAAGGCGGCAACCTCGGCCACCGCAACCGCATGAAGGGCGGCTACTTCCCCGTGACCCCCGTCGACTCGCTCGCCGACATCCGCTCGGAAATGTGCACTCTCATCGAACAGCAGGGCGTTCCGGTCGAAATCCACCACCACGAAGTGGGCGGCGCCGGTCAGTGCGAAATCGGCACGAAGTTCAGCACCCTCGTCGAACGCGCCGACTGGACGCAGATCACGAAGTACACGATCTGGAACGTGGCGGCCGCTTTCGGCAAGACCGCGACTTTCATGCCCAAGCCCGTCGAAGGCGACAACGGCTCCGGCATGCACGTTCATCAGTCGATCTGGAAGGACGGCACGAACCTCTTCTCCGGCAACGGCTACGCGGGTCTTTCCGAACTCGCCCTCTACTACATCGGCGGCATCATCAAGCACGCCCGTGCTTTGAACGCCATCACGAACCCGGGGATCAACTCCTACAAGCGTCTCGTTCCGGGCTTTGAAGCTCCGGTGAAGCTCGCCTACTCGGCGCGCAACCGCTCGGCCTCGATTCGCATTCCGCACGTGACGAGCCCGAAGGCCCGCCGCATCGAAGTGCGCTTCCCCGATCCGCTCTGCAACCCCTACCTCGGCTTCTCGGCCCTCCTCATGGCGGGTCTCGACGGCATCGAAAACAAGATTCATCCGGGAGAAGCCGCGGACAAGAATCTCTACGATCTGCCGCCCGAAGAAAACGCCAAGATCCCGACCGTCGCTCCGTCGCTCGACGCGGCGCTCGACGCGCTCGACGCGGACCGCGAGTTCCTGACGCGCGGCGGCGTCTTCTCGAACGACATGATCGACGCCTATATCGCCGTGAAGCGTAAGGAAGTGCTCCGCGCGCAGATGGCCGTGACGCCGCTCGACTTCGACCTTTACTACTCGCTCTGATCGTTTCCGTCCGAAAAGGACCGGAACGATTCGAACGGGTTTCGGTCCCGGGGTTCCCGCTTGCTCGCGGGCAACCCGGGCACCGAACGCCGGGGCGGCGCCGATCGGGCGTCGCCCCGTTTTTCATTCCTTACCGGCCACACGGCGCGTCGAACGCGCCCCCCCGAGAGGCTCCACCGACATGACAACCGATCACCTTCTCGAGCCCGCCTGGGAGCGGTTGACGACCGCCCTCTGGGTGCTCGACGCCCGCGGGCGGATTCTTACCGCCAACGCCGCCGCGGAAGCGTTTGCGGCGAAGACCCGGCGGGGTCTTGCGGGGCTCGACTTTTCGACTTTCGTCGAGGAGACGGACGCGCTCGTCGCTCATCTCGGCGCGCACGATGCGGTCCTGAGGGACGGAGAGAGGCTTTCGGAACTTTCGGAAAAAAGTTCGGCGAACGCCTCAACCGTCCCCGCTACCGCCTCAACCCTTTCGCGCTTCAATCTCGGCCCCGACGGGGAGCGGCCCGTCCGTGCGGTTTTCTCCCGATGGGACGAGCCGCGCATTCCGGGAAGCGCCTTTCTCGTCGAGACGATCGATTTGACGGACGTCCTTCGCGACGAGCGTCGACGGCTCGAAGCCGAAGTCGCGCGCGCGAACAGGGAGCTCCTGCGCAACCTCGCGCACGAGGTGAAAAATCCTCTCGGCGGCATTCGCGGTGCGGCGCAACTCTTGGAAAGCGACCTCACGCGCGACGAAGACCGCGAGTGCACGGGAGTGATCCTCGACGAGGCGGACCGATTGACGCGCCTCGTGGAGCGTCTGTTGGAACCCTACCGCTCGGCCGAACGGACGGGCCCCGTGGAGCTTCACGAACTGCTCGAACACGTCCGGAGCCTCATCGCGCACGAATTTCCCGAGGTTGTGTTCGTTCGGGACTACGACGTGTCGATTCCGCCCGTGTTGGCGGACGAAGGGCGCCTCACGCAGGTCTTTCTCAACCTTGTGAGGAACGCCGCCGAAGCGCTTCGGGGAGGCTCGGCGGTAGCTCCCCGCATCGAACTTCGCACGCGCCTCGTGCGCGATGCGTTCGTCGGGGACGTTCGGCGCAAACGCGCTCTGGCGCTTGAAGTGCTCGACAACGGTCCGGGCATTCCCGAGGCGATCCGCGACCGGATTTTCTTTCCGCTCGTGACGGGTCGCGCCGAAGGGTCGGGGCTCGGTCTTTCGCTCGTGAAATCCTACGTGGAGGAAGCGGGCGGGTCCGTGCTCGTCGAAAGCCGCCCGGGGCGCACCGTCTTTCGCGTGTTGTTGCCGTTCGAGCCCGCCCTTTCCCGAAACACAAGAGCCTGCCCGCCGCTCGGAACCGATACCGACCAAGGAGACCGAAATTGACGAACGAACCCCGTGCCGAATCTCCGGCCGATTTTCGTGACGCATCGCGCAGTGAATCGCCCGCATCGAAGGCTCCCGTCTGGGTGGTCGACGACGATCGGGCGATCCGCTGGGTGCTCTCCCGCGCGCTTGAGCGCGCGGGGCATGCCGCCCGTACGTTCGAGAACGGTTCCGCGGTGCTCGAGAAGCTCGAAGCGGTGAAGCTCGGCGAGACCGAAGAGCCCGCCGTCATCCTCTCCGACATCCGCATGCCCGGCCTTTCGGGGGTGGAATTGGTAGAGCGCTTCAATACGGTCCTCCCGCAGGTGCCCGTACTCATCATGACGGCCTTCTCCGATCTGGAGAGCGCCGTTTCCGCGTACCGGAGCGGCGCCTTCGAGTACCTTACGAAGCCCTTTGACATCGAGAAGGTGTTGGAGCTGGTCGAGCGCGCCGCGACCGAGTACGCGCGCCGCAAACGCGCGCTCGAACCCGAAACCGCAGCCGAGTCGGTGCTTGCGGCCGGGAAGGCCGCTTCGAGCGCTCCGGTCGCTTCGGGTCGGACGGGCGCCGCCGCTCGTCCCGGGGCGAACGCAACCGAGGACTCGACCCTCGCCGAGGACGGCCTCATCGGTCGTGCGCCCGCCATGCAGGAAGTGTTCCGTGCGATCGGACGGCTTTCGCAAAGCTCCGTCACCGTGCTCCTTACGGGGGAATCCGGGGCGGGCAAGGAAGTGGTGGCACGCGCCCTCTGGCAGCACAGTCCCCGAAGTCGCGCGCCCTACGTCGCCCTCAACATGGCGGCGATTCCGCGGGAGCTTTTGGAGAGCGAACTCTTCGGGCACGAAAAAGGCGCCTTTACGGGGGCGAGCGCTTCGCGCGCGGGTCGTTTCGGAGAGGCCGCGGGCGGGACGCTCTTTCTCGATGAAATCGGCGACATGCCGATGGAACTTCAGACGCGCCTTCTGCGCGTCCTGAGTAGCGGCACCTACTACCGCGTGGGCGGTCGCGAACCCCTCAAGGCGGACGTGCGCGTGATCGCCGCGACGAACCGCGACCTGGAGGCGGCCGTTCGCGAAGGGACCTTCCGCGAAGACCTCTACCATCGATTGAACGTCATTCGGTTGCGGCTCCCGCCGCTCAGGGACCGGCGCGAAGACGTGAAGCCCCTGGCGGAACACTTCCTCACGGCGGGCGCCGTCGAATTGGGGCTCGAACCCAAGCGTCTCACCCCGGAAGCCTTGGCCGCGCTGGAACGCTTCCCATTCCCGGGGAACGTCCGACAACTAGAAAACATCTGCCGATGGCTTCTCGTGATGGCGCCCTCGCAGGAAATCCGCTTCGAGGATCTCCCCTACGAAGTGCAAAGGCCCGACGGGCGGACGGCGGGCGGCGACCCGGGATCGGTCGCATCGGGAGGCTCGACCGCGTCGACCGTCTTGAGCGATCGGGGTGCGTCGGGCGCGCACCGGTCGGAGAGCGACTGGGTCGACTGGGCCGCCGCCCTCGAAGCGGACGTCGTCGCGCGGCTCGAACGCAATGAACCCGGTCTCTGGGGTCACGTCACCGACCGCGTCGAAACCGTGCTCGTGCGCGCGGCGTTGGCCGCTACGAAAGGCCGCCGTATGGAAGCGGCCGAACGGCTCGGGGTCGGGCGCAACACGCTCACGCGCAAAATCCGCGCGCTCGGTCTCGAAGACTGAGAACGACACGGACACGCATTCCATGGCTCGCGCACGACGTCGCAGCGATCCGCCCGGAACGGGAGAGACGCCCGAAAACGCCCGCGGAGGCTTTCTCGTCGTTTTGCTCCCCGGGTTCGGGCCCGAGGTCGAAGAGGGTGCGAACTCCGCGGCGCGCGGTCTCATCACGGCCGCTCGAATCGACCGGGGGCCCGCCGTGCGGCGCGTGCTCGGATGGCTCGCGGCGGCGGGTTTCCCCGTTGAGGTCGAAGCGCGCCGCTTTGCGCTGACGGTGTGGCCCGCTGACGGTTGGAAGCGCCCCGTGCGCGGCCCCGAACAGGTGACGGCGCTCGTTCGGGATGCGGACGACTTTCTGCGGGTCTTGTCGGATCGGCGTCCCGCGCTCCTCGTGCTTGTTTCCTGTTACCTTTTCGACGCCCTGCGGGATCCCGCCTTGGCGGAGCGGGTCGAAGCCGTGCTCGGCCGCACGGTCGAGCACGCACGTCGACTTACTTCGACGCGCCTTCGCGTCGAAGGCGAGCGGCGCGAACGAGCGCTCGTGCTCGCTCTTCCCGTGCCCGGTCCCAATACGACGCCCGAATTCGAACGGGAGTTGACGGAGGCCCTGCGGCTCTTCTTCGCGGGCGCGCTCGAGGCCTGAATTGCCCGGACCCCCGAGAGTCGCGCGGACCGCCTTCCCTGTAGAATGACGGCCGCTTCGGATGGTCCGAAGTGTTTTTTCTCCGTACCTCTGCGAGCACTCATGTCCGACCCCGTCCTCGAGCCCGGCCGAAGCGTCCGGATCGACATCGTTCCCGAAACCGATACCGAAATCGCCGTCGAAACGCTTGAAACGCTTGAAACGCCGCCCTTCGCCTCGATCGAGGAGGCCGCACGCGCGCTCGAAACGCTCGGTGCGAAGCCCCAGCACGTGCGCACGTTCTTTCGCGCGTACCTCGGGCGTGCCGCCTGGCCCGACACCTCGGACGAACGGTTCCCCAAGCGCGTGCGCGAAGGGCTTTCCGCATGGCGGGCCCGTATGGAGGCGGTCCTTGCGGTGCGCTCCCGTCACCCCGGGGCCGATCCCGAGAGCGAGCGCCTCTTGGTGACGTTGGCCGACCGGCAGACGGTCGAGTGCGTGTTGTTGCCGCGCCGCGGCGTGTGCGTCTCGACCCAGATGGGCTGTGCCGTCGGGTGCGTTTTTTGCATGACGGGGAAGGGCGGACTCGTGCGGCAGCTCTCGGACCTCGAAATCGTCGCGCAGGCGGCGACGGCCCGAGCGCTGCGACCGCACACCAAGAAGGTTGTCTTCATGGGGATGGGCGAACCCTCTCACAACCTGCGCAACGTTCTCTCGGCCGTGCGCTTTTTGGCCGAGTACGGCGACTTCGGTCACAAGGACCTCGTCATCTCGACGGTCGGGGACGAGCGGCTCTTCAACGAGCTCTTCGCCTCGCGCGTGCGACCGGCATTGGCCGTGTCGCTTCACACGATCGACGAAGCGAAGCGCCGCACGCTTCTTCCCCGCGGCACGCGCATGACGGTCGAGGCGCTGACGGATTCGGCGGAACGCTACGCGCGTTTTTCGGGCTACCCCGTGCAATACGAGTGGACCCTGATGGCGGGCGTGAACGATTCCTTTGAGGAAATCGACGAACTCGCGCGGCTTCTCGGCGGTCAGTACGCGATGGTGAACTTCATTCCCGTAAATGCCGTCGAAGGGAGTCCCTACCGCCGTCCCGAACCCGAATACGCTCGGGCGCTCGTCGCGCGCCTGCGCGCGGCCGGGATCGTGGCGACACTGCGCGACTCGGCCGCCCAGGACGTCGACGGCGGGTGCGGACAGCTGCGCGCTCGCGTTCTGAAGGAGGAAGGGAAATGACGATGAAGACCGACAACGCCGCCCTCGAAACACCCGACGCGATCGCCGCCGACAGCGTCGACGCACGCCTTCGGGCGCTCGGACGGTTGGTGGAGCTTCCCGTCGCGCGCGATCGGCGCCGCCGCTACTGGATGGTGTGGCTCCTCTGGGGGATGCTCGGCACGGCCCTCACCTTCGAGGGGGTCGAAGACGGAACGTGGCTTGCGGTCGCGGGGATTTTGGGCGGCCCCTTCTGGTTGCTCTTTCTCCTGTGGCCCTTCCTGTGGCTTCGGGATCGGTTGCGGGCCCGATCCCTTTGGGGCGAAGACATGACGGTGCTTCTCCGCGATGCGGCGGACGATCCCGAAAACGCCTCGACCCTGATCGTCGTTTGGGGAAAGACGGACGCCCTTGTTCCCGAGTCCGAGTGGTGCGGGGCCTTCCCGAGCGTGCACCTCGAGGTCGAGCGACTGGAGGCCGGAATGCTTCCGGGCGTGCGCACGGCGGGGTTCCGTGCGAAGGATCTCGTCGCGTGGGCGGCGGGGCAAAACGCGGAGACTGCGTCGGGCGACGTGCGTGCGGCGCTTCTCTGGTGCGACACGCTCGATCGGGCGACGCGCTGAGCACTTTCGATGCGAGGAGCTCGATCGAGCGTCGGCAACCTCCGTCAAACCCAATGACAACGGGCGCTTCCCCGTCGGGGGAAGCGCCCGTTTTGCCTGCGGTCGTCGAGAACGATGCGGTTTGTTCGATCCGTCAGTCGTCTTCTCGGAAGGCCTGTTCGCGTCCCGAACGAACCGACGGGAAAACGACGATCGCAAGGAGCAGAACCGAAACCGCGAGAAGCGTCGCGGAAATGGGCGATGCGACGAAGGTCGTGAGGTCGCCGCGCGACAAAAGGAGCGCGCGTCGGAAGTTCTCTTCGAGCATCGGCCCGAGGATGAAGCCGAGAAGGAGCGGCGCGCACTCGCAGCCGAGCTTCGCGAAGACGTACCCGAAGAGCCCGAACCCGATCGTCATCCAAATGTCGAACGTGTTGGAGTTGATCGAATAGACGCCGATCGCGCAGAAGATGAGGATCGCCGGGTAAAGGAGCGGGTAGGGAACGCGAAGGAGGCGCACCCAGAGACCGATGAGCGGCAGGTTGAGGATCACGAGGAAGACGTTCCCGATCCACATCGAGACGATGAGTCCCCAGAAGAGTCCGGGGTTTGTGGTCATCACCTGAGGACCGGGCGTGATGTCGTGGAGCATCAGGGCGCCGATCATCAGCGCCATCACGGCGTTCGAGGGAATCCCGAGCGTGAGCATCGGAATGAAGCTCGTCTGAGCGCCTCCGTTGTTGGCGGATTCGGGACCCGCAACGCCGCGGATGTTCCCTTCGCCGAAGCGCGGCTCGGCCTTGTCGCCCGCGAGCTTCTTCTCCAGGGTGTAACTCGCAAAGGACGAGAGCAACGCCCCGCCTCCGGGCAGGATCCCGAGGAACGAACCCACGACGGTGCCGCGGCAGATCGCGCCCGCGCTCTCGCGGATGTCCTTCCACGTGGGGAGGACCGAGCCCACGGGTTCGGGCACGGTTTCGCGACCCGCGTTCGCTTCGAGGTTGCGAATGATTTCCGAAAAACCGTAGATCCCCATGGAAAGCGCCACGAAGTCGATCCCGTCCATGAGTTCGTCGACGCCGAAGGCGTAGCGCAACGCTCCCGAATTGACGTCCATCCCCACGAGCCCGAAGAGGATCCCGATGAAGATCATGCCGATCGCTTTGAGGAGCGAACCGCTCGCGAGCACCACCGCCCCGACGAGCCCCAACACCATGAGGCTGAAGTATTCGCGCGGACCGAATTCGAAGGCGATTTCGGTAAGCGGCGCCGCAAAGGCGGCAATCAAAACCGTCGCGAAACATCCCGCGGCGAAACTTCCGAGTGCGGCGATACCGAGCGCCGCCCCGGCGCGCCCCGCTTTGGCCATGCGGTGCCCGTCGAGGCACGTAACGACCGCCGCGGCTTCGCCCGGAATGTTGACGAGCACCGCCGTGGTGGAGCCGCCGTACTGTGCGCCGTAGTAAATGCCCGCGAGCATGATGAGCGCGGTCGAGGGGTCGAGCGAATAGGTGATCGGAAGGAGCATCGCCACCGTGGCGACGGGGCCCATGCCGGGCAGCACTCCCACGAGCGTTCCGAGCGTTACGCCGATGAAACAGTAGAGAAGGTTCGTGAGCGTGACGGCGTTCTCGAGCCCGAGCAGAAGATTTTGAAGCAAGTCCATGGCAACCCTCTCCTCAGACGAGATCGAACGCGGGCGGAAGGAGCGTGACGGAAAGCCCCATGCCGTAGACGAAGATGAACGCGGTGAGCGCCGTCAGTCCCGCGGCAAGGAGCGCGGAACGCTTCCAGGCAAAGGACGGATGCGCGAGCGTCGATGCGAAGACCGTGAGAAAGGCGGAAAGCAGGAATCCGCAGGGAAGGAGCGTCAAGGCGAAAATCACGGCGCTTCCGAGAATGACAAGGACGGGCATGGGGCGCCATGCGCGCGGGTTGAGGCGAGCGGCGTTTTTCGAGTCGACCGTACCGAGCCGGAGGCTTTTCAGAAAGACGGCGGCACCCGTCGCGACCAGACAGGCGCCGACGATTTTCGGGAAGTAGAGGGGGCCCATCTGAGCGAGCGTTCCGAGCTCGCCCTCGCCGATGAAGGTCATGGCGCCGAGGCCGATCAGAATGTAGAGCAGACCTGCGGCGAAGTCTTTGAGATTGTGAATGTGCATGAGTGTTCGTTCGGGCGCCCGCTTGGGGCGGGAGCCCGGATGTTTGCCCGAAGAAAACGGGCGCAAAACGGGAAGGCCGAGCGAACCGATTCAAACGGTTCCGTCGGTTCAAATGCTTCGAATGCTTCAAACCCTTCAAAAGGTTCGATCGGATCGACGAGAACGCGGTTTCGGCCGAAAAGCGCTTCAAGGGACGAAGGTCCGACGAAAAACGACGGAACTTCGTCCTCGGGAAAACCACGAAGAAGTGTACCGAGCCCGAGGCTCAACGAAGAACGCCCCCGAAAGCGAAAGCGCTTGCGGGAGCGTCGGCGTCAAACGAGCGGTCTCAGTCGACTCGCGCGCCCGAGAGGGCCACGAGTTCCTTGTATTTGGCGCGCTCCTCGACCATCAGTTTTCCGAAGTCCTCGGGCGTCGTGGGCGATGCGACCGCACCGAACGCGGCGAACTTCTTCACCATTTCGGGGTCGGCGAGTACCGGACGGATCGCATTCGAGAGTTCGGCAACGAGGTTGTCGGGGGTCTTCGCGGGCACCATCAGACCGAACCACGTGTAGATGTCGAAGTCGGGAACCCCCGCTTCGGCCATGGTCGGAATCTCGGGCATGAGGGGCGAACGCTCCTTCGTCGTGACGGCGAGCGCCAGAAGCTTCCCCGCGCGGATGTTGGCGGCGGAACTCGCGAGGTTGTCGAAGATCAGGTCGGTCTGGCCCGAGAGCACCGAAAGGAGCGCGGGCGAGGCGCCCGCAAACGGAATGTGGACGAGGTCGATCCCGCAGCGGTTCTTGAGGAGTTCCCCCGCCATGTGGCCGGCGGAGCCGTTCCCGCCCGAGGCGTAGTTGAGCTTCCCCGGATTCGCTTTCGCGTAGGCGACGAGATCCTTGAGCGACTTGACGCCCGTCTTTGCGGCGAATTCCGGCGTGACAACGAGCACGTTCGGCGCCGTCGCCACGAGCGTCACGGGGCGGAAGTCGTTTTCGGCGTCGTAGGGAAGGTTCTTGAAGAGGAAGGGATTGATGGCGTGCGTCGCCACGGCCCCCATGACGAGCGTCATCCCGTCGGCGGGACGGCGTTTCACGTAGGCCATGCCGACGTTGCCGCCCGCGCCGGGGCGGTTTTCGACGACGACCGTGCCGAGTACGGGCGCAACCGCATCGGCGATCGCA
This sequence comes from uncultured Sutterella sp., assembly GCA_905206365.1. Taxonomy (GTDB): domain Bacteria; phylum Pseudomonadota; class Gammaproteobacteria; order Burkholderiales; family Burkholderiaceae_F; genus Sutterella. Next base: position 22,515 of record CAJLHF010000001.1, on the reverse strand, counting down.
CGCGCGGAGACGTCCAACGGACCTCCGGGCGGGTAGGGGACGACGATGCGAACGGGGCGGCTTCCTTCTCCCTTGATCGTCGCGGCCAGCGAGGCGATCGGAAAATAGGAGGCACTACTCAGTGCCACCACACCGATGGCACTCAACAAAGTGCGACGATTCAACATGAAAATCTCCTGAATTGCGGGGATTCGTTCGGAAAAAGAGCGGGGTGTTTTCCCCGTTCCCGCGGGCTTCGAACGGTTTTTCCCGTCGGGGAAAAGAGGGCCCGCTTCGATTCATTTAAGCACGGCGCGCTGCCTTCCGAGGTCGCACGAAAAGGCTCGGACGCGGGGGCGATCGATCGAATGAAAACTCTCTTGCGCCAACGCAGTGGGGCTCCAACGGAATGCTTAGACGGGTTCGCCTAGGCGTTTTCTCGTGCGCAAGCGCTCCCGCAACCGCCCCTTCAAACCTTTCACGCGTCGATACCCCAGCGGTGTGCGAGCTTTGCAAGCGTTCCGTCCTCCGCCAAACTCTCCCAGGCGCGCTCCAGGGACCGGGTCCCCGCAAAGTCCCGCCGCACGAAGAAGGCCTTGTATTCGACGGGCGTGAAGTGTTGGGGCAGGACCGCCAGGCGCGCGTCGCGCGCCGCGTACCAGCGCGCTTCGGTGACGTCGGTGATCATCAGGTCCCCTTCGCCCGCGGCGATGAGACCGGGGATTTCTTCGTTGACGGGATGCAACCGCACGCGGGCGTGCTTCAAGTTCGCGTCGACCCAGGTTTCGTTCGTGCCGCCCGGGTTCTTGATAACGCGCAGGGTTTCGCGGTCGAACGCCTCGACTTCGAGCCCCGCGAAGCGCTCGAAATCCTCACGCCGCACGAGCCCCGTCTTCCAAAAGGGCGCGTAGCGAGGAAGCGCGACCGCCGCGCGGTACCGCTCGGGCGTCCCGGAAACGCCTCCGCACACGAGATCGACCCGACCCGAAACGAGGTCCGAAAAGAGGGTCTTCCAGGTGGAGGGGCAAAGTACGAGCCGCTCCGAAAAACCCGCTCGATCGGCCAAGAGCTCGACGAGTTCCGCATCGTGCCCGACCAAGCGACCGTTCCGGTCGTTGCCTTCGCGAAGTGCGAACGGAATGAAGTCGCCCGGAATCCCGACGCGCAACGGCATCGGATCGGTGCATTCGGGGACTGCGGGGGTTTTATCCGGGCAACGCGTATTGCGGTTCTCGCGAACGGCGTCGCCCTCGGCGTATCGGGGCTCCTCCGCGGAGGTTTCCGACAGGTCGGAACTTCCGGCAGGGGTTGGAACACAAAGCGGTCGGCGCATGGCTTTCGGAAAAAGTCGAGGGTGGTCGGAAGGCAGTCGTCTTTGTTCTCAGTCGAGCACGATCTCGAGCGTCACGGGCGCGTGGTCCGAGGGCTGAGCGTTCGCGCGGGGACGGGCGTCGACGGCGCTTGCCTTTACCCGCGCGCGAAGCGCTTCGGACACGAGCAGCAGGTCGATGCGCAAGCCCCGGTTCTTCTCGAATCCCGCCTGGCGGTAATCCCACCAGGAGTAGGTTTCGGGCGACTGGGGAAAGAGTCGAAAGGCGTCCGAGAGGCCGCACGTGCGCATGAGGCGTGCGAGCGCAGCGCGCTCGGGTTTCGAAACGAGAATCTGCCCCTCGCGCTCCGCGGGATTCCAGCAGTCGCGGTCTTCGGGTGCGATGTTGAAGTCGCCCCCGAGAACGAGGTGCGGGTTCGTGCGGAGAAATTCCCTCGTCGCGCGTTCGAGCGCCGTCAGCCAGTCGAGCTTGTAGAGGTACTTCCAGCTCCCCGTTTCCATGCCGTTCGGGATGTAGCCGCCGCAAAAGACAAAGGATTCGCTCCCGGCGGCGGGCGCGAGTTCCGCCGCGACGAAGCGCTTCTGCTCGTCGGGCAGGCCCGGAAGGTTGAGAAACGTGCGTTCGGGGTTCGCGACGCGCAGCGTCTCGCGACGGTAAAGAAGCGCGACGCCGTTGTAGGTCTTTTGCCCCGTGAAGATCGCTTCATACCCGGCCGCGGCAATCGCCTCGACGGGAAACGCTTCGTCGACGAGCTTCGTTTCCTGCAACACTACCGCGTCGGTACGGGTTTCGGAGAGCCAGTCGAGCACCTGGGGAAGGCGCACTTTGAGGGAGTTGACGTTCCAGCTCGCAAGCGTGAGTGGGGTGGGCATCGGAAGAACCTCGTTGCAGTCGCGCAAAGGGAAAAATCGGGAAAAAGGTCTCCGTAGTGTAACCCGAGGGCCGCTCCCGAACGCACGGTACAAAAACGCCGCCCGAAGCGCGGAGGCTTTCGGGCGGCGAGAAAGGAAGCCGGTACGGAGAGCAAGTACTTACTTTGCGCTCGGTTCCGTCTCAATCCCCGTCAGACGCAACAGTGCGTCGATCGTGGGCTTCCTGCCGCGGAAGGCGACGAAGTTTTCCATTGCGTCGCGGCTTGAGCCCCGCTCGAGGATTTCGGTGAGGAAGCGTTTGCCCGTTGCGGGGTCCAAGACGCCCGCTTCTTCAAACGCCCCGAATGCGTCGCACGAGAGGACTTCCGCCCACTTGTAGCTGTAGTAGCCCGCGGCGTAGCCCCCCGCGAAGATGTGGGAGAAGCTTTGCGCAAAGCGGTTCCAGGCGGGCGGAAACGCGACCGCCACTTCGCGACGAACGGCCTCGAGCACCTCCTGCACGGTCTCGTGTGCGGGATCGAACGTCGTATGAAGGATCATGTCGAAGAGCGCGAATTCCACCTGACGCACGCACGCCATGCCGGCTTCGAAGTTCTTCGCCGCGAGCATCTTCGCAAAGAGCTCGTGCGGGAGTTTTTCGCCCGTTTCGACATGCTTCGTGAGGGTCGCGACGACGCGTTCGTCCCAGGCGAAGTTTTCGAGGAACTGGCTCGGAAGTTCCACTGCGTCCCATTCGACGCCGTTGATTCCCGAGACGCCCGATTCGGTCTGCGCGGTAAGGACGTGGTGGAGCGTGTGGCCGAACTCGTGAAAGAGCGTCGTCACGTCGTCGTGCGTGAGGAGCGCGGGCGCGCCGTCGACGCCCGGCGTGAAGTTGCAGACGAGGTAGGCGACGGGCGTCTGCAGGACGCCGTTGCGGTACGTACGGGTGCGCTCCCCGTCCATCCAGGCGCCCGAGCGCTTGCCCGCGCGCGCGTAAAGGTCGGCGTAAAAGCTCGCGACGACGCGCCCTTCGCGCAGCACCTCGAAGTACTTCACGGTCGGGTGCCAGACGCTTGCTTCCGCCGCGCGGATCGTGATCCCGAAGAGCGTTTCTACAAGCGCGAAAAGTCCCGAGAAAACGGCGGGTTCCGTGAAGTAACGCTTCACTTCCGCATCCGAATAGCTGTAGCGGGCTTCGCGGAGTTTTTCGGATGCGAAAGCCTGGTCCCAGCTCTTGAGCTCGTCGAGCCCGAGCGTCTCGCGCGCGAATTCGCGCAATTCCGCCATGTCGCGCTCGGCCGCGGGCTTCGCGTGCGAGGCGAGGTCGCGCAGGAACTTCATCACCTCGGCGGGGCTTTCGGCCATCTTCGTTTCAAGCGACAACGTCCCGTAGTCCGCAAAGCCGAGAAGCTTTGCGGTCTCGGCACGCAGTGCGAGGATTTCCGACATGAGGGGCGTGTTGTCGAAGCGTCCCCCGTCGAATTCCGAGGCGCGCGTTGCAAACGCACGGTAGAGCGTTTCGCGCAGTTCCCGATCTTCGCAGTAGCGCATGAAGGGGAGGTACGAGGGGAACTGCAACGTCACGCGGTAACCCGTGCGGCCGGCGGCTTCGGCCTGCATGCGGTAGAGCGAGAGCGTGTCGGCGGGAATCCCTTTCAGGCGCGTGTCGTCGTCAAGGTCGAGCGTGTAAGCGTTCGTCGCGTCGAGCAGGTTCTCGCTGAACTTTTGCGTCACGACCGAGAGCCGTTCGCCGATTTCTTTCACGCGAGAGCGCTCCGCTTCGGGAAGCGCCGCCCCCGAAAGGACGAAGTCGCGCAGTTCGCGCTCGACGAGGCGACGGCGCACGGGGGAGAGCGTTTCGAAGTCGGCGCTCTCGCGCATCGCCTTGTACTTCCCGTAGAGCGCTTCGTTTTGCGAGAGGCGGATGAAGCATTCCGACACCTTGGGAAGCGCTTCGTTGTAAGCGGCGCGCAATTCGGGCGTATCGACGACGCTCTGCAGATGCGAGATCACGCCCCAGGTGCGGCCGAAGTCGTTCGCGGCCGCTTCGAGGGGCTCGACCACCGCGTCCCAGGTTGCGGGCGTAGCGGGGGCGGCCGCGTGCTCGAGCGCGGCGTTGACGCGCGCGAGTTGCGCTTCGACCGCCGGGGCGACGTGTTCGGGACGCACGGCCGCATAGTCGATGAGGCCGTCGAGTTGAAGAAGGGGGTTCGTTTGCGTTTGAAGATCCTGTTCGGAAGTCGACATGTGAGCGTATTCCAAAATCGGAGAATGAGAGGTTCGAAAAAAAGCGTGTGCCCGGGGACGGTTCCCCGGGCGTCTCGGGTCTCGCCGGTTCGTGTCAGTTTGCTCGTCCGAGACGACGTTCGGCCGAGAGGATCGTGTTTTCGATCAGCATGGCGATCGTCATGGGGCCTACGCCGCCCGGGACGGGCGTCATGACGGAGGCGCGGTCGACGACGTCGGGCGCGACGTCGCCCACAAGCCGCCCGCTTGGCAGACGGTTCGTGCCGACGTCGATCACGACGGCGCCTTCCTTCACCATGTAGGCCTTGACGAGGTCGGCCTTCCCCGCGGCGGCGACGACGATGTCGGCCTGGCGGCAGAGTTCGGGCAAATTCGGCGTGCGGCTGTGCGCGATCGTGACGGTGGCGTCGGCGTCAAGGAGCATGAGGGCCATGGGCTTGCCGACGATCATCGAGCGTCCGATTACGAGCGCCTGTTTGCCCGCGGGGTCCACGTCGGCCGCCTTCAGAATTTCCATCACGCCCGCGGGCGTGCAGGGGCGAAAGCCGGGAAGCCCCTGAAGGAGCGAACCCGCCGAAGTCGTGTGAAAGCCGTCGACGTCCTTGGCGGGGTCGATTGCGGCCACGACCTTCGCGGCGTCGACGTGCTCGGGAAGGGGCAGCTGCACGAGAATGCCGTCCACCTCAGGGTCGGCGTTGAGACGGGCCACTTCGGCAAGCACGGCCTCTTCGGTCGTTTCGTGGGGCAGCAGAATTTCGATCGAGCGCACGCTCGTACGTTCGCAGGCCCGCACTTTGTTGCGCACGTAGATGCGGCTTGCGGGATCGTCGCCCACAAGAACGACGGCGAGCGCCGGGTGGCGGGGGAGCGCTTCGGCGCGCACTTTCTGATCCGATTCCATGGCAAGGGCGAGCGCCTTGCCGCTGAAAAGCCTGGCTGTCATAGAAATACCTCAGGAAACTCCCCGTCTTCAAACGGGGGAGGAATGGGGTGCGGGGCGAAGCCACGCATACCCGTATCCGTCGTTGTAAGAAAGCTGTTGACAATGACGCCAACCAATACCTTGGATGATGCCTTCGGACGTCTGAATGTTGAAAGAGCCGCTATTTCGAACAGTCACGCGAACCTGATAGGTTCCGACCTTCTTCCCCGAGGGGACCTCGGCCCGCACCATGTCGCCCGTGGCGAACCCGTGAACGCGCTTTTGACGCGTCAGATAACTTCGCGTCCGAGCGGGTCGGTACGGCATCAGAGGCCGGTGCTTCCTGTCCAAAACAAAAACGGAAACGGACATGTTTGGTAAACCTTACGGTTAATCGGAGGGGCCGCCGAAAAGACGGAATTCCCTTCGCCAATGGTGTCGTCCGGCATTGCAACGACAGACCGCTTCGTACTTGCCCGAAGCTTGTCTGCTTCTGCCGTTTCCGGAGTTCGGAGCTGAGGAAGCCCCCCGGAGCGGGTCTTGTAACCCGACGACAACGTAGTTCTCCTTTCGGATCACTGAGGCCGGTCAACCGGCTTGATTGCTCAAGTCTCTCCTTTCAAGGAGGGGTGGTTGACGGGATGTCCTCGGAAGATGAAAAGAGATTCTCCGAGTGTAGCGGTAATCGAGCCGTCGTCGGCGGATCCGATCGACGTCCGCCCCCGAAACGACGACGAGGCACCCCTTTCGGAGTGCCTCGTCGCTGAACATCACGCTCTCGGGCCGGTCGGACCGGCCCGAGTGCTCAAACCGATCGATCAATAACGGCCGCCGTTCGGATAGCGGTCGTGGCGCAGAGCGCGTTCTTCGATCTCGGTCGAGTGCGGGAGCCCCGTTTCGGCCGTGTGGCCGGGCAGAGACGAGACGATTTCCGCAAGGGTCGAACTCAGCTGCGGGAAGAGTTCCGACTTCAGAACGACGCGCATCAGGTCGGCGACCGTGCCGGAACCCGTCTTGTCCATGATCGAGGCGCGGTGCGCTTCGACGGTCTTGATCGAGATCCCGAGGTCGTCGGCGATTTGCTTGTTCAAGCGCCCGTGCACGATGCGGTCGAGCACCTGCTGTTCGCGCGGCGTCAGCTTTTCGATGAGCGAGCGGTTTTGGAGCATCTCAAGGCGGCGACGGCGGATTTCGCGGGCGCGCTCCAGCATGCGGTTGACGAGTTCCTTCACCTGCTGCTGCTTGAAGGGCTTCTGGATGAAGTCGACCGCCCCCTTCTTGAAGGCTTCGACCGCCTGCGGCACGTCGCCGTGGCCGGTGATGAAGATGAAGGGCGCGTCGACGCGACGCTTGAGGAGGTGATCCTGAACGTCCGCACCCGACATGCCGGGCATGCGCAGGTCGCACAGAATCACGGACGGAACGTTTTCGTTGAACTGCGCGATGAACGTTTCGCCGCTTTCGTAATCTTCGACGCGGTAGTCGTTGGCTTCGAGTAGCCACTTGAGCGAATCGCGCACGTCAAGGTCGTCGTCGACGATGTAGACGATGCCGGGCACGTTCGGCGAATCGGCGCCGTAGTCGTAAGGAAGCATTCTGAGCAGTCTCCTCGAAATAATTGCTCTAAAAGTTTAACGGGCTTGCGGCGACGTGGTCTCGGCGCCGCAGGCTCTTCCTTAGGGTCGGGTGGTATCGAACGGTCTCAGGCCTCGCCCGTCCAGACGGGTACGGTAAAGGAGAACGTGGCGCCGCCCCCCGGAGTGTCGGTGATGCCGAGCCGGCCCCCGTGAAGCTCCGCAATCGAGCGGCAGATGTTGAGCCCCATTCCCATGCCTTCGGACTTCGTCGAGTAGAAGGCGTCGAAAAGCCGCGCTTTTTCCTCGTCGGAAATGCCCGGACCGTGGTCGATGACCTCAAAGCGTACCATGTTTTGAGACGCTTCAAGGCGTGCGACCCGTACCCGAATCGTGTGGTTGTCGCTTTCGAAAACAGCTTCCATGGCGTTTTTAAGGAGATTCAGGAGAAGCTGCTCCAACATTACTTCGTCGCCGCGGAGCGTGGGAAGACCCTCCTCGAGGTCGATCTCCAGGCGTGCGTTGAGTTTCCGGGCCTGAATGTTGGCGAGTTCCATCGTTTCCTGAATTACCTTCGAGACGAGCACGGGCTCGAGCTTCGCGTCCGTCTTCTTTGCAAAGCCCCGGATGCGCTGGATGATCTTCCCCGCGCGCACCGCCTGGTTTTCGATGCGCTCGAACGCCGTCCGACACCGCTCGTTCGAAAGCGTCCCGTTGTCGAGCATCGTGTAGGCACCCCCGGCGTAATTGGAAATGGCCGCAAGCGGTTGATTGAGTTCGTGTGCGAGGGAGCTCGCCATCTCGCCCATCGTCACGAGTCGCTGCGTTGCTTCGGCGCGTCGCAGTTGTTGCTCGCGGGCGATTTCGAGTTCGCGTCGCGCCGTGATGTCGGTTGCGATCATGAGGCGCGCGTTTTCGCCCTTCGTCCAAACAAGGGGCTGCACGCGCACGTCGAACCACCGCTCGGTCGTCTCGTCGTAGAGACCTTCGCGGTGTTCGGCTTCGGGCAACGTTCTGAGCTTCTCGAGAAGCCGTACGGCCCCTTCGGACGTGCGGCCGAAAAGCCGATCGTAGCCGCGGTTCGCAAAATAAAGTTCGTCCGAGTCGGAGAGTACCGCGAGGGACGAATTCAACGACTGCACGACGCGCGTGAAGCGGTCGTTCGCAGCCAACACCTCTTCACGCGCGAGCGCTTGCGCGGTCACGTCGTAAAGCGCTCCGATGTAGCCGAGGCTGCGCCCGTTTTCGTCTTCGAGCGAGGAAAGACGCACTTCGGCGTGAAAGACTTCACCCGACTTGCGCCGTGCGAGGAACGTGACGGGCTCGGGAGTGGGGTTGCCCGCTTTGAGAATCCCGTCGAGCTGCTCGTGAATGTCTTCGAGCCAATAGGTGTAGGGCGGTCGCTGCCCGAGAAGGTCCGAGGCTTCGCAGCCGAGAATCTTCTGGAAGGTTTCGTTCACGTAAATGATGCGCCCTTCGCGGTCCGTCACGCGCAATCCCACAACGGCCGATTCCGACATGGCGCGTCGAAGCGAATATTCGGCCGCAAGGAGGCGGTGCGAGCGGTGCTGCTGGCGCTGGTAGTAAAAGAGCCACGCAAGCGTCAGCGCGAGCATGACCGAAAGGCCCGCAACGAGAAAGACGGGCACCTTGTTCGTGGCGGAGAGCGCATGATCGAAGCTCGTCCCGACGATCGTCGTTTTGACGTCGCTCCGGCGGCCGAGGAGCGTGAGCGGCGCCTCATACCGTACGGCGTTTTCCGCGTCCGTCGACTGCTCGCGGTCGCCTTCGAGCACGTAGTTGCCGTTTTCAAGAAAGACGAAGCGGTAGCGGTCGTTCGAGGAAAAACGCACGGCGCTCGTCAAAAGTCGCGAAAGGTCGACGCGCGCAACCAGCACCTGTTGCGAGGAAGGTGTCGGCACGATCAAGTCCGCATAGACGAGCTGCGTGTCCTTGAGCGTGTAGAGCGGCGTGATTTCGGACGTGTCCGTAATGAACACCCGGGCGACGGCGGCCGTGAGTTCCTTGTCGCTGAGACGCGCTCCGACCTGACGACGATCGATCGTGGGCGAGACGCTTGAGGTCCACGAGCGGATCACTTCGTTTTCTCGCGTGACGAGCGCGATTGATGTCACCTCGCGGCGCTCCTCCATGAGGGTCGTCGCGGAGAGTTCGGCGCTCGCCATCGGAAAGCGTCCGTTTTGCACCTGCATGAGGCGCATGCTCGTTTTCTGAAGCAGCTCGGCCGTACCGAGAATGCGCGACTCCAACGACTGCACGACGAGGTCGGTCGACTGTTGCAGACGGATTTCTTCGGCGCGCCGCTCCGAGTCGATGACGAGAAACGAGACCACGATCAGACAGGCGGCAAGGAGAATGAGCGCGGCCCAGCTCGCCCAGAGGCCGTACTTCGTGACTTTGGGAATCTGCTCCGAAGTGGTGAGCTTTTGAAAGGCGTCGGCGACCGCCGTGACGGAGGAATCGGCTGGCATCGGTACGAAAATCGGGTGAAAACAAACAAAACGATTCTAACGGAGCGCTTCAAGGGGAAGCACCTCGGGATCTCTCGAAAGGTCGGCGGCAAGGCGCCTCGGAGGCACGTCGACCGAGCATGGTGAGGACTCGGGGAACGCAAAAACGAGTAAGTGTGTCCCTTTTCCGTTATTGTGACCTTATCGGCTTCTGTTGCGGCGTATAAACACGCCTCGAAAACGAAAAAGCCGTCCGTCGAAGGCCCCGTGCGGTCGGGCTTCGATAAAATGTGCGCCGAGACATCTTTCACTTTCGTCGAGGACGTGCTTCGCACGCCTCGTACATTCCGGTACACGCTATGACCACCGATCAAAACGCCCTGAAGCGCGCCGTTGCGCGCGCCGCGCTCGAGTACGTCGAAGACGGCCGCATCCTCGGCGTCGGCACGGGTTCCACCGTCGACTGCTTCATCGATCTGCTTCCCGAAATCCGCGAGCGGATTCCGGCCTGCGTTTCGAGCTCGGAACGCTCCACGAAGCGCCTCGAAGCGCTCGGCTTCAAGGTGCTCGACATGAACGACGTCGAAGAGATCGGCGTCTACGTCGACGGCGCCGACGAAATTGATCCCTCGTTCGCGATGGTGAAGGGCGGGGGCGGCGCGCTCACGCGCGAAAAGATCGTCGCGTCCGTCTCGAAGACCTTCGTGTGCATCGCGGACGCGTCGAAGCAGGTTGAGGTGCTCGGGCGCTTTCCGCTCCCCGTCGAAGTGATCCCGATGGCGGCCCGCGCAGTGAAGGCGAAGCTCGAAGCGCTCGGTGCAACCGTGACGCTCCGAGACTTCGTCACCGACAACGGCAACGCCATTCTCGACGCGAAGGGGCTCTCGATTGCGGAACCCGAAAAGCTCGAGGCCGAAATCAACATGTGGCCGGGTGTCGTTACGGTGGGCCTTTTCGCCGCGCGCGGCGCGGACGTGCTCCTTCTCGGCACGGCCGAAGGCGTGAAGACCTTCAAGAAGGGCGACTGATCAACCCGTTTGGAAAAGAGCGCTTGCCGGAGCGCTCCGAAAACCCAAAGGCCCCGGCCGCGAGGAATGCGGTTTCGGGGCCTTTTTTCAAGGACGTTTCGCGCGCTTATGGAGAAAGCGCGCGGACGACTTACTGCGCGGGCGGCACGTAGTTGGGCACCGTCATTCCTTCGGCGTCGCCGAAGAAATAGCGCTCGCACTGTGCCATGAGATGCTGGCGGGCCGAGAGGTCGGCGAGGTTGAGGCCGTACTCGTTCACCATCATCGTCTGAAGACGGGTCCATTCGTCCCAGGCTTCCTTGCTGACGTTGCGCCAGATCTTCACGCCGAGTTCGCCGGGGAAGGGGGGGTATTGGAGCCCTTCGGCTTCTTTCTTCAGTTTGACGCACTGGACCATGCGGGCCATGGCGGTCCTCCTAATCTCGTTGGTGTGTGGATGGGCGAAGGCTCGCACGGGCGGTCTTCGCGGCTTTGTTGCGGACGCATCTCGGAAAAGAAAACGCCCTTCGGACCCGAGGGCCCGGCGACGGCGTTCGGAGACGGTCGTTTTTCCGAAGTCTACCGCGGGAAGCGCCCGTAACGAGGAAGAAAGTTCGCAAAGCCGTTAACATGTCGGCCTCAAACGATTTCACCAGTTTTTTGGAAAGGCATTCCCGCATGTCGAATCGAGCTCTCTTTGCCGCATTCAACAAGGTCCGCACGGACGTCGAGGGGGCGCTCGAAGCTTCCCGCAAGCGCGAGGAGGAAAAGCGCCTTCGCGAAGAGGCGCTGGCCCGCGAGGAAAAGCGCCGGGAGCGCGAAGCGCGTCAGCGCGGTCAGACCCCCGCGCAGAGCGCCCCGAAGTCCCCGGCTTGCGCCGGCAAGCTCTCCAAGTCCGTCGCGTCCTCTCCGTCTTCTTCGTCCGCTTGCGTTTCGAAGCCCGCCAAGTCTGCGATGTCCGCCCCTACCCGCCCGGATGCCGACCGCGTTCCCGTGCGCGAACCCAACGCGGCGACGAGCGCCTTCGGCGCGATGCTCGCGGGCGCGGCCCGCGAAAAAGGAGCCCTTTTCCGCCGGGCGGATGCGCTGAAAAGCGAAGGAAGCGCCGCCCCCGAGGGCAAAGCGCAAGCGACGACCCGCTCCTGCGATGCGCGCCCCGTGCGCAATCGCGCCGAATCGGGGAATGCCTCTCGGGGCGACACCCGACGCGAAACGATGCAGGACGCGAAGCGCGACGGCAAAAACGAATCGAGCCATGAGGCGAAGCGCGAAGCCCGAGAAAACCGCGAACCCCGCAGCGCTCGTCCCAAGGCGCTCGTGCGTCTCTCGGAGCGCTTGTCCTCGCGGAGTGCCGAAGCCCGCAGTCGTGCATCCGCTTCGGACGGGAGCGACGCCGAGCACGCCCGTCTCGCGCTCGATCGGCGCAAGGGCGAGCGCCGCCCGAGGCTCTCCTTTGCCGAGCGTCAGAATCCGATTCCGAAAATCGAGCTCGCCCCGGGGCTTCCCGTCTCGGCGCGCGCCGACGAAGTGCGCAAGGCCATCGAAGAAAACCGCGTGGTGGTCGTCTGCGGCGAAACGGGTTCGGGCAAAACCACGCAGCTTCCGAAGATCGCGCTCCTTGCGGGGCGGGGTCGTACGGGTATGATCGCCCACACGCAACCCCGACGCATTGCGGCGAGTTCCATCGCGCGGCGCATCGCGGAAGAAATGAAGACGCCGCTCGGCGAAGTCGTGGGCTTCAAAGTGCGCTTTACGGATCAAACGTCTCCCGGAGCAACCGTCAAACTCATGACGGACGGGATTTTGCTTGCCGAAACCCAAACGGACCCCATGCTCGCCGCTTACGACACGATCATCATCGACGAAGCGCACGAGCGGTCGATCAACATCGACTTTCTCCTCGGGTACCTGAAGCGCCTTCTGCAAAAGCGCAGCGACCTCAAGGTGATCGTCACCTCGGCGACGATCGACGCGGAGCGCTTTGCGGAGCACTTCGCGATCGACGGCAAGAAGGCGCCCGTTCTCACGATTTCGGGTCGTACCTACCCCGTCGAAGTCCGCTACCGCCCGATCGAAGACGCGGACGAAACGGACGACCATACGCTTCTGGGCGCAATCGACGACGCCTGCTCGGAACTCGAAGCCGAAGGGCGCGGCGACATTCTCGTCTTTCTCCCGGGCGAACACGAAATCCGCGAAGCCGCGGACTGGCTCCGAAAGAGCCGTCCGGCGACGACGGAAATTCTGCCCCTTTACGCGCGGCTTTCCGCCTCGGAGCAGGAACGCGTCTTCCGTCCGGGCGGCGCGCGCCGCATCGTTTTGGCAACGAACGTCGCGGAAACGTCCGTGACGGTACCGGGGATCCGGTACGTGGTCGATACGGGCCTCGCGCGCGTCAAACGCTACTCCTACCGCTCGAAAGTGGAGCAGCTTCTCGTCGAACCCGTGAGTCAGGCTTCCGCCAATCAGCGCGCGGGCCGTTGCGGTCGCGTTGCGGACGGGATTTGCATTCGTCTTTACGATGAAAACGACTTCAACCGTCGTGCGCCCTTTACGGACCCCGAAATCGTTCGCACGAATCTGGCGGGCGTGATCCTGCGGGCCATGAGTCTCAAGCTCGGCGACGTGCGCGAATTTCCCTTCGTCGAAGCGCCTCCGCCGCGCGCGATTGCGGACGGCTACCAGATCCTGCAGGAATTGGGGGCGGTCGACGCCGAAGGGGCTCTGACGGAAGTCGGGCGACAGCTTGCGAAACTCCCCGTCGACCCGAAGTTGGGGCGCATGCTCCTTGCGGGGAGCCGCTTCGGCGCCCTGCGCGAAGTGCTTCTCATCACTTCGGGCCTTTCGGTGCAGGATCCGCGCGAGCGCCCCGTCGACGAGCAGCAGGCGGCCGATCAGGCGCACAAAACGTTTGCCGACGAGAAGTCCGACTTCCTCTCCTACGTGAAGCTCTGGGACTGGTTCGCGAAAGCCAAGGCCGAGAAAGTCTCGAACCGGAAGTTCGAAACGGAACTGAAGAAAAAGTACCTGTCGCCGCGTCGTCTTCGCGAATGGGTCGACGTCGAGCGTCAGTTGGAGGGACTTGTCACCGAACTCGGCTGGCACATCAACACGGCGCCCGCCACCTTTGAAGAAGTGCACCGTGCGCTTTTGACGGGGCTTTTGGGCAACATCGGTTCCAAAACGGTCGAGAGCGACTTCCGTGCGCCCCCGTACGCGGGTGCGCGCGGGATCAAATTCTGGATTTGGCCGGGCTCGGTGCGTGCCAAAAAGGGCGGGCGCTGGATTTTCGCGGGCCAGATCATGGAAACCTCGAAACTCTACGCGCGGTGCGTCGCCGAAATCGAACCCGAATGGATCGAGCAGGCGGCCGAGGGCCTTTTGAAGAAAGCCTGGTCGGAACCCCACTGGGAAAAGCGCCGAGGCGAAGTGGTCGCCTTCGAGCGCGCGACCCTCTACGGTCTCACGATCTATCAGGGGCGTCGCACGGCCTTTGCGCCTCACGATCCGAAGCTCGCGCGCGAACTCTTCATTCGCGAAGCGCTCGTGAACGGCGAACTCGACGCGAAGGCCCCCTTCTACCACCACAACCGCCGGCTCGTTGCGGAAATCCGCGAGCTCGAACACAAGACCCGTCGCCCCGACGTGCTCGTCGACGACGAACTGATTTTCGAGTTCTACGACAAGGTGATCCCCGAGCACGTTTCGTCGGTCCGTACGCTCGAGGCGTGGTTGAAAGTGCTCTCGCCCGACGAGGAAAAGCGCCTTCGCCTTTCGAAGGACGAACTCATGCGGCACGAGGCGGCGGGAGCCGCCACGGCCTACTTCCCGAAGTCTCTGGAGATGGCGGGCGTGGCGATGCCGCTCACTTACCACTTCGAGCCCGGCTCGGTGCGCGACGGCGTGACGCTCACCGTCCCCTTGTTCGCTCTCAACCAGGTCGATGCCGTGCGCTGCGAGTGGCTCGTCCCCGGGATGATGAAGGAAAAAGCGCAGGTGCTCCTCAAAACGCTCCCGCAGAAGGTGCGCCGCAACTGCGTGCCGCTTGCGGACTACGCGGCGGGCTTTTGCGAACGGCACGCCGACGCGGCGACGCGCACGCGGCCGTTCGTCGAAGCGCTCGAAGCGGACGTGCGCGAAACGACGGGCGTCCCCTGCCGTGCGAGCGACTTCAAGTCGGAGCAACTTCCCGCGCACCTCATCATGAATTTCAAGGTGGTGGACGAGCACGGGCGTCAGCTCGGCATGGGTCGCAACCTCGCGGAACTGCGCGCCGAACTCGGCGAAGCCGCCCAGGAAACCTTCCGGAGCGTCGCGCAGCAGGACGCGGCCGTGGCGGCGGATTTGTCCGACGCGGTGACGGACTGGGATTTCGGGGAACTCCCCGAACTCATGGAAATCTCCCGCGGGGGGCAAACCCTGATCGGGCATCCGGCACTCGTCGACAAGGGCACGGTCTGTGCGATCGAAGTGTTCGACGATCCGCGCGAAGCGCAAAAAGAGCACGAAAAGGGTCTCCGGCGGCTCTTCCGTTTGTCCCTCAAGGAACAGGTGAAATTTGTCGAACGGAGCCTTCGGGAGCTCGGTCGCGAGCAGATGCAGGCGTCCGTCGTCCCGGGGTTGGCGAGAAACTTCGAAAACATTGAAGAGCTCACGAACGATGTGGTCGACGCGGTGTTGAATGCAACCGCCTTGGCCGATCCCCGTCCCACCGACGAAGCGTCCTTCCGCGAGCGCCGCGAAAGCGTGCGCGGGCGCTTGACGCTCGTGGCGGGGGAGGTGACGCGTTTGCTTGTGGAGATCGTGCGCGAAGCGGCGCCGATTCCCCTGAAGCTCAAGCGCCTGGCGTCGGAGAAGGAGCTCGTCTCGGACGTCACGCAGCAGTTGGAGCGCCTCTTCCCGAAGCATGCTTTTGCGGAGGTGCCGCTGGCGAACCTCATGCACTATCCCCGTTACCTGAAGGCGATCGTCTACCGGCTCGATCGGTACGCGGACGACCCCGAACGGGACCGTACCCGCATGCGGGACGCGGAGCGTCTCACGACCGAGTGGCTCCGGGCGGTCGCGGCGCGACGCGGCGAGCGCGATCCGCACCTCGTCGAATTCGGGTGGCTTTTGGAAGAGCTGCGCGTCTCGCTTTTCGCGCAGCAACTCCGCACGCCCATGCCCGTGAGCGTGAAGCGACTCGAACGCGTCTGGGCGTCGATCGCCCGCCTCTGAGCGCGCGAGCGGCAGGGAACGTACGCAAGTCCGTGTTTTCACAAAAGGACCTTTTGCAACAAAACGTAAGGGGGAGGGCCTTTCACGGCGGAGCCTCATCCGACGGATGAGTAAAATTGCGGGATGTACTCGCCGGAGGGCGTCGGTTGGCGACGCCCTCCGGCCTTTTCAAATGTGCCAATGCGCCGCATGTGCCCGACGCACGCTCTCGGACCGGACGCCTCGCGCGTCCTTCGGGGCCGCGTCCTCCTCGTCGCCGCGCCTCTCTTCGCCCCCATGCCTTCTGCCGTCTTCTTTCGTCCCGCTTCTTTTTCGTTGAAGTCGCTCGTTCTCGCCGCTTCGGTCTCGGGCCTTTTGTTTGCGAACGGTCTCCACGTGCCCGAAGCGCACGCCGCTCAAACCCCGCAAACGACTCAAACCGCAACGAAGACCGCAAGCGCCAAGAAGACCTCGACGAAGAAGGCCGCGGCCCAAAAAACCTCGGCTAAGAAAACATCCGCCAAGAAAACGAAGCGAAGCGCGAAGCGCACGTCGCTTCGCCGCCGCACCGGGGCCGCGCCCTCGCAGGCGATGTTGGCGGGCCTGAGAAAGACCGAAGATCCGCTCGCGCTCGGCAGTTCCGTTGCGTACGTGATCGACCAGGATACGGGCGAAGAGCTCGTTGTCAAGAACGCGGACATTCCGCTTCCGATCGCCTCCGTGACGAAACTCATGACGGCGCTCGTCATTGCGGAAAGCGACCTTCCGTTGGACGGCAAGGTGCGCATCACGCGCGAAGACTACGTGCGCTCGAACGCCACGTCGAAACTTCGCAACGGCATGACCATGACGCGCGAAGCGCTCCTGAAGGCGGCGCTCGTTTCGAGCGACAACCGCGCGGCGCACGCGCTTGCGCGCACGTATCCCGGCGGCAAGAAAGCGTTCGTTCGGGCGATGAACGAAAAGGCGGAAGCGCTCGGGATGACGAGCTCTTTCTTTGCGGATCCGACGGGACTCGACAACCGCAACCATTCGAGCGCGCGCGATCTCGGAAAGCTAGTCTCCGCAGTCTACGAGTACCAGACGATCCGTACCGCCTCGACCCTTCCCTCCGCGCGCGTGCGCGCCGGTCGCCAGGTGCTCGACTTCCGGACGACGAACCGCCTGATCGGCGACCCCTCCTGGAAGATCGGCATCCAGAAGACGGGCTTCACGACCGCGGCGGGCCGCTGCATGGTGGTGCAAAGCGAAGTGGGCGAACGGCGCCTCGTGATGGTGGTCTTGGACAGCCCCGACAACACGCAGCGGGCGCTCGACATGCGTACGATGCGAACCTTCGTCGAAGCCGAAGAGGCCTTCAACCGCGACTTCTCGAACGCGGTGCCGTACGAGCTCTTCTGAGTCACCTCAAGCGCCGAAGTACACGGAACGAGAACAAACGAAAGGCCGCCCGAACGCGTTCGGACGGCCTTTCCTCATTGTTTTTCGCCTCTCCGGGTACGCACGGTGCGTGCCCCGGTACCCGGGGAGGCGGGCGGAATCGTCAGGCTTCGGCCTTCGTTTCCGCCAGGCGTTCCGCCACGATTTCGGCGATGTCGCGAACGAGCGTCTCTTCATCGCCCGTCGTCGCCTTGGCCGATTCGAGCATCGTGAGGCAGTGGGGGCACGCCACCGCGACGCGTCGGGCGCCCGTCTTTTTGAGGTCTTCGAGACGCACGATGTTGACGGGCTTCGGGTTCTTCGTTTCGGTCCACATCTGCCCGCCCCCGGCACCGCAGCAGAGGGTCTTCTCACCCGTTTCCCCGGGGTAGAGGGGACGGGTGGCGGCCTCGAGCACCGAGCGCGGCGCATCGGTGACGCCGTTCAAACGAGCGAGGTAGCAAGGGTCGTGATAGACGGTCGCGGTCGCATCGGGCGATACGCCCGCAAGGCGCCCCGCTTCGATCAACTCCCGAATGAAGGTCGCATGGTCGACGACGGGCACTTCGGGGAAGCCTTCGAAGGTCGGGTATTCGTTCGCGAGCGTGTTGAAGCAGTGCGGGCAGGCCGTCAGGATCCGATCGAACGCGTAGTTGGAGAAATTCTCGATGTTTTCCTGAGCGGCCGTCTGGAAGAGGTACTCCTCACCGAGGCGACGCGCGAATTCGCCGTGGCAGCGCTCTTCGCTCATGACGGCAAACTTGACGCCCGCCGCACGCAGAATCGCCACGACGGCGCGCGCGACCTTGCGGGCGCGACGGTCGTAACTCGCCGCGCATCCCACCCAGTAAAGGACGTCGTAGTGTTCGCCGGGCTCGGCGACGGGCAGATCCAGATCCTTCCCCCAGTCGAGCCGTTCGTAGGGATCGAGCCCCCAGGGGTTCCCGACCGAGGCGGTGTTTTCGAGGGCCGTCGCGGCCCCTTCGGGGAAGGTCCCTTCTTCAAGCGCCAGGTGGCGTCGCATGCGCACGATCAGATCGGGCGTCTGAATTTCCGCGGGGCACGCGCGGGCGCAGGCGCCGCAGGTCGTGCAGGAAAAGAGCTCTTCGTGCGTGACGACGTCGCCCGTGAGACGCTTGCCGTCGTCGGGAAGACCCGCCGCCAGTCGCTCGGCGCGTTCTCGAAGTTTCATCACTACGGTGCGGGGCGCCAAAGGCGTACCCGCACGCACGGCCGGGCACACGTCGTTGCAGCGGCCGCACTCGACACAGCCTTCCAACTGGAAGCGCTCGTCCTGTGAGAGTTGCTCGATGCGCGAAAGCCCGAACGTTTCCTGCTCTTCGATGGCTTCGATCTTGGGAAGACGCCCCAAGGGCTTGGGCTTGCGGTGGAAGATCGAAAGGGGCGTACGGTACATGTGTCCGTAGAAGGTAAGGGGAATCGTCGCGATGAAGGCCAGGGCCGCAAGTCCGTGGACGGTCCAAAGAAGAACGTGTACGTTCTCAAGCCCCGCGCGCTCGATCCCGAGCGCAAGGAAGGCCTTCGCGACGACGGAGCCGACGGGCGAGAAGTTCATCCAGAGAGGCTGCTCGACCGCAAGACGCAGACCTTCGACGACGTAACCCGAGAGCACGATGAAGGCAAGCGAGGCATACGCCCACAGGAAGCGGTCCGTGCGGGGAAGCGCGACGCTTTTCATGCGGCGCACGAACCCGATGAGCAGCGCCGCCAGAACGGCTACGCCCGCAATGTCAAGGATGAGCTTGTAGGCAAGGTAAACGTTCCCGCGCAAAAACTGCGTGCCGAGCACGTAGTGGCCGATGTCCCAGTCGAGGGTTGCAAGGGCCGTTCCCAAAAAGAGGAAGAAAAAGCCGAGAACGAGCGCGGCGTGCACGTTCCCGAAGGCCGTTTCCCGAATGCGGTCCGCAAAGAGCACCGCACGCAGGGTGCGTTTGAGCGCTTGCGGGTCCTTTTCGCTCTTCACGGACGGATCTCCGAGCGCGCCCGCGCGCGTGTGTTTCATCCCTCGGACGATGCCCCAGACGCACAGCGCGACGGCGGCAAGCCCGACGACATAGACGCCGATTTCGCCCCAAAGGGGGACGTTCCAAAAGCCGGGACGCACCGGCATGTCGGGGGGTAGGGGTGTGGTCATAGGGCACCTCGGGCCGAAGGGGACCGCTTCGAAGATCGGAGCGGCGAACCTGGGAAAAAACGGGAAAAAGGGAGAGGGACGGAAAGCGGGGGTGCCCGCAAGCGAAAGCCCGAAAGGCTTCCCTTTCCGGGAGTCCTCCCGACGGACGGCTATTCTAACGAAGGGGACGCCGCGCCAACGCGTGCGAAACGGGGACTTTCGCGAGAGGTCCGCCGGGCGGGACGGCTCCCGAGGGTCCGATCCTCGAACGCCGGAAAAACAAAAACCCGCACCGATCGTCATCGGTACGGGTTTTGTGTTTGGTTGCGGGGGAAGGATTTGAACCTCCGACCTTCGGGTTATGAGCCCGACGAGCTACCGGGCTGCTCCACCCCGCGGTAATTCTGTCGTCGCTAATCACTAGCGAGACTTGAATTGTGCCTGAGGACTTTCAGATTGTCAAGGATGAAAATCACGATCGCGGCCAATCATAGGTAACAATTTGTAAGAAAACAAGTGAAAATTTCCTTATTTTGAGTTCAAATTGTTGAAATTCAAGGAAAAAAGATTTTTTCGGTGGATCCGTTTTGAGGCCGCTTCCATTCGATTTCGATTTCGGATTTCGGGTGACGGTGTTCGTCAAGGCTCCCAGACGTTCCTTCCGAGGCGCGCCCGACCGTCCGTCCGCACCCCCTCACTCCGGCCTCTCTGTTCGCACTTTTCCGGGGGGGGGGGGGGGGACCCCCACCCCGGGGGAGGGCCCCTCGGGAAGTTTTTTGTCGCCCCGTTGCCTGAAGGCGGGTGCGTAAGGTCCGCCGAAAGGAGTAGCGTTTATAATCTCCGCCATTGGTCGGCTTCCCCATTTCATCCCGCGTTCCCACGGGAGGCGGGGCTTTTCCGAGCCCCGGCCCCGACGTCCGATCCGTTTTTCCCCAGGGCGGGGGCGCCAAGTTCGCCTTCGCCCGCAACGACACGGCTTCTTTTTTCTATGACGCTCTACAACATTGCGCGACGCGTTCTTTTCTCAATGAACCCCGAAACGGCTCATGCCGTCACGATGGCCAACCTCGACTGGGTGGTGCACGCGGGGTTGCACAAGCTCATCACCCACATGCCCGACGAAGACCCCGTCACGGTGATGGGCGTTCGCTTCCCGAACACGATCGGTCTTGCGGCCGGCATGGACAAGGACGGCACGCGCGTGAGCGCGTTCGGCGGCCTCGGATTCGGCCACGTTGAAATCGGCACGATCACGCCGCTCGCGCAGCCCGGGAATCCCAAGCCCCGTCTTTTCCGTCTGATCCCCGCCGAAGGCGTCATCAACCGCATGGGCTTCAACAACGAAGGCGTCGTGCAGGTGCTCGAAAACCTCCGCTCGGCGGATGCGTTCCGTCTGCGCGGGGGCGTGCTCGGGATCAATATCGGCAAGAACGCCGTGACCCCGATCGAAAACGCGCTCTCCGACTACGTGAAGTGCCTCGATGCGGTGTACGACCATGCCGACTACATTGCGGTGAACATTTCCTCTCCCAACACGAAGAACCTGCGCACGCTCCAGGGCGAGGGCGAACTCGACCACCTCGTGAAGGGCATCGTCGAAAAGCGCGCCGACCTCAAGGCGGAACGCAATGGCAAGCACGTGCCGATCGCCGTGAAGCTTGCTCCGGACTTGGAAAACGATGAAATCCTCCGTTGCGTCGACACGCTCATGAAGTACGGCATCGACGCCGTGATCGCGACGAACACCACGATCGCCCGCAAGCGCGTCCAGGGTCTTCTGCACGCTGAAGAAACGGGCGGCCTCTCGGGTGCGCCGCTGCGCGAACGTTCGACCGAAGTCGTGCGCCTCGTGGCCGAGCATGTGAAGGGCGAACTCCCGATCATCGCCTCGGGCGGGGTCATGTCGGGCGCGGACGCCGTGGAAAAGATGGAAGCGGGCGCTCAGCTCGTGCAGCTTTTCACGGGCTTCATCTATAAGGGTCCCGCCCTTATCGCCGAATGTTCCGAAGCGGTTGCCGCCTGGCGCCGCGCACAAGAGAAGCGCTGAGCCCGTTCGGTCGGGGCTCCGGCCCCGACCCCCTGCGTGAAGCCGAAAGCCGACGACACGACAATGAAGAATTAAAAGAAGAAAGACGAAAGGGAGCCCGCGAGGGCTCCCTTTTTTCATTGCGCGCAGCACTTCGAGGTTACGCCGAATGCGTCTTCAGGTGAGCGCCACCATACAACCCGCCCGGGCCCGTGCCGACGTGAGCTTCAAGACGCAGTAGCGGCTCTCGCGCTCCAGCAAAAAAGCGGTGCCGAGCGTCTGCCCCGCGGCGGTAAGGACGGGATAGGGTTCGCCCGCTTCGACCCGGTGGTCCGAGTCGAGGCAGTAAAGGAGCGTGTCGTCCCCGGAGGGCTTGGCGTGGTAGATCCGAAGGTAGCCGCGCTTTCGAAGTTGCGTACGGAGATAAAAACGCAACGACCACCAGGAAAAACCGGCGGCAAGTGCAAGAAGGAGCGTACGTACGGCGGTCGAAAGGGGGTTGAGCCCTGCGTGGCGCATCAGAAATGAGGGGCTTGCCGCATCGAGCGCTTCTTCCGAGGGAAAGACGTCGAGGTCGATCTTCGGAGTGGAAAGGTGCACGGACGAATGCCCCGTGACGGAAACCGACACGCCGTAGAGCCCCGAAGGGAGTTGAGGCATGAGGGTGAGGGTCGTGCGCCAGGAGACGCCCTCCGAGAAGCGCCGGGGTTCGAACCGGGTGCCGTTCACGACGATGCGCTCGGTGGCGGGAGAGACGACGATGCGAAGGGCAAGCGGCGAATCGATCGAGGCGTCTTCGAGCGTTCCCGCAAGTTCGACCGACTGACCGCTCACTGCGGCAATGCGATTCGACGGGGTCTTCACGTTGGAATAGAAAGCGTCGACCGAAGCGACCGTACCGAATACGAGTGCGGTCGACATGAGCGCGCCGAGCGTACGGCGTACTCCGAAGAGAATTCGCAGGTATCGGGGAAGAGGCGGCTGGCGGCGGGGCATGGTGATTTCCCTTTCGTCAAAGATTCGGTCGTGAGAGCGCAACGCATGGAACGCAGGCAACGTACGGGGCGTACGCGAAGCGGGAGACCGAAAAGGGCGAAGAGCCGCTCGGTACTCGACAGGCCACTTGATTGTAGGGAAGGGGGAGGGGTAGGACGACGGAGCCTACTGAGTACTCTTCCTCACCTCGGGTGACACGTCGCAAGAAGAGGGACGGGAGAAAAAATTTTCGATCCCCCCTTGACAACCTAAAAACTCTTCTGTAATATTCAAAACTCTTGACGCAACGACGTCAGAAACGTTCTTTAAAAATCAGATTCAACGAACCGATAAGTGTGAACATCGGAAAGCGAGAG